>NZ_CP048711.1:3899668-4649503 GCF_010669285.1 Kineobactrum salinum | reverse complement strand
GCCAGCGGGACGGCAAACGCGAGCGGTAACGATATTGCGGGGATGGGTCCATGTAAGCTGAAGAGATACTCATGCCGTCGAACCAATGGCGGACTCGCTGCGGTGCCCTGGTCGGTGCATGCCCTGCTGCTGCATCGGCTGCTGAGTGGACGCCATGTCGTCATAGAACCGTAGAAGCTGCCAGGGCGGACATGCCTTATAAACGATATAGAGGCAAACCGATAGGAAAGGGAATCCAACCCGGAGCCACTTGGATTTTAAAATGTTGATCCGGTCATCAGTGCGGGATTCATCGCCGTGATTCGCTGACTCACTCAGGGTCTGAGATTTTAGTATTTGTAAATGTCAGCTTTGTATTTGCCGGGAATCTGGCGCACTCGTTGCTTGACAGGTGGCTTGTTGCCGGTCCAGCGCCTTCATACACATCGACGCGGAAACTCTTGCTCGCGCCGATGATATCCATTTTGTAGTGCGATACGTAGAGGCAACAAGGGAACGGGGATAACCGCGAGCTGTGACAAATCCTGAGTCACTATGACAACTTCAGTACTGCGACCGTCTTCCCGAGACCATATGCCGATGTTCAGCAAGGAACGACTTGTGCTGTTCAGCATTGCGTTAGCGCGAGTCCCCGGGGCCAGAGTCGCACGCTTCATCGATCACGATAGTAGCCGGGAGTGAAGGTTTCCTGAAACCAGTTTTGATTTTCCTCGATCTCGGAAATTTTGAATTGCTTCAGGAGCCCGCCAAACTCGCTATCCATTAGATCGGGATCCCATCGGGATGTTGGTCCACAGATATTGCCAGCGGCAGCGCGGGCAGAATGACATGCTCAACTACGGAATAAGATTTGCCAGAGCTGGGAGGCCGCTGTAAGCAGTAATGCCATTATCCAAAACGGGAATACGACGAATGATGAAGCGCAGCGTCCAAGCGTGACCATGATGGCAGCACCCGCTTGCAGCTCAAACGCGCTTGCAAACCAGAGAACGCCACTCGGCAGGTTCATGCTGCGACATTTCCATCCAGTCTGGGACCGGGATATAGGAAGCACAGTGATAAGGATATCGAGCAGCCACTGTAGAAATTCAGCGCCCCATCCTTGAGAGTTTCCTTTGCACCATCCAGTGGCAGGCGATATCTGTATATTTACAATCCATATCAGGCACTCATACGTGACGTATACCAATGATGGGAAAAGACCAGCATAATTGCAGACAACGGACCTCGATTTCATCGAAACGATGCAGTGCATATGATAACGTGAGTCTGGCGAACGCCGAAAAGCTGGGTGTCGGGCAATTGCCTGAGCCTGAAAATACCGAGCTAACGCCGCTCACAGCAGCAACCAACGGCATGGGAAAGGCTGTCATAATAACAGTCGCAACAGAGTCTAGATCAGTAGGCGCAGCATCATCGTAAGTTGTACTGCCGCCAATGCAATCCTGATAATCCGACGCTGTAGGATCGCACTCCCTGCCCCGCGTCGGTCGTTTCTTCTGTAGTAGTCGTGATGACAGTTGTTGTCGTTGTTGTCGTATTCCCGCTGCCATCGGTCGTTGTTGTCTGCGATGTCTCGGTCGTCGTCGTTCCGTTTGCTGCACCGGTGGCGGCTGTGTCGAAGGCTGTCCACCGGGCGGATTTACGATTTCTTCTACCGCTTCCGGCGTCGGTGTAACGACTGGATCGCTTGCAGGAGTGACACAATATCCTATCGGGTCAGTCACCTGTGGTGGGATACACTCGGGCGGGTCCATTGGTAATTATATCGCATCCAATAACCGGCATTGGCACACCACCATGCGCGCAAAGATCATAAACGTCAGTCGTTTCACACTGGGGCATTGTTGGATTTAAGCGGCATGCCTCGATTAAATTGGTATTTTCAAAATCCTCAGCGGAGCAAGGATAAGGCAAGCCATCATCACACGATGATCGAGTCCGAAAATCCTCATACGGTATATCGATCATGTTATTAACAATCGCCAGTTTGAACACCGCAAAATGAGTTTATGCAATCGTCGGTGGCGGATCGGCACTAATATTTCAGGTTGCCGCCACCACGCCGCCACTAGAAACCGCCGCCCTGATGAGTCACGCGGTAGGATTCCCAGACTGTCAGTCTGCCCTCAGACTGCCGTTTCTTCTATATTGCACGTTTCACACGTTTCATTATCAGAACCAACCGCCCAAACATGCAGCCCAAACGGAAGCATGATGAAGAAGCCGGACCCCACACACGTCGCAATTAGAACGGGGTCTAACTGCGAGATGTCAAATGGTGCGACGTGCTGTGCCGTCTGCCACCCTGTACTGCAAAAAGCCACACCCTCGTCGGTAGTGATATCGCCGGAACAAATGAGGTGAGCGACATAATGAGTTCCTGTTCCAAAAGTAGGCAAAGGCAGATAATCGATATCCGTCACTTTGAGAAAAGGAGGTTCAGGAAATGACTTTAAGAAATGCGGCATTAACGCTTCATAAAAGCATTGCGCACACTGCGAGCCCTGCTAGAGCAACAGGGGCATGGCTCATCGATAAGCACTAAAGGCATTACTTGACCCTGGAGCTTGACAGGCACCGGGCAACCATCGTATGATGAATACTTCAAGTTGCCGTTAAATATTTGGGGCGAATCGCAAGCAAAACGTCTTGACCAGCGAACTCCGAAAAAATCTTATGGTCACCACGCGAAACGCTGTTATTCCAGAGGTGGTAACTATGGCCTCGTTCGGCTCGGAAATTTTAAGGTCACATCAGCAACCTGTTGTCTTTATGGACGCGCAAATCAACGTCGATAATTTTGGCTTGTACCAACATGGATTAACCCCTACTCTCGATTGATAGACCAGACCCTTTGATAGCCCATCCGGAATACCGACTGGTCTGCCGGTGACTTGCGAAAAAGAGGGATGATCTCGCACTCAACCTGTTCATTCGGGAGTGCGATATCGATGCCCAAAGGCAGCAACTCGGAACGGTGCCGATAAAATGTTGGTTTGCTCATCATCGGGCGTACATCAACGCCCTCCTTCCAGAGCAAATAGCTGTCGCGGATCGAGCCGAAAGCAGCTTGATTTCTTCACTAGTATGTAAGCTTGTGCAGCCATTTCAATCCTCCCGAAATAATCAAAGTAGAGGCATCCAACACCTTCGGGTAAAGTGTTTTCCCTCGGTTTTTTCCAACTCGATCAGCTCTTTTGATCGCAGCGTTAATTCAGCCCGCAGCAATGTTTCCGCGAACTCTTTAATAGGGTTTTTTCCAACTCAGCAGGCAGCTTGTGTTTTTCACCCGCTTCCAATTCTTCCGCTTTGCAATAAAATTTCAGGGTGTGACGACGCGATTGCTTACCGTGATACACCGTCCCGCCAGAGTCTGCGCCCTCCCCATCCGCGACCGGGATTTAATTGCCAGACTCGATAACACCGCTTTCACTTCGTTCCGACTGGCAAAGAAAATGACCGAGTGATA
This sequence comes from Kineobactrum salinum, assembly GCF_010669285.1. Taxonomy (GTDB): domain Bacteria; phylum Pseudomonadota; class Gammaproteobacteria; order Pseudomonadales; family Halieaceae; genus Kineobactrum; species Kineobactrum salinum. The sequence goes on along the minus strand of NZ_CP048711.1, from coordinate 4,646,031 downwards.
TCAATCCGCTTGACGGAAAATTACCCTTGAAGCTTGGGCCACCGTAAATCAGATGAAATACCAACGGTGTCGAGGATCTTGCGAACAACGCCCGCCGCCAGATCGCAGACCAGCTCGCAGCCAAAGACGTTGTGCCCCTGTAAAAATTTGGCGGGGTTGCCGGAAATATAAAGTTCAGTTCTTCCCTCCCCGTCTCCGCCCTGGCTCCGGACCACATTTTCGCTCGTAAGTACCGGTGGCCTGCATCCGCTTCGGCACGTCATATTCAAGTTCTCCGCTGGCAAAATGACATGACCCGTCCGGCTGGTATGGGTCGTGGAGGCAAGGGATAACAAGTCAAGCCAATCAATCATTTCTGAGAATCTCAGAATTTATTAATAGGCTGAATTATTAGAATATAAATTCTTAGTTGTCAAGTTTCTTAGATTCAAAGACGTAAATAGAAGATCAGTAACGCCGGAGAATCAGGAAATGCCGACAAAACACATCGATGAGAGGGTTGGAGGGAGGTGGAAAAAAGACCGTAGAGGCAGTGACTAAAACCCGCTCGGATTCAAGGACACGGAAATACTTAAGTTATTGATTTTAAAAGGATTAAAGACAGTAACTGAGGATGAAATCAGAGAATTCAAGCGCACGGGGAAGGTGATGGAGTCTCAGAAATGAGACAAAAGGCCAGTATTACTACCTCTGGCCTTCAAACCGCACTGCCGCCCGCATGGCAACAAAGCGTTAGCACTCCCTTCCCCTGAATTGGATCCAGAGGGATGAAAGCGGGCTGAACAGGTCAGGAGGGTGGGTTGTCGCCAGGGCTCGACGGATACCTCGGAAATGTTGCCATCGCCAAGCGTATGGGCGCGTGAGAGCGTTTCGGCATCCAGGTAGACATTGACCCGCTTTCCGCCTCAAGCTCCCTAGGCGGTGTGGAGGGCGTTTAGGATCAATTGGCGCTGTCATTGATCGTTCCCTCAGCAGATACACTATGCGATCTGCTAATTCATGCCGCTCTTCACGCTTGGCATACCATCATCGCCCTCACAGCTCTGCCAGCAGAGTCCAACAATGTCCACTGTGCCAAGAGTGACTGCATGTAACGTGTGACGGTGATGCTATTTCAGGCTTTATCGCTTGCATTTTTACTCTCCCGTTTGTCTATAATTAGTATTATACACACATAACAGATAGAGACAATAGTTATGTGTGTATTAAACTATATCGATTGGGAATAAGCGAAGGAAATATGCGCATAATCCGGACTATGGATAAATAGCGAGCCGGGGAGGAAAACCATTTTCCCGGCTCGCTAATGACCATAATCCGAGCCGGAAATTATGCGCACATTCAATATCTGTTTTTTTCGCTACGCTCAAAAAATCAGATATCGAAAATGCTATCTCGTTTGCCGGTGTCGGGACCAGGACACATTACCAAGCGAGAGTCACCGTGGCCGACCAGCCGGACGAGACAGGCATCAATAGCTCGATGCTGTACCCGAGCCGGTACAGCTCATTGGTGCCCATCGTGACGCTGCCAGCGGGACCGGCAAACGCGAGCCGGTAAACGATATTGCGGGATGGTGCCCATGTTGAAGCTGATAGAGATACTCATGCCGTCGAACCAATGGCGGACTCGCTGCGTGCCCTGGTCGGTGCATCGCCCTGCTGCTGCATCGGCTGCTGAGTGGACGCCATGTCGTCACTAGAACCGTAGAAGCTGCCCAGGGCGGACATGCCCTTATAAACGATATAGAGGCAAAACACGATCAGGAAAGGGAATCCAACCCGGAGCCACTTGGATTTTAAAATGTTGATCCGGTCATCAGTGCGGGATTCATCGCCGTGATTCGCTGACTCACTCAGGGTCTGAGATTTATAGTATTTGTAAATGTCAGCTTTGTATTGCCGGGAATCTGGCGCACTCGTTGCTTGACAGGTGGCTTGTTGCCGGTCACAGCGCCTTCATACACATCGACGCGGAAACTCTTGCTCGCGCCGATGATATCCATTTTTGTAGTGCGATACGTAGAGCAACAAGGGAACGGGGATAACTCGCGAGCTGTGACAAATCCTGAGTCACTATGACAACTTCAGTACTGCGACCGTCTTCCGAGACCATATGCCGATGTTCAGCAAGGAACGACTTGTGCTGTTCCAGCATTGCGTTAGCGCGAGTCCCCGCGGGCCAGAGTCGCCACGCTTCATCGATCACGATAGTAGCCCCGGAGTGAAGGTTTCCTGAAACCAGTTTTGATTTTCCTCGATCTCGGAAATTTTGAATTGCTTCAGGAGCCCGCCAAACTCGCTATCCATTAGATCGGGATCCATCGGGATGTTGGTCCACACGATATTGCCAGCGCGCAGCGCGGGCAGAATGACATGCTCAACTACGGAATAAGATTGCCAGAGCCTGGGAGGCCGCTGTAAGCAGTAATCGCCATTATCCAACAACGGGAATACGACGAATGATGAAGCGCAGCGTCCAAGCGCTGACCATGATGGCAGCACCCGCTTGCAGCTCAAACGCGCTTGCAAACCAGAGAACGCCACTCGGCAGGTTCATGCTGCCGACATTTTCCATCCAGTCTGGGACCGGGATATAGGACAGCACAGTGATAAGGATATCGAGCAGCCACTGTAGAAATTCAGCGCCCCATCCCTTGAGAGTTTCCTTTGCACCATCCCAGTGGCAGGCGATATCTGTATATTTACAATCCATATCAGCACTCACTACGTGACGTATACCAATGATGGCGAAAAAGACCAGCATAATTGCAGACAACGGACCCTCGATTTCATCGAAAACGATGCAGTGCATATCGATAACGTGAGTCTGGCCGAACGCCGAAAAGCTGGGTGTCGGGCAATTGCCTGAGCCTGAAAATACCGAGCTAACGCCGCTCACAGCAGCAACCAACGGCACTGCGGAAAGGCTGTCATAATAACCAGTCGCAACAGAGTCTAGATCAGTAGGCGCAGCATCATCGTAAGTTGTACTGCCGCCAATGCAATCCTGATAATCCGACGCTGTAGGATCGCACTCCCCTGCCCCGCCGTCGGTCGTTTCTTCTGTAGTAGTCGTGATGACAGTTGTTGTCGTTGTTGTCGTATTCCCGCTGCCATCGGTCGTTGTTGTCTGCGATGTCTCGGTCGTCGTCGTCTCCGTTTGCTGCACCGGTGGCGGCTGTGTCGAAGGCTGTCCACCGGGCGGATTTACGATTTCTTCTACCGCTTCCGGCGTCGGTGTAACGACTGGATCGCTTGCAGGAGTGACACAATATCCATCGGGGTCAGTCACCTGTGGTGGGATACACTCGGCGGGTCCATTGGTAAATTATAATCGCATCCAATAACCGGCATTGGCACACCACCATGCGCGCAAAGATCATAAACGTCAGTCGTTTCACACTGGGGCATTGTTGGATTTAAGCGGCATGCCTCGATTAAATTGGTATTTTCAAAATCCTCAGCGGAGCAAGGATAAGGCAAGCCATCATCACAACGATGATCGAGTCCCGACAAATCCTCATACGGTATATCGATCATGTTATTACAATCGCCAGTTTGAACACCGGCCAAAAATGAGTTTATGCAATCGCTCGGTGGCGCGATCGGCACTAATATTTCAGGTTCGCCGCCACCACCGCCGCCACTAGAACCACCGCCGCCCTGATGAGTCACGCCGGTAGGATTCCCCAGACTGTCAGTCTGCCCCTCAGACGTGCCGTATTCTTCTATATTGCACGTTTCACACGTTTCATTATCAGAACCATCAACCTTAATTGCACCTGTATTTTCCGGCAGATGGTGCTGCGATGCACCGGGTCACACACATGAGGGTCGCCATCAGTGATACACGCGAAACTGTCAAATCCCTCTAACGCGGGATCATCGAGCAGATCATCGCCAGGCAGGTGTCGCCATAGCCCACGTATCCGCCGGTGTGAAATACGTTTGCGGAGCACGGAACTTGACAATGTAAATCGAGCGATCCGGGCTGGCAACTGGGCAAAGGAGGCGGTTCTTCGCACATGTGGTAGTAGTATTCTCAACGGTTCCTTCGGGCATCCACCGGCTTGTGATGCCACGTAATACCAATTGTAACTAGGAGCGCATCGCACATAGCTAGGAGGTCCTGAGTCATAATCGACGGCGCTTTGGCCCTTAGCACTGCATGATGCCGAACCGGCTGCATTTAAAGTCGTATAATAATTGTCATCATGAATCCAAACAGTAGCTAAAGCAGTAGACGGCAAAAATAGCGCAATGAAAAAAAACGCAACAAATTTGATTGACGAATTCATACCTGGGGCGGCAACCACATGATGGCACCGAGCATGCCGCAAAAAAAGAAGGTCCAGTAATAGAGGTCCAGCATTGTGATGTGCCTGTAAAAAAAGCCCCCGTGAGGGGCGGTATTGCTCAGCCGCGAATGGCTGAGATGAGTTTGCTACCGCCAACGATGGCGACCTTGACCAGTACAACGGCGGCGAATACTGCACCAATACCCGTTACAACTGAGGCAAAATCGACCGCCGAAGTGATAGCTGTAACGGCTGCTGCGTCCATAGCTCTATCCTCTGATGGCCCTTAATAATGCCCGACCGCCCAAACATGCAGCCCAAAGCGGAAGCATGATGAAGAAGCCGGACCCCACACACGTCGCAATTAGAACGGGGTCTAACTGCGAGATGTCAAATGGTGCGACGTGCTGTGCCGTCTGCCACCCTGTACTGCAAAAAGCCACACCCTCGTCGGTAGTGATATCGCCGGAACAAATGAGGGTGAGCGACATTAATGAAGTTCCTGTTCAAAAGTAGGCAAAGGCAATAATCGATATCCGTCACTTTGAGAAAAGGAGGTTCAGGAAATGACTTTAAGAAATGCGGCATTAACGCTTCATAAAAGCATTGCGCACACTGCGAGCCCCTGCTAGAGCAACAGGGGCATGGCTCATCGATAAGCACTAAAGGCACTTACTTGACCCCTGGAGCCTTGACAGGCACCGGGCGAACCATCGTATTGATGGAATACTTCAAGTTGCCGTTAAATATTTCGGGGCGAATCGCAAGCAAAACGTCTTGACCAGCGAACTCCGAAAAAATCTTATGGTCACCACGCGAAACGCTGTTATTCCAGAGCGTGGTAACTATGGCCTCGTTCGGCTCGGAAAATTTTAAGGTCACATCAGCAACCTGTTTGTCTTTATGGACGCGCAAATCAACGTCGATAATTTGGCTTGTACCAACATGGGATTAACCCCCTACTCTCGATTGATAGACCAGACCCTGTTGATAGGCCCAATCCGGAATACCGACTGGTCTGCCGGTGACTTTGCGAAAAAGAGGGATGATCTCGCACTCAACCTGTTCATTCGGGAGTGCGATATCGATGCCCAAAGGCAGCAACTCGGAACGGTGCCGATAAAATGTTGGTTTGCTCATCATCGGCGTACATCAACGCCCTCCTTCCAGAGCAAATAGCTGTCGCGGATCGAGCGCGAAAGCAGCTTGATTTCTTCACTAGGTATGTAAGCTTGTGCAGCCATTTCAATCCTCCCGAAATAATCAAAGTAGAGGCATCCAACACCTTCGGGTAAAGTGTTTTCCCTCGGTTTTTTCCAACTCGATCAGCTCTTTTGATCGCAGCGTTAATTCAGCCCGCAGCAATGTTTCCGCGAACTCTTTAATAGGGGTTTTTTCCAACTCAGCAGGCAGCTTGTGTTTTTCACCCGCTTCCAATTCTTCCGCTTTGCAATAAAATTTCAGGGTGTGACGACGCGATTGCTTACCGTGATACACCGTCCCGCCAGAGGTCTGCGCCCTCCCCATCCGCGACCGGGATTTAATTGCCAGACTCGATAACACCGCTTTCACTTCGTTCCGACTGGCAAAGGAAAATGACCGAGTGATATCAATCCGCTTGACGGAAAAATTACCCTTGAGAGCTTGGGCCACCGTTAAATCAGATGAAATACCAACGGTGTCGAGGATCTTGCGAACAACGCCCGCCGCCAGATCGCAGACCAGCTCGCAGCCAAAGACGTTGTGCCCCTGTAAAAATTTGGCGGGGTTGCCGGAAATATAAAGTTCAGTTGCTCTTCCCTCCCCGTCTCCGCCCTGGCTCCGGACCCACATTTTCGACTCGTAAGTACCGGTGGCCTGCATCCGCTTCGGCACGTCATATTCAAGTTCTCCGCTGGGCAAAATGGACATGACCCGTCCGGCTGGTATGGGTCGTGGAGGCAAGGGATAACGAAGTCAAGCCAATCAATCATTTCTGAGAATCTCAGAATTTATTAATAGGCTGAATTATTAGAATATAAATTCTTAGTTGTCAAGTTTCTTAGATTCAAAGACGTAAAATAGAAGATCAGTAACGCCGGAGAATCAGGAAATGCCGACAAAACACATCGATGAGAGGGTCTGGAGGGAGGTGGAAAAAAGACCGTAGAGGCAGTGACTAAAACCCAGCTCGGATTCAAGGACACGGAAATACTTAAGTTATTGATTTTAAAAGGATTAAAGACAGTAACTGAGGATGAAATCAGAGAATTCAAGCGCACGGGGAAGGTGATGGAGTCTCAGAAATGAGACAAAAGGCCAGTATTACTTACCTCTGGCCTTCAAACCGCACTGCCGCCCGCATGGCAACAAAGCGTTAGCACTCCCTTCCCCCTGAATTGGATCCAGAGGGATGAAAAGCGGGCTGAACAGGTCAGGAGGGGTGGGTTGTCGCCAGGGCTCGACGGATACCCTCGGAAATGTTGCCATCGCCAAGCGTATGGGCGCGTGAGAGCGTTTCGGCATCCAGGTAGACATTGACCCGCTTTCCGCCCTCAAGCTCCCTAGGGCGGTGTGGAGGGCGTTTAGGATCAATTGGCGCTGTCATTGATCGTCTCCCTCAGCAGATACACTATGCGATCTGCTAATTCATGCCGCTCTTCACGCTTGGCATACCACTCATCGCCCCTCACAGCTCTGCCAGCAGAGTCCAACAATGTCCACTGTGCCAAGAGTGACTGCATGTAACGTGTGACGGTGATGCTATTTTCAGGCTTTATCGCTTGCATTTTTACTCTCCCGTTTGTCTATAATTAGTATTATACACACATAACAGATAGAGACAATAGTTATGTGTGTATTAAACTATATCGATTGGGAATAAGCGAAGGAAATATGCGCATAATCCGGACTATGGATAAATAGCGAGCCGGGGAGGAAAACCATTTTCCCGGCTCGCTAATGACCATAATCCGAGCCGGAAATTATGCGCACTTATGGATTCTTTAAGAATGACGTCATCTACCGGTAATTCCAGGCTCTGAGCCGTCTCCCGGGCCTTCCGAAGCTCTTCCAGTGATGACAAATTGTCAGCGTAGCTCTGTAGCTCTGGCATGACGCATCGGAGCTGCGTACGGTATACAGGGGCAATACCAAGCTTCGGGTGTCCAGAAGTACAGATGTTGCAAATTGCAGCCCTGATTCACTCATGGCTGCGTTTACTTGAATTACGAGTTGCAGGTATTGGAAATAACTCCATGGGATGCCTGGGAGTGACTTAGAGGGATATATATGAGTTCACCAGAGCTGCGTCCCGCCCCAATATTTCGAGTAATTTACTTTAAATTCAATTGCTTATTTTTGTTATCTCGAAAACACATAATATGTGTCTGGACGGCCAATTCATCATGGCCAATGCGTTTCCCAAGATCCAGCAGCGCCAACATCTGTTCACACCGAGAGCCGATAATATCAGCGCACGAAGTAGGAGGCCGGGCGGGCACCCCTGAACAGGTATTCACCTGAAACACCTCAGGCCGGCAGGTACTGCCGACCTGCCCTCCCCTTACTCTGCCCCATCCCCGTAGATAACCCCGCTGTTCACCTTCACCGTGAGCGGGTGATATCCGGCCCTGGCTTGCTCGAAGATGCGCTCGGCCAGTTCGCCCTGGCCGGTTTCCACCAGGGTGCGGTACAGCGGACGCAGGAACTTGTTGCGGCCGATGCTGGTGAGGAAATTCTCCAGGCGTTCGTAGGCTGGCTGGTACTGGTTGCGCACGGCGATCATCAACCAGCTGAAGGCAACCTCGTTGTTGCCTGATTCGGTCAGGCCGAAGGCCTGGTCCAGCTCCGTCAATTGGGCTTCATCGAGCTCTTCCGGCATCCCGTCCAGGAAATATTTCCACTGGTGGAAGGTCCAGCTGCCGGTATCGATATCGCTGGCGGCGACCTCCCCGTCCAGCCACTGCTGGCGGATCGGGTCTATTTTGCTGAAGGCACTGGATTGCGGCTGCGGCGCACCCTCGGGAAGGCCGGGTTGGTAGATCCACTCATTGATACGCGCGGCGTCCAGTTTTTCGGGATACTGTTGCAGCAGGGTTTTGTCGAGATAGTCCAGGAAATCTTCCGTGGTGATACTCTGAAACGCGAAATGGTTGAAATACTCCAGCAGGAACTGGTCGAAGGCCTCGCGACCGATTGCCTGCTCAAGTTCGTACAGGAACAGGGCGCCCTTTTGGTAGGGGATCCTGGAGAATACATCGTCGGGATCACGGCCGCGCAGGTCGATCGCCATGATCTCGTCGCGGTCTTCGCGATCCGCCAGGTCCGCCTGCAGATCGTCGTAACCCAGCGCCATTTCCATGCGGTAGCGCTGATCGCCGTAGATATTCTGCATGATGCGGTTGGTGAGATAGGTGGTGAAGCCCTCATTCAGCCACAGGTCCGCCAGCTGGCATTGGTCACCAGGTTGCCGGACCAGGAGTGTGCCAGTTCGTGGGCGATCAGTGCCACCAGGCTCTTGTCGCCGGCAATCACCGTAGGTGTGATAAAGCTCAAGCGCGGGTTTTCCATGCCGCCGAAGGGGAAGCTGGGAGGCAGGATCAGCAGGTCATAGCGATCCCAGCGATAGGGCCCGTAGACCTCCTCGGTGGCCTCCAGCATGGACTCGGTGTCTTCGAACTCCTTTGCCGCATCGTCCAACAAGGCCGACTCGGCGTAGACGCCGGTGCGCTCGCCCATGGATTTGAACTCCAGGTCTCCCACTGCCAGCGCCAGCAGGTAGGACGGGATCGGCTGCGGCATGCTGAATTCGTAGATGCCGTCTCGCTCGGCCTGCGGATCATTGTCCGCGCTCATCACCGCGCGCAATGCTTCCGGCGTGCGGATAGTGGCCTCGTAGGTCATGCGTACTTTGGGTGAATCCTGCAGTGGCACAAAGCTGCGTGCGTGAATCGCCTGGGCCTGGGTGAATAGGAAGGGATGTTCCTTGCCGGCAGTCTGCTCCGGCTCCAGCCATTGTACGCCGGAGGCCCCGGGCGACGTGCGGTAGCGGATGGCCACTGAGGTGGCCTCTTCCGGCAGCTCGATTGTCAGCGGCGTGCCGAGGTGATCGTCCTGTTCGCCCAGAGAGAACGCCACCGGGGCCAGTTGCCGGCCCTGGCCGGCCGTGACGGCCTCGATGGCAAGATCGCGGGTATCGAGCACCAGCGGCGGGTTCTCTGCGGTGAGCCGCTCTATTTTCAACCGGGCCTCACCCTCCAGCACCTGCCGCGAAAAGTCCACCGCGAGGTCGAGGTCCAGGTGTTCGATACGGTAGTCGTCGGTATTGGCGAAGGAGTGGTAGTCGACGCCGGGTTCCGGGGTATCGGCCTCCACCGCAGCCTCGTCGGCCGGCTCTTTGCTCTGGACTTCGGCGGCCGGGCTGAGGCTTTCGCCCTCCCCCCCAGGTCCAGATTCTGTGCAGCCGCCGAGAGCGAGGCTGATGAAAAGCAGGCTGCTACAAAGAAGATGGCGCTGCATGAGATGACTCCGGTAGGTCCTTCATGCAGGGTATAGAAAGTTTCACCGGTTGCCAATATCGACGTCCCGGCTTGCTCCTGGGCTCGCACAGGCGGGACGCGCCGGCCCGGAACAGTAACAGGCCTGGGCACAAAATGCCGTCACGGTTGCCGGCCGGCGCGCCTGAACCGATGGCCAGGAGGCCGTATCACCACGCCGGCGACAGCATTGCGCGAATGTTCTTGTCCATGGGCAACTGCACGTTGCTGGCGCCCAGTACCACGTTGTCACTGCTGCGGACGATGCGAACATTCAGGTAGACCATGGACTCGGCCTGGGCATAGGTGCCGATCAGCACCGCCTGGGCGTCGTGACTGGCGGAAAGTCTGCGGATATCCCGCGACAGTATCAGTTCGCCGGTAGTTTCCCGGATGAACAAACTGTCGCGCATTTTGACTTCCATCACCGTGAGTCCCGCCCTCACCAGGCCAGTCGCAAACATTTCCGCCAGGGTGCGCCCCAGGGTCGAGGATTGCTGCAGATTGTCGATGTCGACAAAGGTCGCGGCGATGATGGGGCCACCCGGCGGCAGCCCGGATGCATTGGCCACCAGGTCTGCCGCGGAAGCATTCATCAGCTTGACGACATCCACTTCCTGGGGCGCGGCGAAGGTCGGTGCCCCACCCTGGCTGGCACAGGCGGAGAGCAGCACACAGGCGATGGCTGCAACGGCGAAGTTTTTTACACGATACATCAGGATTTGAATCATCTTGCTGCTACCACTGGTCCGTCACAGGAATGGATCTGGCAGTCCGGCGTTCGCCGCCATAATGATCATTGTCGCCGCCGTTGATGTAGTAGATATTCGAGGAGGAATAGAGTATTCGGCTGTTCTGGGTGACCTGGGTGGTGACAATCACCTCGGTCTCGGTACGCGCGGTCCAGTTGCCGCTGAAGGCATCTCCCGCGGCGGCGGCCGGAATCAGCGCCAGGGCCGGCTCGGTCCAGTGATTGTAGGGCACGGTGGCGACCGCTATGCCCGCCGCCAACGCGGTCAGCGCTCCCTGGGGCGCGCGTACAAACTGGCGGTCCTTGTGCCGCAGCAGCTGTACCCGGGTGGTAATCCGCGCGGCATTGTCCGGTTCCGTTCGCACAAAACCGCCGCGGCTGACCAACTCACTGGTCAGCAGTGCCTCGAAGCCCTGGGCAAAATCAGCCCCCTCCCCCTGCTGCACGTACAGCGCCTTGCCGGACAGCGTCGGGTCGACCAGCATGTTATGGGCCTCGTGCTCAGCCAGTACCAGCCAGTGATGTGCCGCCTGCATTTTCTGCTGCTCACTGATGCCATAGGTCGCCACCACCGGTGCCTGCGAGGTCATGACAGTAAAGCAGCCACTCAGTAGCAGAGCACTGAGCATGACGGTGAATGTCCTGAGCGGCATCTGCAACGTCCTCAATCCGGTGTGTAACGGCCAGCTGGGCCTCGCCAGACCAGCCCGTCCCTGTTGCCAGTGTATCGGCGGCAGTGCCGTGGACTTTAACCGAACGGTGGGCAGGCCCCGTTTCACCAGGCCCTGCCCTCTCAGTCGGAGTCCTGTTTGACCCAAATCAACACAGCTGTCACATAACTGGGCTACACTGATTACACGGTTGCGATTGCGAGAGTTCGATTTTGCTGCGCCGGGGAGGATACGAGATGCCCGAAACCACGACGAAAACGACACCGCATCCACCCCCGGAGGGTGTACCTCATTCGCTACCCGCTACCGGCACGGCCCGCCGCTGGGCGATCTGGTCGGCCCAGTCCGCTCGGGGCAAACGGCCGTGTTTTGCTACCGACTACCGGTTCACCTGCAGGGAGACCGGTTGTGCCTGGCGGGATGAATGCCGGGGTCTGCGCGCTGAGTGGCATCGCTAGCGGGTCAGGTGTGAAGTCCGCTAACCAAAACTCACAGCCACAGCGTTCAGAGCAAGGCAGGAAAACACAGTACCAGCGGCAGTGCCTGGCGCCGACCCGTTGTACAGGTGCAGCATGAGCTTTCCATACCCCGACCGTTTCGTCAGCGCACTGACCCGTGACAGCCTGGCCCTGATCCTCGCGGGCGGCCGCGGAACCCGCCTCGGTGGACTCACGACCCAGCGGGCCAAACCCGCGGTGCCCTTCGGCGGCAATATGCGCATCATTGATTTCACCCTGTCCAACTGCGTCAATTCCGGCGTACGGCGCATCGGTGTGCTGACCCAGTACAAGGCACATTCCCTGATCCGTCATCTCAGCCAGGGCTGGGGCTTCATGCGCGGGGAACTCGGGGAGTTCGTGGAACTGCTGCCCGCCCAGCAGCGCACCACCGGCTCCTGGTACAACGGCACCGCTGACGCGGTCTACCAGAACATCGACATAATCCGCGCCCACGATCCGCGTTTTGTACTGGTGCTGGGTGGCGACCACATCTACAAAATGGACTACGGCGCCCTGCTCGCCACCCATGTCGAGACGAATGCAGATGTCACGGTAGGCTGTATGGAAGTGCCACTGGAGGAGGCCAGCGCCTTCGGGGTACTGCGGGTAGATGACGAATGGCGTCTCACCGGATTCCAGGAAAAGCCCAGGGACCCACAGCCGATGCCAGGCAACAGGGACTGCGCGCTGGTATCCATGGGCATCTATGTCTTTACCGCAGACTACCTGATTGCACAGCTGGAGAGGGACAGTGGAGATCCGGCGTCTGCCCACGACTTCGGCATCGATATCCTGCCCCGGGCGGTCCAGGAGGACCGCGTATTCGGTTCACCGTTTCGCGATGCCCGCACCGGCAAGAGAGCCTACTGGCGGGATGTGGGCACGCTGGACAGCTATTGGAGCGCCAATCAGGAACTGATCGGCGTGGTGCCGGAACTGGATCTGTTTGATACCCAGTGGCCCATACGCACCTTCCAGGCACAGAGCCCGCCCGCCAAGTTTGTGTTCGACGATGATGGCCGCCGCGGCATGGCAGTGGATTCCATGGTGGCCAATGGCTGCGTGGTCTCCGGCGCTTCAATTCGCCATTCCATCCTGTTTTCCAATGTCCGGGTGGAAGAAGGTGCGCTGGTCGAAGATGCGGTGGTTCTGCCCAGAGTAGTCATAGGTCCCAATTGCCGGGTGCACAGGGCGGTGATTGAAACCGGTTGCGTGCTGGCCCCAGGCACCGTAATCGGTGTCGATCCCGAGCATGACCGGCAGCGCTATGAAGTCTCCCCCGGCGGCGTTGTGCTGGTCACCCCTGAAATGCTCCACCAGAGCCTCGACTACGTGCGCTGAAATTCGGCTGCGGGAATCATCTGGCTACTGCTCTTTAGCAGCGCTGCTGTATAGAAATGCCCGTATAGAGGCTATGATGGGAGGCAGGTAGCAACCCCCGGAAGGAAGGTGTATGAAAATCGGTATTCTGTCCCGCAATCGCAGGCTGTACTCCACCCGCAGACTGATGGAGGCGGCCGACAAACGGGGACACGAGGTACGGGTGATCGATGTCCTCAAGTGCTACATGAACATTACCGCGAATGATCCGACGGTCACCTACCAGCATTCCGAGCACCGGGTGGAAGCGCTGGAATTCGACGCAGTCATTCCACGCATTGGAGCCAGCATCACCTCCTATGGGTGCGCGGTGCTGCGCCAGTTCGAGGTGGGTCATGTCTATTCGCTCAATGAATCCATCGCCATCACCCGCTCCCGCGACAAGCTGCGAGCGCATCAACTGCTGGCCCGCCGCGGGATCGGTCAGCCCGTGACCAGCTATGCCCACTCGGCCCGCGCCACCGACAAACTGATCGAATCCGTGGGCGGCGCACCGCTGATCCTGAAGCTGACCCAGAGCACCCATGGCAACGGGGTGCTGCTGGCGGAGACCAAGAAAGCGGCGGAGGCTCTGATCAACGCCTTTCGTGGTATCGGCTCGGACTTCCTGGTGCAGGAGTTCATCAAGGAGGCCGGAGGCTCGGATATCCGCTGCTTTGTGGTCGGTGACAAGGTCATCGCCGCAATGCAACGCCGGGCAGTCAAGGGCGAGTACCGCTCCAATCTGCATCGCGGTGGTACCGCCGAGGTGATTAAGCTGCATCCCGAGGAACGCCGCCTTGCGGTCAAGGCCGCCCGGGTGATGGGGCTGGATCTGGCCGGCGTGGATCTACTTCGGTCCGCGCATGGCCCGCTTGTGATTGAGGTCAACTCCTCACCGGGTTTGGAAGGCATAGAAACCGCCACCGGCATCGACATCGCCGGCAAGATCATCGACTACGTTGTCAAGGACGCCCTTGCCGGTCCCAACAAACCCACGGGCAAGGGCTAGGGAACATGGGTATTGCGCCGCGGATCCCGGGGCCGGTATTTGGGTAGCCGCAGATCGAACAGGATGGCGCCTGCGCGCAGTGCAAATGCCGCCGCGACTGCCACCGGCAGGGCCACTTCCCGCCCCCAGTCCTGAGCCACGATAGCCACATAGCTGAGCGCACCGAGCGCCGCCGCGGAAACGTAGATGTCCGGTTCGAGCAGCACTGGAGGGCGACCCAGCAGGCTGTCCCGGATCAGCGAGCCAAAGGTGGCGGTCATCATGCCCATGCCAACAGCCACCAGCAGAGGTGCATCCCAGGCCAGTGCTTTCTGGGTGCCCAGGACGCTGAACAGTGCCAGCCCCAGCGCGTCCGCCCACAGCAGCAGCGCCCGCAGGGATTCAAACAGGTGAGCCAGAAACCAGGTGGCGAGGCTCGCGCCGATGCATACCCACAAGTAGGTGGTATTGCCGATCCAGAAGACCTGGTCAGTCTGCAACAGCAGGTCACGTACGGTGCCACCGCCGATACCGGTAATCGTGCCGAACAGCACGAAACCCAGGACATCCAGCCGTTTTTCCGCGGCGGCCAGAGCACCACTGACCGCAAACACGGCGATGCCCAACAAATCAAAGATGTAGACTACAGTGTCGACGGCCATCGGCGCTTCCTCGTTGCCGGCCCGCTCCGGCACCGGCACATGCGTGCTATTATCCGCGGGAACTAAGCTGATTTGGGACGATCATGCACAATCCATGGCAATTGAGCCTGGTGTCATTCATTGCGGTGCTGGTACTGATCGCAGCGCTGGCCTGGCTGACCCAGGCGCCGGAACCCGACCCCTGCGCAGATACCGGCCGCGACGTTGCGGCGGCTGTACTGGCCGATCAAGCCGGGGATCAGGAGGCTCTGGTCAACCGCGCCATCATCCAGCGTGGTGTCTGTGAAGACGATGGGAAGCCAGCCGGCAGACAGTGATCCGGGGCTAGGCATGCGGGCCGCGGTTGTGTTGCCACAACTTCAGCACTGCGCGTTCGATAGCGCTCTCCGCGGCCAGTCCCAGTTTCTCCTGCCAGTGTTTTTTCTGCACAAAACGCACCTCGAACACATCCTTGTCCTTGAGTTGCTGCTGGACAAAGGCATCGCTGGTTTGCAGCTCGTCGACCAGGCCGACCTCCAGTGCATCGCGGCCGTACCAGATTTCACCGGTGGCCACCTTCTCCACATCGAGGGCCGGGCGGTTTTCACCAATAAAGGTCTTGAACAGCGTGTGGGTGGTCTCCAGGTCCTCGACAAATTTTTCGCGTCCCTTGTCGGTATTTTCTCCGAACAGCGTCAGAGTGCGCTTGTATTCACCAGCGGTGAGCAGTTCGAAGTCAATATCGTGTTTTTGCAGCAGGCGGTGGAAATTGGGAATCTGGGCCAGGACGCCAATGGAGCCAATCACCGCGAAGGGAGCACTGATGATTCTCTGCCCGACACAGGCCATCATGTAGCCGCCACTAGCCGCGACCTTGTCCACCGCGACAGTCAGGGGCACTTCCGCATCGGTGATCCGCCGCAACTGGCTGGAGGCCAGGCCATAGCTGTGCACCAGCCCGCCCGGGCTTTCCAGGCGCAGCAAGATTTCGTCGCCGGGGCGTATTTCCGGCAGTACCGCAGAGATCTCCTCCCGCAGATGCTCGGTAGCGCTGGCCTTGATATCGCCGTCAAAATCCAGCACGTAGAGACGTTTGCGCTCGGTCTCCGGTTGTTCCTTGCCGGATTTGGCGCGCTTCCTGGCCGCCTTCTGCTCGGCTTTTTCCGCCTTGCGCCGGGCCTTCATTGCAGCCTTGTATGCATCGGGAGCATTGACCGTATGGCGAATGACGTCGCTGGTATGACGGTATTTCTCATTCAGCTTGCGAATCTCGATATGGCCGTGCTGGTCCATTTTATGGCGCTGGCTGATCGCGACAATACCGCTGATCACCAACAGGATAGCGGCGACCAAAGTGATTGCCTGGGCCAGAAACAACCCATATTCGTACAGGTATTCCAACAGTCTTACTCCTGTGTCAATTCTTGTATGTAGTGGCGGATGAGCTGGCCGGCGATGGAAGCGGGCGTTGGAGTCCGGGGCAGCTCGCGGTAGTGGAACCAGCCGGCGTCAGCGATCTCCGCAGGTTCGCAGACAATGTCGCCGCCAGCGTAGTCAGCAAAAAAGCCCAACATCAGCTGGCTGGGAAATGGCCAGGATTGCGATCCGAAATAGCGCAGCCGGCCGACCTCGATACCGACCTCCTCCCGCACTTCCCGCCGCAGCGTTTCCTCCGCGCTCTCGCCCGCCTCGATGAAGCCGGCCAGCGTGCTGTACATGTTGCCGCGGAAGTTGGCGTGGCGGGCGAGCAACATCTGCTCGCCCCGGGTTACCAGCACGATGATGCAGGGATTGATCCGTGGGTAGTTTACCGTGTGGCAGGGCAGGCAGCGCATGGCCCGCTCCTGCCGATCCAGCACCATGCCCTCGCCACAGCGACCACAGTACTGGTGATCGCGCTCCCAGGCCAGCAGCTGGGAGGCCCGCCCGGCCAGCGCAAACAGCGACTCATCGCCTCGCCCGAGCAGCTGGTACAGGTTGCCCTGCTGGAATCGCATCGGATCCAGCTCCGCGGTTTCGTCAATCTCCACCGCGAAGCAGGGCCGTTCCTGCCAGTAGCCCAGAAACTGCTCGCGCAGCACCTGCCAACCGGCGCGCTGCATCTGTTCCCGGGGCAGCAGCAGCTGGGTGGCTCGCAGATCGGTTACCAGCTGGTCCCGCCGGAACACCAGGTGCAGGGCGCCCTCGCTGGATACGGGCGGGCTGTTGTGAGGGCGGAAGCTCATGCCTCCACCCGCTCGCGCCACAGTACCGTGCCGCCACTGCTGCGGGCGATGGCGTCGAGCTGGGCCTCGTGGGCCGCCAGCTCGGCTGCACTGGCAGGGATAACAGGCAGCGGCGCCCGTTGCGCCGGCAACCGGCGAATGCCCTCGGAACGCCCCTCGCGCCCCTCCTCCGTGGGACCGTTGTCCGCCAGTTGGAAGGCGGTCTGGCCGCCGGTCATGGCCAGGTAGACGTCGGCCAGAATCTCGGCATCCAGCAACGCACCGTGCAGGTCGCGCTGGGAATTGTCCACCATGTAGCGCTGGCACAGGGCATCCAGATTGTTGCGCTGCCCCGGGTGCTTGCGCCTTGCCATTACCAGCGTGTCGGCAATCTGGCACAGCGATCCCAGCCCGGCGTGTGTCTCCTGCCAGCGCCGCAATTCTGCATCCAGGAAGCCGAGATCAAAAGGGGCATTGTGGATCACCAGCTCAGCGCCACTGACAAAGGCCAGAAAATCATCGGCAATCTGGTGGAACAGGGGCTTGTCGGCCAAATACTCCGCCGTGATGCCGTGGACTTCGATCGCACCCTGGTCAATGTCGCGCTCAGGGTTGATATAGCAATGGAAATGGTTGCCGGTCAGGCGCCGGTTGACCAGTTCCACGCAGCCTATTTCGATGATGCGGTGCCCCTGGCTGACCTCCAGACCAGTGGTTTCGGTATCCAGTACGATCTGTCTCATCAAGTCTCCGATGGTTGCGCGGCAGCGCCGAGGCGGGGCCGGCCGCTGAGTTCATCTATCCCGCGGTTGGCCAGACGGTCCGCAAGATCATTCTCGGGATGGCCACTGTGACCCTTTACCCAGTGCCAACTGATCTGATGGCGTTGATTCTGCTCATCCAGGGCCCGCCAAAGGTCTTCGTTCTTGACTGGCTTGCGGGCGGCTGTTTTCCAACCCTTGGCCTTCCAGTTCTGCAGCCACTGGGTAATGCCATCGCGAACATATACGGAATCGGTGGTCAACATCACCTCGCAGGGTTCTTTCAGGGCCCTCAGGGCCTCGATCGCGGCGCGCAGCTCCATCCGGTTGTTGGTGGTCATTGGCTCGCCCCCGAACAGTTCCCGCTCGCGGTCTCCGAAGCGCAGCAGGGCTCCCCAGCCCCCAGGCCCCGGATTGCCGCGGCATGCGCCGTCAGTATAAATTGCAACTGTTTTCATTCTGATCTGTTCCTGTTACGCGGTGTTATTGCCGGTTTGGGGACCACCAGGCCCATCAGGCGCGCGCTGCGCGGCTCTGGTCGCAACGGCCGCACCTTGCCGGATACCTGTTTGATCGCCCGCAGCGTATAGACGCTGCCAAAAGGCAGGCCATGAGCCTCGCTCCAGGCATTCAGGCGACGGGCATAGTGCCCCAGCCGTCCTTCGCCGACAACCGGCAACGGCGCCAGAAAACGGCTGTCCTGCTCTTCGCAGTCGAGCAGGTGCAGCCAGTCCAACAAGCGGTTGCGACTCACCGGCCGCAGTGCACGCCACAGCGGATTGCCGGCCACTGCACGCAGGCGCTGGACCGCACCCAACAGGCTGTAGGGGTTGAAGCCGACCAACAGCAACTGGCCCTGAGGTGTCAGCACCCGGTGCATTTCGCGCAGTACCTGGTGGGGGTTGTCGCCGAATTCCAGACAGTGGTGGCCTATCAGTACATCGATACTGTCACTCTCCAGCGGCAGTTCGGCATGTTCCGCCACCAGGTTGATCAGCTCACCCCGCTGGGGCGCGACATACAATTGATGGCGTATGCGACTGTTCTGGAACAACGGTTGCTGCCGGGTGTAGCCCAGCTGCAGCAGATGGTAACCAAAGGCCGTCTCCAGCACCGGCTCCAGTGTTTCCCGGATACTGGCATACAGATTCCTGCCCGGTCGCGCTGGTACCAGGATTCCAGTTGCGTCAAAATGTCGCTACACTCGCTCATCGTTTCCTGGGAGCCCGGCATTTGGGCGCTGTCTGGGCAAACGACCATGTTACTGTATTTTTAACGGTTTGGAACGTTATCCATGGAGCCTGCATCCGCAGTCAACGAGGCCACAGGCCGACTTCGTCACCGCATTCAGACGGCTGGCGAACTGTGCGGGCTGCAGCAGTTCGCGCAGAGTATGATCCTGCAGCTTCAGCAAAACCGGCTGGGCCGGGACCGGCGCCGGACTTCTTCACCGCCCCAACCCGGGATGCGCATGTTTTGATAAAATCAAATAAATTCAATTTGTTACGTGCATTAATTACTTTAATTTCTAGTTTTATCGCAATCTCCGGATGTCAGCAACTGCCGAGTACCGGGGAAAGCAGGCAAGCCGCTCCCGAACCGATTGCAGCAAAGGCCACCCTGCCCCGCAAACCCATCGTGGCGCGTAGCAGCCGCCGTGACAGCCCCACTGAACCCAGTGCTCTTCGCCCCGAAGACCACGAAGATCTGTGGTCCAGAATCCGGGCTGGTCTGTCCTGGGAGGCGCCGGATGATGGCATGGTGGAGGAAGCGCTGGCCCAGTATCTGGCTCAGCCGGCCTACCTCGATGTCATCGGCGAGCGCGGCGCGTTGTATCTGTACCATATCGTCCAGGAGGTGGAGCAACGGCAGATGCCGTTGGAGCTCGCTCTGCTGCCGCTGGTGGAAAGCACACTCAACCCCTACGCCCGCTCACCCCAGCACGCCCTCGGGCTGTGGCAGATCATGCCGGCCACTGGCAAACACCTGGGAATCAGCAGTGACTGGTGGTACGACGGGCGCCGTGATATTCGTGAATCCACCGCTGCGGCGCTGGACTATCTGCAGAGTCTGCACGACACCCTGGAGGGCGACTGGATGCTCGCAATCGCCGCCTACAATGGCGGTATCGGCCGTGTCACCCGGGCCATTGCCAGGAACGAGGCTGCGGGCAGGCGCACCGACTTCTGGTCGCTGCCGCTACCTCCGGAAACCAGAGCCTATGTACCGCGTCTGATCGCACTCAGCAATCTGGTGGCCGACCCCGAAGCCTGGGACCTGGCGTTGCCGCCACTGGCCAACGCCCCGGCATTCGTGGCGGTAACCACTACCGGTCAGGTCGAGCTTGCCCGGGCGGCCGAGCTGGCCGGCATGGAGCTGGCCCGGTTGCAGGCGTTGAATCCCGGTCATCTGCGCTGGGCCACTGCCCCAGAGGTGTCCGAGTTGCTGGTGCCGCCGGAGCGGGCGAGCACGCTGCGGCGCCGGCTGGCCTCACTGGACCCGGATGAACTGGTTCAGTGGCAACGCTACCGGGTACGCGCCGGTGATACCCTGGGCCACATTGCGCGCAAATTCGGAGTCGAGGTCGGTGCGTTGCAACAGGCCAACAAACTGCGGGGCAGCCTGATTCGCGCTGGCGCCGACCTGATGATCCCGCGCGGCGGCAGTCCGGGCCGCACCCTCGCGCTGGCTGGCGCCGTGGAGCCACAGGCTTACCGGGTCCGCCGCGGCGATTCCCTGTACCGCATCGCCAACCAGTTCAAGGTCAGCATCGAGGACATCATCTCGTGGAATGCGCTCAACCCGCGCGCCTACCTGCAGCCAGGACAACGTCTGACCCTCTATGTCGGAGGCCAGTGATCCCGCTTCGGCCACCGGCGTCGAATCCGATTATGAGACGCCCTTTGGCCGCTTTAATCTGATTCGCTATCCCGCCCGGCGCAAGGAAATGCTGCGGGCCTGGTGTGGTGCCGACACCCTGTTGCTGGAGACGGTGGCGGAGTCTGGCCTGGGCACCGCCTTCGTCCTCACCGTCAATGATGAACACGGTGCCCTGAGCCTGCCGCTGGCGGCCACGGCGCTGTGGACTGATTCGGCCCTGGCTGCGCTGGCACTGGAGGCCAACCGGCAGCGCAACGCCAGCCCTCCGCCCGCGATAATCTGGAGCGTGGATCTGCCGACCGCGCCGCTGCCGCTGGTGGTGCTGCGGGTACCCAAACACAAGGCTCTGCTGGAATATCAGCTCAGCCGGCTGGCTCCGCTGATGCCCGACGGTGCCCGGCTGCTGGCAGCGGGCATGGACAAACACTTGCCGGCGGACACCCGGGTCACAATCGAGTGCTATATAGGTCCCACCGATTGCCTGCCGGGACGCCACAAGGCCCACTGTTTCAGCGCGCGCCGGGATGATCGCGTCGCGGCCCCGATTGAAGCCTGGACTCAGTACCGCTGTGAGCCGCTGGGAGCGAACCTCGCCTCCCTGCCCGGCGTCTTCAGCCGCGCCAGGCTGGATAGTGGCAGCCGCCTGTTGCTGGAGCAACTGGAGCAGTTGCGTCCGGTCCAGCGGCTGGCGGACCTCGCCTGTGGCAATGGCGTGCTGGGACTGGCTGCGCTGCAACGCGGGCTGGCCCGGGAGCTGCTGTTCTGTGATGAATCAGCGATGGCGCTGGCATCGGCGCGGGTAAACCTTGAACGGTTGGCACCGGAAATGGTCGCCAGCGCGGTGTTCCATCACGGCGATGGTCTGCGGGACTGGAAGGGCCCCGCAGCCCAGCTGATTCTCTGTAACCCGCCCTTTCACCTGCAACATACGGTCGATGATTATGCCGGTCGCCGGCTGCTGGCCCAGGCCGCCACCGCGCTGGCACCCGCGGGCGAACTCTGCCTGGTGGCCAACCGGCACCTGGACTACCGGCCTGCGCTGCAGCCCCATTTTTCCCAGATCCGGGAATTGGCCCGCAACCGGAAGTTCACCGTGTATCTGGCCAGGCGTCGCTGACCCGGGCTGGTACTCCTTCAATATAATCTTGAAGGAGTACCAGGGACCGCGCTCCGCCCAGTTCCTCTCAGCTGTCCTCGGCGGATGACCAGCCAAGGCGCAACCAGGGTTGCTACTTGGGCAAGCTGGCCAGCCGCAACAGCAGCGCCGGATTCTGCGCCGGGCTGTCCTGGCCTGCCTGCGGCTCCTCGCCCGCATGCACTACCGCCTGGGCCGCCAATGGTTGCCACAGGGGATGCAGCAACGCGTTGGCCGAGGGCGGCCGCAGTTCCCCGCTGGCCGTATCCTGCGCCAGACAGGCGGTAAGCTGCAGTCGCTGTACCGCCCTGGTGGCTCCCACGTACAGCAAGCGTGCGTTTTCTGCCCGGCTCTTGCGCTTGCGCACCCGCTGCAGCGTGTTGTAGAGCCCCGGGGTGCCGGGTTGACTGTGGTCGTCGGTCGCCAACAGAAAACGGCGCTCGCCACGGGCGTCGGTGTAATCGTCCCACAACAGTACCGGGCGCTCGTCGGGCCGGGTGGCCGCAGCCAGCGCCGGCAGGATCACCAAATCGAACTCCAGCCCCTTTGCCCGGTGCAGGGTCATCACCTGCACCCGGGCCGCGGGATCGCCCGAGTGAGCATATAGGGAAGCCAGACGCCGGCGCAGCCATGGGATATCCAGGCCCCGGCCTTCGCTGTCAGCCTGTTCCAGCAACTGCAGGAACTGCTCCGCATTGTGCAGTCCGGTCTCGTCCACGGCGCAATCCGGCCCGCCCAATTGCAGCCACAGTTGTTCCACCCAGACCCGCAGCGCGAGCCGATCGCGGTTGCGCTGCGCCTGCTGCAGAGCCGTCGCGACATGTCCAGCGCGCAGCCGGCCATCCTCGCTCAGTGCGGCCAGCAAACCGGGATGCTGCAATGCCGCGGCCACGCTGCCACCCTGCCCGGCCGTGCCCCAACGCGCCACCCGCAACAGGTCGGCCAGCAACAGGCCACACCAGGGCGCGCGCAGTACCGCCAGCCAGGCAATCCGGTCGGCGGGATTGGCCAGCGCCCGGCACAGGGAAAACAGATCGGCCACCACCGCAGTTGTCGCGAGAGCGTCGATGTCCTGGGCATTGTAGTTGACGCCCCGGCTGCGCAGCGCAGCCAGAATGGGCTGTAGCTGGCCGCGGCTGCGGGCCAGAATGGCAATGCTGCCGGTCTGGCGCTGGGCAAGCGCAGTGGCAACCTCGTCGCCTATGAATGCCGCTTCCCGGTGCCGGCTGTTCGCGCCGGTGAACACATCCACCGCCACGGCCGCGTCGGCGCTCGCGTCCCGGGTGGCCACCGCTGGCGCGAACGCGATTTCGCCGCGCACACTGTTGTCGCGGGCGGGAAATGCCTGCCGGAAGTGCCGGTTGACCCAGGCGACGATGCCCGCCTGTGAGCGGAAATTACAGTTGAGCTCCAGATGTTCGGGCAGGACCCCGTTGAAGCCCTCCTCGCGGGCGCGCAGGAACAGGCTGACATTGGCATCGCGAAAACCATAGATCGATTGCATGCCGTCGCCGACGATCAGGAAACTGCGGGGCTGGCGCGGATTGAGCTGGTTGTGATCGCCCCAACCGCGGGTCAGGCGCTGCAACAGCCGGAACTGGTTGATCGCGGTATCCTGGAACTCATCCACCAGCAGGTGCTCGATACGATAGTCCAGGCGCAGAGCCAGGTCGGTGGGGGCATCGTCCTCGCCCAGTGCCTGCAGCGCATGGAGTGCAATCTGGGTATGGTCGACTTCGCCCCGGCGCTGGAAGACCAACAGCAACTGGGCCGCCAGTACCGGCAGTACATGAAACAGGTGCAGCAGCAGGCGCCAACCCTGATCGCCGGAGGCCGGGGCCGGCAACACCTCCAGGTCCAGCAGTGCCTCCCGCAGCGACTCCTGCCCCGCCAGTTCCGCCAGCAGTGCCTGCATCCGCGCCTTCCAGTCCTGTTGCGGACCGCGTCCGGCGGGAAAACCCTGCCGCACGTCGACCTTTTGCCGCCATTGCCCGTCCTGTTTCAGCAGCAACTGCCGCAGCTCCCGCCAGCGGGGCAGCTCTGCGGGATCGGCGCCGGGCAGCGCGGAGGGGCTTTCCCGGCCGAGCTGGGCGGCGGCGAAAGCCTGCAGCGCCAGCAGCTCTTCTGCCCACGGAGCCAGCGCCGTGCGCAGCGCCGCCAGCGCGTCGCCTACCATGGTTTCCACCGTCGCCGTCAGCAGCTGCTCGGCGTAGCCCGGTTCGTGGCGCAGACCGATGTAGTCCTGCCACTGCTCCCGCCGCGCCAGCATCGCCACCAGCAAACCCTGCAGACGCTTCCAGTCATTGTCGAAATGCAGCAACAACGCCCGCAGGTCGGCGGCCACCGGCCGGTTGTCATCGAGCTGTGCGAACAGTCCCGCGACCGCTTCCAGATACAGCTCCCCGGCGTCATCCACCGCGGCGGCCTGGCCACCGAAGCGTCCCAGGATCGGCATCTGCCGGGTGAGCGTATTGCAGAAGCCGTCTATCGTGCGGATGTTGAAGCGGGCAATATCCCGCAGCAGCTGCCATTGTTGCCGGCGCTCCCAGGCCAGTGCGGCCAGCGCGAGGTCGCGGGTGCGCTGCTGGTGGGGCCCGGTCACCGGCTCGGCCGCAGCCGCAGCCTGCAGCGCGGCCAGCACTCGTTCGCGCATTTCGGCTGCGGCCTTGCGGGTGAAGGTGATCGCCAGCACCTGCTCGGGGCGCTCCACTCGCGGCAACAGTGCGAGATAGCGCTGGATCAGCAGTTCTGTCTTGCCTGATCCGGCCGGCGCACTGACACAGAAGCTGCGGGCAGGATCCAACGCCCGCTCTCGTTGTGGCGCATCATTGACACTCATGCGCCGGCCTCATTGCAGGATTCTGCCCGGCGCTGCTCGATCCGGCACAGGGCCTGCAAGCCGCAGTGGCTGCAACTATTGGCAGTAAGCGGGTCCACTGCCGCCTCGCCATTGACAAATGCCGCCGCCAGCGCCTCTACAACGTGCTGCCACGCGCTCAGAAGCGCTGCCCAGTCCGGGCTGGGCATCCGCCGCCGGGTCCGGGTCTCGATATCGGTATCGATGCCCGGGCCCACCTCAGTGCGCGCCAGACCGGACAATTGACAGGCCCGCTCCCGGACCGCGGCGAAGGCCAAGCCCGCCGGCGGGCTGTGTGCCGCCAGCCCGTACAGTGGCAGCTGGGGCTTGGCGGGACGCGGACCCAGCCAGTCAGCGATCGCCGCAGCGCCGGATTTATAGTCGATAATCACGCTGGAGCCATCTTCAAGCTCGTCGATGCGATCCACCCTCAAAGCCAGCTCCAGGCCTGCGAGTTGCACACTCGCCGGCGCCTCCCGTGCTACCACCCTGAACGGAAGCCGTTCCCGTTCCAGGGCCAACCACTCCTGCAGCAGCCGGATCAGGCGCTGTGCTTCCAGCTGGCACAGCGCACTGCCCAGCGCCTGCCGGCGGCGGACCGGCACTGTGTCCATCGCCGCCCTCGCGGCCCCGGTAATTATCGCTTCCAGCCCTGCCGGGTCCTGTCCCAGCAGGGTTTGCTGATCGCGCAGCTGGCCCACAACTGGTACAGGGCGGCATGCAACACAGTACCCCGTTCGGCCGCAGACAGGCCGGGCTCCGGCTGCGGCAGCGGCCGCAGCTGCAGGCGGTGGCGGGCGAACGCGCGAAACGGACAGTGGGACTGGTCTTCCAGCAAACCACTGCCGCCACCCAGGGTCGCCCTTTCAGTATCGTGCAGCGGCGGCGCCAGCCGGTCGTCAAGCAGCTGCAGCTGCCCGTGGGCGGTACGCGCCGCCCAGACAGGATCGAGGACAGGCGGCCCACTGGTGGCGACGGTGCGAAATTGCGCCAGCAGCGGACTGGGCAATTCCGGTACGCCGTCGCGCTGGGCGCTGTAACTGGCCAGCAACAGGGGAGTGGCGCGCTGGTAGTGACGCAGCAGAGTGTCGGCAAAGGCCCATTCCCGCTCGGCACCGGCGTGAGGCATTTCGTGGCGCCGCTGCAGGCTCAGCGGGATAAACGGCTGCGGCCGCGCCGGTGCCGGCCACTGGCTGGCCTGCATGCCGCACAGCCAGAGCGCATCAAAACGCAGCCCGCTGGCTTCCAACGGGCCCAGGACCTGAATGTTGCTGTCTTCCGTTTGCGGCTGAAACAGCTTTTCAGCAGCGCAGCGGCGCAGCAGCTGCAGCGCCTCCCGATAAGTGAGCGGTGCTACCAGCAGGTCGAAGCTGGCGTAGTACTGCAGCAACTCCCGCCACTGTTCCAATTGCTGGAATTCCAGTGAGTCCAGCCCCTGCCCGGCCACTGCCAACCTTCGAGCCGGCGCTGCAGCAGCTCCGCCCAGGCCGAAGGCAGCCGGCGGCCTCCGCCGGTGCCCAATGCCCTCAGCTGCCGCAGGATCTGTACCAGTCCTAACTCACGCCACTGTGGTCTGCCCTCCTCGATCTCCGCCAGCAACTGCTGCAGGCTGAGAGTCTCCCTGAGCAGGTCGTGGCAGTGCGCAAGCAACTGCAACTGGGCGGCGCTGTCGCGGTCCGGCAATACCAGGAATCGGGACTGCAGTAGCGGACCCAGAGCCGCCACTGCGATACCGTCGGATTCCAGCGCCAGTACCTGCAGCGCATCGCGCACCAAAGGCACCTGCGCCAGCGGAGTACCGGCGGAAAAATTCACCGGCAGGCTGTGATAGCGCTTGCCCAGGCAATCGAACTCGCGTCGCAGCAGATAATCCAGTGCGGCACGCTCCCTCCCGGTATCCGCCAGCACAATCCCGATGCTCGCAGTGGGACGCTCCCGGGCCAGCTCCGCCGCCCAGCGCGCCACGGCCGCCAGCTCCGCCCGCGCATCCTCGCAACGCAGCAGGCGGCATTCCGCCACCACCGATTCGGCGTCCATATGTTCCAGGCTGGCCGCCTGCGTCCGCAGACAGCGTCGATACAGCGGCGGCAGCGTATCGAACTCCAGCAGCGCGAGCCTGGGGCCGGTGGCGGACTCATGCTCGAGGCCCGCCAGTTGCTGCAATGCGTCGGCGGCGGTCGCCAGCCGTTGCCGCTGCAAGCGCACCGTGAAGGCCTCGCACCAGCGCAGGAAGGTGGCACAGTCCTCGTCAAACTGGAACAACTGGTGCACGGCCGGATCCTGCAACTTGATATCCCAGCGCAGTAACGTGTCCCTGGCGCGCGCTGCGAGTTTCGCCGCGGCACCGGGCTGCAGCAGGTCGTAGCCGCCCTGTCGGGACTGGTCGGCGGCGATCACCTGCCGCCACAGCTCCTCCGCCTGGCCGCTGGACAACAGGGTCTGAGAGTCCAGCAGACCCTGCTGCACTGCCTTTTGCCAACGCTCCTGCAGCCAGGTCTCCAGAGCGTGAATCGGCAACAGATCCGCGTCCTGCAGCTGCTCTTGCCCGTTGCCAGCCTCGCCACATTCGACCCGCAAGCGGCGCGCCAGCCGCTGATTGGGGGTCAGCAGGATGTAACCGGCGGCGATAAAGCGCTGCAGTGTGCTGCTGTCGTAAAGGCTGGGCAAACTCTCCCCCGGGGATGGTCGCGGCGGGCCATTCCTACCCAAAGCCGTGACGCTGCTATAAACTATTGCGCCCTGCCAGGTACGGTGGCGCCGGCAGTGGACACTCTAGTCAGGTAACGATCAATGAGCAATATGGAAGTACACAACGTCAATGTGGCCTCGCAGGGGGTTTTGGTCACGCCCGAGGAGCTGAAACAGGCACTGCCGCTGACCGAGGCTGCGCGGGAACTGCTGACTGACAGCCGGCAGGCGATCTGGGATATTCTGGATCGCAGGGATCACCGGATTTTTGTGGTGGTCGGGCCCTGTTCCATCCACGATGTAACCGCCGCGCTGGACTACGCCCGCCGCCTCAAGACACTGGCGGATGAGGTGGGGGACACCTTGTGCCTGGTGATGCGGGTCTACTTTGAAAAACCCCGCACCACGGTGGGCTGGAAGGGCCTGATCAACGACCCCTACCTGGACGACTCCTTCAAGATCGAAGAAGGTCTGCATATTGGCCGTCGCCTGCTGCTGGACATACTGGAGCTGGGCCTGCCGACCGCCACCGAGGCGCTGGACCCCATTTCCCCGCAATACCTGCAGGATCTCATCACCTGGTCCGCGATTGGCGCGCGTACCACGGAATCCCAGACCCACCGCGAAATGGCCAGTGGCCTGTCATCACCGGTCGGATTCAAGAATGGCACCGATGGAGGTCTCACCGTCGCCACCAATGCGCTCAATTCCGTGGCCAAGCCGCATCGCTTTCTGGGGATCAATCGCCAGGGGCAGGTATCGGTGTTCACGACCCGCGGCAATCGCTACGGTCATATCGTCCTGCGCGGTGGCAGTACCGGGCCCAACTATGACTCGGTCCACGTCAAGCTCTGCGAGGAGGCGCTGGCGAGTGCCGGGATACCGCAAAACATCATGGTTGACTGCAGCCACGCCAACTCCAACAAGCAACCGGAGCTGCAGCCGCTGGTAGTCGAGGACGTCGCCAACCAGATTCTGAAGGGCAACCGTTCGATCGTCGGTCTGATGATAGAAAGTCACATCAACCCGGGCAATCAGCCCATTCCCGCTAACCTGGCGGATCTCGAGTACGGCGTATCGGTGACCGATGGCTGTATCGGCTGGGACACCACCGCACAGTGTCTGCGGGACTTGCGTGACCGATTGCGGGAGGTGTTGCCGGAGCGGCTCGCGCAGCCCTGATGCGCCGCGGCTCGCTGGAGCCGGCGGCGCCGATCGTGGCAGCCGGGATCAGATGTAGGCGTTGCTGCGGTCGCTGTGGTCGGTCGTGTCCCGGACACCGGTCAGTTGCGGCAACTGTTCAAGCAGGGTCTTCTCCACTCCGCCCTTCAGGGTCTGGTCGACCATGCCACAGCCCTGGCAGCCGCCGCCAAACTTCAGGATCGCCACCTTGTCATCGGTGATTTCAACCAGACTGACCTCGCCTCCGTGGGCGGCCAGGGCCGGGTTGACCTCGTTGTACAGCACATAATTGATCCGGTCCTCCAGCGGGCTGTCTTCACCTACCCGAGGCAGCTTGGCATTGGGCGCCTTGATGGTGAGCTGGCCGCCCATCCTGTCCTTGGCGTAGTCGACCAGGGCATCTTCCAGGAACGGCAGGCTGCGGCCGTCGAACCAGGCAGTGAATGCCTCGTATTTGTGCTCCTGATCATCGTCCTGAATATCGCCTTCGCGACAGTAGGCAATGCAGGTTTCCGCCCGTGGTGTGCCCGGCTGATTGATAAATACCCTGACGCCCAGAGCGTCTTCCTGTTTCTCCAGAAGTTCGGCGAGATAAGCCTGTGCCGATTCGGTGATGGTGACCATGTTGTCCTTCCATTCCTACTAAATTACTCAAGTATTCTAACAAACTTCAACGGTGCTGCGCGAGGGCTGATTTCACGGTAGCGCAAGGTTCCTCCAAGTGGCCCGGAATCTGTTAGAATGCCGCGCTTTTCCCCTTCCCGGGATCCGGGCCGGGTACCGCGGCCGTCTTGACTGGCGGGCGGCTGACAACGTACAGGAATCAACATGCAGCAACCGAAGACGCAGCAGACACGGCAATCTCTGGAGGAAGCTCTCAAGCAGCGCATCCTGGTTCTGGACGGCGCCATGGGAACCATGATCCAGGCCGAGGAGCTGCAGGATGCCGATTACCGCGGCGAGCGCTTTGCGGACCATGCCGGCGATCTCAAGGGCAACAATGACCTGCTGTCGCTGACCCGGCCCGACGTCATCGCCCGCATTCATCGCCGCTACCTGGAAGCCGGCGCCGACATTATCGGCACCAATACCTTCAACAGCACGGCGGTGGCCCAGGGTGATTACCAACTGTCTGCGTTGGCGCCGGAACTCAACCTGGCCGGCGCACGGATCGCGCGTCAGGCAGCCGATGAGATCAGCGCCCGCGATCCAGCCAGGCCGCGCTACGTCGCCGGCATTCTGGGCCCGACGCCCCGTACTGCCTCCATATCACCCGACGTCAACGATCCCGGCGCCCGCAATATCCACTTCGCCGAGCTGCAACGTGATTATGCCGCCGCCACCCGGGCCCTGATCGAGGGCGGCGTCGACCTGCTGATGATCGAGACCATCTTCGATACCCTCAACGCCAAGGCCGCGATTTTTGCGGTGCAATCGGTGTTCGAGGAACTCGATACCGAGCTGCCACTGATGATATCGGTGACCTTTCCGGATATCAGTGGCCGGGTCTTGTCGGGCCAGAGTCCGGAGGCCTTCTGGAACGCCATAGCCCACGCCAAACCGCTGATTGTCGGCAGTAACTGCGGCCGTCGTTTCAAGGAGATACGTCCCTTCCTGGAGGAGCTGGCCGCCGTAGCCGAGTGCTATTTCAGCGCTCATCTCAACGCCGGCCTGCCCAATGCCTTCGGCGAATACGATGAATCGCCCGAGGACATGTTCGAGGATTTTCGCGGTTTCGCCAAGCGCGGCTTGCTCAACCTGGCAGGCGGCTGCTGCGGTACCACGCCACATCACATCGAGGCCATTGCGCGGGCGGTGCAGGACGTGCCGCCCCGGCCCTGCCCGAGCGAGAACCCGCCTGTCGCCTGAGTGGACTGGAACCGTTCAACATCCATCCCGACAGCTTGTTTGTGAACGTCGGCGAACGCTGCAACGTCACCGGTTCTGCCCGCTTCAAGCGACTGGTTCTGGACGGTGACTACGAGGCCGCCCTGGACGTGGCCCGCGCCCAGGTGGAGGACGGCGCCCAGATCATCGATATCAACATGGATGAGGGCATGCTGGACGCCGAACAGGCGATGGTGACCTTCCTCAATCTGGTTGCATCGGAACCGGATATCTCGCGGGTCCCGATCATGGTGGATTCCTCCCGCTGGAATGTCATCGAGGCCGGACTCAGGTGCATCCAGGGCAAGCCGGTGGTGAATTCCATCAGCCTCAAGTCAGGCGAAGAGGAGTTCATCCAGCAGGCCACGCTGTGCAAGCGCTACGGTGCTGCCGTCGTGGTGATGGCCTTTGACGAGCAGGGCCAGGCGGACAACCTGCAGCGGCGCAAGGACATCTGCCGCCGCACCTGGGAGCTGCTGGTGGACAAGGTCGGCTTCAACCCCAACGACATCATCTTCGATCCCAATATCTTTGCGGTGGCGACCGGAATAGACGAACACAACAACTACGCGGTGGAGTTCATTGAGGCCACCCGCTATATCAAGGATTTCCTGCCTGGCGCGCTGGTCTCGGGCGGCGTCTCCAATGTGTCCTTTTCCTTCCGCGGCAACAATGTGGTACGCGAAGCCATCCACTCCGTGTTCCTGTATCACGCCATCCGCGCCGGCATGGATATGGGAATCGTCAATGCCGGTCAGCTGGCGGTTTACGACGAATTGCCCGCAGAGCTGCGCGAGGCCGTGGAGGATGTGATTCTCAACCGCAACGATGCGGGTACCGAGCGTTTGCTGGAGCTGGCGGAGCGCTACCGGGACAGCGGCACCGGCGTCGAGCGCACGGAGGATCTCAGCTGGCGCGACAACCCGGTATCCCGGCGCCTGGAGTATGCGCTGGTCAAGGGCATCAACAACTGGATAGTAGAAGATGCCGAGGAAGCCAGACAGCAGCTCCCGCACCCGATAGAGGTCATCGAAGGGCCGTTGATGGACGGCATGAACGTGGTCGGCGACCTGTTCGGCGAGGGCAAGATGTTCCTGCCCCAGGTGGTCAAGAGCGCGCGCGTGATGAAGCAGGCCGTGGCCTATCTGCAGCCCTATATCGAGGCGGAAAAAACCGACAGCACCCAGACCAACGGCAAAATCCTGATGGCCACGGTCAAAGGGGATGTACACGACATCGGCAAGAATATTGTCGGCGTGGTACTGCAGTGCAACAACTTTGAGGTCATCGATCTGGGTGTCATGGTGCACTGCGACGAAATCCTACGCGTGGCGCGGGAGGAAAAAGTGGACATTATCGGCCTCAGCGGCCTGATCACCCCGTCGCTGGATGAAATGGTGCACGTAGCCAGCGAGATGCAGCGGCAGGATTTCCAGCTGCCGCTGATGATCGGGGGCGCGACCACCTCCAAGGCTCACACCGCGGTCAAGATAGAGCCGCGCTACAGCAACGACCTGGTGGTCTATGTGCCGGATGCTTCCCGCAGCGTGTCGGTGGCAACCCAACTGATGGGCCTGGGCAAGCCCAAATTTGTCGCCGAACGGCGGGAGGAGTACACAGGAGTGCGCGAACGGGTCGCCGCCCGCAAACCGCGGACACGCCAATTGAAGTACGCTGAAGCGGTGGCTCGCGCTCCCCAATTCGACTGGCAGCACTACACCCCACCGCGCCCGACCTTCATCGGCACCCGCGTGTTTGAGGATTTCCCGCTGGAGAAACTGGTCGACACCATCGACTGGACCCCGTTCTTCATCTCCTGGGAAATGGCCGGCAAGTATCCAAAGATATTTGACGACGCCGTAGTCGGCCCCCAGGCCAGGGAACTGTTTGCCGATGCCCAGGCGCTGCTGCAGCGCATGGTCAGCGAGCGGCTGATCACGGCCAGCGCGACAATCGGCTTCTGGCCAGCGGCACGCAATGGCAGCGATGACATCGACCTGTTTGCGGATGAAAATCGCGACCGGGTGATCGCCACCCTGCACCACCTGCGCCAGCAGATGGACAAGCCCAACGGCGAGCCCAACCTGTGCCTGGCTGACTACATCGCGCCCCCGGACGCAGCTGCACCCGACTACATCGGCGCCTTTTGCGTCACCACGGGCCACGGCGTGGACGCTCTGTCGAACTCATTCCTGGCGGATCATGACGACTACAACAGCATCATGGTCAAGGCTCTGGCGGACCGTCTGGCCGAGTCCTTTGCGGAGTATCTGCACCGCTGGGTACGCACCGAACTGTGGGGCTATGCGCCGGACGAGCAACTCAGCAACGAGGAACTGGTGCGGGAACGCTATCGCGGTATCCGGCCCGCGCCAGGCTACCCGGCCTGTCCCGACCACACCGAGAAGGCGACGTTGTTTGAACTGCTGCAGGCGCCCGCCACCTGCGGCGTCACGCTGTCGGACAATTTTGCAATGACGCCCGCCTCCGCCGTCAGCGGTTTTTACTTCTCCCACCCCGAGGCGCGTTATTTTGCGGTCGGCAAGATCAGCCGTGACCAGGTCGCCAGCGTCGCCGCCCGCAAGGACATGCGGCTGGATGAGATAGAGCGCTGGCTGGCACCGGTTCTGGATTATTGAGGTTCGCCATGAATGAGCAGCAAGACAAGCAGGAACAGAAAGCAGATCAGGATCCGGAGGCAGAGAAATCGTCTTTGAAGCCCTGGCATGTGATCAGCAGCATATTTGCCGCAGGCCTGGGCGTGCAGAGCAGCCGCAACCGCGAACGGGATTTCAAGCAGGGCAAGTTCGGAGTCTTCATAGCAGCAGGGCTGATCTTCACCCTGCTGTTCATCGCCGTGGTCTACGGCATCGTGCAACTGGTGCTGTCAGGAACGGGCGGCTGATTCGCGTCAGCGTAACCGGGGCTTCGGCTACCGGCGCGACGCCAACTCAGCCAGGCATGCCAGCGAGCCACAGGTACAGGCCGAATACAACGATAGCGATGATTGCGGTGGCCGCTATCGCGTCCGCGCGGCCGTCGTCGTTCTGTAGTGAATTTGACATCGTCAGGCTCCAGGTATGTAAGTGTGCAGCTAATCCGGCTGTGCCGGCGGCAAAGTTCGGTGGGCAATTATAGCAGGAAATGCCGCCGGTCCAATCTCGATCATTGGATTTGCAGCCTTTAGCTGCAGTTCGCATATATCTGAAACACGGGTTCTAACCTTATGAAAATTCAGCATAATTGGGGCCGGGAATTTCTGGTAAGGTAGCGCCTCCAAATTAGCAGGCTTCCTGAACACAGGACACTTTGATGTACATCTATGATCAATACGACCAGCGCATCGTCGATGAGCGGGTTTCCCAGTTCCGCCAGCAGACCCGGCGCTACCTTGCCGGAGAGCTCAATGAAGCCGAGTTTCTGCCGCTGCGTCTGCAAAATGGCCTCTATGTGCAGCGGCTGGCCCCAATGTTGCGTATCGCAGTGCCCTATGGACTGCTCAACAGCCGGCAACTGCGCAAGCTGGCCCATATTACCCGTCACTATGACAAGGGCTACGCGCATGTCAGCACCCGGCAGAACATCCAGCTGAACTGGCCCCAGCTGGAAGAGGTTCCGGACATTCTGGCTGAGCTGGCCAGTGTGCAGATGCATGCCATTCAGACCAGCGGCAACTGCATTCGCAATACCACCACCGACCAGTTTGCCGGGGTGGCTGCCGATGAACGGGAAGACCCCCGCCCGTGGTGCGAAATCATCCGCCAGTGGTCCACGCTGCATCCCGAGTTTGCCTTCCTACCGCGCAAGTTCAAGATTGCCGTCTGCGCCAGTGAACAGGATCGCGCCGCGATACACGCCCACGATATCGGCCTGGAGATTCTCGCCAATGATCAGGGAGAGCACGGCTTCCGGGTACTGGCGGGCGGCGGCCTGGGACGCACCCCGGTTATCGGTTCGGTGGTGTGCGAGTGGCTTGAAAAGCGCCACCTGTTGACCTATCTCGAAGCCATCCTGCGGGTCTACAACCAGCACGGCAGGCGCGACAACAAGTTCAAGGCGCGGATCAAGATTCTGGTAAAGGCCATGGGTATCGAGCAGTTCCGCGCTGCAGTCGAGCGTGAATGGGAATCCTTGCGCGACGGCCCCTCCACGCTTACAGAGCAGGAGATTGCCCGGGCCCAGTCCTTTTTCACGGCCCCTGACTACGCTGCCGTGGACGGCGGAGCCAGCGCCCGCGAATTGCGTACCCGCTGCGAGGCCGAGCCCATATTTGGCAACTGGGTCCGCCGCAATACGGCCGCCCACCGGGTACCCGGCTACCAGGCGGTCACCATCTCCCTGAAAGCGACCGGCTTCGCGCCCGGTGATGTCACCGATACCCAGTTGGAACTGCTGGCAAACCTGGCCGACCAGTTTTCCTTCGGCGAGCTGCGCACTACGCACCAGCAGAACATGGTGCTGGCCGACGTACGCCAAACAGATCTCTACGCACTGTGGCAGCGCCTGCAGGCGGCTGGGCTGGCGACGCCCAATATCGGCTACCTTACCGATGTGATCTGCTGCCCCGGCGGCGACTACTGCTCGCTGGCCAATGCGAAATCCATCCCGGTTGCCGAAGCCATCCAGGCGCGGTTTGAGGATCTGGACTACCTGTATGACCTGGGGCCAATAGAACTCAACATCAGCGGCTGCATGAACGCCTGTGGGCATCACCATATCGGCCACATCGGTATTCTCGGTGTCGACAAGAAAGGCGCCGAATTCTACCAGGTCAGCCTTGGCGGCAGTCAGTCCCGGGAGGCCGCGATAGGCAAGATCCTCGGCCCCTCATTCAGTCAGCAGGACATGCCGGAAGTGATTGACAAGATTCTCGGTACCTATGTTGACCTGCGTCGGGAAGAGGAAACCTTCCTGCAAACCTACAACCGGGTCGGTATCGACCCCTTCAAGGAGCGGGTATATGCCAGGACTCATTAAGCATGGAGCCATCACCCGTGATGACTGGCTGCCGCCCGTTGCCGATGCTGAGCTCGCCCCGCCGGAGCACCTGCCGACACTGAGCCAGTGTCTGGCGCTGGCAGAAGAGGCAGGTCCGGCCGTACAGCTTGAGCCGGGAGAGGGAGTGGCGGATCTGCTGCCGCTACTGGCGCGCCTGAGCCTGGTGGCGATCAATTTCCCGGTATTTACTGATGGCCGGGGTTTCTCCTACGGCCGGGAGCTGCGCGAGCGCGGCTATAGTGGCGAACTGCGGGCGGTGGGTAACTTTCTGCCCGACCAGATGCACTACCTGCAGCGTTGTGGCTTCGATGCCTTCCAGTTCAGCGATCAGACCCGACTGGAGGAAGGCCTGCGCCAGCTCAACCTGTTCTCCGAGCACTACCAGGGCGCCATTGACCAGCCGCTGCCGTTGTTTCGCCGCCGCGCCTGAGAGCCTGCAACCTGGTCCGCACTGCGGCTCAGGTCACAACGACGATGAGCCGTATCCGCACGGGACCGCGTTGGTTACACTGCAGCTTGGGAAGCAGGCGCGGTCGTTGGCAGAATGGATGTCAGTACAGTCACTTTTTCATTTTTCCTGATTTTCAGCGGGGCCGCGATCTTTGCCTCGATCGCGCTGTACACCCGGCAGCCGCTGATCATCGCTTATATTGCCCTGGGAGCCTGCATCGGCCCCTACGGCTTGAGCCTGGTCAAGGACCTCAAGCTGCTGTCCGACATCGGCCATATCGGCATCATTTTCCTGTTGTTCCTGCTGGGACTGGACATGCAGCCCAGGGCACTGTCTACCACGCTGCGTAAATCCACTGTCGTCGCGGTAATCAGCTCGGCCGTGTTTGTGCTGGTGGGCTTCGCTGTGGCAGCGGGTTTCGGTTTTGGCAGCAAGGATGCGCTGGTCATCGGCGCAACGATGATGTTTTCCTCCACTATCATCGGCATCAAGCTGCTGCCCACGACCATCCTGCACCACCGCCATATCGGCGAATTGATGGTCGGCCTGTTGCTGCTGCAGGACCTGTTTGCCATTATCGTGCTGATGGTACTGATGAGCGCGACCGGCCCGGCCTCGGCCACCGAGATGGACGTGGGGCTTAAACTGGCTCTGTCATTGCTGAGCCTGCCAGTACTGGCTGTTGCCGCCTGGCTCCTTGTGCGGTACCTGCTATTGCCGCTGATCACGCGCTTTGACCGTTTTCACGAGTATATTTTCCTGGTGGCGATCGGCTGGTGACTGGGGATGGCGGAAGCTGCTGTCATGCTGGGACTTTCGGCTGAAATCGGGGCGTTTATTGCGGGTATCGCCATCGCCACCAGTCCCATCTCCCAGTACATTGCTGTCAGTCTGCGGCCGCTGCGCGATTTCTTCCTGATTCTCTTTTTCTTCTCGGTCGGCGCTCGCTTTGATCTGGCCCTGCTGGAAACAGTGCTGTTACCGACACTGGTGCTGGCGGCGCTGGTATTGACACTGAAACCGTTGGTCTACCGCTACCTGCTGTCCGGCTTCAGCGAAACCCGGGAACTGGCCTGGGACCTTGGCTTTCGCCTCGGCCAGGGCAGCGAATTTTCCCTGCTGATCGCCTATGTGGCGCTGGCCAATGCGGTGATATCAGAGCAGGCCTCACTGCTGATCCAGGCCACCACCATTCTGACGCTGGTGGCCTCATCCTATATCGTGGTATTGAACTACCCCACCCCGATCGCTATTTCGGATCGACTGCGGCGGGATTAGTGTCCCTGCCGCCGGGCCAGCGCCACCTGAAGCGGAACAGCACGGGGCATGAGCCATTCATGAAAAAGCCGGCTGCAAGCCGGCTTGATTGGAACCCGGAGACGGCGCAGCCGCTCCGGTAATCGGCGGCGTATTACAGCGCCGCTTCCAGTTCGGGCAGGGCCGTGAACAGGTCTGCCACCAGCCCGTAATCGGCGACCTGAAAGATCGGCGCGTCCTCGTCCTTGTTGATCGCGACGATCACCTTCGAGTCCTTCATGCCCGCCAGATGCTGGATCGCGCCGGAGATGCCGACCGCAATATACAGATCCGGAGCGACAATCTTGCCGGTCTGTCCCACCTGCATGTCATTGGGCACGAAGCCCGCGTCGACGGCCGCACGGGAGGCGCCAATGGCAGCCCCGAGCTTGTCGGCGATGCCTTCCAGCAACTTGAAGTTCTCTCCGTTCTGCATGCCACGGCCGCCGGAAATCACTATGCTGGCCGCAGTCAGCTCCGGCCGGTCAGACACTGCAACCTCCTCGCCGATGAAGCTGGAAATACCGGCATCATGGACCGAATCGACGGCCTCGATGGTAGCGGAACCACCCTCGGCGGCAACTGCGTCAAACGCCGTGGTGCGCACCGTGATGACCTTCTTGGCATCGCTGGTTTGCACGGTTGCGATGACGTTGCCGGCATAGACAGGGCGTTTGAAGGTATCGGCGGACTCCACTGCGACGATGTCGGAAATCTGGGCGACATCCAGCAATGCGGCAACGCGCGGCAGGGTGTTTTTGCCGTTGCTGGTCGAAGCGGCCACGATATTGTCGTAGGCTGCAGCGAGTTCCGCGATCAACAGGCTGATATTCTCTGCCAGTTGGTGCTCATAGGCGGCGTTATCTGCCACCAGCACCTTGCCGATACCCGGCACGGCAGCGGCCTGCTCAGCAACTGCCGCGCAATCTGCACCGGCCACCAGCATATCGATGTCGGCGCCCATGGCCTGGGCAGCGGCAACCGCGTTCAGTGTGGCGGGCTTCAGGCTGCTGTTGTCGTGCTCTGCGATTACCAGTGTGCTCATGAGATTACCTTCGCCTCGTTCTTCAGTTTGTCGACCAGCTGGGCGACGTCCTCAACCTTGATGCCAGCCTTGCGCTCGGCCGGCGGCTCAACCCGTAGCTGGACCAGGTGAGTGGTGATCTCCACGCCCAGGTCCGCCGGTGTATACACATCCAGCTGCTTCTTCTTGGCTTTCATGATGTTGGGCAACGAGGCGTAGCGGGGTTCATTGAGACGCAGGTCGGTAGTGACAATCGCGGGCATGCTCAGGCTGATAGTCTGCAGGCCCCCGTCGATCTCACGAATCACCTTGAGTTTGTCGTCCTCCACCTTCACCTCAGAGGCAAAAGTCCCCTGCGGCATGTTAGTCAGTGCGCCCAACATTTGCCCGGTCTGGTTGTTGTCACCATCGATGGACTGCTTGCCCAAAATAACCAGCTGCGGCTGCTCTTTCTCAACCACGCCCTTGAGCAGTTTCGCCACTACCAGCGGCTCTACCTTGCCTTCGGTTTCAACGTGGATACCGCGGTCTGCGCCCAGCGCCAGCGCCGTGCGAATCTGCTCCTGGCAGGGCTTCTCGCCTACGGAAACTGCGATGATCTCGGTTACAACGCCTGCTTCCTTGAGACGCACCGCCTCTTCCACAGCAATTTCACAGAATGGGTTGATGGCCATTTTGACGTTGTTCAGATCAACATCACTGCCATCGCCCTTGGCACGAACCTTGACGTTGTAGTCAACCACGCGCTTTACGGCAACAAGAACCTTCATAGGATTTCCAATGGTGTATTGAGTGGGTTTCAGGCGGCTGGCGTGCGGTTTTCTGCCACCCCGCAGTTTATCGGCCCGGTATGTTGCCGCCAAACCCGTGGCGCGTCAATAGCGCCGGGCGACACTGAAATTAACTATAGCCGACAATCGGGCCATACCTGGCATTCACGGCATTTATAGTAATATACCTTTAAAAATTATATACTTGGCTAAGCTGTACACCTTATATTTTGTAGAATATCCGGCCACAGGTGCCGGGGTGTCGGACGGAAGGCTGGCACTTCGACCGCCGAGACATCGGCCGGGATGGAGTGTTCAAGACACGCCGTGAACCCTTCCATGGGGGCTCGTATGCGACGTCCATGTCACATACGGTCTTGAACACTCCATCCCGGCCGATGTCTCTACCCTGATAGCCGACCAGGGGGACAGCAAAGACTGACAGGCATTTTTAATCCGGAAAGACCGTTTTCGGTAGTTCAGCTGCAGTGAGAGGAGCAAACCTTGGAACGTGAATCAATGGAATTCGACGTGGTCATCGTCGGCGCGGGCCCTGCGGGCCTGGCGGCGGCCTGCCGTATCATGCAACTGGCCCGCGAGCAGGAGCGTGAAATCAGCGTTTGTGTGGTCGAAAAAGGTTCCGAGGTCGGCGCCCATATCCTGTCGGGAGCCGTGTTCGAGCCGCGCGCACTGACCGAGTTGTTTCCCGATTGGGCCGGGATGGACGCCCCGCTGACAACCGCCGTTACCGGGGACCAGTTCTTCTTCTATACCAGCGGCAAAAATGCGATCAAACTGCCTCATTTTCTGCTGCCCAAGCCCACCCACAACGACGGCAACTACATTGTTTCCATGGGCAACGTCTGCCGCTGGCTGGCGGAACAGGCTGAAAACCTGGGCGTGGAAGTCTACCCGGGTTTTGCCGCGGCGGAAGTGCTGTATCACGACGATGGCAGGGTCAAGGGCATTGCTACCGGCGACATGGGTGTCAGTGCCAGCGGCGAGCACAAGGGCAACTATACGCCCGGCATGGAACTGCATGCCAAATACACGCTGTTCGCGGAGGGTTGCCGCGGCCACCTGGGGAAGCAACTGATCAGCAAGTTTGCCCTGGACGAAGGCAAGGACCCGCAACATTACGGCCTCGGCATCAAGGAAATCTGGGAAATCCCGGCGGAGCAGCACCAGCAGGGTCTGGTCGTCCACGGCATGGGCTGGCCACTGCAGGAAAGCAACGCCAGCGGCGGCGCCTTCCTCTACCATGCTGACAACAATCAGGTCTACGTAGGCTTGATTACGGATCTCAACTACAGCAATCCCCACTTGAATCCGTTCCAGGAGTTTCAGCGCTGGAAGCTCCACCCGGAGACACTCAAGGTGTTGGAGGGCGGCTCCCGGATCAGCTACGGCGCCCGGGCGATCGCCAAGGGTGGTCTGAACTCGCTGCCGAAGATGCACTTTCCTGGCGGACTGCTGATCGGCTGCGATGCCGGCACCCTGAACAGTGTCAAGATCAAGGGCAATCACACGGCGATGAAAAGTGGCATGCTGGCGGCAGAGGAAGTCGTCGAGGCACTGGCTCAGGGAGACTCGGCGCCGGCGGAGCTCAGCGGCTATGCCGACAGGATAGAGGCGTCCTGGCTCTACGATGAGCTCTACAGCTCCCGTAACTTCAGCGGTTTCATGCACAAGTTCGGCACCCTGTTGGGGTCAGCGATGGTGTGGATTGACCAGACCATCTTCCGCGGCAAATTGCCGTTCACATTGAACGATACCGTGCCGGACTATGCCACCCTGAAGCCGGCAGCAGACTGCAGGAAGCCCAGCTACCCCAAACCCGACAACAAGATCACCTTCGACCGTTTGTCATCGGTATTCCTGTCCAACACCAACCACGAGGAAGACCAGCCCTGCCACCTCACCCTGATAGATCCGGAAGTGCCTCTGAAACAAAATCTGCCACGTTTTGACGAACCCGCGCAGCGCTATTGTCCGGCTGGAGTGTATGAAGTGGTCGAAGATGCCCAGGGACAGCGCTTCCAGATCAATGCGCAGAACTGCGTACATTGCAAAACCTGCGATATCAAGGATCCTGCCCAGAATATCGTCTGGGTTACGCCGGAAGGTTTCGGGGGGCCCAACTACCCGAACATGTGACATGAGGGTATAACCAGGAGCGCGGCCCGTGTCGTGAACTTCGGGCGACCTGACAATCGCGCTCCGCACTTTCCTGCCGGCTCGCCGGCAGGTGTTGATCAGGTTGTTTTAGGCCGGCTCTGGCTCCAGCGCAAACCACTGGCCGCCACTGGCCACCTGCAACCGCCCTTCCACCCGCTCGGCGATTTCCACCAGCCGGTACCAGGCGGCCCTGGACAATAGCGCACTGAGTCCGTGCGGCAGTTTCACCGCCGCCACATC
Source organism: Kineobactrum salinum (assembly GCF_010669285.1). Lineage (GTDB taxonomy): Bacteria > Pseudomonadota > Gammaproteobacteria > Pseudomonadales > Halieaceae > Kineobactrum > Kineobactrum salinum. The sequence continues at coordinate 4,604,751 of NZ_CP048711.1, read as the reverse complement.
GCCCACTGCCGGCTCCAGAAACAGCGGATGCCGCGCATCGATCGGCACCTGTTTGCCGGTATTGAGCCGCGCCAGCAGCATGCGTTGGCCATCCTGCTCTACCGCGTCAATTTCAGTGACGACAAGCGGGTGCAAGTCGACCTTTATCCGCCACTTTTCGGCCGGTGTAACCAGATAGTACTGACCGTCATCTTCGCGCCGCAGAATACTCGCGAACAAGCGCACTATGGCTTCTCGCGCAATGGCAGTGCCATCGTGGTACCAGGCGCCGTCGGCAGCTATCCGGATATCGATATCCCCGGACAGCGCCGGCTGCCACAAGTGCAACGGCGGGTTGTCAAAGTCCCGGCTGTCTTTGATCTGCTGCTGGATGGACTCGAATTGATCGGGCATGGAGATCGCCTCAGGCAGGTAGCCTTGCTGTATTATGACAGCGACTATCTTCTCATGTCAGCTGATCAGGCGCACATTGATCACGCCTGTCAGGGCACGCATTCTGGCGAGGCTCTCGTCAGAAGGTGTGCAATCGATATCGATCAGGTTGTAGGCGAGTTCGTCGCGGCTCTTGTTCAACATGTCCAGTACGTTGATATTCAATTCGGCCAGAATCGCCAGGACGCTGCCCAGAATTTTTGGAACATTGGTATTGGTGATTGCCAGGCGGCAGCTGCCGGCCCGCTCCAGTTGCAGCATCGGAAAGTTCACCGAATTGCGGATATTGCCGTTTTCCAGGAAGTCTCGCAGCTGATCCGCAGCCATGATGGCACAATTTTCCTCCGCTTCGTCAGTGCTCGCGCCGATGTGTGGCATAAGGATGACATCACTGCGCCCAAGCAGCTCGGGTGTGGGAAAATCGGCGATGTATTTGCGCAGGTGGCCTGTTTCCAGTGCTGCCAGCAGTGCGTCGTGATCGACAATTTCCTGGCGCGCGAAATTCAACAGACAACCGTCGGGACGCATCGCTCCCAGCAGTTCACTGTTCACCAGCCCGCGGGTGGAATCCAGTACGGGCAAGTGCAGCGTAACATAGTCACTGCGGGCGAAAACCGCCGACAGAGTATCCGCCTTGCGTACCTGGCTGGACAACCGCCAGGCCGCATCGACGGACAGGGCGGGATCGTAACCGATCACCTCCATACCCATGGTCAGCGCCATGTCTGCCACCAGAGAGCCGATTGCGCCAAGCCCGACGACGCCCAGGGTCTTGCCCCGCAATTCGCTGCCCTTGAACTGTTTCTTGTGTGCTTCTAGCTCCTGATGGAGCCAGCTGGCGTCGGTGGTACCGGCCAGACCGGCGACGTAGTCCAGACCCTCGATAATTCCCCTGGAGCCCAGCAACAGGCCTGCCGCCACCAGTTCCTTGACCGCATTGGCATTGGCCCCCGGAGAGTTGAATACCGGGATACCGCGCCGGGTACACTCAACTACAGGGATATTATTGACGCCGGCACCAGCGCGGGCAATGCCCAACACTGACTCGGGGATTTCCTCAGCCTGAAGTTTGTGACTGCGCAAAAGAATCGCGTCGGGGTGTGCAAACTCACTGGCTATCTCATAGCTATCGCGCGGCAGGCGCTCAAGCCCCTTCACCGAAATCTGGTTGAGCGTCAGTATTCTTTTGGCCATGATGGTCTCGCGTTGCAATCAGTTTCGTATGGAAATATCAGCCTCGGCGCGCAAGCCCTGCTGATGCTCGACCTGCAGCAGCGCACCAAACTCGCTGCTGACACGCTGACGCAGTTCACGCTGCTCCTCGGCAGGATACGAGGCCAATGTACCGGGCTTGGCGCGGAGCAACTGCAGAACCAGGCCATTGCCCTGATCGTCGATGACATAATCGACCAGCGGCTCGGTAGTCGGTTCCGGGAGTCGAAAGGCACGCTGTAGCACCGGCTGCGGAACCATCCGGTTGCTGCGCTGTGCGCCCAGCTCCACCTGCCACTCGTAGTCCAGGCGTTTCGCCACGGATTCCACACTTTCGCCCGACTCTACCGCCGCGACCGCTTCTTCAGCTGCACTTTGCAGCTGTTCCCGCGCCTGTTGCTCGGTCAGCGCCGCCACGATCTCATCGCGTACCAGGTCGAGGCTCTGCAGCGCCGGAGGATTATGCCGATGCACGTGAACGGCGACGAAACGATTACTGTCCAGTTCCAGCACCTCGCTGTTATGACCCAGTTCCAGCACATCTTCCGAAAACGCGGCGCGAATAACCTTGGGGGAGGCGAGCGGGCCGGTGTCCTGGTCGCGCGAGATCGGTTCACTGCGCTTGACTTCCAATCCCAACTCACTGGCCGGCCGCTGCAGATTGTCCGCGTTGAATGCGAGATCGCGCAACTCTTCCACCGCCAGCAATAATGCCACCCGTGCCTCGCGCTCCTGCAGCCGTCGCTCCAGCTCTGGCCGCAATTCATCCAGCGATGGCGGATCCGCCTCACGCCGCTCCGTCACCTGCAGGATATGCGTGCCGGCTTCCGTCACCACGGGGCCGGATATCTCGTTCACCTCCAGAGCTCCGATGGCCTCTTCCATCGCTTCAGGAAAGGCATCACCTGCAGTAAAACCAAGGTCACCGCCGTTGGACGCGGAACCGACATCGTCCGACATTGCAGCGGCAACCTCTGCAAAATCCTGCCCCCCGGCCAGCGCTTGCTGGACCTCATTCACCCGGGCCTCAAACTCGTCGCCGGACTCATCGCTTCTTTGTTGCAGCAGGATATGAGAAACCCTGTTTTCGCTCTGGTATTGGTAGTTGCTGATCTCGAGTTGATACTCCTCCTCGATTGCATTTTCGTCCACGGCTTCGCGAAAATCATCCAGGGTCAGCTCCAGGTAATTGAGCTCTACTGTTTCGGGTGTGCGGAACCGTTCTTCGTTGGCACGGTAATAGGCTTCGATATCGGCCTGTTCAATGTCGCCGCCGGCATCTTCCAGAAAGGGGGCGAAGGGAATGGTCAGATAACGGATGTCGCGCTGCTCACCGAGGATGCGAGCGTTCAACTCCAGTTCGGCAGGAGTGGCAAAATCGCTGCCGGCCAGACCGGAGCGCAGCTGGTTCACCAGCAGGTCGTCGCGCAAGGCCCTCTTGAACGAGGCCGGCGTATAACCGGCCGAAGCGAGCAGGCTCTTGTACATTTCCGGCGAAAACTGGCCGTCCATCTGGAACTGCTCCATGCCCGCGATAACCTTGCCCAGCTCCTGTTCAGACACGACAAGATCAAGTTCGACAGCGGACTGCAGCAGGACCTTGCGGTTTATGATGCCTTCCAGTGCCCGCGCGCTCAAACGCTGTTCATCCAGCATTGCGGGATCGAGATCCTCGCCCAGCATCGAGATCAGTTGACGGCGCTGGGTGTCGACTGCCTGCTGCAACTCCGCCGGACTGATGGCTTCGCCATTGACTTCAGCGACGGTATCGCGCCCGCCACTGACCAGAATGGACTCGAGACCAAACAGCGCGAAGGACAGGACGATAACCGCGATGATGACCTTGGCGGCGGTCCCCTGGGTACTTTTACGTAAATCCTGGAGCATGGGAATTATCCGGTGGGTATCAAACAAAAAAGCGCACCCTGGAGTGCGCCTTTCTTTCGATCGTTACTCAGACATTGCGGGATCAGTGGATGACGATCTCAATGAGCCGGCACTGCCTGTATCAGGAATCAGGAATTGACTGCGTCTTTCAATGCCTTGCCTGCCTTGAAACCCGGAACGTTGGAGGCCTTGATCTGTATGGTCTGGCCCGTTTGCGGATTACGGCCCTCACGCGCGGCACGGTGTTTGACGGCGAAGGTGCCGAAACCCACCAGAGTGACCTGGTCGCCCTTGCTGAGTGCGCCAGTGATACTGTCCACTACCGCGTCGAGAGCACGTCCGGCTGAGGCTTTGGGAAGGTCAGCAGCGGCAGCAATTGCATCAATAAGTTCAGTCTTGTTCACATGTATCCCCTTGAATTCGTCATTCGGCATCGCGTTGAAATGACCACAAACTGGTGTTGTGGACACGTTTATGGCACCACGGCGTGATGCCAGCAAAATCATCCCGGTAGCACCAGCCGACGAATCTGCCCCAGGAAAAAACCGGCCCGTCAGCGTCCGGATTCAGACGCAAGACTGTATACCAGAGCCGAGATAGTGGTCAACTGAAACCCCTGTTTTAATGCGTATTTATCCGGTTTTTTTCGCCCTGATCGCCCTCTCCGGAGCTGCCGGGTGCCGGCGCCAGGAACTCTTCATCGGTCAATGGCTCCGGCATATGCTCCAGCGCAATCGCCAGAACTTCATCAATCCATTTGACCGGACGAATTTCCAGGTGTTGTTTGATATTGTCCGGCACTTCTTTCAGATCCCGTTCATTCTCCTTCGGGATGATCACCGTCCGTATACCACCACGCCGCGCAGCCAGCAGTTTCTCCTTGAGACCGCCGATGGGCAACACTTCGCCACGCAGCGTAATCTCCCCGGTCATGGCCACATCGGCCCGCACGGGAATCCCGGTGCTCACCGACACCAGCGCGGTGCACATCGCTATGCCGGCACTGGGACCATCCTTGGGAGTGGCGCCTTCGGGGACATGCACGTGCACATCGTGTTTTTCATGATAAGACGCTGCGATACCGAGCATCTGCGACCGGCTCCGGACAACGGTAGTAGCCGCCTGGATGGATTCCTGCATCACGTCGCCCAGAGAACCAGTTTTCACGTACCGACCCTTGCCAGCGAGCGCTACGGCTTCGATAGTCAGCAATTCGCCACCCACCGAGGTCCAGGCGAGCCCGGTGACCTGGCCAACCTTGTTCTCTTCCTCGGCAATGCCATAGTTGAACTTGCGCACCCCCAGCAGATCCGGAAGCATGTCCGGTGTGACTTCGGAGGTGCCGCTGCCCTTTTCCAGTGCAAAGCGCTTGACCATCTTGCGGCAGATTTTCGCGATTTCCCGCTCCAGTGACCGTACCCCCGCCTCGCGGGTATAGTAGCGAATCACATCGATTACGCTCCCTTCGCTGATCAGGATTTCATCCTTGCCCAAGCCGTTCTGCCGGATCTGCTTCGGAATCAGGTAGCGGGCTGCAATGTTGACTTTCTCGTCCTCGGTATAGCCCGGAATACGGATGACCTCCAACCGGTCCAGCAACGGGCCCGGTATGTTCATCGTATTGGAGGTACAAACGAACATCACATCGGACAGGTCGTAATCGACTTCGAGATAGTGGTCATTGAAAGCATGGTTCTGTTCCGGATCCAGCACCTCGAGCATTGCCGAGGCCGGGTCGCCGCGGTGATCCATGCCCATCTTGTCAATTTCATCGAGCAGAAACAGTGGATTCCGGACACCCGCCTTGGCCATTTTCTGCAGCAGTTTGCCGGGCAAAGAGCCGATGTAGGTACGCCGGTGACCGCGAATTTCAGCCTCGTCCCGCACCCCGCCCAGCGCCATGCGGACAAATTTGCGGTTGGTGGCGCGGGCCAGCGACTCTCCCAGCGAGGTCTTGCCGACACCCGGCGGGCCCACCAGACACAATACCGGTCCCTTGACCTTGCGCACACGCTTCTGCACGGCCAGGTATTCGAGAATGCGTTCCTTCACCTCTTCCAGACCGTAATGATCCTCATCGAGAATGGTGGAAGCCCGCTTGAGATCGTGTTTGACCTTGCTGCGCTTGGCCCAGGGGACAGACACCATCCAGTCAATGTAGCTGCGTACCACCGAAGCCTCGGCCGACATCGGCGACATCATCTTCAGCTTGTTCAGCTCGGACATTACCTTGGTGCGTGCCTCCTCCGGCATTTTGGCTTCTTCAATGCGGGTGTGCAGGTCATCGAGTTCATTGGGAGCTTCGTCAAGATCGCCGAGTTCCTTCTGAATAGCCTTCATCTGCTCGTTCAGGTAATACTCGCGCTGGCTCTTTTCCATCTGTTTTTTGACGCGTCCGCGAATGCGCTTTTCGACCTGGAACAGATCGATCTCGGCCTCCATCAGGCCCATCAGGTGTTCGAGCCGCTGCCGCACCGGCGAGATTTCCAGAATTTTCTGTTTTTCCTCCAGGTCCACACTCATGTGCGCGGCAATCGTATCCGCGAGCCGGCCAGGTTCGTCAATACCGGAGAGAGAAGTCAGTACTTCGGCGGGCACTTTCTTGCTCAGGTTCACATATTTCTCGAACTGGCCCACGGTTGAGCGCAACAGGCCCTCGGCCTCGGCATCGGGAATGTCCTCGGCTTCGATCTCCCGCACACCGGCGATGGCGAAACTGCCCTCGTCGTTGACATTGTCTACTGCGGCCCGATAGCTGCCTTCCACCAATACCTTGATGGTGCCGTCGGGCAATTTCAGCAACTGCAGAATATTCGAGACCGTACCCACCTGGTAGATATCATCCACCCCGGGGTTGTCGTCGGCAGCATTGCGCTGCGCGACCAGCAGGACCTGCTTGCCGCCTGCCATCGCATCTTCCAGTGCCTCAACGGACTTTTCCCGGCCCACGAACAGTGGCAGCACCATATGCGGGTAAACCACGACATCACGCAATGGCAACAGGGGTAATTCAGTAACAGAAGAGGAACCCATAGCTATCTCCGGGTTGGGGATGTGTCAAACCTGGACTCTATTTGGGGATGATTCCCGATAACACAAGCATCCGGCGCCACAGTTGGCACACGCGTCCCGCGCAGCGCCCGGATGGCGTTACTCCTCAGTCGAGGACGCGGCCCGGGGCTCGTGATTCTGGTACACGAGCAACGGTTCGGAGTCACCCCGAATCACGGATTCGTCGATGACCACTTTGCTGACGTCGTCCCGCGACGGGATGTTGTACATGGAGTCCAGCAAAACACCTTCAAGTATTGAACGCAAACCGCGAGCACCTGTTTTGCGGTCCATGGCACGCTCGGCAATGGCCCGCAAGCCGTCCTCGCGAAAATCTACTTCAACTCCCTCCATTTCAAACAGTTTGCTGTACTGTTTGGTGAGGGAATTCCTCGGCTCGGTCAGGATCTTGACCAGGGCGTCGATATCCAGCTCTTCAAGAGTGGCGATCACCGGCAAACGTCCGACAAATTCGGGAATCAGCCCGTACTGGACCAGATCTTCCGGTTCGAGCTCGAACAGAAGCTCACCCACATTGCGTTTCTCATCCTTGCTCTTGACCTCGGCGTTGAAGCCGATGCCACCTTTTTCAGAACGGGTGCGTATCACCTTGTCGAGTCCGGCGAAGGCGCCCCCACAGATAAACAGGATGTTCGAGGTATCAACCTGCAGAAACTCCTGTTGCGGGTGCTTGCGGCCCCCCTGCGGGGGCACCGACGCGACAGTGCCTTCGATCAGCTTCAGCAGCGCTTGCTGCACACCCTCACCCGACACATCCCGGGTAATGGAAGGATTGTCCGACTTGCGCGAAATCTTGTCGATTTCGTCGATATACACAATCCCGACCTGGGCCTTGTCGACGTCGTAATCGCACTTCTGCAGCAATTTCTGGATGATATTCTCGACGTCCTCACCCACATAACCCGCCTCCGTCAGCGTGGTGGCATCGGCGATGGTGAAGGGAACATCGAGCAGCCGTGCCAGCGTTTCCGCCAGCAGGGTCTTGCCGCTACCGGTGGGCCCCACCAGCAGAATGTTGCTCTTGCCGAGTTCGACTTCATCGCCGCGGCTGCCGGACTGGCCGTGCCGCAGGCGCTTGTAGTGATTGTAGACCGCGACCGCGAGCACCTTTTTTGCCCGCTGCTGGCCAATCACGTATTCGTCCAGTATCGCGTTGATCTCGTGCGGGGTGGGCAGATGATCGCGCTTGGCGTCGCTACCGCTTTCCTGGACTTCCTCGCGGATGATGTCGTTGCATAGATCAACGCATTCATCGCAGATGAATACCGATGGGCCGGCAATCAGCTTGCGCACTTCATGTTGGCTTTTGCCGCAAAATGAGCAGTACAGCAGCTTGCCGCCGTCGTCGCCTGATTTTGAGGTGTCTTTGCTCATGCTCTACCCTGTGCCCTGAATTGCTTTGCGCTACCATCTTTTTTTAAAGATGATGTTTTTTGCGGCGATTTGCAAGTCCTGCGGACTTGCGTGCGCCAACGTATCCAGCCTACTTGGGTGACGCGAGACGCCGATTGATAACCTCGTCCACGAGACCGTATTCCCTGCTTTGCTCAGAATTCATGAAACGGTCGCGTTCGGTATCCCGTTCGATGGTCTCAACGCTTTGACCGGTATGTTCGGCCATGAGTTCGTTCAGCCTGCGGCGAATGATCAGTATCTCCCGGGCATGAATATCGATATCAGAGGCCTGGCCCTGGGCGCCGCCACTGGGCTGGTGAATCATGGTCCGGGCATTGGGCAGGCAATAGCGCTTGCCCTTGGCGCCGCCAGCCAGCAGGAAGGCCCCCATGGAGGCCGCCTGGCCGATGCACATGGTGCTGACATCGGGCTTGATGAACTGCATGGTATCGTAGACAGACATGCCTGCCGTAACCGAGCCGCCCGGGGAATTGATATACAGGTGGATGTCCTTGTCCGGGTTTTCGGATTCCAGGAACAGCAGCTGGGCCACAATCAGATTTGCCATGTGGTCTTCCACCGGCCCCACCACGAATATCACCCGTTCCTTGAGCAGCCGGGAATAGATATCGTAGGAGCGTTCACCCCTGGAGGTCTGTTCGACCACCATCGGAATCAGACCGATGTTGGTGATGGTGCTGCTGTTCGAGGCATGGGCCATATCAAGGCATTCCTTACACTGTTTAGTCGTTCAAGCACAACGCGGTCATTGCGTCGCTTTCCTCACTCCGCCTCCGCTGCTGCCTGGGCCTGGCTGATGGCCTCCTGGTAGCTGCAGGGCTGTTCCCGGACCTCGGCATCCTCGAGCAATTTGTCGACTACCGCGTCCTCCAGCACCCTGGATTCAACCGTTGCCAGTTGGTCCGGGTTCCCATAATACCAGTTGATAACCTCTTCGGAATCCTGATAGGTGGCAGCGAGCTCTTCAATCGCTGTCCGTACCTTCGCTGGGTCCGCTTTCAGCTCATGCCGGTTGATCATTTCCGACAGAATCAGCCCCAGCTTTACCCTGCGCTCCGCATTGTCCCGGAACATGTCGTCCGGCAACAGTGACTTCAGATCGAGATCCTGCGGCGCGGCGCCGCCGAATTGCTGAAACATTTGCTGTCGCAGCGCATCCACTTCCTGCGCCACCAGTGCCTTCGGCACCTCCAGCGACGTGTGCGCCGCAACCACGGCGTCCATGACCTGCTGCTTGACCTTGTTTACAACAGCGTTGTTGAGCTCACGACGCATGTTTTCCGCCACTTCCTTGCGAAATTGTTCCTCGCCGCCTTCTTCGACGCCGTACTGCCGGAACAGTTCCTCGTCCAGCGCAGCGGGAACCAGTGCCTTGATGCTGTTGAGCTTGATCGCAAAACTGACTGCGGCACCGCGCAGTTCCTCGTTGTGATAGTCCTCCGGAAAGCTCAGCTCAAGGGTTTTCTCCTCGCCAGGCTGCATCCCCACTATGCCTTCCTCAAAACCCGGAATCATCCCGCCAGAACCGAGTTCCAGCTCGGCACCCTCGGCGCTGCCGCCCTCAAATTCCGCGCCATCGCGAGTACCGCTGTAATCGATATTGACCTTGTCTCCGGTCTCGGCAGCGCGCTCCACTTCTTCCCAGCTGCCCTGCTGCTTTCGAAACACGTCGATAATATTGTCTATATCGGCATCGGTGACTTCGGCTACAGGTTTTGTCACCGTAAAACCACTCATCGTGGCTATTTCGACATCCGGAAACACTTCAAAGGTCGCGACGTACTCCAGATCCCGTCCTGCGTCCAGGCTCCTGGGTTCGATACTGGGCTGCCCCGCCGGACGCAGCTTCTCCTGCACCACTGCTTCCTGGAAAGAACGGCTCATCACCTCCCCCAGCACCTCCTGGCGGATACCGGCACCAAAGCGTTGGCGCATGACTTTCATCGGTACCTTGCCGGGGCGAAAACCAGGCAACCGCACGTTTTTGGAGGCTTTTTGCAGCCTGGAATCGACCTCACTGTCAACACGCGCGGCGGGAACGCCGACGGTGAGACGACGCTCCAGGCCTGAAGTCGTTTCAATGGACACCTGCATGGTTTTTCCTCGCGATCCTGTCGGTTGTGGGGCTGTTGCGCCCTGTCATCAGAGATGGCGCAGCTATCGCAACGCCACCGTAAAAGTTGGTGCGGAAGGAGAGACTCGAACTCTCACGCCTTGCGGCACTGGAACCTAAATCCAGCGCGTATACCAATTTCGCCACTTCCGCGGTCTGGAAGCTTCCATTGCAGCTCGCCGACATCTTCGGTCAATTGCCGAAACATGCCGTAAGCTCTTGATTCTTTGGGAGTAATAGCCCTCTGAAGCTGCGACGCGAAGCTTGTACAAGGGCGCAGATTCTGCCACAAACAATGGCCCTGTACAACCGCGAAAACCCCTCAGAACCGCCAATCATGCGGCTTCGCGCGACTGTCGACCCGGAGCGGGGGCTCAATCCGTGAGACAGGCCGGGTCGAAGCAGTCTTCTCCCTGCAGCCAGCGCACGATCTCGGCCGCCGCGGGATCCGGCAATGCCCTGAAAACATTCAGGGCAGAGCGCCGTTGCTGCCCGGTCATGCGGCCCAGTCCGCGGTCGCGAAACAGCGCAGAAAACTGTTGCATGGCCTGCCAGGTGCCGCCGCCCAACAGCTCTGACAGCAGGTCGGGGCCGGCCTCCGCCGAGCCGTCTGCATGCAGCGCCGCCAGTCCCGCCAGGGCGGGCAGCGAACACAGCGCCTGCAACATCGGGTTGCAGAAATGTCCCGCCAGCAGCTCCGGCCCTGCCCGCTCGCGGCCGGTCAGCGGCGCAAAATACAGGTGTTCGCTGCGCACTGCGCCATCGTTGACCGGGTAGTTGTCCCACAATACCACTGGCCGCCCCAGTGCCTCACGGGCTTGCAGCAGGTCCTGCCGGGATACGGTATCGGCGCATACCCGGTTGCCCGTCCAGAAAACGTCAACCTGGGCAGGCAATTCCCGCCCCAGGTCTTGCCAGTAATTGTCCGGCTTGCGGCCAAAGTGGCGCTCCAGAACCGGGTCGAAAGAGTAGTACGTCGGACAGACCAACAGTCGTTGGGCGTGGCTGCGGGCGGCCACATCCTGGACGATGTGCGCCTGGCGTCCCGCCAGGTCCGTTTGCTCACCGGGCATGTCATCGAACAGCAAGGCGAGCAACGGCGCCTCGAGCTCGTTGAGCCGGTCTATTTTGTCACGCAGCAGCTGTTGCTGCCTGGCGCCATAATCTGCGTACAGTGCGAAGGGAGACAGTCCCACCCCGAAACACAAGCCGGACACGGCACAGGTCCGGGCCAGTTCCCGCAGGGCATGCCACTGATCGGCGGGCCAGTGGCACTGCCACGATTTGCGCAGATAGGGGTCGGCCTTGGGAGCGTAGATATAGCTGTCCAGGCCCAGTCGCGCCAGATGATCGGCATATTCGAAGCGTCGCTGCCAACTCCAGGGGCGACCGTAATACCCCTCCAGTACGCCGCACAAAAAACCCTTGCAATCGATCATGGCAGTGGCGGCCTCCGGAAATTTATTATGTCGGGGTATAATAAAAAATGTGCGCGGTTATGCCCAAACAACCTAGCACGAGCCCATTCAGGTGTGGAAAATTACCGGCAATAAGCGATACTTAGCCTGTAGCTGGTTAACTCCCTGAGTGGTACTGCCAGCTACAGGAGCATGCCCAATGCTCTTTCAGGGAAGCAATTCCTTTATGTTTCACTCCTAATGGTCTTCTTGGGTCCCTGACGGGACCCATTTTTTTGTCCGCTCCGATGGAGAGCGGTGACGGGAACAGCCGCGAGATGTGTTCCACTACATGGTATGCGTGGGCGGTCGGAATTCAGCGAGCCGGCCAGATGATTTTCAATCTTGCTGTTGGCGGTGGCATCCTGCTCACTGAACTGGACCCCGATACCGGCAGTACGATTACCCTGGGCGCCGCGCGGCGTAACCCAGACCACTTTGCCGGCGATCGGGATTTTTTCCGGCTCATCCATCAGCGTCAACAGCATGAAAACTTCGTCGCCCACCCGGTAGCTTTTGTTGGTCGGTACGAACAGGCCGCCATTGTTCAGAAACGGCATGTAGGCGGAGTACAACACCGCCTTGTCCTTGATAGTGAGTGACAGGATGCCATTACGGCTGCCTGCGGCAACATCGTTCATGAACGCGCCTCCCCGGAAGAAGCAGCCATGGTAGCACCATCGCTGTCGCCGCCAAAAGCACTGTGGATATCGAGCAACAGGGATTCCAGTACCAGCTGCGGGTTGGGATTGGAGCCCGCGCCCGCGGCACCCTGCAACGCGCGGATACGATCCAGGATCCGGAACAGTTGCCGGCCCTGGCCCCGCAGTCGCTGTACTTCCTGCCCCCGCAACCAGGCCTGCAGATAGTCCGTCAACTCGTCCAGCGCGGCGACCAGCGGCAATTCCGCGAATACCGCGACGATCGCGGGAACTTGCGCGCGCCCCTCGACCAGCGCCTGCAGCGCGACCTGGCGCGCCTCCAGCACATCCACCCTGGATTCACGGTACAGGCGTTCGGCCCGCAGCGGCCGCTGAGCAGCCAGCGACAGCAAGCGGGTACTTTGCTGACGATCGCCGGTCAACTGGTCCAGCCAGGCCAGGCTGTCGTCTGCACGGGGCAGTGGCAGCTTCAGCAGTTGACAGCGCGAACGTACGGTAGCGGGAACAGCGTGCAGGCGTTCGCAAACCAGTATGATGTGGGTGTCCCGGGCCGGCTCCTCGAGACATTTCAGCAGGGCATTGGCGGCACTGACATTCATGCAGTCCGCCGGCGATACCACCACGACCTTGCGCTGCCCGAACCCTGCAGTACGAAACGCAAAGGCCACCAACTCGCGCACCTGATCGATCTTGATAACCCGGCTCTTGCCTTCCGGCGCCAGCCAGCGGAAGTCGCCGTGGGCCCCGCTCTGGCTGTACCGGCAAGCAGCACACTCGCCGCAGTTGTGCCCCGCCTTGGGCGCGTGGCACAGCAGCAGCCTGGCCAGGGCCATGGCCAGATGATCCTTGCCGGTCTCGGCCGGGCCGGTGACAAGCAGTGCGTGCGGCAAGTGGCCGCTGTCGAGCTGCTCCAGCAGCCGTTGCCACGTGTCGCTCTGCCAGCGCATTGCTGCGCTGATGGCGGGCAGTTCGGCGCCGGTCATCGTAGCTGCTGCTGACGTGGCGCCCAGCAGGCATGCAATTGTTCGCAAATAGTGTGTAGTTGCTGCTGCACACTGGCCAGCGGCTGACTGGCATCGATCAGGTGATAGCGCCCGCTGCTTTCGGTGGCCAGTTGCAGATAGGTATTGCGGACGCGTTCAAAAAACACCAGTTCCTCCTGCTCGAAACGGTCCAGTTCACCCCTGCCGCGGGCACGTTCGAGTCCGGTGACGGCCGGCGCGTCCAGCAGCAGCGTATAATCCGGACGCAGCTCGCCCTGCACCAGGTTCTCCAGGGTGCGAACCGCACCGGAGTCGAGGCCGCGTCCACCGCTTTGGTAGGCATAGCTGGCATCCGTAAAGCGGTCGCAAATCACCCATTTTCCCGCCTCAAGAGCGGGGACAATCACATCGCGCAGATGCTGGGCGCGGGCCGCAAACAACAGCAGCAGTTCGGCCATCGGTGCCACCGTCTCCCGCCGCGCCTGCAACAGGACCGTGCGGATATCCTCACCCAACGGCGTGCCGCCGGGCTCCCGCGTCACCACCAGCGCGACTCCACGGGCCTGCAAATAATCCCGGATGCAGGTGATGTTGGTGGACTTTCCCACGCCTTCCCCGCCTTCCACGGTGATGAATAATCCGCGCATCGCCTGCATATGGCTCATTCAGTTCCTGGTCTGGAGCGATAATTCTCGCGCCGCTCGAGCTGGTATTTACGCACAGCGCGTTCATGACCTTCAAGGGTTGAGTTGAACTCGTGGCTGCCGTCTCCCCGGGCCACGAAATAGAGACTGTCCCCTTCTGCCGGCTGCAATGCTGCATGCAGTGCAGCCCTGCCGGGCAAGGCGATGGGAGTGGGCGGCAGGCCATGATGCCTGTAGGTATTGTAGATGTTGTCGCCATCGCGCAAATGGCTGCGCACCAGATTGCCGTCAAACGCGGTGCCGAGCCCATAGATCGTGGTCGGATCCGTCTGCAGACGCATTCCCCGTTGCAGGCGCCGCACAAACACCCCGGCAATCTGCTGCCGCTCGTCGGGAACCCCGGTCTCACGCTCGATAATCGAGGCCATGATCAGCGCCTCGTAAGGGGTCTCGTAAGGCAGGTCGGGAGCCCGCAGCTCCCATTCCTCCGTCAGGGCGGCGAGCATGGCCCGGTGGGCCCGGGCGAGAATGTCCAGATCACTGGTGCCGCGCTCAAAGCGATAGGTTTCGGGCAGGAACAATCCTTCCACTGCGCGGTAGGGTGCCACCATTTGCAGCAGGCGGGGTCCTCGGGACCGTCCAATTGTTGGGCCAGCACAGGATCGGAGCCCAACAGCGTCAGCGCCTGGGCCACAGTGATACCTTCCGGCAGGGTGACGTGATACTGCACTACCTGCCCCGCCACCAGCTGGTCCAGCAACGCTTGCGGCAGGATGCCCTGCGCCAGCAGGTATTCTCCACGCCGGATACTGGCGTCCAGCCCGCGAAGGCGAGCGTAGGCTACCAGTATCTCCGGATACGCCAGCACTCCTTCACGGTGTAGGCGCGTCGCGACACTGCGCAGACTGTCTCCTTTCGCCACGGTGAGTACATGGCCTTGCTCCGGCAATTGCAGCGGGGTGTCCCAGCGTCTCTGCACTTCGAGGCCGCTCAGCAGCACCGCGAGCACTACCAGCGACAGTGCCGCCCACAGCAAACGCCTGTTCATTCCCGCGCCCTGCGGGACATGGCCCGCGGGACACAAAAATCAGGCCTGGCTGAAAATAAGCGAACCGTTGGTGCCACCGAAGCCGAAGGAGTTGGACAATACGTGCCGAATCCGGCGCTGCTGCGCAGTGTGTGGAACATAGTTGAGCGTACAGCCCTCACTGGGGTTATCCAGGTTGATGGTGGGAGGGGCAACCTGGTCGCGAATGGCGAGAATCGAGAATATCGCCTCTACCGCACCGGCGGCACCCAGCAGGTGCCCTATCATGGATTTGGTCGAGCTCACCGCCACGGATTCCGCCGCCGAGCCGAGCACTGAGGCAATGGCCAGGCTTTCCGCCAGATCGCCGGCGAGGGTGGAGGTGCCGTGCGCGTTGACGTAATCGATCGCCCCGGCGTCGATACGGGCGTCGGCAAGCGCGTTGCGCATCGCCATTGCGGCCCCCCGCCCATCTTCCGGCGGCAGGGTCATATGGTAGGCATCACCACTCATGCCGAAACCGGTGATTTCTGCATAAATATGGGCGCCGCGGGCACGGGCCGACTCGTACTCTTCTATCATCAGCACCCCGGCGCCGTCGCCGAGTACGAAACCATCCCGGTCCCGGTCCCAGGGGCGGGACGCTGTAGCGGGATCCTCGTTGCGGGTGGAGAGTGCCCGCGCGGCAGCAAATCCGCCCAGACCGACAGGGGTTGTCGCCATTTCGGCGCCACCCACCAGCATCGCATCCGCATCACCCAGCGCGATGAGACGAGCACCGAGGCCAATGTTGTGGGTACCGGTAGTGCAGGCCGTCGTTATCGCGAGGTTGGGCCCGCGCAGCCCGTACTTGACCGAAAGGTTGCCGGAAATCATGTTGATAATGGAGCCGGGCACGAAGAACGGGGAAATCTTGCGTGGCCCCGACTCGGCCACGATGGCCGCGTTCTTTTCAATCTGGCCGATACCGCCGATACCCGAACCGATCGCGCAGCCGATGCGGTCGGCATTTTCCCCGGTGACCTGGAGGCCGGAATCCTGCATTGCCTGAATGCCGGCGACCATCCCGAACTGGACAAAGATATCCATCTTGCGCGCGTCTTTATCAGCAAGATAAGGTGCCGTCGCGAAATTCTTCACACTGGCGCTGAACTGCGTGGTGTAGGCCGACACATCGAAGGAATCGATCACGCTGGCGCCGCTTTGGCCTGCCACGATATTGCCCCAGGACTCCGCAACATCCAGTCCAACAGGGCTTACCATGCCCAAACCTGTGACCACAACTCGTCTGCCAATCACAGCACCAACTCCTTGGGATACAAAAAGAGAGCAAGCATAAACAGAAAAAGCCGCTCTATCAAAATATAGAAACGGCTTTTTACCAAACGGGGGAAGGTATCAGGCGAGGTTTTCCGTGATGTAGTCGATCGCCAGCTTCACCGTGGTGATTTTTTCGGCCTCCTCGTCGGGAATCTCGGTTTCGAATTCCTCTTCAAGAGCCATTACCAGTTCAACCGTATCCAGTGAATCCGCACCCAGGTCCTCTACGAATGAAGCTTCGGTCTGGACTTCTTCTTCTTTAACGCCAAGCTGTTCTGCAACAATTTTCTTAACGCGTTCTTCAATGCTGCTCATTTTATCGATCACTCCTGAAAATGTTTACGGATTCAAAGCTGGTCATCCAGTCCGAGGGGGCATTTTACTCTGTTTTGCCGCCGAGTAATAATTTTTTTTGGAGGCGCCTGGAATCTACCATGTTTTTCCTGTGTTTCAGTGACTTATGCCATGTTCATGCCACCATTTATATGAATGGTTTCGCCGGTAATATAGCTTGCGGCATCACTGCACAGAAAGCCCACCAGCGCCGCAATTTCCGCGGCTTCGCCGAGCCTCGCCAGCGGTATCTGGGTCAGCAGCTGCTCGCGCTGCTCATCGCTGAGCGCACGGGTCATGTCGGTATCGACAAACCCCGGCGCCACGCAGTTGACCGTAACCGCCCTGGATCCCAACTCACGGGCCAGCGCCCGGGAGAACCCTTCAGCACCGGCCTTGCTCGCAGCATAGTTGCTCTGACCGATATTGCCCATTGCGCCGACCACCGAGGTGATGTTGACGATACGCCCCCAGCGTGCCTTTGTCATGCCGCGCAGACAGGCCTTGCTGACCCGGTAGAGCGCGTTGAGATTGGTATCGATAACCGAGTGCCACTCCTCCGTTTTCATCCGCAGCAGCAGGTTGTCGCGGGTGATACCTGCACTGTTGACCAGAATCAGTGGCGCCGAAAAACGCTCGCTGACCCCTTTGATCACATCTTCCACTGCCGTCTGGTCGGCTACATCCAGGGTCATGCCGCAGCCGCTGAAGCCACCCTCTTCCAGATAATTTCCTATCGATTCGGCGCCCGCCGCGGTGGTGGCAGTGCCGATCACAGTACAACCGTCCCGGGCCAGTTGTTCGGCAATGGCGCGGCCGATACCACGACTGGCCCCGGTGACCAGGGCTACTTTGTTGCTGTCATTCATGGGCGATCATTCCTTTTCCAACATGCTCAGGCGAGCGCTTCCAGGGTCTGCTGCAGAGCCTCCGGTTCTTCCAGGGAATAGCTGTTCAGACCCTGTGAAATTCGCCGGTTGAGACCGCTGAGCACCTTGCCGGGGCCGCACTCAACGACGTCACTGATGCCGGCTTCGGCGATGTATTCAATGCAACGGCTCCACTGCACCGGGCTGTATATTTGCTCTACCAGCAGTTCGCGAATGCGTTCCGGATTACTCTCCGTGCGGGCGTGGACATTGTGGACCACCGGTACCGCCGGCGCGCGGATTGACACATCCGCCAGCACCTGCGCGAGCGCGACGCCCGCCGGCTGCATCAGGCTGGTATGGAAAGGGGCGCTCACCGGCAGTGCCATCGCGCGCTTGGCGCCGGCCTCCTTCAGCGCCGCGCTGGCCTGTTCCACGGCCGTCGTGTGCCCGGCGACAACCACCTGGCCGGGTGAATTGAAATTGACCGCGGCGACCTCGCCGGCGCCCGCTGCGCTGATCTCTGCGCAGATGCGATTGATCGTTGTATCATCCAGGCCGATGATCGCGGCCATCGCGCCCTCGCCCACCGGCACCGCGTTTTGCATGAATTCCCCACGCTTGCGCACCAGCGTCAGCGCATCGGCAAACTCCAGCGCCCCGGCACAGACCAGCGCCGAAAACTCACCCAGGCTGTGCCCCGCCATCAGCACAGGGGGCCGCCGCCTGCGGCCAGCCAGGCCCGCCACAGCGCAACACTGCTGCAAAGCAATACCGGCTGGGTAGTCTCTGTGAGGTTGAGCTTCTCCTGGGGGCCGGCCTGAACCAGCGCCCAGACATCGTAGCCGAGCACCTCCGAGGCCTCGGCAAAGCTGTCGCGCACCGCGGGGTAAGCTGCATGGGCGGCTGTCAGCATGCCCACCTTCTGGGAGCCCTGGCCGGGAAATACGAAAGCGGTGTTGGAGGATGTCATCGAGTTTGCGGTCTCCGGAATCAATCTGCTTGCCGGCAACGGTACTGTTGGCAGTGTAGAACACTTTTCATGTCATGCACGTGACCGGAACCGGCGCGCCAGAAACAGGAAACGGGAGCCAGGGCTCCCGTCTACATAATATAAACTGGCTGCATCGCCGCAATAGCTGACCCCTGCCAGTATTGAGGCGGCGAAGCCCGTCGTTACTCGTCGTTACCGGTATTAACGACCTTCTTGCCACGGTAGAAACCGTCTGCACTGACATGGTGCCGGCGGTGAGTCTCTCCGGAGGTCTGGTCAATGCTGAGCGTGGGGCCGGTAAGGGCATCATGCGAGCGACGCATGCCGCGACGAGAGCGAGATTTCTTGTCCTGCTGAACAGCCATAAATTACTCCTGATTTCCATCGCCGGGCTTCAAACGCGCCAGCACCTCAAACGGGTTGGGCCTGTCCGGTGCGGCGACCGCTTCCGAGTTCAGATCCACCAATACTGTGTTGCAATCCGCCTGTTCGTGGTAGCTGAACGCCGGCAACGCCAGAATCAGCTCATCCTCAACCAGCTCCCGAAGCTCGCACTCTTCACCCGTCACAATCACGGGTTCCAGGTGGCCAGGCAAATGCGCGGCCTGCTCATCTGTCCAGACCACCGCGAGGTCGCTGTCAGCATGTAGCTCGATCGGCATCGGCTGCAGGCACCGTTGGCAGGTTACCGTGACAGAGGCGTCGGTGGTAACGTGTGCCAGGTACCTGCCCTCCTCGTCGCGAGACAGCTCCAACCGGGCCTGGATAGTACCGTCATCGCCAGCCAGGAGCTCTCGAAAACGCGGTAAATCCAGAGGTTTGAGCAGTCCCCTGACAGTCGCACCACGGCTGGCGCCCTTGCGGACATCCAGCGTGCCGGGGAGGGGGTCGGTCAACATAGGCGCGCATCATAGGGGCGGCTCGCCCCCTTGTCAAAAAAATCTTTAAAATACAACCAGTTCACCGGCCCGCCGGGAGCCACACCACAAGCTTGGGATAATATGGACATGGATCTGATTCTGGCCTCCACCTCACTCTACCGCAAGCGGCTGCTGCAGCGCCTGCAACTGCCCTTTCGCTGTATCGCACCGCGGGTGGACGAAACCGCCCAGCCAGCGGAAGCAGCGCCGGCAATGGCCGCCCGCCTGGCCCTGGCCAAGGCCCGGGTCGTGGCCGCCGCCAATCCGGGCAGCCTCGTTATCGGCAGCGATCAGGTCGCCGCCCTGGAGGGAAGCCCGATCGGAAAGCCCGGCACTCACACCCGGGCTCGCGAACAGCTGCTCGCAGCGGCCGGCAGGACGGTACAGTTCCATACGGCAGTGGCATTGTGCTGGCAGCAACG
This sequence comes from Kineobactrum salinum, assembly GCF_010669285.1. Lineage (GTDB taxonomy): Bacteria > Pseudomonadota > Gammaproteobacteria > Pseudomonadales > Halieaceae > Kineobactrum > Kineobactrum salinum. Next base: position 4,584,988 of record NZ_CP048711.1, on the reverse strand, counting down.
AGACATGGAACAGCTCCATACCGAGCCCTTTACCGTGCAGTTCCGGCCACTGAGCGCGACAATGATTGAAAGCTACCTGCAGCGGGAGCAACCCTATGACTGTGCCGGCAGTTTCAAGTGCGAGGGCCTGGGAATTGCGCTGTTTGAGTCCCTGGCCGGGACCGACCCAACCAGCCTTGAAGGCCTGCCGTTGATAGCCTTGACCGGCATGCTGGCAAAGGCCGGCTACCCGGTACTGGCTTGAACAGTTGATTCTGGCTGACGCAACAGCAGTTCCGCCAGCTCGCCCAATTGCCGCAACTCATCGACTATCGCGCGGGGCTGATGCCGCAGCAACAGCTCCCGGGCGTGAACCCCGTAACTGACGCCGACCGACGGCATGCCGATGGCCCTGGCCATGGCTAGGTCGTATTCCGAGTCACCGATCATCAGCGCCTGGTTCGCCCGCTTGCTGCGCTCGGCCAGGATCTGCTCCAGCATCAGCGGGTGCGGTTTGGACTGGGTCTCGTCAGCACAGCGGGTCGCATCAAAGAAGCCCTCCAGGCCCAGACCCTGCAACACCCTAACCAGCCCGCGCCGGCTCTTGCCGGTAGCCACCGCCAGTTCGAAACCCGCGTCCCGCAACTGCGCCAGGGTATCCAGCGCGCCCTCGAACAGCCGAGCCGGCCCCTGGTCAGCCTCGATATAGCAGCTTGAATAGGCCCTGGCCAGCCGCTCTCGATCCGCCAGGGGCTGGTCCGGAAACAGAATTTCCACCGCCTGCGGCAGGCCCAGGCCGACGATATGGCGCACCGCGGCGGCCTCAGGTGGCGGCAACGCACAGCGGCTGGCCGCAGCCTGCATCGCCAGCACAATCTGCTCAACGGAATCACAGAGGGTACCATCCCAATCGAATATAATTAACATATTCACCTACTTGCGAATGCTATTTAATATGAATTCCAGGTCATTATCCAGCGCCGCCTGCAACAGCAGGGGCGCCTTGCCGGGCAGGGTGAAGCGCAGCGACTGCGCATGCAGAAACAGGCGGCCGAGCCCCAGCTCCCGTGCCCGCGCAACACTGGCAGCATCGTTGTATTTATCATCTCCGAGAATCGGGTGGCCAGCGAACTGGCTGTGTACCCGGATCTGGTGGGTGCGGCCGGTCACGGGCCGCGCTTCCACCAGCGTGGCGCCCGTAAACTGCTCCAACACGCGGAACCGGGTGACCGCGGCCTTGCCCTCCCGGGCAACCCGAACCATGCGCTCGCCGGACTGCACGATATTCTTCTGCAATGGCGCCTCAACGACCCGCCGCTCACGGGGCCAGCGGCCGGCCACCAGGGCGACATAACGTTTGTCTACGCCCTCGCCGCGCAGCTGCCGATGCAGTTCCCGCAGCACTGCGGGTTTGCGGGCGACCAGAATCAGGCCCGAGGTGTCCCGGTCCAACCGGTGGACCAACTCCAGATACCGGTCCGCGGGACGCAGCTGGCGCAGGCATTCGATCAGGCCGAAGTTGAGCCCGCTGCCCCCGTGTACCGCCAGCCCGGAAGGTTTGTTGATGACCAGCAGGCCATCGTCCTCATGGACAATGCGGTCCTGGATCTGCCCCGCCCAGAATCCCGGGATCACCGGCGGCGCGTTGGCCGCCGGCTGGTGCAGCGGTGGAATACGCAGGATATCACCTTCGAGCAGCCGGTAATCCGCCCGGGTGCGGCCGCGGTTGATGCGAAACTCTCCTTTGCGCAGACCGCGATAGATGCGGGTCTTCGGTACCCCCTTGAGAATCCTCAGCAGATAATTGTCCAGCCGCTGGCCCGCCGCATCGGCATCTATCTGCAACTGGCGCACTGCACCGGCTTGCCCGGGGGGACTGTCATCACTCATATCGATTCGGAAAACACTGACAATTGAAGCACTTATCGTTTGCTGATATAGTCGGGCCCGTGTGGCCGGGTCACGTCGCTGTTTCAGCCCCTGACCCGCAAACAGCAACTCCGGTGACAGTAGGGCCTGCCGAGGCAATTGCACGGCTCCACCGGGAGATTCCACGCGCAAGACACACAAAAGGATGTCGTCGCGTCGGGCGGGCACCGGGTCTAACTTCGACCCAGAGTGACGCCCAGGTAACGCTTCGATACATATGAACCGCGCAGTACATGCCGGGACACAGAATCAGTTTTACTTCGGGTAGCGTGGTCGCAGTCGTCAGGTGTTGCGACACTAACAAAAAGGGGGATCGGGCGCCAGCGCACCGTTCCCCCACAAGCGCTCCCCGGCGGCTTCACCAGTTACTGGCGGGCCGCCAATACAGTACACCTGAGCGTACTGAGTAGTGCCAATGCGGCGTCTGCGCCCGGTTTTCCGCGCCCTGACACCGCCACGGATAACAGTTACTCTGCTATGCCCGGCCCCGAGCCGGCTGTATGGCTGATTCCCGCCCCGCCAGACCTGTGCGCACCAGGTAATGGCACATCATGAAAAAAATGCTCATCAATGCAACCCAGCCCGAAGAGCTGCGCGTTGCCCTCGTAGACGGCCAGCGGCTGTACGATCTCGACATCGAGAACCGCACCCGCTTGCAAAAGAAATCCAACATTTACAAAGGCAAGATCACCCGGGTTGAACCCAGCCTCGAGGCCGCGTTCGTCGATTTCGGCGCCGAGCGGCACGGCTTCCTGCCGCTGAAGGAGATCGCGCGGGAATATTTCTACCGGGACCCCGGCAACACCGAAGGCCGGCTCAAGATCAAGGATGTGGTCAAGGAAGGCACCGAGATCATCGTCCAGGTCGACAAGGAAGAACGCGGCAACAAAGGCGCGGCCCTGACCACCTTCATCAGCCTCGCCGGCCGCTACATGGTACTGATGCCCAACAATCCCCGGGCCGGCGGCATTTCCCGCCGCATCGAGGGCGATGACCGCAGCGAGCTGCGGGAAGCACTGAGCGGTCTGGAGATCCCCAACGGCATGGGCGTCATTATCCGTACCGCCGGGGTCGGCCGCTCCTCGGAAGAACTGCAGTGGGACCTGAACTATCTGTTGCAGTTGTGGGAATCCATCACCACGGCCAACAACGAAGTCCGCGCCCCTACCCTGCTGTTCCAGGAAAGCAACGTCATCATTCGCGCCGTGCGCGACTATCTGCGCGATGACATCGACCAGGTTTTGATCGACAGCGACGATGCGCTGGCGCAGGCCCATGAATTCGTCAGCATGGTCATGCCCAAGTACAAAAACCGCATCCGGCGCTATGAAGATTCGATTCCGCTGTTCAACCGCTTCCAGATTGAAAGCCAGATCGAGACGGCATTCCAGCGCGAGGTGCGCCTGCCTTCCGGTGGCTCCATCGTCATCGACCCGACCGAAGCGCTGGTCTCCATCGACATCAACTCGGCCCGTGCCACCAAGGGTACCGACATCGAGGATACCGCCCTCCAGACCAACCTCGAAGCGGCCGACGAGATTGCCCGTCAGCTGCGTCTGCGCGACATGGGCGGCCTGGTCGTCATCGACTTCATCGACATGATGGCGCCGCGCAACCAGCGCCAGGTTGAGAACCGGATGCGCGACGCGCTGGAACTGGACCGTGCCAGGGTCCAGGTCGGGCGCATTTCCCGTTTTGGCCTGCTGGAGATGTCGCGCCAGCGTCTGCGACCCTCGCTCGGCGAGACCAGTGCGATAGTCTGCCCACGCTGCACCGGCCAGGGAACCATCCGCGACACCAAGTCGCTGGCCCTGTCGATCCTGCGGCTGATGGAGGAGGAAGCCAGCAAGGACCGCAGCGCCGAAGTCAGGGCCATCGTGCCAGTCGACGTGGCAGCCTACCTGCTGAACGAAAAGCGCGCCGCCCTCAGCGAGATCGAACAGATCACGCGGGCACGCATTCTGGTAATCCCCAACCCCAATCTGGAGACACCCCACTTCGACGTGCAGCGTCTGCGCGATGACGAAGTACCTGAAGACCGCGCTGTCAGCTACAAGATCGACATCGCTGTCCCCGACGCGGATCTGATCAGTGACGCGCATTCAGCCAATATCCCGCTGCAGGAAGCTGCTGTCCAGCGCGTAGTTCCGCAAATGCCCGCTCCGGAGTCGACCGCCAAGCCGGTCGCGGAGAAGGATCAGGAACAAGCGGAACGCAAGCCGGCCACCAGACAAAGACGCAGAGCCGGCACGCCGAACAGGAAAGCAGAGCACAGGGCGCCGGCCAAAACCGGTCTGGTATCGCGCCTGATGGGCATGTTGTTTGGCGAGGCCACAGCCGACACGGGAGCGACGCCGGAACCCGCCCCCAAAAAGGCAGCCAGTGACAGCGGCAGCCGCACGGCTGACAAGAGCGAAGATCGTGGCGGCAACCGCAAACGCAGCCGCGGTGGCCGCCGGCGCAGTGGCGGTGCATCGGCTGCCGGCGCCAACGGCAGCAGCAGTCCGGGCAAGCCTGAACAAACCCCGGCCCGTGCGCGGCAGGACGACAGCAGCAGTGAGGAAGCACCGGCAACGCGTGGACGCAAGCGCGGTGGCGGTGGCAGGAGGCGCCGCAGCGAGCAGGACGACCGCAGCGACGCGCCCGAGCTGGCATCGACCGCGCAGGCACCGGATCTCGATGATGACAGCCTCGAAGCCAGTGGCCCGGATAAACCCCGCAAGCGCCCCAGCGACATGAAGCGTGGCGAACCCCGCCGCCGTCGCCGCAGCCGCCCTCGGACGGACGAGGCCGTGACCAGCGATGACAGCAGTAGCGAGCAGCCCCCTACAGTCCCGACTGTGCAGTCGCCCGCCAGAAACACTTCGCCGGACGCGGCCCAACCCAGCCCCGCCGCCGCCGACAGCATTGCTGAAGCCGCTGAACCTGCCACCAGTGAAGCTGCCGACGCCGCCGCGCCGGAAACGGTTGCCGTAGAGCCCGCACTCGAGCGTCCCACTGCCGACGCGCTGGAACTGGAAGCCGCCGTTGAGACGGTAGCCGAGGCCGATGCAGAGCCACCGACCGCCGCTCCGGAGGAGCCAACAGCCGCCGCCACCCCGACACCCGCTCCGGGGATTGCGGAAACAGCTGCAGCCAGCGAACCGGAGCTGCCACCGGCGGGTATTACCGCAGACGGCAAGGCCTGCAACGATCCACGCATCGCGCCCCGCGCGGTGGGCAAGATCGAGATTGCCACCGCCTACCCCGCCCTGTTCAAGGATGAGCAGGCGCCACCGGCAGAAGCCTGCGGTATCGCTGCGCCCCGCGCCAGCAATGATCCCCGCGGGCCCCGCCCGGCAGACACTGTGGCCGAGGTGGCGGACGGCTGAAACTGCTGACAAAAGCGTGCACAAGCGGGGCCAACCCCTTGTGCGCTCTTCACAGCACTGTATAATCTCGCCTTCCTCGCATGACGAGGAAAACAATCCGGTGGGCTGGCTGAGTGGTCGAAAGCGGCGGTCTTGAAAACCGTTGAAGGGCAACCTTCCCGGGGTTCGAATCCCTGGCCCACCGCCACTTTTTTAAAATCAATGACTTAAATACGGTAATGGTCGATCATTACCGTCATAGAATTAATACTTAAAATAAAGTAATAAGTGCCCGGAGTAGTACCCCATGGATACTTACGCTATTGTCGGCATCAATTAATTGCAGCAGCGACCGATGGTACGCCAGGGCAATATCGAGGTGTGCAGCCTGATGAATTTGTCGGCCTCCTTCGATCACCGCGTTACCGTCGGCTATGACGGAGCGCAACTGAAACAGCTACTGGAGCAGCCGGCGACGATTTTGTACCGTCCTGCCCGCTGGAAGGGCCGCTATCGCTCAGGGTGATTAAATCGGGCGTGACTTATACCGAAACTCAAATTCCCTCAGGCATCTCTGATACAGCTTTGAATGCTGCGAACCGATCGGCAACACCTTCCTCACGATGCCAGCCTTGGAGGTTTTTCCAGTCCACCGCGTGGCGTCTCGCAACCGCCACTGCCTGGTCGAAATTCTGTTCATCCCTCCAATGGTAATAGCCGGCGAGCCGGTCCTTGACGCAATCTGTCGGGCTAAGTAACCGCACCACCCCATCTCGGTGGCACGCTTGTCGATATGCTCCTCCCGCACCTGTTCGTCACCCACCATAAGCGGGCCGGGCGGGAACTCAATGACCAGTTCTGTGTCGGGGTGCTCAAAGTATCTGCCATTCGCTTTTCGCGCGGTAAAACCGATGGTACGCAGAGCTTCCCCTATCTCCCGGTTACTGTGTAGTCCCAGCGCGATAAAGTCCAGATCCAGAGACGTGTAGGCATTGTGCGTCCAGATCGACACGCACGAACCGCCAGTCAGTACCACATTGATGTCGTGCTGATCCAATGTTGTACACACCAGCGCAGCCAACTCCTCCACCTCAAGGCCGGCGACCTTCACAATGGCTTGCCTTTGCGGCGTGGTCGGCGACGGTTCTTCGTCAACTTTTCCTGCAGGCTTTCCGGGTAGCGTGCCAGGGCGTCAAGAAACAGCGCCTTGACCTGGTCGCGGAATGGGAAGCGTGGATTGAACTCATATACCCGGGTGCGGCCGATTTCGCCTGAAACCAAGAGGCCGTCTCGCTCCATCCGGTCCAGTACGCGCTGTACCTGGCTGGGCGCCACTTCAAAAAGCTGCGCGATTTCTCGCGCATAGCCCTTGTCGCGTGCAGCCAGGAACAATAACACCCGCTCAGCGTTGGTCGAACCCACTAGTGATTCCAGCATGATAGCTTCCTTGTGGCACCCTGAATCAATGGTACATCAAATGTATTATATAGTACATTTTGTGTATCCTAAAGTCGCTTGGCAGCTAGTTTCGCGCTACAGGGATCGAGCGGGACTCACCCAAACTTTGCAAGCAACTCACGAAATCATTCTTGAACCTCTCTCTGTCGAAGTCTCGAACGCGCCTAGGTAGCAGATCGAAATTCGAAACCGAGTTTGTCAAGGCAGAGACAAGAACTGCGACCGCTTGTTCTTGGTTTCCGCTAACAAACTCCTCGTACGTGCTTTCCTCAAATTTAATGTCGAAGCTAAAGACATTGGTGTATTCACGTGTTCCACCATTGAGCAAGCAAATCGCCTCATGAGCAACATACTTTGGTTTTCGCACTTTGCTGAATGCTTCAAAGCCTGGCGGAGTACGTTGGCCTGGATCCCGTGGAACATCTGGCCCTGGGCCGGGCCCTGGCCCCTTTGCGTCGAAGCGGTGTGCTGATCATCGGCAGCGGCATGAGCTACCACAACATGGGCCGCTTCAGCTTCAACAATACAGACCTGGATCCGGACTCGGTACGGTTTGATGAGTGGCTGGCGGAGGTGGTCGAATTACCAACGCAGATACGTGACCAGCGCCTGACGGCGTGGGCCGCTGCCCCCCGGCGGGCGCGCTTCGCATCCGCGCGAGGAGCACCTTCTGCCTTTGCATGTTGTTGCCGGCGCCGCCGGCGAGGATGCGGGCCAACGCGTATTTCAGGATCGCGTTATCGGTAGCGCGCAGTCCGCGTTCCTATTCGGCGGTTGAGGAACGCTTTAACCCCGAAAGCAGCGGAATTCGCCATCGACCCGGTCCATCAGCCTTTCGCCTCCCAATTCGGCCAGACATTCGTCGAAGCCGATGTGCCGGACGGAAGGCTACTGCGGTATTTCAACGTGCCCACCGAATCCAAAGCGCATCGCGGAAAGCAGTTTATCCGCATAGGTGGGTTCGTTCTGCGAGCGGAAACGGACAAAGAGTGCGGTAGCCAGCACCGGCGCCGATACCCCTTGTTGAACAGCGGCGTCAATAGTCCACCGTCCTTCGCCGCTATCGGCCACGGCGCCCGTAAACTTATCCAGTTTCGGGTCACCAGCCAGTGCTTGTGCCGTAAGGTCGAGGAGCCAGGATGAGACAACGCTGCCGCGGCGCCAGACTTCAGCGACATCAGCCAGGTTCAGGTCAAACCGTTCGTCTTCGGGCAGATCCTCCGATGCCCGGCTCTTCATGATGTCGAAGCCTTCAGCATAGGCTTGCATCAAACCGTACTCGATGCCGTTGTGTACCATCTTGACGAAGTGACCGGCCCCCACAGGGCCCGCATGAATATACCCGCGCTCGGCGCGATCATCCGGTGCGTTGCGCCCCAGCGTCCGTTCCAGATCGCCGTGACCGGGTGCCAAGGCTTCGAAGAGTGGCTCCAGCTGATCAAAAACAGGCTTGTCTGCTCCCACCATCATGCAGTAGCCGCGTTCCAGACCCCAAACGCCACCCGAGGTGCCCACATCAACGTACTCCACGCCCCGGGCACGTAACGCCTTGGCCCGGCGAATGTCATCTTTGTAGAGCGTGTTGCCGCCATCAATGACGATATCTCCTGGCTCCAGTTGCTCCCCCAACAATGTCACTGTTTGTTCCGTCGGCTCACCCGCCGGCAGCATCATCCATACCGCGCGGGGAGGTTTCAGTTGGTGAATCAAATCCGTGAGGCTTGCGGTAGCGGTTGCGCCGTCATCGCCCAGGGCCCCAACAACACCCACGTTATGGTCGTACACAACTAGCTCATGTCCTTTACGCATTAGGCGCCGCGCAATGTTGCCGCCCATCCGGCCGAGACCGATGATTCCGAGCTGCATAATTTAATCTCCTGCTGTGGAAGGTGCCGTGATGATCTGCCTCCTCTAAATGAGAATCCATATCAATTATAGCAATACTTGACCCGTTCAGATCAAACGCCTTTTTTGGCATCCTCCCGGATAGCTGCCTGCCAAACCTCATGCAAGGCCTGCTTGCCTTTTGGCTGCAGCGACTTCTGCAGGCAGTTCAGTGCATTCATCATTTTATGCACCCAACACCGCTGGTGCCGGGTCCCCGGATAGATTTCTTCCAGTGCGGGCCAGAAGCCCATGACACAATCCCCGAGAGACAACCCAGCGATACGTGTCCAGCGGTTCCTCACAGCACGCCTGGTTCTACCGGCCAGGCCCGCTTCAATCGAGATACCGTGCCATCGCCCAGCAACCTGCCTGAACGTGAGGCCAGCAACTCCTGGATTTCGACCTCGATAGTCTGCTGGCGAATCCGATCAATTATCGGTGTACCAGGACAAACTACGGGAGAAGGCCCACCTTCCCCCGCATTCAACACTCTTACTGCGGAGCCAGACCGACATCTGCTCCCGCGCGCTCGCGAATCCCGGACTTCGACTGGGCCAACGTGGTGTCGTGGCGGCTATTCTCAAACGAGGTCGCCTCAGCCCACCTTGAGAGAAGATCCTCGGCGGTGAAGTCATCTTGAAAGAAGACGCCCTGTGTCTGCTCCCATCGGGTCTGGCAGACCCAGCCCCCCCTACTTCGTAAAGCTTAGCTGTTTCCTGCGCGCTTTCGTGCGTAAGAAGGATGATGGCGGGCGTGACGTACTCCGGCTTTAGCACTTCAACAACTTCCTTGGGGAGGACGGTTGCCGTTAAACGGGAGCCCGCAGTCGGGCCGACCGCGTTCACGCGAATATTTTTCGACGCGCCCTCGATCGCCAAAGACTGCGTCAGACCAAACAGCCCCAGCTTCGCGGCCGAATAATTGGCTTGACCGAAGTTACCATAAATGCCTGCCACAGATGTCGTCATGATTACACGGCCATAGCCCGCCTCACGCATGTGCGGCCAGGCAGCGCGTGTGACCTTGTAGCTGCCGTAAAGATGGACGCGATAAATAAGGTCCCAGTCCTCGTCAGTCATCTTTGCGAACGACGCATCACGCAGAATCCCCGCATTGTTGACGACAACATCTACTCGACCAAAAGTGTCCATGGCAGCTTGAACAATTTTGTCACCATCCTCGACACTGTCGGTGCTGGCAATGGCCTCGCCACCCATTGCCAAGATTTCGGCGACTACCTGGTCAGCAACCACCTCGCTCTTACCACCACCTGAGGTTGCACCACCGAGGTCGTTGACCACTACCTTTGCACCACGGCGTGCAAACTCGAGTGCATGAGATCGGCCAAGTCCTTGCCCAGCTCCCGTTACTATGACCACACGATTATCGAAACGTAAATCCATGTTCTAACCTCCTGACTGAATTTGTTCTTGGGGTGTGCGGCAGGCACCGTTATGGCAATGCGACGACGGCCTCTCCCCTCAGCGTCTGCCGGCCATCCTGGGCAGTGGCAACGACTTCTACTCGCGCCCGTCGTTCACCCGCCTCTTCATATACTTCAGTGATCGTGCCCTTGCAGCTGATCGCATCATGGACCTGCGTGATAGAGGCGAAGCGAACACCAAAGCCTCGCAGCCTATCGACACCCGCCCATTGCGTAGCGACGCGACTAAGAACGCCGAAAGAGAGCATGCCCTGAACAAAAACATCGGGCAGCCCAGCCTTCTTTGCGAAGTCAATATCAATATGGACAGGATTATGGTCACCAGACGCGCCGGCATATAGCGCGAGAGTCGTACGGGAAACAGGCCCAAAGGTGAGTTCAGGCAAGGTAGTACCCGCCCTATATTTGATACATTCATACTATTGCAACACTCCTTCAGAATTAGCCGAGACGATGAAGAAGGGTGCGCCGCCCCTCACCAAGGCGCCACGATCGGCGTGAGTAATGAGCGATTCGAAGGTGACGAACTCAAGCGTCCCACCTTTCTTCTCGTAAAAGTCGATGACTTTTGTAACGATCGAAACCTCATCTCCCGCATATATGAGGCCGTCATAGGTATAGTATTCATCGCCATGCAAAAGATACCGGAAATCACATCCGACCAGCTCCGCAGAGGACATTTCGCCTCGCTGACGCCGTTCCTCGTCAGCTGCAGCTTCTACAACCATGTAAAAGGAGGGGGGCGCAACCAGGTCTGGGTGCCCCTGCGCGCGCGCTGCCTTCAAACTAGTATGTACCGGGTCGTCGAATCCAAGAACCTTGGAGAAGAACTGGATGCGACCACGCTCAACTTGAACCTTGACAGCTGAAGTTGACTGCCCCTTTGTGTCCCGATTGAACAGACATTTGATGCCAGTCTGTCCTGATGAATCGCTCATATCTCAGCTCCGTTTGACACTATGGGAAGAAACGCGCGACATAACCCCGCCCACTCCCGGCCGCACCTTTGTAGAGCTGGAATGCTAGGGCCAGATATAACGAGCGTCCAATTCATTACAGTGTATAGCCAGTCGTTTCGCTCATATGCCGGCGCGCCTGGGGCTGACCTTAACCATCGCAGCAACAAAGTAATGTATTTATAAACCAGGCAAACCATGCCTCGTACTCATATAAAGGACCATAGATTCATTTGACTTATCGGCTTCTTCCCAACATCTTTGCTTGCTTCTGATGCAATACCGAAAAGGAGAGGTATGCTCAATATACAGGCACGTACTGGATACACAGAAGAGCATGACTTGTTCCGCAATGAAGTTCGCAAATTTTTGGCGCAGGAAGTCGAACCAAAATTCAAGCGCTGGGAAGACGAGAAAACCTGGGACCGAAATTTCTGGCGCGCTGCCGGTGCAGCCGGTCTACTATGCCCGACTGTCCCGGAGGAGTTTGGCGGGCTCGGGCTTGATTTCCGCTATAATGCGGTAATCAATGAGGAGACATCTTACCTCATCGGAAACATGAACGGTGCCGTTCTGCAGTCTGATATCCTCACGGACTATATCGCTGCGCTAGGTACAGAGAAGCAAAAGCGATACTATCTCCCTCGCATGATCTCTGGTGAAGTTATTGCCGCAATCGCCATGACCGAGCCGGGCGGCGGGTCTGATCTTCAGAGCATGCGGACCACAGCAAAGCGTGTTGGATCTGAATATATCATAAGCGGCTCGAAGACCTATATTTCCAACGGTCAAAACTGCGATGTTACCATGGTCGCTGCGAAGAGCGCGCCAGAGCTAGGTGGCAAAGGAATATCCCTGTTTTTTGTCGAGTCCGACCGGGAAGGCTTTCGACGTGGAAGAAATCTCGACAAGATTGGTAATTGGTCCAGCGACACCTCTGAACTATTTTTCGATGATGTCCGCATACCGGAAGAGAACCTGCTCGGTATCGAGAACCGAGGGTTCATTCAGCTGATGGACCAGCTGCCGCAAGAGCGGCTGTCATTAGCTATCACTGCACAGTCAGCAGCCCAACGCGCTTTCGACGAAGCGGTCGCATTCACCAAGGATCGCAAAGCCTTTGGGCAAACGATATTCGACTTTCAAAACACTCGCTTCACCCTCGCAGACCTCGCAGCGAAACTCCAGATTGGCTGGGCGCACATCGATTGGGCGATTTCCCGCCATGTGAAGGGAGAGCTTACGACCGCGGAAGCCTCCGCCGCGAAGTACTGGCACACTGAAACGCAGTGGGAGATCGTTGACGCTGCGCTGCAGCTGCATGGGGGCGCCGGATACATGAATGAGTATAAGATCGCGCAGCTCTGGAGAGATGCGCGTGTGCAGCGGATCGTCGGCGGTACGTCCGAGATAATGCGCGAAATTATTTCGCGCTCCATTTGACCACCTGTAGAAACCCGGAGGAAGCGAGGCTATGAATGGGCCGTTAAAAGGAGTTAGAATTATCGAATTTGCTGGTCTTGGTCCGGGCCCATTCTGCGGCATGATGTTGGCCGACCACGGCGCGGAGGTTATACGGATAGACAGGATTGGTGCGAAGGGGCTTGTGGTTGACCCACACAAGGAAATCCTGAATCGCTCGCGAACGAGCATCGAAGTAGATCTCAAGAGTGCGAAAGGCATCGATTTCGTACGCGAACTATGCAAATCCGCCGACGGGGTTTTTGAAGGCTTCAGACCGGGAGTTATGGAACGGCTTGGACTCGGTCCGGATGTACTGCTGGACGACAACCCCGCCACTGTGTACGGTCGCATGACTGGTTGGGGGCAGGACGGTCCCTATTCGGCGATGGCTGGGCACGACATCAATTATGCGGCACTTTCAGGTGCTCTGCATACCATCGGTCGTTCCGATCAGCGTCCCACCCCACCGTTGAATATGCTGGCCGATTTTGGGGGTGGCGGCATGATGCTGGCATTCGCCATGCTTGCGGCAATTCTTCATGCCCGCGAATCCGGGTGTGGGCAAGTTGTCGACTGCGCGATGACGGAAGGCAGCGCCGTCCTGATGTCAATGATCTACTCGCTGCGGGCCGAGGGGCGCTGGTTAGATGAGCGTGGCAAGAATATTCTTGATAGCGGAGCGCACTACTACGATAGTTACGAAACTTCGGACGGAAAGTTCATTGCAATCGGACCTGTCGAGCCGCAGTTCTATGAGTTGCTTATCAAGACGATAGGCTTGGCAGATGATGTAGAGTTCCAGTTCCAGAACGACCCGCATCATTGGCCCTCGCTCAAGAAAAAACTCGATGATTGCTTTCGCTCCAAAACACGGGATGAGTGGTGTCTACTCTTTGAGGGCACCGATGCGTGCCTTTCACCTGTAATGTCGCTCGACGAAGCGCCTCATCATCCTCACAACGTCGCAAGAGGGGCCTTCGTTGTTGTTGATGGCATAGTCCAGCCCGCACCTGCGCCTCGATATTCCCAGACGAAAACCCACACACCGCAAGGTATGAGAAGCGGCATCGACTCGATCACGCCACTCCTCAAGAATGTCGGCTTCGACGATGCCATGATTGCCTCCCTGCATCAGGAAGGGATCATAGGATAATGCGATGGGTACGCCACCAGGTCATCCAACAAAAATCGGGATCTCCTGCCATGATGGACTCTGGTCTTCAAGCCTGCAACTTACGAAGCGAGCTCGGCCGGCAGTGCTTTTTTAATCATATATAGAAATTCACGCACCGGAGGCGATACCTCCCAGCGAGTTCGGATTGCACAGCACATAGGCCCCTGTATGAATAGCAGGTTTCCGGGTACTTGTTCGTAAATAGTGCTAAAAGCTTTGGACTTCGCATACTCTACTGTTGTCACACCGATCACATCGGACGCAGCCACAACTCGCTTAACAATCGAAAACGAATCTATCGTGTGAACATGCTGTTGCCATGGTAGCCCGTGTTCCTCAAACAGGGCTTGAATGACCACCGCAAAAGGCCGCGAGAAAGAGGGAAGCACGAAATCATAGGCCGCCAGTATTGCTCCGGTGATTTTTTTCCTGCAGAGAATGGGATGGCCCTTGCGGACAAACAGTACCGTCCGGAGCGCTGCGATAGGCTCGCGCTTAAGTCCACCAATTTCAGAAAAGGCCTCCTCGAATCCTACCGCAACATCGACCCCGCCATTACGCAGGAGCTGACTTATCCGTTCAAAACTTCCACCGGCGACATCGAGCTTGATGCTGGGATGCCGAGCCAATAGAGCTGCTAGCGGAGCTGCAAGAAGCCACTCCAATGAGGCCGGACAAACCCCGATACGCAGTGGCTTCGCGAAAGGATCCTTGGGCCCTGCGCCCCTGTCGAATAGTTCCCTGACGTCGTCGAGCAAGCGCTTGACCCGCTCAATAAATTCGGCCCCCTGTTCAGTCATTACCACGCCGCGTGCAGTACGGTGGAATATGGAATAGCCCAACTCGCGCTCGAGGTCGGCAATGCTCTTGGTAATGGCAGATTGGGTTAATCCGATTTGATTAGCAGCCTCGGTGAATGAACCCGCGTGAGCGACGGCAACCGCATGGTTGAAACGTGGATCTAGCATGACCGGACCGTCCAAATCATGAATATGAGTTATATCCAATAATGTTAATAAATTTATGCTTTAGGGGCAATGGACGAAGTATACGCGTGAATAGTCGAAAAGTTGGAGCCTGAAGGTCAGTAACAACAAAATTCGAGTGCTGCCGGACAAAGGGCCAGGCGTCATCGAACTACGGGGGGGGTGTGAATGCATGCACCCGAGGATCGGCATATAGGTCCGCGGCAGGGTACTCTGCCATGTAGCCATAGCCTCTGAAGAACTGTAGACACTCGTCGAGCACTTCGCCTTGGTGTTCAGTGCATCGCCATTTGGGCATATAGCCGGCTCCGTCATCCAGAACTCGGTATTGACGGTGCAAGCGCACTAGCATCGCTCAGATAGCCGTAACCGTACTCAAACGCGTTCATACAACGTCACCACACAGGCACCACCCAGGCCCAGGTTGTGCTGTAAGGCCAGGCGTGCGCCGCCGACCTGTCGTGCTTCGGCACTACCACGTAGCTGCTGTACAAGTTCGAAGCATTGCGCGAGCCCGGTGGCGCCCAACGGATGGCCCTTACTGAGCAGGCCACCTGATGGATTGGTCACGACCGCTCCACCGTAAGTGTTATCGTCATCATTGACGAACCTCTCAGCGTCTCCACGAGAGCACAAGCCGAGCGCCTCGTAGCTAAGTAACTCATTGTGTGCGAAGCAATCATGCAGTTCGACCACATCAAGATCCTGCGGATCCACCCCAGCGGCCTCATAAACCTGAAGCGCCGCAGCTTGTGCCATGCTGAATCCCACAACTTCGCGCATGTCGTGAGCCGCAAAGGCAGTGGGAGTGTCTGTTGTCATTGCCTGCTCCCTGAGGCGAACATTTCCATTAAGACCATGACGCTGTGCGAAGCCCGCTGAGCAAATCACAGCAGCAGCAGCGCCGCACGTTGGTGGACAACACATCAACTTTGTCATTACGCCCGGCCATATTACCTGCGACTTCATCACCTCCTCTGGCGTAACGACGCTGCGAAACAGAGCCATCGGATTGTTCGCTGCATGCCGGCTAGCCTTTGCACGGATCTTCGCAAACGTTTCCACACTGGTTCCGAATTCGTTCATGTGTGCCTGGCCCGCCCCACCAAAGTAACGCAACGCTAAAGGCAGCTCATTCTTGACCAACTCGTCCGTGGCGTGGTCAAACTGTTCAAACGGGCTGGGGCGATCGCTGTAGATCTCACTCAGGGCACCGGGAATCATTTGTTCAAAGCCGAGCGCCAGAACACACTCCGCTGACCCGCTCATCACTGCTTGGCGAGCCAGAAACAAGGCGGTCGATCCAGTAGCACAGTTGTTATTGACATTGACGATCGGGATGCCGGTCATACCAACATCGTATAGTGCACGCTGCCCTGCGGTGGAGTCGCCATACACGTAGCCGACACAAGCCTGTTGTATGAGCGAGTAGCCGATGCCTGCATCCAACAATGCCGCAGACACGGCACTGGCGGCCATCCGCGGATAAGGCTCATTGGTCCCAGGCTTGGTGAACGGAATCATTCCGACACCGGCAACATAAATATCCTTGCTCATCTAATAAATCTCCTGTACCACGTACGAGGCATATAGCTGCCAAATTCCCCGAGTGTTCACGTTGATAAACAATGTTTTCATGTAGATAGTTGTGGGCGTCCAAGGCCCGCCGTCGACGTGCCCTAGGTAGCCTGCACCGATGACAGATTCATTGCGGAACAACTGGGTAGTTTCAGTTCTCGGGCCCCTCAAAGGACGAACGGTCACTGCGACCCTCAGCTCGGAGCCACGTACCGCAACTCAGATATTGAGCTTGCTGAAGCCGAGAAGCAAATTCATTATGGTGCAGCGCCATGAGCTACAGGAATGCATCAGTTTGGCAAATTGAACATATGTCTCTCGGAGAAAAGCGATGAAACTCAAGAATATAGCGAGAGAACAATGAATTTGACAATATAACGGACCGACCTCATCCTTTTCTTCACACCGTCACCGTCTCCGTCAGCAGCCGATAAATATTGGCTGCTGACTCGGGATCGGACTGACAGTGTCTTATCAAAACAATTATGGAGAACGCATTGATGAAAATTCCGCAATGGTCAACAGGGGGGTATTCAACGCAGGAATCGGCAAGGTCGATCCGCCGAATTGGTGCCGGCTCAGATGGAATGACTTGGCAGGGAGATTCAATCCGATGCTGATGCATGATCCGTTCAATTTTCAAGCCAAGAGTCGAGGTAGTTCTCCCTTCGCCAGCTGTGAAGGAGTCAGTATCACCTACGCAGAAGCTCATGAACGGACAGAAAGGCTTGCCTCTATTATTTCTGAACAAGGAGTGAGGAAAGGCGATCGATTCTGTCTACTAATGCGAAACTCAATCGACTATATTTTGCTGATCTATGCCGGCTCACGCATTGGCGCCGTTCCGGTCACGCTCAACTACCGCTTGGCGCCACCGGAGTGGGCCGATACTATCGCCGATTCTGAATCGGGTCTGATAGTTTCCGATATCGAATTCTGCGAAGCGGTTGATGCCGGCCTCAGCCAACTTGAGAATGCACCGGCCATCAGCCGCGTGAGCATCGGCTCTGGAGCATGCAATTGGCATTCACTCGAAGACGCTCTGAACAATACCAGGTCAGCTTGCCGCCCTGTCGCCCTACATCCGGATGACGCCGCACTTCAAATGTATACCAGTGGTACCACCGGCAAGCCGAAAGGCGTAGTCCTCAGTCATCGTGCCTTTGTCAGCAACATTACGCAGAGCCTTTTCTCCATGCCCTACAGGCTCAATCCAGGCGAACGAACTTTGGTGGTGCTTCCGCTATTCCATATCGCCGCGATAGCCACATCATTCAGTGCCGTATCGTCTGGTGCAATGCTGGTAGTGCATAGAGAGGTGAATCCGGTAGCGATTGCCAACTCGCTTGTCCATGATGAGATTGTCGTCGCCAGCCTGGTCCCGGCGGTCATTCAATTGTTGCTTACAGGAGTTCCAGAGCTCGAGGCGATGGAGTTTCCCAAACTTGCGTTTGTCGGGTATGGTGCATCGCCGATCGCAGAGCCCGTATTGCGACGCGCAATGGAGGTGTTCAAATGCCACTTCGCACAAGGATATGGCATGACGGAGCTTGCTGGCTCCTGCGCACTATTGACCGAGGAGGATCATCGCAGGGCATTGGCAGATGACCCCGGATTGCTGCTTTCCGCCGGCAAGGCGCTTCCCGGCGTACAACTTCGTATCGTCGGTTCTGACGAAGTCGATCTGCCTCCAGGCGAGGTGGGTGAGGTCCTCGTACGTGGCCCGCAGCTGATGTCAGGCTACTGGAGAATGAGCGAGGAGACTGCAGAAACACTTAGACACGGCTGGTTGCACACCGGCGATGCCGGATATCTCGATGCTGAGGGTTACCTCTATATCTATGACCGTATCAAAGACATGATTGTCAGCGGCGCTGAGAATATCTACCCTTCTGAAATCGAGAGCGTTCTTCACAGACATCCCGGCATCGCCGATGCATCAGTTATCGGCGTGCCGGACGAACGCTGGGGCGAGACGGTAATGGCAATAGTTGTCACCAAGCCAGGAGCAGCATTGAGTGAAGACGAACTGGACCGTTTCTGTCGGAAGCGCCTTGGTGCCTTCAAGGTACCCAGAAAGTATACGTTTGTTCAATCACTACCCCGGAATCCTGCTGGTAAAATAGTTAAAAAAGAGCTCCGAAAAAAATACTGGGCAGACCAGCCAAGACAGGTACGGTAGGGAACTGCGGAGCAAGTTCTATGACCTGCTTCGCGTTGTCTTTACGATACCTATGGCCGCCATTGCAAACAGACTCAACACGCACAGCCAAGCGAACATATCCCCGACAATATTGTAAATCGTCCTGGTCCCGCTCACAGGGAGGTCGCCGAACATTAGGTGAAGGCCCGGACCGGTAGTGTCCTGGCCAGCAATAGTGCGGCCCAAGTGATCGAATGCGGCGGAATAGCCGTTATAGTCTTGACGAAATAAAGAATAGCCATTCTCAATAGCTCGCAAGCGGGCCATTTTCAGCGTGTGTGTGCGCCCCATCTCGGGCCAGTCCCATCCTGGAACCAGCATGATATCTGCATCTACACGCATCAGAGCGGGAAAATCGGCATCGAAGCAAATGACATTGGTCAGATGGCCAAACGGTGTCTCAACCAACGGCACCGGCGTATCGCCGGGAGGGATGGGCTCTAATCCAGGCACTGGATAACTCTTACTATAGCTCCATATATGCTCGCCGTCTGGACCAATCAGATAAGTATCATTGCGAGCAAACGGCTGGCCCACTGCGACGTTCAGGTAAATCCCCTGTTCGCTCGCGACTTCCGTGGCACGTTCCAATAACCGCTCGTCAGAACCGAGGGACATGGCAGCCGTCTCAGACCAGACGACGACTTTCGCACCGGCCTGCGCGGCCTGTATGGTGCCGGCAATAAGCTCATCCTCAACTGCGGCGTAAGCCACCCTCAGTGCCGCCTCATCCGTCAATGCAGCGGCAGAAGCCTCGCTTTCAAGCAGCTCTCCCGCGGCATTCCGGACAACCATATCAGGTGAAATACCGGCGATCTTTACGTAATCCCCCTCGTACTGGAAGAACGCAAGCCGCAAACTTCCACCTATTAGCACGGCGAGTAATACGAGCGTGAATGCGCCTACCGGTATTCGGCAGCTCTTCCAGGAGACCTCTTCCCATACATGGTTCACCAGCGTAGCGAACCAACCGATGAGAAATCCGATGCCGTATGGACCCGTGATCGACAGGATCTGGAGTAGCGCGAGATGTTCGCTCTGCGTAATCGCTCGGGTTCCATAACTTGTCCCCAGAGGACTGATCGTGGCCATGGCAAACTCAAAAGTCACAATCGCCGAAGGGAACAGCAGCAGACGCCCCACCACGTCGACACGGGGAGCAAGCCACCGGTCCAGCACATACGGCACCGAAAACACTGTGCCGAAAGTGATGCATGCCGCAATCATGGAAGCCTCGAGCGGCACCGCCAACTGCACGGACCACCAGAGCGCACCCGCGACGGACACGACAAGCAATAGACTGAGACCGGCCAAAGGCCGACTCAATCTGACAAATCGAAGCAACAGGACCGGCGCTACCCAGGCTGCCAGAGGAACATCCCATCGGGCACCCACCGCGAAAAGGGAGAAGACTGCACCGAGACCCAACCAAAGATATCTGAAATCGCCGTGAACAAATGCGGCTCCGCCCTGTACTGCCCTGCTCTCTTTGTCAACTACTACCGTAGTCATCGTACCTCCTTGATATTAGGTCCCTGGATACCGCCTAGTGGGCCAGGCGCAAAGTTCGGTTACTGATCTCTTCGCCACAGCGTCCAGAGCTGCGTTGGAAAAACTTAAATTAGCGCCGCTAATCCTGCGTTTTCCCGCCTTGCTCTGAACGCTTTGGCTGTGAGTTTTAGTGACCGAACTTCACGCATGGCCCACTAGCCACCGAAACTGTGAGTTAGCTCGATACCGTAGGTTCTGCCTTCCGAACATCGCGTCGTGACCAGGCCGCCAACGATGTCATTGCTCGAGCAAGACAAATTGTCGCCAAGGTTCCGGCCGTAGACAGCGATATCTATCCCACTGCCGAATAGATTGAGCATTGCGACACGCGCATCAAAAGATGAATAATCGCGCTCGGGGACTATGGAGCTCGAAGCAGGATTCGTCTGATTGGCCTCTCGCCAGAAGTAACTTGCCGTGGCCAGAAATGTTTCGAAAGGGCCCGATACAGGAAGATCGACTTGTCCGCTGATGCCGTAGCTTTCGGGCGTAAGTCCCGCGATGTTCTCGCCAGCCAGGTCCATCCGCGGCGATATCGTGAAGAACTGGTCATACTTGGCATCGATATTTGAATAGAACCCAGATAGCTGCAGCCAGGATATCGGAAGCACGATCATCTCTACTTCGTAGCCCTTTATAGTTGCCTTGTTGGGGAGGCCGGTAATGGGGTCGGTATTCAATGTAACCGCCGTCACTTCTCCTGATATATTATCCACTACTGTATGGGACGTCTGGATATTGTCGTATTTGTTCCGGTAGGCGGCGATATTGGTCCTGAATGGAATCGAACCCAGCTCCCAATCCGCCTTGAGTCCTACCTCCACATCCGTGACGATTTCTGGTGCGTACTGGGCAATAGTCGGGTCGATGGCGTGAGTATTGAAACTTCCCGACTTGTACCCTTTCCGGGTCGTGGCATAGAGAAGCGCGTGATCGCTGGGTTGCCAATCCAGCGTGAAGCTGTAGGTGCCCTCCTGGGAATTCAGCGTCAGCCTGCGCGTACAGGTAGCCAGATCGGTACCGGGATACGCTACCGGGCCGCTATCGGGAACAGGCCGAACCTGCAGCGCACATTCCTGGGGAGATGCACCGGCAAAGGCGCGGGTTGCAATTTCGCGATCATCCCATGTGTAGCGATAACCGGCGGTAAAGGATACACCTTCCATGAATGCCGATAAGTCGTATGTGGCCTGGGCAAAAAGAGCCGTTGATTCGAATGTGGTATCACTGATTGAGCGGCGCGGAGTAGTCATCGATCCAGGCAAAGGAAAAATTATCTGCGTTTCATTTGAACGAGCATCGTCATGGCTATAGGTGATTCCCACCCGCCAATCGAGACGATCGCCAAGCGCATTGCCATAAAGCTGGTTCTCAGTGTAGAAAGACTCGGTTTCGTCAAAGATAGTGGCCTCGATGACTGTTGCCGGCGTACCGTCAAAATCCCTGTCGAAGCCAACCTTTAGATCACCATAATGACTGATATTCTTGAGTGTCACTGGCCCCAGATCGATAGTGAATTTGTTGGTTACGAATGTCTGTTCCACCCTGTCACTATTACGATTTATATTGACTGTCTTGTTTGTGCCGCGTAAATCGAACTCCTGCTCCGCCCATTCTCTCAGGTTATCGGTGCCGAGAATTTCATGAAACGGCGGCTGGAAAATGCATGATGTCACAGGCGTTGTGGGGCCTGTGCAGCCGCCGACCAGGCTCAGCGCCCGATTGGGAACGCGATTTTCTTCCATCGAGTAGTGGCCCGCGATGGTTTGGTTTTCGATGGTAGCGGATGGGCTCCAGAGCAACGAAGCACGCACTGTGCCATTGTGTCGATTGTCGTACTCCCTTCCCGGCTGCGTCACACTTTTAAGAGTGCCATCGCGCCGCTGCAGCTTACCCGCCAGCCGCGTTGCTAAGGTATCGCTCAGCGGGACGTTGAGCGCACCTTCCAGAAAGCGATCATTGAGGTTGCCATACCTCGCTCTAGTAAACCCTTCTACCCCGCTGACGTCCGGTTCCTTGGACGAAAACAGCACGGCACCACCAGTGCTGTTACGGCCAAATAGTGTGCCCTGAGGACCTTTCAGCACCTCCACGGAGCTCAGATCATAGAGACTGTAACGGAGCACTTTTGAATGGGCGGGCACCTCATCAAGGTAGGTGACCACTGATGGATCCACACCGAATCCCAGGAAGGCGCCACGTATCGAGAAATCGAGCTGGCCTGTGGTGCCTTCTGCAATCCTCAAACTGGGAGCCAGGCGCTGAATGTCGACAACCGTCGTCACGGCGGCGACGGTCAAGTGATCATCGGTCAGGGTAGAAATGGCGATAGGCACATCCTGCTGCGACTCCTCGACCCGTCGCGCTCGCACAATTATCTCCTCAAGCTGCCCCCCCTGGCTGCCGGGCTTGTGGACTGCGCAGCCTGCGCATTGACAGGCTGTGCAACAGTGACTCCCGACTGCAGCGCCACATGGATCACTGTTGCCGCCGCGGTAAATACCATACCTTTATTTTTATTCATTTATGTCTGCCCTCTGCTTGAAGCGTACTCTTAGAGACTCCAGAAGGACCACTCTAATTTTCAGGCACGCCGAGTGTTTGAATAATCCCACCAACCTTTCCGCCTCGGTGGGTCTGACGGCGAGGATGTCCACGTGGTCTTGGTTCGGCACCGTCAACGTGATCAGCGCGGCCTCCACCTGGATACAGCTGCGAGAAACGCGTCAGTTTCACGACCTGCCGCATCGAACTCAGAGACCGGAAAATGGCTGGCCTTGATGACCACGGTTTCTGTGGCGGGGTCAACGAACACCCTTTGACCAAAGCGCCCTGATGCCTGGAATGCCGGAGAATCCTTTACCGTCCACCATTGATACCCGTACCCCGGCCGACCTGGCCGACCGGTGGGCAGTGGCGTCGTGGACTCTTTCACCCATTGTTCAGATACTACGCGGCGTTTCGCCTGACCGTTGTTGAGCATCATTAGTCCGATCCGGGCCCAGTCGCGCACCGTGGCGTTGAACCCTGCCGCGTTGAATTCACGACCCACACCCGCTGGCCCGTCCATGACGAAAAACGCATCCGATTCAGCACCGAGAGGCTCCCAAAGACAGACTGTCGTATAGGCAGAAATATTGTATCCGCCGCTCACCCGTTCGATGAGCCAGCCGAGCACACCGGTATCCAGATTCAGGTACTGAAATTTCGATCCCGGATCCCGGACTCTTTCCACGACCAGCGCGTCGTCGACATAGCGCATGACATTGTCCATCATAGCGAATCTGGGGCTTGCAGGTGGGATGGCTCGAAGGTCACTATAGTCCTCGTCATGAGCGACACCTGAACGCATCTGAAGCAGCTGCCGGATACTTACGCCCTGATAGCCACTGCCATCCAGCTCAGGCAAATACTTGTCAATGGGGTCATCAAGCGATCCAATTCTGCCTTGCTCCAGAGCACAACCCACGAGCAGGGATGTGACTGACTTGCTCATGGAAAAGCCCGCAAACCTGTCATGCTCTTCAGAATTGTTACGGTACTTCTCGTAAATAATCTTTCCATTCTTGATAATCAACAATGCATTGGTATAGGTGCGGTCGAGCGCATCCTCCGCTCGATAGGTCTTCCCTTCGAACTCGTAGTCAAAGTCGAGTTGCCTGTCATTACGGGGTATTATCCATGGCTCCCCAGCATGCGGCACAGTGCGCGTAGGATAGATTCTATCCATGTGACTCAATGTCAAAGGCATGATGCCGTCGTCAGCCCAGGCGGAGCGCAGTTTGACAAGCGAAGGCGGGACATCAGACACCGGAGCCTTATCTGCGTGTGCGGATGTGGGCGAGGCATCCTGCCGCGCTCCAGCCGGCGCTGTTGCCGCGAGGGCGAGCAAGCCGAGTGCGAGCACGAGCGAGCCCAACCGTCTGGGAACGCAGTGCAACGCAGCCGAGGTTAACGTGCAACGAGATGTCATATTAATTGAAACTCCTTATTTTTACGTGCTTTCAGTCTCTCGGGGACCAGCCCCCAGGTCAAATTCATTATTCTGCTTTCGTATTCATATATCTCATGCCACTTGAGCTTTAGTGGGCAACGTGTATTTTTACTGTTTATTCGATAGGGACGTGATCGAGCGAACACACCTCCCGTGCCCGCTCCTCCGTTCCCGCGCTGGCAATCAGCTTCGGTCCGGCTTTCGTGGCGCTATGGCAAGCCCGGTTTGGGCAGCGGCAGCTGGAACTGGAAGGTGGAACGTATTCCCTCGTGGACATCGGCTGGGCGCAGCTGCAATGGCTGCCACAGCTTACTCGCCACGGCTACGTCGGGGTTGGTATGCCTTTACGTCCAGCCTGCCCCGGACAGAGGTCTCCCTCGGCGTCGGCAGGTGGTGCAGACAGGACAGGCGCGTGGATTACTTTCGATCATTTCCGGGGCTTGCGGCTATCCGACCAGGTCATCACCGAAGCAAACACGGAGCCGGTAATATTCAGCCAGACACTGAAGATCGCTCCCGGCAACGCACTGAGCGGAGTGAAGAACTTCAATGCCAGAGCCGTTGCCAGCCCCGAGTTCTGCATGCCCACTTCAATGGCTATGGTGCGGCAGATCACGCTGTCAAAGCCGACAAGACGGGCCGTCAGGTAACCCAGGGTGAGGCCGGTAACGTTGTGGGCCAGGGTGGCCAGCACTACGACCACCGCGACCTCGGCCACCCGCTGCGCATTGATGGCCACGACGATGGCTATGATCAGCAGGATCGTCATTACCGACAGTGGCGCCAGCGCTGCGTGCAAGCGCGTTGTCATCGCGCCCGCTGCCAGTGTGTTGACCAGTACCCCAATACCCACCGGTAGCAGGATGATTTGCACCAGGCTCAGCATCATCTCCGCGGCGGGCACCTGTACGCTGGAACCGACCAGGAAGGCCAGCAGCAGTGGCGTCATTACCGTACTCGCCAGCGTCGAGCAGGCGGTCATGGAAACCGACAGCGCAACGTTGCCACCGGCGAGATAGGTCATCACATTGGACGAGGTACCTCCCGCCACGCTCCCCACCAGTACCAGGCCGATGGTCAGCTCCGGGCCGAGATCAACCAGGGTCGCGATCAGCAGCGCCGCCAATGGCATCACCGTGAACTGCAGCAACATCCCCACCAGGAAGGCACGTTTGCAGGTTCCCAGGGCGACAAAGTCCACCGGCTTCAGGGTCAGCCCCATGCACAGCATTACCAACATCAGCAGCGGCACAATCGCCCCGCCCCAGGACGCCAGTAGCGGTGCTCCCAGGAAGCCCACCAGTGCCGCCAGCGGTGCCCATAGCGGGAAGAGTTTCAGAAACATCTCAGCGGCGCCCTCGGGAAAGCCGATGGGATGCCCGCGCACTAGACATCGAACACTTTCCCCGGGTTGAGCAGAGTCTGTGGATCCAGTGTTCGCTTCAGTAGCCGCATCAGCGCAAGCTCCCCAGTGCTGCGGCTCAGCTCGAGCCAGGATTTTTTCTCCAGGCCGATGCCATGTTCGGCTGACACAGAGCCACCCAGAGGCATCAGCGGCTGATACACAGCCTCGTCGGCAAGGGGATGGAGGTTGCGATCACCCTCCCCCGGGCTCACGAACAGGTGCAGGTTGCCGTCGCCGATATGGCCCAGAACGTAGCATCGACCTGCAGGCCACTGTTGCTGAAGCCTGCTCTTGACCTCATCGACATAGCTGGCCATGTGCCTGATGGGCAGGCTGACATCATAAAGAAAGGTCGGGTCGTGCGCAGTAATTGCCTCAAAATCCTCCCGAATCGACCACAGCGCGTCGCGTTCCGCCACTGATTTGGGAATAATGGCGTCCTCCACCATGCCATCTTCCAGTACCTGCTCCAGCGCGGTCATGAATTGCAGGTTATCGGCCCTCGCATCGGCGCCCCGCGCCTCCAGCACGACATAGTAGGCGTGGTCCCTGGACATCGGGGGGCGGTGCCAACCGGGTTCGGTGACCGCATGGAAATACGCGCCCCACATCACTTCGAATGCGCTGAGATTCCCCCCCAGGGTCCGTTCCAGGCTTTTTAACAGGTCACAGACCGCTTCGAAGCTGGTGAGAGCGACCAATGCTGTATTCACACTGACCGGTGCCTCCTTCAATTTGAGAACGACCCTGGTAACCACACCCAGCGTGCCCTCGGTACCGATAAACAACTGTTTGAGATCATAGCCCGCGTTGTTTTTCAGCATGGTGTTGAGGGACGAGATAACCGTCCCATCCGCCAGTACGGCCTCCAGTCCCAGCACCAGCTCGCGCATCATGCCATAGCGGATGACACTGATCCCGCCGGCGTTGGTTGCCACGTTGCCGCCTATCGTGCAGGAGCCCCGCGCGCCGAGGTCGAGTGGGAAGAGCAGGCCGAATTCGGCCACAGCATCCTGTACTGTTTGCAGAACCGCACCGGCCTGAACCGTGGCCGTGCGCCCCACAGTATCGATATCCTCAATAGCCGTCATGCGCTCCAGCGACAGAACCAGATCGCGCTCATTCACTACCGCACCATCCACGCAGCCAGTCAGGCCACCATGGGTGACCACGCTTTGGCCGTGCTGATGACACAGCTTCAGGACCGCACTGACTTCGGCACTAGTGCGTGGCCGGACCAGCGCTAGCGCCCGTAGCGGTGCGGGGTCCCAGTAGCTGGAGGCCCGCGCTGCAAGTGCCTCGCCCTCCACCACGGCGTCGGCGCCGACCAGGGTACGAAGTTGTTCAAGGAAGCTTTGCATTTAGAACTCCATGCTGACCCGCAGGCCCACGCGCCGTTCCGGACCGGGAATACCCAGACTGGACACCAACGCGGGCGGCAAACCGGCGCGCTGCAACAGGGACTGATCGATATAGGACTCAAAATACTCTTCGTTCAACAGGTTCTTGCCGAACAGCGCCACTTCGAAGCGGCCATGCTGATAGGCAACGAAGCCGTCCAGCAAGTAGTAGGCCTTCAGTGTGGGTGAGAATGTCTCACTCAGGGAAGATCCCTCGCGCTCGCCCTTGGCGGTCAGGCCCAGGTTG
Source organism: Kineobactrum salinum (assembly GCF_010669285.1). Taxonomy (GTDB): domain Bacteria; phylum Pseudomonadota; class Gammaproteobacteria; order Pseudomonadales; family Halieaceae; genus Kineobactrum; species Kineobactrum salinum. The sequence continues at coordinate 4,557,983 of NZ_CP048711.1, read as the reverse complement.
AAGGTGAGGCTGTTGTCTCCCACCGGCAATACGTAGTGGCCGGCCAAATAGTAGTTCCAGTCCGGGGTAAACAGGATCCTGTCGGTGGGCAGTGCGAAGCCGGTGGTTTCACGGAAGGCGGAATCGTCCGTGACCCGTGCGTGCAGCAGCGTCAGGCTGGCGTCGAACAGCCAGCGCTCAGTCGGTGTGTAATGAGCCTCGACTTCGATGCCATAGCTCTCGACATCGCCGGTGTTCAGGTCAATGGTAACAAAGGACTCGGGTATATCCTGGTTCGGTGCGATCGCATTCTGGCCGATGAAGTCGGAATAATCATTGTAGAATGCCGCCAGGTTCAGGGTCAGTTTGCGATCCAGCAGCTGCGCCTTCGACCCTATTTCATAGGTCCAGACAGAGTCGCCCTGGTAGATCAGGTTGGGTGCGCCGGGACCATTCTGGCCGCCGGCGCGAAACCCGCGCGCCACCGAGGCATAGGTCATCAGCTCCTCGCTCCAGAACCGAGTCAGGGAGACCCGGGGCTGCCACTCGTTGGCCTTGTAGGTGTCGGCCGTGGTTGCGGCCGAACCTTCCAGTTCCTGCCGGTCGTAACGCAGGCCCGCCGCCAGCTCCAGCGAATCACTGAAACGGTAAAACACGTTCGCAAAAATGCCCAGGGCCTCGCTTTCGGCGCTGCTGGCGCTGGGCGCGGTCACACCCAGCGGCACCACCGTCGTCAGCAGGGAGGCCTCGGTCTCGGATTCGTTCAGGAATACGCCCACCAGGGTTGAGAGCCGGTCGTTGAATTCAGTATCGAAGCGGACCTCCAGCGTACTGGTGTCGAGTCGACTTTCGCTGTAGCGGCGCACAAAATCCATGGGGCCATAGTCGCCATCGTTGTCGCCATGGTTGTCCCGCCGGTAAAAAGCACCGGTAGCTGTGAGCGTGCTATTGAGTGCAGCGAGATCGAATTCGCCCGTGAGATCCACGCTTTTGTACTCGTAGGTGGCTATGCTATTGAGGTTGGACAGAGCGCTGTACTGGTAGTCAGTCGGGCCCTCGACCCAGCGGTAGGGCGTCGAGCCTCCCTCCACTTCGTCATAGCGGGTGTTGAGAGTGAAGGTGGCTGTATCGAGCGGACGGAAGACAATGGTCGCATTGGCACTGTTCTGCTCCAGCGGATTGCCCTCGCCCCCCACCAGCAGGTTTTCCATAAAACCGTCGTGACGGTGGAAGGCCGCGCCTGCACGCACCTGCAGCACATCCGGCAGCAGTGCGCCGCTCACGCTCAGTGAGGCCGACTGGAAATCGTCAGGGCCGGCGTAGGCCGCACTCGCGCGGCCGCTGAATTCATTGCCGGGCTGCTGGGTGATGACGTTGATCGCACCCCCCAGGGTATTGTTGCCAAACAGAGTGCCCTGGGGACCACGCAATACTTCGATCCGTTCGACATCGAGCAGCGGACTGTTCAGGTAGGAGGTGTTGGGTTGGTAGATGCCATCGATAAAGATACCGACCCCGGGCTGCACTGTATCAATCAAGGTGGTACCCACACCACGAATGGACACGAAGGCGCGCCCCACGGAATCCGAGTTGATGTTGAGGCCGGGACTGTAGGCGGCGATGTCCTTGACCGCGTAAATCTGCAGGGCATTGAGCTGGCTGGCACTGAATGCAGTCACGGCAACCGGCACGTCGGCGAGACTCTCCTCCCTGCGGCGCGAGGTCACCACGATCTCCTCCAGCGCACCGGCGGCAGGCACGCGGTCAGGTGCATTCGCACTGCCGTCCTGCGCCAGTGCTGCCGGGGTCAGGGTGGCAGCCGCAAGTGCAAGCGCGGTCCAGCGGGGGTTGTACTTGAAGTTCTGCATTATACTTTTCTCCTGCAAAGTTGAGATGGTCTGGCGTCGCTGTCCGGTCAATCCTCGTGGCAGCTGTAACTGCCCGCTAACGCGGGGTCGCCCTCCCCGCGATAGCGGGGATAGGCTGGAAATTTGCACAGGGGCAAAGTGGCCTGGATCTCTCCCGCCTCGTCACGCCGGGTCAGGACCCGCGCCTGCCGGGACGGCGGTGTATCCTGCTCCACCCACATTGAGAGGGCTTCCATCAGGTCGACCCGATCGGGCCCGGGCCCACCCCTGCAGTGCCCGACCCCGGGTGCCAGAAACAGTTCGAGGGTCTCGTCGGCGCGTTCGACCCCCATGGTCTCCACCACGGCCCGATAGTAATTCACGGTATCGCGAGGACTGACCGAGCTGTCCAGGGTGCCGTTCCACAGGATCAGTTTCGCCCCCCGATCATGCAGTGCACCGAGGTCGGGATCGGTCGCGTTGAACTGACCGGCGATCTCCTGCAGTTGGTCAAGCCACCGTTCCGGCTCCCAGCTCGCCGTGTCGAAGTTCTGGTCCTGGGCGACAAACGAGCGGATGAAGCCGTCTGAGAACAGCCCCTGGACGGTATATCCGAGCAGCCCGGGCCAGATGTACTGCCCCCAGCCAGCCGTGAGGTCCTCGCCGCCAAAATGGAATCCCGGATGCACGATTGCCTCCGCGCCCAGCGCCATGGGTGTGGTGATGTGTTCCACCAGGGCGACCTGTTCCGGCGCCAGACAATGCGGGTGGGAAGAACTGCCGCATGCCAGCGAGGCCGGCTCAAAATCACAGGCCTCTGGCCTGGCGATAATGCCGTCCGCCAGTCCATCCATTGCGTCACAGCGGGCCAATACGGCCCGGGCCAGATGGGCTTGCTGGTCTGTGTTCAGCGCAGAATCGGTATTGCGCATATGGGCGGCTATCCGATTGAACTGCATGAACAGGCCGACCACGTTACCGGCGGGAGCGCGGGCAATGATGCCGTCGAAGGCCTCGGGCTCGCGTTGCGCCAGCAACAGCGCGTCGTGGCCCCCCATGGAACAGCCTTCGAAGTAGCTGAACCGGGGCCCGGAGCCATAGAAGCCCTCCACCAGCTGCTTGATGTGGGGCAGCGCCCGCTGCTCCGAGCGATACATGAAATCGGCCCGCGCTTCCGGGTCAGCTGCGAATTCGGCCTTGAAATAGGTCAGGGGATTCAAGCTCGCGGGCTTGTCGTACCCCCCGTTTGTGGAGGCGATGGCATAGCCGTCGTCCAGCACTGACGGGCTGAAAACGAGCTCGAATTTCTCGTCCAGCAATACCCCGTCAAAGCCGCCACCACCAATGAAGGCCAACTTGCTGTTCCAGTCACGGGTGGGCAGCCAGACATTGAACTTGAGACCCGAATCAATCCGCGCGGCAGTGATTTTGCAGTATTCCCGGCCCGCGGCGGAAGGCGTGACCAGACGTGCCTCCACCAGGCTCACCGCGCTGCCGGGAGATTGGGGCAGCAGGGTCTGGCAAGCTTCTGCCAGTCCCGCGCCGGACTCACCCCCCGCGGGCGCCGCCAGTACAGCCCTTTCCGGGGCACATCCCACCAGGGATACATAGCAGCAGGCGGCTGCCAGTATTGTTCTCGCTCCAGTGGAAAAGCCCCACTCCTTCTGACCAGCCCATCTCATGGCCCGCACTCACCTGTTCTTGTAATCAGGGATGGACAGGCTACTGATAGCATTGGTTATAGTCAACCTGTATTATAGGTTTGCAGTCAGCTATTCGTTTACAGGGAGATACCCATTGTCCGCTCGGACTCCTGTCGATATGATTGGCTGCGTCGTTCTCCCCGCACTTGTCGGCGACCTCTTTATCCCGTGTTCAGGAAACAGTCATGTGAGCAGTGCCAAGGAAAGCCCGGACCCGCAACCGGAAACACTGGTACAGAATGTGGTCAAGGCACTGATTACCTACATTCGGGACAACCAGCTCCGTGTGGGCGACCCGATACTCAGCGAAGGGGAGTTCGGCCAGCTCCTGAATGTCAGCAGAACCGTCGTGCGGGAGGCCTTCAAGGCACTGGCCGCGATGAATATCATCGAGGTCAGTTCGGGCCGGCGCGCTCGGGTACACGCCTTCGACGGTTCAGTAATGGCGCTCACCCTGAGCCACGGACTGCGCACCCAGCAGGTCACTGTGCAACAAATATGGGACATACGCCGGTCGATTGAGATGCGGGCGGTTGCATTGGCCTGCATGCACCGCAGCGAGCGAACTGCCCGGCGGCTGGAGGAACTGGCTGGCCTGATGCGTGAAACGCATGGCGACATCGCGACCATGACCGAGCACGATATCGAATTTCACCTCACCATTGCCGAAGCCACCCGCAACCCCCTGTATCCGGTGCTGATATCTTCACTTACCTCGGCGATGCGCGAGACCAATCCCATTGTCTGGCAGGCGCGGACCAAACCCGAAGAACGGCTCGCCGTGATGGACTGGCACGCGGCCATCGCAGACGCCATCGCTGCGCGTGACACCGCCAAAGCCACCGAAGCGTTGTCACGGCATTTCGACGAGGCCCTGCGGGGCCTGGTGAATTCCGGCTTCAACTAAAGGCCAAGCGCTCACGCCCGTTCCTGTCGGGCGCGGTCTCGCCCATCAGATCCGGGTTAGTACGCAAAGCCGTGAATGCCACCAGGTCCGGAAAGAATTGCAAAAAGCCCTCCTCCAGCGGGGCGTAATGCTGTTCAATATCCGCCATGGCCCCGGCAGCGGGCTGCCCCGCCGCAGTCTGGCAGCTATTCTGCACAGGGTTTGTTCCACGCCGTCCAGGCTGATACAGCGGTCCAGCCAATCGACCTCGATCAGGCGCGGCAGCAGTGCCGCCAGCTCCTCGGGCAGGCTGGTGCCGTGTTCTGTGAGGGTGGCATAGACGCCGTCGATAAACTCACGTCGGCCCTGGCCGCTGAAACGGTGCCAATGTACACAGAGAAAGTGATCGAAAGCGACATCGAGGATGATCCCCGCATAGCGCCTCATCCCGGGCCGGAACAGGTCGCGCAGGCGCGCCGGTACGGCATGAGCGTCGGTGTAGACATCGACCTGCCGGTGCAACTGGATGCCCGCCCGCACCCCGTCGCTGACAGGCAGGGTCTGCAATCGCCCCCGGACAAAATCGCCCGCGATGTTGCCAACAAGGGATTCGGGGTCAGTGCCCGCCAGCAGTGCGTGAGCCAGGTGATTCATGGTAACCAGTCAGGATCAAGGCGCTGCAGAATAACCTGTTGCTGGTGGAAAAATAAAGGAAACCGCCTCAAGCGGCGCCTGTTGGCATACCATCAAAAATGCCAGGTACCCTGTACTCCCAGGATGTCGACGCTGCTCTCGAATTCCCCGGTAAGCTGGTGTCCCTGGCTGTTCGAATCGATGTTCGAGTCGTCCACGAACAGGTGTGCGTAGCCGACATCCACCGACAGGTTGCGTCGCAGTGAGTAGTTGAAGCCGACGGTGGCCCAGATCCGGTCAGCGTCGGGAATCCGCGGCGTGGTATACCGTGCTGCGGACTGGGGAGCCTCGTCGAATGCCACCCCGAACCGCCAGGTCCAGGATTCATTTTGCTGCATACTGGCCCCCAGGGCATAGCGCATTGTGTCGTCGTAATTCAGTTCCAGCACGCTGACCGGAAGCTGGCTTGCGTCGTTGACTATCTCGATCGTTCGCAGCGAGCCCCAGCCTGTCCATGCGATGTCGGCATGCAGCTCCCAGCGCTCGTCCAGCGCATGGGATGCGCTCACCGTAAATGTGTCCGGTAACGCGGCACCGGCACTGACCCGACCCGCCATTGCCGCCAGTGCGGCGCTGCAGAATGGATCCTGGGCGCAGCTGACAGACGGGTCGAAATCGGCCTCTCCCCGGAGCCTGTAGTTGGCGCCCTCGCGCCAGATTGCGCCGACCCGGGTGCGCTCACCCGGGCGCCAGTGAAGACTCAGGTCGATCAGGATATCGCGGTCGTTGCCGCTGATTTCGGCAGCACTGTCCGCCGCCTGATTGGCAGGACCCTGATGCGCGGCGTTGCACCCGGCCACCGACCCACCCGCGCCCAGGCAGGCATTGAAGGCATCGACCTGGCTCTCCAGAGTAACGTCTGCCCATTGGTAGTTGATTCCCACTCCCACGGAAAGACTGTCATTGACCCGATAGGCCAGTGAGGGATTCACGTTGATAACTCTGAGCTCACTGTCCGTGGCCTCGTAACGGCCCAGCCAATTGTCTCCGTATTCGCTGACCAGCCCAAATGGTGCTGTAAGACCAAAGCCAAAGCTCCAGCGTCCGTCGAGTGGCTGCACATAATACACACTGGGCACTGGTACCGGGGTATCGGTGCGATCTTCGGAGCCCGACAGGGGCTGCTGCAGTGCAGTGCCAGCGAGTGCCTGGGAGCCCCGGTCATGGAAGCGGGAATCCACCATAATCAGGTTGCCGGCGACCGTCAGCCCTGCCTGTTCCAACTGGGACATGGCTGCCGGGTTGAACCAGGCAGTACTGGGGTCGTCACCGATGGATGCGGTTCCGGCGTAGGCGGTACCCATGCGGGACGGGCTCTGTTCCAGCACCATGAAACCCGATGCAGAGGCCACCGCGGGGAACAATCCGCACAGCAGGATGGGAAGAAAGACAAGTCTGTCATGCTGAAGGCGCTTCATATGTCCCCGCCGTTGCAATAGGTTGTCCCCGCTCCCATGTCAAGCATAGCAGTCAGGCACAGGTATGCAAAAAACGGTACCCAAGGCCGATACTCCCCTGCTCGCTCAGGCTGGGCGGCGAGCGCCCGGGGGAGACTGGCCATACTGATAATAGCTCTCGATGTCCGCCCTGGAGACCACCCCCACCACCCGCTTGCGACCAGGGGCCTGGTATTGGTAGACGTACAGTGCTTCGGCCTGGCCATTGTCGAATTCCTGCAGGGCCTGCTCCAGCGTTGCCTGATAGGGCAGCGGCGCCGTCTCCCGCCGCTGGGCCGGAATGGCCAGCAGGTCGATTGGCGCGGCCGGGTCCTGCTGCTCCGCGGCCTGGCGTTCTCCCTCCAGGTAGCGCGCCAGATCCGCCGACAACAAAAGTGGCCGGGGCCCTCATCATTATTGTCCAGCAGCAACCACCTCGGGCCCGACGCCAGCACTTCGACCGCCGCCGCTGGTGACAACCTCCGTTCCACCGCCAGCACACTGCGGTCCATGACCCTGCCCACCGAGACCCGCCGCAACGCCTGGACTACGGGAGAGCTCTGGTAGCTCAGACCCTGGCTTTTCAACATGGCCTGAAAGATCGACTTCCGGCCAAAAAATTCACTGGTCACCAGGCTGGCCGTGGTAATGACCAGCATGCCGGGCAGGATAATATTGGGGTTGTGGGTCAGCTCCAGCAATGCCATCAGGGCGGCCAGCGGCGCCTGCAGGACCGCCCCCATCATTGCACCCATTCCGAGCATGGCATAGAAGCCCACCGAGGAGGCAGTATCCGGTGCCACCTGGGCCCCGATCAAGCCCATGGCGCCTCCGAGAGCGGCCCCCGTGAACAGGGTGGGGCCGATGATACTGCTGGGCATGCCCAGGCCCACGGTGATGGCCGTTACCAGCAGTTTCGCGAGGCCCACGCCCAGCAACAACCACAGGCCCAGCTCTCCGTGCAGGGCCTGGTCGACGGTGTCGTAGCCAATACCCATCACCTGGGGTAGCAGCAGCGCAAACGGGAGCATGACCAGGCCGGCCAGGGACACGCGCAGCAGGATAGGTCGGCGATGGTATTGGCTGAGGCGCTCCACCAGGAATATGAAAGCGGCCGCAGCCAGCCCGATGAACACGGCTATCGCCAGGATCCAGGGGATTTCCAGCAATGAGTTCATGTTCAGGGCCGGCACCGCGAAAGCCGGCGCCGCGCTGTAGACTGCCTGGCTGACGACGGCGGCGCTGACCGACGCGAGGATGATCGGGGTAAATCCGGCGATGGTGTACTCCATCATCACCACCTCCATTGCGAAGATGACCCCGGCGATCGGCGTATTGAAGGAGGCCGAGATGGCCGCTGCGCAACCGCAGGCAACCAGTGTACGAATGCTGCTGTTGGGCAGCTTCAGCCATTGGCCAATGAGGCTGGAACAGGCGGCGCCCAGGTGAATCGCCGGGCCTTCCCGGCCCGCGGACTGGCCACTGACGATCGTTCCCACCCCCACCACAAACTGGATCACGGCACTGCGCAGCGAAATATGGCCCTGGTGATCATTAAGCCGCTGCATCACGCAGGCCACACCGACCCGACGGTCACGCTCCGCCAGATAGTGCAGGAACAAGCCGAGTGCAAAGGCACCCAGCAGTGGCAGCAGGCCGCGGGTAAGCAGTCCCAGTTGCTCGAAGGCCTCTGGATCGTGGCCTGGAAGAAACCGCGCCAGCGGCCATTCTATCGCCAGGCGAAAGCCCAGGATCACGATACCGGTTACCACCCCGGACAGCAGACCCAACAGGGCCAGCTGTGGCAGGGACTCCATGGTCGACATCCCCCCTGCCGCCTTCATGGGCAGACGCCGGGAGATTCTCTGGCGCCAGGTTGCCATCAACCTGGCCCCGGGAAGCTGCCAGCCAGCGCGGACCGCAGGCCCACGGCGAAGCGGGACGTTTTCACTGCAATCGATTCAAAAGCCAACAAAAGAGTCCTGTCACAGCGCTCCAGTCGGCTATAATGAACCGGACCAGGCGGGAGTTGCCGCCGTTACCGAGGCGGAATCAAGGCGGAGCCCAGGGGACCGCCGCAATCCGCGACGCCCAAGGCGTGAATATGGGCAATACCCATATGCAATGCAAGTGTATAGCGGTAATCGAGGTTGGTTTTTGGAAACTTCGCCCTTATTATGGGTCTAAGGTTTGAACGCACCCCGGGGTGCATCGCAAGGAGTGGTAGACAATGCAACAGAAGGGCTTGTACAACACCAATGTGAGAGGCATGGAGTCGCTCGTCAGCACCAACAAGGTGCTGAAGAACACCTATATGCTGCTGGGTATGACGCTTTTGTTCAGTGCGGTCACTGCCGGCATTTCAATGGCCGTGGGTCTGCCCCAGGGCGCTGCGCTGGTACTGATGCTGGTGGGCTTCGGTCTGCTGTTCGTGGTCCACAAGATGGCTGATACCAGCAAGGGGCTGCTGGCCATCTTCGCCTTCACCGGCGTGATGGGGGCGTCCATCGGACCGATGCTGAACCACTACCTGGCCATGCCCGGTGGTCCCGCGCTGGTAATGCAGGCGCTGGGCGGCACTGCACTGGTGTTCTTCGGTCTCTCGGCCTATGCACTGACCAGCCGCAAGGACTTCTCCTTCATGGGCGGGTTCCTGATGGTGGGCCTGTTGGTGGCTGTCGTGGCCATGATCGCGAATATTTTCCTGGCGATCCCGGCGCTGTCGCTGACGATCTCCGCCGCGGTGATCATGATCATGTCCGGCCTGATCCTGTTTGATACCAGCCGGATCATCAATGGCGGCGAAACCAACTACATCCGCGCCACAGTGAGCCTGTACCTGAGCATTTACAACCTGTTCATCCACATGCTGCATCTGCTCACTGCCTTTGGTGGAGATGACTGAACCACGCCCAACAAGGGCACCCGAACCCCGGCCTGCGCCGGGGTTTTTCGTTGTGCCTGTCAGCTAGCCTGGCTTCAGGATGATTTATTCCCTGCTCGTTACCGCCGCCCCGGCCTCCGGCCATGCCAGCCTCACAGCGGCGCGCTTTGCCCGCGCCGTGATCGGCCGTGGACACCAGCTCCGGCGGGTCTTTTTTCTGGATGACGGCGCCCTCAATGGTCTGTCCAGCGCAGTGACGCCGCAGGATGAAAGCTCGCCGCTGGAACTGTGGGCCAGCCTCGCCGGAGAGCACTCAGTCGAGCTGGTGCTGTGCATCAGTTCCGCACTGAAGCGCGGCCTGCTGGATGCGGCCGAGTCCCGGCGCTACGAGCGCGACGCTGTCACCATGCACCCGGCCTTCGAGCTGGGCGGCCTGGGCCTGTTGGTTGATGCCATCGCGCACTCCGACCGCCTGCTCAGTTTTGGACCCTGAACCGTGAACGGCCCGCGCCAGTCAATACTGGTCATCTCCCGCCATGCGCACCAGGGCAGCAGCCTGGCCCGCGCGGCGCTGGATACCGCGCTGTCCTGCGCCGCCTTCGAGCAGCCGGTGGCGCTGTTGTTTCAGGGCGAGGGCGTGCTGCAACTGCTGCCGGAACAGGACTGTTCGGCACTCCGGGTGCGCAATTTGCGCAAGGTGATTGATTCCCTGCCACTGTACGATATCGACTGTATTTATGTCGACGCCGAGGCTGCCACCGAGTTTGCCCTGTCAGCCGACCAGTTGCCGGCCTGCGCGCGGCTGCTGGATGGCCCTGCCCTGCAGCGCCTGCTGACGCAGCACGACCATGTGCTGGCGTTCTAGACTGTGATTCTGCACACACTCAACAAGGCACCGGGCCAGCGCGCCTTCCGCGACTGCCTGGCTCTGCTGCAGGCGGACCACGCCCTGTTGCTGCTGGGTGACGGGGTCTACGCCGCGCTGCAGGCGACGCCAGCGGCAGCACTGCTGGCCGCGGCCGGGGCCCCGGTGTATGTATTGGCGGCCGACGCACAGGCAGCGGGAGTCACTGACCGGCTGATGCCCGGTGCGACGCTGGTCGACGACAATGGCTTCGTCGAGCTGAGTGAGCGCTTCATCCGCCAGCTCGCCTGGTACTGAGCGCCAGTGCTGCCCGAGTCTGCATTCGACCCGGAGGGTTTCCTGCGCGAGCTTGGGCACTGGACACCGGCCGTGGCCGAGCAGATCGCCGCCGCCGAGCAGATCAGCCTGAGTCCGGCCCACTGGGAGATCCTGCAGCTGTTGCGGGACTACTACACTCGCTTTGACAGTGCGCCGGCGATGCGACCACTGGTAAAATACGTGGCCCGGGAACTGGGGCCGGACAAGGGCAACAGCCTGTATCTGCTCCGTCTTTTCCCCGGTTCTCCGGCCAAACTCGGCAGCAAGATCGCCGGCCTTCCCAAGCCCGACAACTGTTTGTAGTAGGTAAACGGCATGTCTTCGCCACTCCAGGAACACCCTTTCGCGGCCTATGTGCGCATTTTGGGCAAGGGCAAGAGCGGCACCCGCGCCCTGACCCGGGACGAGGCCAGGACGGCCTTCGGCATGATTCTGCGGGACGAGGTGGAGCCACTGCAGCTGGGCGCGTTTCTGATGCTGTTGCGAGTCAAGGAAGAGACCGGTGAAGAACTGGCGGGCTTTGTCCAGGCCTGCCGCGATGAGATGGACCCGGCCCGGCCACTGGGTCTGGCCGATCTGGACTGGGCCAGCTATGCCGGCAAGAAGCACCAGCACCCCTGGTACCTGCTGGCCATCCTGCTGCTGGTCCAGGCCGGATACCGAGTGTTCATTCACGGCAGCGAAGGGCACACGCCCGGACGGCTTTACACAGTCCAGGCCATGCAGGCACTGGGGCTGCCGGTGGCCACGGACTGGTCACAGGCACGCCGGCAATTGCAGGAGCAGCGTCTGAGCTACCTGCCGCTGGCCCGGTTCTGCCCGCCGCTGGATCGGATCATGGGCCTGAAGCCGGTGCTGGGGCTGCGTTCTCCGGTCAACAGTTTTGCCCGCATGCTGAACCCGTTGCAGGCCCCCCACAGCATCCAGAGTGTATTCCACCCCGCCTACGCAGCCCTGCACCTGGCGGCGGATCAGCTGTTGGCCCAACACAGCTCGCTGGTCTTCAAGGGTGACAGTGGAGAAGTGGAAGTGAAACCCGGGGCCGATACCCGGCTGTACTGGTTGCGCGGGAACGAGATTGGCGAATCACTGCTGCCGCGGCAGCTCAGCCGGCGCACACCGGCAGTGCCGGAGCCCCGGGTAGCGCCGCTGCGCGCACTCTGGCGCGGCGAGGCCCGGGACAGCTACGGGCTGGCCGCCACGCTGGGTACCGCCGCCGCGGCGCTGCTGTTGCTGCAGCCGGGGCTGGTGGCAGAGCAGGCGCTGGAACAGGCGCACGAACTGTGGCGCAACCGCGACGCAGGGACGCTGCCGCCATGCCCCTGAGCAATGTGGATCCGGCCAACTACACACAGCTGCTGGCGGCCAAGGTCGAGGCGACGCAGACACTGCTGGCTCCCTTCCATCCTCCCCTGCCCCTGGTCGTACCCTCCCCCACTACCGGCTATCGCATGCGGGCCGAGTTTCGGGTCTGGCATCAAGGAGCTGAACTCGACTATGTGATGTTCCGCCCCGGAGAACCTGGCACGCCGGTACCGGTACGCGAGTTTCCGGTCGCCTGTGAACGCATTCAGGCGCTGATGCCGCTGCTGCTGGCGGCGCTGAAGCGCGAACCGCTGCTGCGGCGCAAGCTGTTCCAGGTGGAGTTCCTGAGCACGCTGGACGGAGATACCCTGGTGACACTGGCATACCACCGTCGGCTGGAGGACGACTGGGAGTCGGCGGCAAGCGAGCTGGCCACGGCGCTGGGCATTGCCCTGGTGGGGCGCAGCCGCAAACAAAAGCGTGTCATCGGCCGCGACTTTGTTACCGAACGCCTGCGGATCCACGGCCGGGAGTTTCACTACCGCCAGTACGAGCAGGCCTTCACCCAACCCAATGCGCAGGTCAATACCGCCATGATCGAATGGGCCTGTGAAGCTGCCGCCGGACTGCACGGCGACCTGCTGGAGCTGTACTGCGGCAATGGCAATTTCACCCTGCCCCTGGCGCAACACTTCGACCAGGTGGTGGCCACCGAGTTGGCAAAGATCTCCATTCGCGCCGCACAGTGGAACCTGGAAGCCAACGCCATCGACAATGTGCAGATGATCCGGCTGGCAGCCGAGGAAGTGACCCAGGCCATGAACGGTGAACGGATATTCAGGCGCCTGGCGGCGCTGCCGCAGCCACTGGCGGACTACGCGCTGCACACCGTGTTCGTCGATCCGCCCCGGGCCGGCCTGGACGCCGCCACTGAGGCAATGGTGGCGGGTTTCCCAACCATTGTGTATATCTCCTGCAACCCGGCCAGCCTGGCGGCCAACTTGCAACAGCTGTGCCGCAGCCACAAACTGACGCGGCTCGCCCTGTTCGACCAGTTCCCCTACACCCATCACATGGAATGTGGCGTCGTGCTGCAGCGCCGCTGAGTCAGGACTATACTGTTGACAGGCGAGCGAACCCAGGAGCGCGACCATGCCAGTAGAACGACTCAGCGCTGCTCAGATCGAGCAGGGCCTGGAGGAGCTGCCCGAGTGGGGGCTGGACCAGCGCAAGCTGTACCGCCATTTCGTGTTCCCTACCTTTATCGAGGCCTGGGGCTTCATGAGCGAGGTAGCGCTGCTGGCAGAGACCCAGAACCACCATCCGGAATGGACCAATGTCTACGGCCGGGTCGAGATCTACCTCACCACCCACGATGCCGGCGGTATCAGCGAACGCGATTTCCGGCTGGCACGGGCCATAGACCTGTTGTAAGAAGTACTGTTCACACGATTAACAGGCTCTAACAGCGGATGCCGAAAGCCAGCAGGCCGCGGCCCAGGACTTCATCCAGTCGCCCCGCATCGCCGGCCCTGATTTCCAGATAGCGCAGGCCCAACTCCTTGCACACGGCTTTGTTGCGCAGCCTGGCAGACAGCTGCGCTGGCGGTGCCGTCTCCTCCCAGCAGTCGATATAGACGCTGCCGGCCGGCAGGTAAAAGTCGGCCTGCAGCGCCTCTTCCACCGGCAGGGCCCGATACAGCGCGTGGGCCTGTTGCGCCAGATAGAGCCAGTCACAGACAGTCGCCTGCAGACGGCTCCTGGTGCGATGACCATCGATGCCACAACAATCCCGGGGCTCGGCAACCGTGGCCGGAGCCGCCGCAAACAGGTCCGGCGGATCGCCCTGTTGCGCCGCTGCTGCCGCGACCGGTGCGGTCTCGGGGCCGGACAAACGCTCCAGCTCACGGTGGATCACCGGATGATCGACGATTTCGTGGGGCCAGCTGACATAGAAGGCACCGGTGCTGTCGCTTTCGGATTGCTGGCCGCCGAACCGCCTGCCAAAATCGGTCAGTTCCCAGCCAAGAATGCTGTGCTGCTGCAGGCCCAGTTCCGCCAATGCGCGATTGAGCTGACGCGGCTGCAACCGCGGGTAATAGCGCCGCATCTGACTGGCGCTAATACGCTGGTTGGATTCGATCGCGGCGAGCAGCGGGTGCTGCGCCAGCGTCTCGGGCCAGACGATGTAGCGGCCAAAACGCTTGCTGTCCCGGTAGCTGCCACCCTCGTATTCACCTTTGGGAGTGAGCAACCAGTTGTCGCCGTGGCGCAGAATCCAACCGTAGTCCCGGAGGGTGGCAAACAGCTGCTGCACCGGAATCTCCAGCTTGCGGGCCAGCGCAGTGGTCGACAGCCGTTCCTCCTCAGTCGTCACGGGGCAGGCTCGACCTAGCGGCCGGGGTAGCGCGCGCTCAATGCGGCGTACAACTGGTCGGCGAAGTCCGGCGCCGCGCTGTCCAGCTCCGCGACAACCTCCACCAGGTGTTCGTTGTCCTCGCGGTCATGCCAGATCTTGTGATAACTGCCCTCCTGATAGCCGTGGTCCTGGCGGAAAAAGTTCAGCACATTCTTGCCGACATAGGACGAATACAGCGTCGCGAAATCCAGCCCCGACGCGAGCATCAACTCCCAGAACAGACGTGGACAAAAGCCCCTGGTCTGCAGCGCATGCAGGGCCAGGGCCTCGGTTGCCAATCGCACATCGAGCCCCTGTGGTTCGAAATTGGCAACCTGCGCGGCGATCCGGGCCGCCATCGTATCAATGCTGTCGCCGCCGGCGAACAGCGCAGACAGGCCGAAGTGCCATATATCGATCACCTCCAGGCGGACCTGGGCCATCTCCGGCTCCTGCCGTTTCCACCATTTATACCCGTAATGCTCGATCAACTCACCGCACTCGATCCAGATTGCCCGATACCAGGCGAAATCCTGGCTAACCCATTGCGGGTGTATGCGTGTATTCATCCGGTCCTGCATGGACAGCATGGTCCTGAGTGCCTGTTCCAAGAACGTCTCCTGTTGATTGTGCGGCTTGCAACGCGCAAGGATAACAGCGCTGAGGGCAGGCACCAACAGGCATTGCCGGCCAGAAGTACCTGGGTGCGCGGCGCTGAGCGGTATTGTTGCCACAGATCGGTACTTCCCATCGGTCGCGCACGGCATTACCCTGCGCAACAGGATTGGTCCGGATTTTCCCATGCCTCGCATTGTTCCCCTGCTGTACTGCCTCCTGTTTCTGGCGCAAACCCTGTTACCCGCCCCTGTCCGGGCCGCCGAGGACCTCGCTCAGCTCATCGACACCAGCCGCGAAGAACTCAAGCTGCTACAGGACAGCGACCGGGCTGCTGCGGAAAAGCAGGAACTGCAGGAGCTGTACCAGAATATGCTGGTATTTCTGCAGCGTGCCCAGGCTCGCCAGGAGGAGCAGGCCGAGCTGCGCCAGCAACTGGAACAGGCACCCGCCACAACCCGTGATCTCCGGCAACAGATTGCAAGTCTTGAATCACCCTCCACTGCTGCACTGCGCACCAGATTTGAGGAGCTTAGCCTGGCTGTGCTGGAGGAGCGCCTGGGAGAAAAAGTCAGCCGCATGTTCAGCTGGCAGCAGGAATTGATCGAGGCCAACAGCAAGCTGGTAGCAGCCCAGACGCTCCCCGAACGGACCCAGACCCGGGTTGCCGCGAATCAGACCCGGGAGCAGCTCATTGCGGAACGTCTGCGGCAGCTGCAGCGGCAACCGGAAAGCGGCAATAACCGGCTGCAGATCCGGTTGCTGGAAGCGGAGCAACTCAGCTTGCAGGCCGACAGCCGGTTGCTGCAGGAACGACTGAATGCCAATAACGTATTGCAGGAACTTACGCAGCAGCGCCGCAACCTCCTGCAACAACAGATCCGGGGGATCGAACGCGAGATCGAGGCGCTGCAGACCGTCCTGAATGACAAGCGTCTGGGCCAGACCGAACAGACCGTTACCGAGAGCGCCGATCAGGCACTGCTGGCCAGTGATCATGCAGTGCTGCGCGAACAGGGCAGCCTCAACCAGAGGCTCAGCGAAGAACTGCTGAAAGCCACCACCAGTGTGAGCGAGCTGACCGCCAGAAATATCAAGACCCAACAGCAGATCGACAACCTGAAGCAGATCGACCGCGCGCTGGAACAGCAGATCGATGTCCTGCAGGGCAGCGTATTGTTGTCAAGGGTGCTGCACCAGCAAAAACGCGCCCTGCCCAAGCTGCAGCTACAGGGCACCGTTGCCGACCGGGTGGCCGATCTGCGACTACGCCAGTTCGAACTCAACAATCTGCGGGAGGAGCTGGCGAACCCTGATGCCTATCTGGCGCAATTGCTGGAGCAACTGCCCGCAGAGCGCCGCGAGGAGCTGGGCGAAGATCTGCGGCGGGCCGTTGCCAGCCGCAGCAGCCTGGTGGAGCAGTTGAGCAACGTTATCAATACTCTGCTCAGCCAGGCGATCAGCCTGGAGATCAATCAGCGCCAGTTGCGCCAGCTGAGCAACAGTTTGCAGCAGACTATTGACGACCAGCTATTCTGGGTGGCCAGCACCCATCCGGTCGACGGTGCCTGGCTGCTGGCCCTGCCGGGCCAGATCCTCAAGCAGTGGCAGAACACCGAGCTGCAACCCCTGCTGGCTGCAACCCTGCGGACTCTGGCCAACGCCTGGCCATGGCTGGTGCCGCTGTTGCTCCTGCTGGCAGGGCACACTCTCTGGCGCCCGGGGCTGCGCAACAGGCTGCGCGCCATCAATGAGGATGTGGGCCATTTCCGCCGCGACAGCGCTGCCCTCACACCCCGGGCGCTGGCACTCACCGCGCTGATCATTGTACCGGTGCCATTGATCCTCGCAGCCCTGGGCCTGGTACTGCTGAGGACGACGGAAGACCCGTTCATGCCGGTACTGGGCGATGCATTCCTGCACCTGGCCCTGATCTGGCTGGTGCTGCACCTGCTGTATCGGGTACTGGACCCCGGCGGTATCGCCGCCCGGCATTTCGGCTGGCAGGAAGATGTTGTGGATCGCCTGCACCGACTGACCCGGAACATGGCCTGGATCGTACTGCCACTGATCCTTATCATCACGCTGAACCTGTCTCTGCCCGAGTTGCAGGGCGAGGACGTAATCGGACGATTACTGATGTTCATCGGTCTGCTGTCGCTGGGGATAATCCTGTGGCATATGATGTGGCGCAGCGAACCGCTCTACAGTTCCCGGCTGGTTCATGTCAGTGCCACCCTGATTCTCGGCCTGACGCCGCTGGTGCTGGCGGGCATTATCGCCTGGGGCTACCAGTACACCGCCATGAACCTGGCCGCCCGCTATATTTACACGCTGGGTCTGATCGTGCTGTGGATGTTGGTGGAGGGCACCGCAGTACGCAACCTCAGCGTGGCGGGCCGGCGCCTGGCCTATCAGCGTGCAGTGAGCAAGCGCGAGGCTGCCCAGGCCCGGGATGGACACGATGCCGAAATCGCCATTGAGATTCCGGCAATGGACATGCAGCAGATCAACCAACAGTCTCTGCGATTGATCAAGCTCGGCATTCTTGCGTTGTTTACGGTTCTGGTCTACCTGGTATGGTCCGATCTGATCAGCGCCATCTCCTACCTCGACTCCGTGACCCTGTGGGAGTACAACGCAGGCAGCAGCGACAATCCGCAAATCACGCCCATGAGCGCCGCCGATATACTGGTAGCGCTGGTGATCGTCATATTTACCATAACCCTGGCCCGCAACCTGCCCGGCCTGCTGGAGATTCTGGTCTTCTCCCGCATCGATTTGCGCCAGGGCAGCAGCTATGCCATCACTACCCTGCTCAGCTATACCATTGTCAGCATCGGTATCATCAGCGGACTGTCCGCGCTGGGGGTCAGCTGGAACAAACTGCAATGGCTGGTAGCAGCGCTGGGTGTCGGACTGGGCTTCGGCCTGCAGGAAATCTTTGCCAATTTCGTGTCAGGACTGATCATCCTGTTCGAGCGTCCGGTACGCATCGGCGACGTCGTCACCATTGGCGACCTGTCCGGTACCGTGAACCGGATACGCATACGCGCCACCACCATCACTGATTTCGACCGCAAGGAAATCATTGTTCCCAACAAGACCTTCGTCACCGAGCAGCTTATCAACTGGTCGCTGACTGACACCGTCACCCGCATTATCATCCACGTGGGCGTCGCCTATGGCTCAGACCTGAACAAGGTCCAGGAACTACTGATGGACATTGCCCGCAACAACAGCCGGGTCCTCGGGGATCCCGAACCGATGGTGCTGTTCCTGAATTTTGGCGACAGCACCCTGGATCATGAGTTGCGCGTCCATGTGCGGGAACTGATGGACCGCAACCAGGCAATCGATGAAATAAACCGGGAGATCGACCGCCAGTTCCGCGAGCATGACATCGAGATCGCATTCCGCCAGATAGACCTCAATCTGCGCAACAGCGAGGGCCTGGAACAACTGGTGAGCCGCCTGCAGCCCACCAAGGGGGATGCAGAGACCTAGGGCCTGGTCAGGATCTCATTGCCTTTGCCATTCCCGGTGGGTTCAAATGGTGCCCGAGGCCGGAATCGAACCGGCACGACCGTTTCCGGTCGAGGGATTTTCGTACCACTTCGGCTTTCGCCGCCAGTATCCCGCGAGATACTGTTCGTGGTCTGGAGCACGCCTTCACCCTAGCCTTCACGTTGCCGCCATGCCTTAGGTGCCCGCCGTCTGCTCTCTACACCTTCCCCAGGCTGAGTGCCTGGGGCTTGGCTCGGCGTTGGCTCGGACGCGCAGGGTGTCCAGGGCTTTCGCCGAGTTTGACGGGCTTCACCTTCGGGTTTCCCCCGGAGGGCTCAAATTGTTCAAGTCCCTTGTGTCTACCAATTTCACCACTCGGGCGTGGTCACTGCGTTTGCCGGTCCCGCTATCCGATCTGGTCCGGAAACACCGGCACCGACGGGCCGGCATCATAGCACAGCGCTGAAAGCGGGCAAGGCCCGTGTTAGCAGCTGTACTGGCGGTCCGTGTGAGCACAGCCCGATGCCAGGCTGACCCGCGTGATACACTGCCGGCCTCTGGTAGTGATTTCTATTTGATCATGCGGATACTCTGGATTTTGCCTGTGGTACTGCTGGCGGCGCTGCTCACCGCCGGCCTGCTATTGCTGCGCTCTCCGCATTTACTGGTGCCGGCGGCACAGTGGGGAGTACAGCGCTTTAGCTCGTTGCGACTGGAAATTGCGGGGCTGGAACTGGATCTACCCGCCCGCGAAATACGTTTCACCGAGCTTCATCTGTACCAGCCTGAGGCAGAGGGCCCGCCCCTGTTTACCGTGCTGGACTTTAGCGGTCACACCCGCCTGCGTGACCTGTGGAGCGGCGACCTGGCCCACACTGATCTCGCCGCCGCCAGCGTGATGATCTATATTGCCGCAGATGACGAGGCGGAAGACCCCACACCGGCGCAATGGCTGCAGCACCTGCGTTATTTGCCGCGTGAGGTCAACATCGACAGTGTTCACCTGATCAACCAGGACCGGGATGCGTGGATTTTCCCGCTCCGCGCATTGCACGGCCGACGCACCGCCGACCAGGGATTTCGCGTCACGGCGGGAGCAGATTATGAGGGCGAGTCGCTGGACGTGGAACTGGCGATCGCTGCCATTGATCGCAGCAGTTACCTGGCCGGCATCAACCTGGAAGCGACACTGTGGGCACCGGCCAGTGAGAGCAGGGCCCGGCTCGGGGGCCAGTTTCGCGCCGACAGCGATGACATCGGCTACGATTTTTCCGTCGACGCCAACTTCCGCGATGTAGGCAATGTGCTCAAGGCATTCGAACAGGCGCCGCCGCTGGCCGGGTCCCTGTCCCTGCAGGGCCGGATGACGGGCAACAGCGAGGGCTTCGCCCTTAGCGGCGCAGCCTTTGAGCTGGACAATCAGCCCGCATACCACTTCGAGGCCAGCGGGGAACTGCAGGGGCAGACCGGCGGCGACCCGACCCTGTCCCTGATAGCCTCCGGGGAAATGGATTCCATGGAGTACTTTCTGCGCTGGCTGGACCTGGACCTGTCACCCCTGGGCAGTGTCCGTGCCAGTATTGCGCTGTCGGGCAGCCTGGGCGCCACCGTGGTGGACCAGTTGACGGTGGTGACCCAAAGCGCCGAGGGCCTCTGGATCAGTCTCAACGGCAGCTCTGGCCCCGGCAGCCTTTACACCACCCGCCTGCCGGCGGACAGCAATTTCACCGTGTACCTGAACGCACCTGCGCTGGCGGTACTGGACCCCTGGCTGCCACAACCGGTGCCTGTGGACCCGGGGCCATGGCAGCTGTCAGCACGCTTGCTGGAGGACGGCGGCGCACTGCGGGTGGACGACATACGAGGGCAGTTGGGCGACGCCGACGGCGAGCTGTTGCAGCTTGGCGGCCAGATCGCCCGAGTCGACCTGGACCTCCTGCCGGAACCGGCTGCAGCCACTGGTATAGACCTGCAGTTGAAGGCCAGCAGCTCTGAGTTGGCTCGCCCCGCGGGCTGGTTTGAGCAGACGACTCCCACCGGCCTGACGCTGGAGGCCAGTGCCAGCCTGAGCGGCAATGGCGCTGCGCTGGAACTGACAGAGGGAAGCGCCCGGATACAATCGGACGTGATGACGCTGGCGGGCACTGGCTTCAGCGCCAACGTGGCCCAGACCCGCGACTTTCGCCCGGACCAGATCCGGGGCCGCCTGCAACTGAGCGTGGAGGACACCGCTGCGCTGGCACCCTATCTCGGGCGCGAGGTTCCTGCCCTGGGCAACATTGCGGCCTCCGCCCAATTGCGCCAGCGCGGCCAACAACTCGACCTGCTGGAGCTGGAGGCGCTGCTGGCAGGTGAGATCGGCGAACTGAATGCCACCGGCAGCGCCCGCGACCTGAGCGGCGACCCGCAGCTGGAGCTGACGACCCGGGTGAGCGCGCTCAAGCCTGCCGTGCTGGCCCAGGTTCTGCTGGGCGACGCCCCGGCGGCGCAGTCACTGCCTGCGCTGTTCGGCGAGTTCGCGCTGACTGCCCGCCCCTCCCGCAATGACATCACCCTGTCCAGCCTGCAACTGGCCAGCGCACCAGAGGATCCGCTGCAACTGACATTGCAGGCAACGGCGAGCCTGGCGGATGAGGCGTACCAGGGCAGGCTGGAAGCCGACTATGCCGGCACGGATACCGCACTGCTGGAGAAGCTGACCGGTCTGCGGCTGGCGCCGGTGA
The DNA here is from genome assembly GCF_010669285.1 of Kineobactrum salinum. Classification (GTDB taxonomy): domain Bacteria; phylum Pseudomonadota; class Gammaproteobacteria; order Pseudomonadales; family Halieaceae; genus Kineobactrum; species Kineobactrum salinum. The sequence goes on along the minus strand of NZ_CP048711.1, from coordinate 4,536,824 downwards.
GTGGCGGACTGACCCTGAATGTCGGCAATCACAGTGCAGAACTCGCGCTCGACTCGCAGGTCGGCGACACGGAGCTGACACTATCGGCCCTGGCCGAGCACACTGAGGGCACCATCACCGGGTTGAGCGTCAGCCTGGACTCGCCACAGGTGCGACTGGTGGATCTGGGTCTACAGGCTGCCAGTGACGCCGAAGAGGCCTATAAACCCGCCGAGCGGCTGGAGCCGGTGGCGGAGCGCAGCTCCCTGCAACAGGCCCTGGAGCAGGCGCCGCGTTTTCCGCTGGACCTGCGCATCAATCTCGGTGTGCTGCGCGGCGAGCGCTCGCGTTTCGATGCGATCAGGATCCATCTCACCGGTGAACAGAGCCGCTATATATTGCGTGAGTTCGACTTCAGCTATGACAACGCCCCCGCCGAAATCCGTGGTATCGTGGATATCAGTCTCAGCCCCCCGGGCTCAGCATTGCCGGCCAGGCGTCGAAGATTCCGCTCAACACGCTGAGCCAGGACCTGGGGATAGAGCGCGACATCAGCGGTTCGCTGAATCTGCGCGGCGGCCTCAGTGCCCAGGGCATCACTACCGGGGAACTGGTGGCCCAGCTCAATGGCAGCGTGGGGCTGGCACTGGAGGACGCGACGGTGGAGGGAGCGGCCTACGATGTACTCGCCACCAGCCTGCTCACCTGGCTGTTTTCCGGCGCCGCTCTGGAAGAGTCCACGCAGATACAGTGCACAATGGCCCGCTTCGCGCTGGTGGATGGCGTCGCTCGCAGTGACGATATCTATGCGGAATCCGAGCGCATGATCGCGACCGGTGAGGGTGAGTTTGATCTGGTCAACCGGACGCTGGCGATGACCCTGACCCCGCGCTCCCGATCCCGCGCCATCCAGATTCCGTCAAAAATCACCCTGCGGGGCGACATGGCGAGCCCGCGTGTAACGGTTTCGCCGGTCACCACCACCCTCAATATCTCCACCGAGGTGCTGCTGTTTCTGCCGCGGATGGTCATGAAGCTGCTTGGACTGAACCGCGGCCGCAGCGACGGCGGCCGCGAGTGCGTGGTGCAGCCGATCCAATAAGCTGTCAACCCAATAAACTGCCAGCGCGAATCGCTTCATGGTAGACTTCCGGCCCCAATAATATCTGGAATCGGAATCCTTTATGGTAGCTTCCCGGGGTGAGTTCAGCTCACGATTAGGTTTTATCATGGCAGCGGCAGGCAGTGCCGTGGGGCTGGGCAATATCTGGGGTTTTCCCACGCAGGCTGCCAGCAATGGCGGTGCTGCCTTCCTGTTGGTCTACCTGGTGCTGGCCTTCACCCTCGCCTACCCGGTGCTGATGGCCGAGCTGATCATTGGCCGCCACGCGCATGCCAATGCGGTCAGGGCGCTGCGACTGATCTCGCCAAACGCATTGATGCGCCGGGTGGGGACGGGCACCGGCATTATCGGCTTTATCGTCGCCAGTTTTATCCTGAGTTTCTACGCCATCGTGGCGGGCTGGATGATTGCTCACTGCCTCGGGGCCCTGGCCACGCTGCTCAAATTTGGGGCGCTGTCGCAGTGGCTGACGGAGTTCAGCCTGACCCGCAACCTGGGCTTCATGCTGTTGTTCATGGCGCTGACCGTCGGAATCATTTCCGAGGGCGTACAGCAGGGTATCGAGCGCTGGTCCAGCCGTTTGATGCCGACGCTGTTGGTCTCGCTGATACTGCTGGTGATATACGTGCTCACTCTCGACGGCGCCATGGCAGGACTGAAAGTCTACCTGCTGCCTGATTTCGAGCGGGCACTGGCGCCGGGACTGATCATCAAGGCGCTGGGCGCGGCGTTCTTCTCCCTGTCCCTGGGCGTGGGCACCATGCTGATCTACGGCTCCTACATCAGCGATCGGGAAAACCTGCCAGTGCTCGGTGGACTGGTAACCCTGGTGGATGTCTGTATCGCGGTGATCGCCGGCTTCCTGGTGCTGCCGGCAATGTATGTGGCCCTGCACAACGGCGTCGAGATCTTTGCTGCCAGCGGCGAATTGCTGTCGGAAGATACGCTGATATTCACGGTGCTGCCGGCCCTGTTCGAGACGATGGGGCTGGCCGGCGTGATCGTATCGGTGGTGTTTTTCTTCTTGATGAGCATCGCCGCGCTGACCTCCTCCATCTCCATGCTGGAGGTGCCGGTTGCCTATACCATTGAAGAGCACGGTGTCAGCCGCAAGGCTGCGGTGGTTGTGATCGGCGGCCTGATAGCCGTCGCCAGCACGGTCATCCTGCTCAATTTCGATACGCTGTTCGGGCTGGTGGTGGCAGCCACCACCCGCTACAGCGAGCCCCTGCTGGGCTTCATGTTCTGTATCTACGTCGGCTGGGTCTGGCACCGCAACAAAATATTGAAGGAACTGCGCAAGGGCAGCCCGGACGTGGAGCACACCCTGTTCTGGAAAATCTGGCCCTGGTATGTACGGCTGGTATGCCCGCTGATCATCCTAGTCATTTTCGCCCAGCCACTGCTGGGCTGATGCGAGGCCTGCACCTCAATGACTGTCCCTGCGACGGGGAGTAACGGCAAGAAAGAAGATACCGTAGCCCAGACTCACGGCAGCAAAGAGTATCGCCACCCAGTCCCCGGTCTGCAGAAAAATCCAGCCGCTGAACACCAGCATCAGCGTGGTAACCACCAGTCCCGTCATGCGCGCTGCCTGTGACACCCCACCCTCCGCTGTGCTACGCTCGACCCCGTGAATTACAGGGCCGCGCAGCGAATCATAGCATCCCAATGGCAAAATTTATCGTCGTATTCCTCTCGATCCTGCTGGGGCTGTTCACGCTGGAAATGCTGGCGCCTGTGCAGGCCTCGGTCATCCAGCCCTTCACCGCTGCCCTGGCCACCCTCAGCGCCGCGCTGATCACGCCCTTCGACAGCGACGTGCTGGCCTACGGGCGGGTGATTTCCCACACGGTGAACAATTTCGCGGTTTCGATCGAAGCGGGCTGCAATGGCGTCGAGGCCACCATTGTGCTGGTGGCCGGGGTACTGGCCTACCCCGCCCGCTGGCATTTCCGGCTGGGAGCCATCCTGCTCGGTTTTCTGACCATCCAGCTCATGAATATCGCGCGCATCATCAGCCTGTTTTACCTGGGCCAGTGGAATATCGATATCTTTACCTGGTCCCATCTCTACCTGTGGCCAGTATTCATCATGCTGGATGTCCTGGTGGTGTTTGTGCTGTATCTGCGGTTTCTGGAGCGCCAGTCACGGGCGCTGGCATGAGCCTGCATCGCTATATCGGTCTGGTCATCCTGCTGATGGTGCCTTTTTTCACACTCTGGTATGCCTTGGGCGCGCTGCCCTCCGCACCCGCGCTGTGGTTGTCGCAATTGACCCTGAACGCCGCCCTGCCGAACGTACTGGAGGCCGTCACGATCGACAACCACCAGCTGCTGGCGCTGACCCGCTTCGGCGAGCTCGATGATCAGGTCGTATCGCTGGCCGAGGCGGAATACCAGCTGGCATTCCCGCTCAATACCCGCATGTTGTCCTACTCAGTCCCGTTCTATGCCGCCCTGCACTTCGCCAGCCGGCTGCAGCGGCCACTGGAACGCTTCGCCTGGGGCCTGTTCGTGCTGTGGCTATTGATGTTCATCGGTATTGTCGCCGTGACGCTGAAGAACCTGATGCTGGGGCTCGGTGAATTGCTGTACACCCACAGCACCGTGCCGCTGCCGCCCCCTCCGGCCATCGCGCTGCTGTATCAGTTCAGCACGCTGATCGTGCCGACGCTGGCCCCAGTGGCGCTGTGGGCCTGGAGTGTGCGCAATACGCCCCAGGGAGCCGCCCTGCTGGGCAGGAATGGCGCAGAGCGGCCCTGATCCGCACGGGGCAAGGAGGCTGCAAGGGAGTTTGCAGCGCGCCGGATCAGGCCGCTTCGCGTGGCGCCAATATATCGGACAGGGCTTGCTCCAGAGTCGGATAATGAAACTCAAAGCCCGCGTCGACCAGCTTCCCGGGGACCACCCGCTGCCCCGTCAGCAACAGTTCCCCCGCCATTTCCCCCAGCAACAGGCGCAGCACGGGAGCGGGAACGGGGAGCGCCGGCAGGGTCCTGAAATATCGCTGCACGGCACTGCAGAATGCACGCTGGGTCACTGGTTCTGGTGCGCTAAGGTTGTACGGCCCCTCCATGCCAGGCTGCTGCAGCAAGAAACAGATGGCGCGCACCACATCCTCGCGATGGATCCAGCTCAGATACTGCTCGCCGGAGCCCGGCCAGCTGGCAATTCCGAAGCGGAACGGGCGCAGCATCTGCACCAGCGCGCCCCCATCATTGTCCAACACCACTCCCAGACGCAACTGGCATACCCGCACTCCCAGCTCCCTCGCCGGCAGCGAGGCATGCTCCCACTGCCGACAGAGATCACTGGAAAATGAGGGCTCGGAGCCGGCATCCTCTGCCAGTGGTTCACCGCCTCTGGGGCCATAATAGCCGACCGCACTCCCGCTGAGCAGCACTGTCGGCGGCCGTGCCTGTCGTCGCAGCAAAGCGATCAGCTCGCGGGTGGTTTCGACCCGGCTGGCCACCAACTCACGCTTGTAAGGACTGGTCCAGCGCCGCCCCGCCAGCGGCGCGCCGGCGAGGTTGATCACCGCATCGATCTCAGCCTCGGTGCCAAGTTCTTCCAGCGACTGGACATAGCGGCGTCCAGCTTCGTCACGGCGCTGGCGGCGACTGAGCAGTGTCATCCGGTGACCTTCGCCCAGCAGGCGCGCCACCAGTTCCGTGCCAATAAAGCCTGTGCCACCGGTAATCAGGATATGCATGGTGCGTTCTCCGGGCTGTGGCCAGCGAGCAGTCGCAGCGTCCTCGTCAGAACCAGTATAGTCCACTGTGTTTGTCCGCGAAGCGCCGCCGAGGGTACGCTGTCACCATGAACATCGCGCCGCTGAACCTGCCCAGTCACAGCGCTACTGCAAGCCCATACCCGCCCGGTCGTGCCCGGCGGCAGTCAAAAGTTCGCGAACCGGCCACGGCACAGACTGGCAAACCGGTCTCTGAAAGCTGATACTACAGCACAATCGGGCCTGGCCCGGTCAATTTACCTGCAAGGAGTTCGATATCATGAAAATCACCGTAGGTCGCGCCTTCTGTCCCGCACTGCTGGGTTTGGCCCTGGCCAGTCCCGCTCTGCACGCGGATGTCACCGAAGCGGTAGACCAGAACGGCAACACTATGACCTTCGAATATGAGGGGGAACAGTTACGCATCAATCATGCCGACCAGCAGGGCTACATGGTAATGCGCGACGACCGCATCTATGTGGTCAACGATGCCGATGGCGAGTTGATGGTCATCGACGTGAGCCAGGCCATGTCGATGTTCGGCGGGCTCGCCAAATCGGTGACCCCGGACATGACCCAGGTGCGGGTGGATTCGCTGGAGCCAACAGGCCGCAGCGAAACAGTGGCCGGCATCGATGGCGAGGTGTACATCCTCAAATACCAGGACGAGGACGGCAAGGCCCGGGAAACCGAGATGGTATTGTCCTCCGATCGCCGGGCGATCGGTTTCCGCGATGCGATGCACCGAATGGCCAGTTCTCTGGCGCGTTCGCTGGACCAGCACTACGACGCCTCTGAATATCTGCAGCACCAGCTGGCCCGCAGCGACATGGGTGTGCTGCGCTATGGTGCCGATATCCGCGTGACCTCAATCACCGAAAACCGCGTGGACCCCGCGCGCTTTGTGCTGCCGGCAGAGCCTACCGACCTGTCCGGGCTGGGCGGCATGCTGGGCGGCGGCAACGCCGACGGCGAGTCGGGCGGTATCATGTCCGGTATTTTCGGTGGCGGGAACGATAAATCACAGACCGAGGAAAGCGGCGACAGCGAGGAATCGGCTGGCAACGCGGTGGAAAATGCCGGCAAGGAAATCGGCAAGGCTTTTGGCAAGCTGTTCGGCAAATGATTGCATGGGCAAGCAGGCAGGCACGGGGGCTCATGCACCCGTGCAGCTTCCCACGCCAAGTCATTGATTTTGATAAAATTGTGGAGTCGGGTCTTCTTCGAAAAGATGGTTCATCGTATTGTTTTATACGACATATTATATTCTCGATAATGGCTTATACCGCCATAAATACCGTGAATCCTCATTCTCACCTGTCTTTCACCGCCCTTGCCGAGAGATGCTTGTCCCAATTTCCAAGAATCTAGTAGATGGGCTGACTTAATGACTATATACTAATATTTACCTAATTAGTACATAGGGTCGAGCAGTGAAGATTCCAGAACTGCCTCCGACAATGGAGGCCTACATCTCGGGTGCAGTTGCGGCGGCAAATGCCAAAACGCCATCGTTGACCAACTTCATGCCGTGGATCGGAATGGGCTTGAAGCCCTTTGATGCGAAAGGGCGCTATCTACATTGGGATGAACTGAAATACAAGGAGCCGCCCGGCACCCTCACCCCCGAAGAGTACTGGCTGGCTACGAAACAGGCGAGGATGTCCAATGCCGAAACCCTGCCGCTGATCGACAAGGACGGGGTCAACTTCCACTACTGTCCGAATGCCATCATCACCGCAGACCTGCTGACGATTTCCGAACAGGCCAAGGGAGCGGTGGCGGCCGACCCGCGGGTGAAGGATCCGTCGACTCAGCGCACCTACCTTATCAATTCCCTGATTGAGGAGGCCATCAGCTCCAGCCAGTTGGAAGGCGCCTCCACCACCACGCGGGTGGCGAAGGAGATGATCCGCACTGAAAGGGCCCCAAAGACACATTCTGAGCAGATGATACTCAACAACTACCGGGCCATGCTTTTCATAAAGCAGCACCTGGATGACAACCTCACCCCCGCCATGATCTTCGAACTACACCGGCTGCTGATGGAAGGCACGGTCGAAAAAGAGGACTTGCACAAGGTCGGCCAGTTCCGGGCGGCCACTGACGACATCGCCGTAGTCGACAACATGACTGGCGTCTCGCTCCACATTCCACCCACGGCGGGCGAACTGCGGGGCCGGTTGAAGGCGCTTTGTGACTTTACCAATGGCAAGACCGGAGACCAACGGCTTCCTGATGTGATCCGCGCCATCCTGGTTCACTTCATGGTCGGCTACGATCATCCCTTCTTCGATGGCAACGGCCGGGTGGCGCGGGCGCTCTTCTTCTGGATGGTAGTGAGGTCCGGCTTCTGGCTGCTGGAGTACACCTCGATTTCATCGGTCATCAAGAAGGCAGAGCCAAGCTATGTTCGGGCCTACATGCACTCAGAAACCGATGGCGGGGACGTGACCTACTTCATCGTTCATCAGTTGGATGTGATCAAGAAATCCATCGCCAGACTCCACAGCTATCTCGCGAGGAAGACGCGGGAGCAGCACCAGGTCCGGGATGCGTTGGCGAAATCGGGTATCGCTGCCCTGCTGAACCACCGGCAGCTGGCTTTACTGCACAATGCTATCGAAAAGCCCGGAGTACAGTACACGGTGAAGAGCCACCAGACCTCGCACGGGGTGGCTTACGAGACGGCACGGTCAGACCTCCTTGCCCTGTCGGAAACCTACGGCCTGCTGCAACAATCCCGAGACGGAAAGGTAAGACTCTTCCTTTCCCCGGCGGACATCGGGGAGCGCATCAAGGCTCTGTAGGGACGCATTCAGAACTAAATCAGATAAGCTCCGCTAGAATGACGTCTTCATTCATTCGAAAGGAATGCTATTATCCAAAGTGCTTTTTGTATAGGGCTTCAGCCATCCTATTATATTGACTGCTGTGGTAGCTTTTAAAGCTAAAGCTCTTGAGCCCAGAAAATTTCTTTCTGTAGGTGTCAAATGATGAAATCGTGCCCCGTTCAATTATTAGCCGCAGGCAAATTAGTAAGGCATTAATATTCGTTGTAGTCAACATACGTCCCGGTACTGATTTATCTACTGTCCAAAGATCCGGTGGCATATTCGCCTTAGCTGCACTAAGCAACGTATTTATCTCCTTTACGCAGTAAGCTATATACTCTTCGAGAAGGTCGGCTCGCATTTCTAGCACCATTTTGTCTTTATCGGTATTTTTCCAGGTGAAGAAGAGCGAGTCCGTTCCAGATGGTTTTGTAATCCCCCCAGAAAATAATCGAGATTTTGAGTAGAGGCTTTTATAATGATCGCAGAAGGAGCGGTACATGAAAAAGTCTCGATTTTCCGACAGCCAGATACTGGCGGTTTTGAAGCAGCACGAAGCGGGCGTTCCGGTCGCGGATCTGGCCCGCGAGCACAACGTCAGCACGGCACTGATCTATCAGTGGCGCGCAAAGTTTGGTGGCATGGACGCGTCGCTCATGACGCGGTTGAAGGAGCTGGAAGCCGAGAATGCTCGCCTGAAGAAGATGTATGCCGAGGAGCGGATCAAGGCCGAACTGCGCCAGGAAGCCCTCGAGGGAAAGTTGTAAGGCCATCTCAGCGGCGGGAGATGGCCAGAAAAGGCGTGGCCAAACATGGCATCAGTGTCAGGCTGGCGTGTGTGGTGTACGGTATTAGCGAAACCTGCTACCGCTACCAGGCAAAGCTGGATGGCGAGAATGCCCTGATTGCCGATTGGCTGCTCCGGCTAACGCAGACCCACAAGCGCTGGGGCTTTGGACTGTGCTTCCTGTATCTGCGCAACGTGAAGGGCTACCCGTGGAATCATAAGCGGGTCTACCGCATCTACCGACAGCTAGAGCTAAACCTGCGTATTAAGCCCAAGCGGCGGATCAGGCGGGATTATCCAGGCGAGCTGGATGTTCCGACTGCGCCGAATCAAGTCTGGTCCATGGACTTCATGAGTGATCAGCTCGACAGCGGCAAGAGCTTCCGCACGTTCAATGTGATTGACGATTACAATCGTGAAGGCCTGGGGATTGAAGTAGACTTGTCGTTACCTGCTTCGCGCGTGATTCGCGCACTGGAACAGATCATTGAATGGCGTGGCAAGCCAGCGGCACTTCGCTGTGACAATGGGCCGGAATATATCTCGCAGTCGCTGGTAGCGTGGGCGAACAAGAACCGGATAACGCTGATCTATATCCAGCCGGGCAAGCCAACTCAGAATGCTTATGTGGAGCGTTTCAACCGGACCGCGCGACATGAATGGCTGGATCTGCACGAGTTCAGCAGCGTTGCCCATGCCCAGCTATTAGCGACACAGTGGCTCTGGGAATACAATAACGAGCGACCCAATACGGCTATAGGAGGGATACCCCCGGCCCGGCTGCTACAGGCAGCATAACCCTCTACTCAAAGAGGCGGTTAAAAATGGGGGGATTACACGACCCCGGCCGCCAAGCCGGGAGTACCCAGTTCGAGGCGGTTGAGCGTACTCGACACGACCAAGGGGTAACCTTGGTCGCGGACCCGTTCCCGGTACTCCCCCGTCATATCCCGCTTGCTGACCAGTGCCGCCAGCAGGCTGTCCGCGCGCAGCGGGTCGTGATCATCAATATCCTCGTAACCGAGCGCCAAGCCCATACCCCCGTTGCGCGACTCGCTGTGCTCGACACCGTTGGGATTGCGGTGATCGGTGAAGTAGGCGACCAGTCGGGGCAGCATACTCAGGCGGACATCGACCTCGCGCAGCAACAGGCCGCCACCCTCTGAGGTGATGCGGCCGCCGTCAAAACGGCCTACCACTTCCCGACGACCTAATGCGTGAAAGGGGAGTACACTCTGTAACCATAGGTCTCTTCCTCTCGTGCAGTGTAAGTGCTTGCCGGCTCTTACTTTATGCACCAGTGCACCAGATAGAGGCCTATTTCAGTTTCACTGGTGAGATATGCCGGCTAGGGGTCGACTTGGACATCTGCGCCGGCCGCTGGAGGTCTGCGCGTCGATGCTGGTCAATCGCGCTCTGCGTCGCCTGGGCGTTCCGGGTCTTTTTTTGGTCGAACAGGCAAAACACCCAAAAGCCAGTGTTTACGGGGCTTTTCAGGCATAGCAATGCTCCGGCGTGAGGCCGAATTATGCTATTCAATAAGGAGTTGGAGGCTCGGGTCGGAATCGAACCGGCGTTGACGGATTTGCAATCCGCTGCATGACCACTCTGCCACCGAGCCTGTATTGGGTATAACGATGTTGACGCTGGAGCGGGGCAATGGACCAAAGCCCAACAGCTAACTCTTTGATTAAAAAGAGTTTTAGCTGACCCTCGCTACAGGAAGGTCGCCATTATGGACTTATTCTCGGCGGCTGGCAATACTGGCGTACGGCGCAATCCGGGCGCCCGGCCCCGGGTCGGTCACTGTGGTCTGAGCAAGCGGAATTCGTGCCGCGAGCCAGGGCTGACAGTATGAAACAGGCCCCGGTAGGCTATGGTAATCGGGTGTGCCGTGAGCTGCCTGCTGCTGACCCGCAACAGCTCCTTCGTCAACTCGATATCCAGTCTCTGGTTGCGGTACCACAGGCTGGTTTTCAGGCCATGGAGCTCATCCGGCAAGGCCGGATTGAAATGCAGCACATTGCCATGGGCGTCAAAACCCAGATAGCAGCGCTGAATCAGGTCCACAGTACCGGCCATTGCCCCCAGGTGGATGCCTTCAGGTGTCGTTCCGCCCTGGATATCAGCGACGTCAGCGTCCAGGGCACTTAGAAACAATTGCCATGAATGCTGCCGGTCTGTGCGCGCCAGTACCCACGAGTGTACAACCCAGCTAAGGGTAGAGCCGTGAGAGGTTCTGTGAAGATAGTACTCGACATTTTTCGGTATGGTATGCGAATCAAAGGGGTAACCCAGTTGTTCAAAAATGTGCTCCAGCTCCCGGGCCGTGAACAGGTAGAACAACATCAGCACGTCGGCCTGTTTTGAAACCTTGTAACGATTCGGATCATCACCTTCAGCTTCAAGAATCCGGTCCAGCCTGTGAATATCACCGTGTTGTTCGCGGGCGGCCTCCCAGTCAAACTCCTGTAGTTTGTCATAACCTTCGAACTGGCTGATGATGCCATCCGCATCGAAGGGAACGAACAACTTGCGGCTCACATCATGCCAGCGCTCGGTCTCCTGGTCGCCAAGCTGCAGCTTCTCACGAAGTTGGCGCAGCCGATCCTGAGGCAGGATACCCAGCATCTGACAGGCGCGATTCAGCACCCACGCCGCCATCACATTGGTATAGGCGTTGTTATCCAGCCCTCCCTCTGTCGACGGGTCGGCGCCCGGGTAGGCGGTGTGGTACTCATCTGGCCCCATTACCCGGCAAATGTCATAGCGGCTGCGCTGCGCGTTCCACGTTGCAATACTGGCCCAGAAGCGGGCGATCTCAAACAGTAGTTCGGCGCCGTACTCCTGCATGAACTTCTGATCGCCGGTCATCTCGTAGTAATGCCAGAGGTTGTAAATGATAGCGGAGCCGATATGACGCTGGCGATTGCTGTTGTCCGGAAGCCAGCGGCCCGAGTTTGGGTTGAGGTGCAGCACCTGGCTTTCTTCGCGGCCACTGCTGCCGCTTTGCCACGGAAACATGGCGCCGCGATAGCCGGCTTTGCGAGCCAATTTTCTCGCCGCGGGCAATCTGCGATAGCGGTACATCAGAAGTGCACGGCACCAGGCCGGAGAACGCGCCACGAGAAGCGGGAATATGAACAGTTCATCCCACATGATATGGGCGCGGTAGGCTTCTCCATGCCATCCTCGCGGCGGCACTCCCACATCGAGGTCAGTGCTGTGGCAGGTTACGGTCTGCAGCAGATGAAAAATGTGCAGGCGCAGTTTCAGCGGCAAATCACCCCCGGCTTCGCTGTCGACCTCCAGGTCGAACAATTCCCAGAGGTGTTTCCAGGCCAGCTCATGAGCGGCAAGAAGCGTGTTGAAATCGCCCGCTCCACTGATTTCCTCCTGCACAGCGAGCGATGGCTCGGAGATGCCACGGTCACGCGAATTGTACAGTGCGGCCACTTTCTCCACCCGGACCGTATCTCCCGCCGCCACATCGAGAACGATGTCCTGACTGACCCGATCACTGCCCACCTCTGTTTCGCGTTCAGGCCGAACAGCGTCGTCATTGTAAAAAAAACAGGTCCGCGCGGCCTGGGCGATCTCGGTCCGCGACTGTACCATCCGGCTTCGGAGCCACAGCGTCTCATCGTCCAGCGTCCCGGCCCCCAGCGGCTCGAGGTGGTGCCCGTTCAGGCTCCGATAGCGCGCCACCCCGCTGTTGCTGATGGCTCCATCAAGGCCCGTACGCACGGCAAGTCGCCCCGACCAGTCTTGCGCGACAATTGTCCATTCCAGCCCGGCAAGGTGCTGCTCCGCCATGCTCACGAACCGCCGCTCCTCGATGCTGATGATACGTTCCTGGTCGTCACGGAAGCGGAGAGTGCGGGTCAATACACCGCGACGAAGATCAAGTGCCTGGCGATAATCGGTAAAATCCACTTGCTCGGGAGCCAGCCAGGGCCCGTTGTCGATGCGGATCATCAGCATCGTCCAGTTGGGCAGATTGACAAGATCCTCACTCTCGATCTCGCGCCCTTCGACCTCGGTACACAGCCGGTTATACCCACCGGCGAGGTAGCACCCCGGATAGTGGATTGCATCGGCTTTAACATCGGGCGCCGCTGCGCGGGTACAGATATAGCCATTGCCAAGGGCACACAGGGTTTCGCGCAGCCCTTCATGATCCGGTTGGTATCCCCGATATTCGAACAACCACTCCCTTTCCTTCACGCGGTGCCCCCTGCTGTGATACTCGCGGCCAGCCACTTCAGGAAATCCGTGACATCGTCGGTATTTTCGAGCGTGTAATTAGCCAGGCTCCGCCGCCTGCTGTCGTCGCGCACGAGGATTGCGATGCCGTCCTCGCCACTGTCCTGGCGTTGCCTCAGTACATGGAAGGCATCCTCATCCGTGGTATCGTCCCCCACATAGACCGGCAGTACCTCAGACCCATTGAGCTGGTATCTTTCCAGCAGCCACAACAGGGCCTGGCCCTTGTTCCAGTCGGTGCGGGGCTTCAGGTCGAATACCTTTTTGCCGGAGGATGCGCGCAGCCGGGGAAAGCCAGCAAGCACCCTGCTTACAAGCTGCTCCACCGCTGGCACATCACCCTCCGCCACCTGGCGGTAATGCACGGCGATAGAGAATTTTTTCCGCTCAACACGTGCTCCGTTGATATTGCCGAGGTCGTCGGTCAAGGCCGTTTCAGCCGCGTCCAGATCGGGGAGGAACTCAACCCCCTGCTGAAGCTGCTCGCGCCAGCCACGTGGCCCCGCGATATCGAAGCCATGGCTCCCGGCATAGAATACCTGGTCCAGGTCGACCAGGGCGCGGACATCCTCAAGGTCGCGCCCACTGATGATCGCCACGGCGCAGCTGCGGGCAAGTTCGCCAACAATGGCGCGTGTGGCGGCGTTCAGCCTGGCTTTTCGATAGTCTTCAACGATCGGGGTCAGGGTGCCGTCGTAGTCCAGAAAAAGGGCGAGATGTCTGTCGCGAAGCCGCTCGCTGATCTGGTCCCGCGCTGACCAGAACGACGGCAACGCGTCAACAGGCACGCCAGCAGTACCCTGATCCTGCTCAGGCAACAGGCTGCTCAATGTAGTTGTGACGATATCTGCCCCACTGTTGCGCAGCGCATCCCCGTGGGCTGGCTCGCCCCGGTTGACGCCGATTACCAGGGCAAAGCCGCCATCGGCAGCGGCCTGCACGCCGGCGAGCGCATCCTCTACCACGGCTGCGCGCTCCGGCTGGACGCCAAGTCGCTCAGCGGCCTGCAAGAAGATCGCGGGGTCCGGCTTTCCCGGGAGGCCCAGATCGGCCATATCCTGGCCGTCCACTTTCACCCCGAACAAATCCCTGATCTGCGCATTGGCAAGCACAGCTTCACAATTCTTGCTTGCCGAAATGATTGCCGTGCGGAAACCGGCCCTGTTGAGGCTTTGCAGCACGCAAAGTGCATCGGGAAACACATGCACCCGATTGTTTGCAAGCCATTCGTTGAAGTACCGGTTCTTGCGGTTGCCCAGGCCGCATACCGTTTGCTCGCCCGGTAGGTCGGCCGGATCACCCCAGGGCAGCCGGATGTCTCTGGAAGCCAGAAAATCGCGCACACCATCGTAGCGCGGCTTGCCATCCAGATATTCGCTGTAATCAGCATCACTGAATGGCGTATAACCGGATCGCACGGACTTTCCCCGTTCTTTGAGGTATTCATTAAAGAGCCGCTTCCATGCGGCTTGATGGGCGCAACGGGTGTCGGTAATCACACCGTCAAGATCAAATATTACCGCGTCAATTTTTGCCGGCTCCAGCGGGAGCCGGGCATGATCAGTCAACGTTGCAGGCATCTGCCAAATCAGATAACGAGCATATAGGCGACCAGGGCTTCCTTCTCATCCGCCGTAAGATCCAGTTGCAATACCAGATTGAAGAACTCGACGGTGTCGGCCAGGGTGGGCAGCCGGCCGTCGTGCATGTAGGGCGGCGAATCCTTGATCCCGCGCAGGGTGAAGGTCTTGATCGGCCCTGTCGGCTGGGTGTAGCGCCCGTTGATATTGCGCGGCTCGTAGAAGCGATCGGCTTTCAGGTCGTGCATCTGGTGGTCGATGAAGAAGGGGCCGGAATGGCAGGTGGCGCACTGGCCCTTGCCCCGGAACACCTCCTGTCCCCGAAGTTCCTGCTCGGTGGCCTTGGCGGGATCCAGATCACCGTTGGGCATCAATTTTGGTGCCGGCGGAAAGTCGATCATGTTTTGCATCTGGGCCATGGCTGCCACCTGGCTTCCACGATCGAGCACATTCACGCCTTTCTTGGCCGCAGTCACGTGATCGCCGTCGAAGTAGGCTGTGCGCTGCTCGAACTCGGTGAAGTCTTCCACGGACCGCAGCGACCGCTTGGAGCCATGAATCTGCTGATTGAACATCCCGCGCAGACTCACTGTCTCGATACGCAGACGGGCCGCGGTGGGACGTGTATCGGGATTGAGATGAAAAGCCGCGTTGGTGTGGCCGTTGACGTGGCAATCGAGACAGGTGACCCCGAGACTCGGTTCCCGGACTTTGCGGTCGTGCGTGGCGTTGAACTGCTGCTGCGGGAACGGGGTCAGCAGCAGGCGCATGCCGTCGATCTGGACCGGTGTCAGCTTGCCCTCAAATATTTCATAAAAATTCTTGATCGTCAGTACTTCGCCCCGGTGACATCGCCCAGATCGGGGCGATTGGTCAGAAACAGCGGCGGAGGAAATTCCGGTGTCAAATGTTCCGGCAGATCAAAGGCGACATCGAAGCGCTCCAGATCCCTGTCTTCGGCCTCGGCGATGGCGTCTATCTGCTGCTGTGGAAACACCATCCCACCGGTCGGGTGCTTGGCGTGGGGCAGCGGCATAAAACCCTTGGGAAAGAGGTCCTGCTTGCGGATTTGCTCCGGTGTCATGTCGTTGAGTTCGTCCCAGCTCACCCCTGATGGCAGGCGAACGCGAACACCTTCCTGAACCGCCTTTCTGCCGCCGGACATCATCACCGGGGAAGGCTTGTCGGAAAGGTCGTAGCGGGTTTCCAGTACCCCCTGTTGACGCTCCATTACCTCATCTTTCTCGTCGCGGTCACTGTCGAAAACCTGCTGGAAATCCTCGTCGACCACCGGCGCGTAACTACCCCCGCTCAGCTCGTCCTGGCTGTTGGCCACGTCCATTCCGGCCATGAGATAAACAGCAAGAACACCTGCCCCGAACATGGGCAGGCCAATGAAATTTGTGGGCCTGGTCATAATCCTGTCTCCTTGTGAGTTTCCTGGCATCCGGGCATGCCTTGCACTCTGACGATCAGGGATGCCCCCCGATGCATGCACCGCTTCTCGACGGGTTCAGCCAGTTACTCATTCAAGGTAGTCGCAGATTGCCGTTTTGTCATGGCTAACGGGCAGCAATATCGGCCGGGACTCGCCCGGCCAGGAACTATGGCAGGATGGCGGAGCGGTTATTTCACTGCGAGTTTGTGCGATTTGCCGGCCTTTTTAGCGGCCTTTCATCACCTCGGCGGCAGCGCGTAGATAGATGATCATCGACCACAGCGTCAATACCGCCGACAGGTACAGCATCAGGTAGCTGGCGGCCAGCAGCCAGCTGTCACCGCGCACCGGGTCAATCGCCAGCAGGCCGATGATGGCAATCATCTGGAACGCCGTCTTCACCTTGCCAATATAGGACACCGCCACCGAGGTGCGCTGCCCCAGTTCCGCCATCCATTCCCGCAGCGCGGATACGACGATTTCGCGGCCGATAATAACGCAGGCCGCCAATGTGAGCAGCTTGGTGTCATGCCGCTCCACCAGCAGCACCAGCGCCACCGCGACCATCAGCTTGTCTGCCACTGGGTCCAGAAAGGCGCCGAACTTGGTCATCTGCCCGAGGCGTCGCGCCAGGTAGCCGTCCAGCCAGTCGGTCACGGCGGCCACAGTGAAAATCAGCGCCGCCACCAGCAGGTGGTGCCTGAAGGGCATGTAAAACACCACGACCAGGACCGGAATCAGCAGGATCCGCATGATAGTCAGGGTATTCGGGATATTGATGCTCAACGTGGTTCTAGCCTCTCAGCCGTCGCTGGTATGAAGGTGGTCATAGATCTGCTGTGCAAGCGTAGCACTAATGCCACTGATTTTTCTCAATTCCTCGACATTGGCGTTGCCGACGCCCTGGGCGCTGCCGAAGTGCCGCAGCAGCTCCCGCCTGCGTTTCGCTCCCACTCCGGGAATGCCTTCCAGCGACGACCGCTGGCGGCTCTTGGCACGCCGGGCCCGGTGCCCGGTAATGGCGAAGCGGTGTGCCTCGTCGCGGATGTACTGGATCAGGTGCAGCGCGGGACTGTCGCCACGCAGCCGTTGTTCTGCGCCACTGCGGCCGCGCACCAGGGTCTCGAAGCCGGCCTTGCGGGTCACGCCCTTGGCAATCCCAACTACCTCCACAGACGTCAGCTGCATGGACTCCAGCACCCCCATGGCCTGGCTGACCTGGCCCTTGCCCCCGTCGATGAACAGGATGTCCGGCAATGCGCCCTCCCCGGCCTGCAACCGCTTGTAGCGGCGCTCCAGCGCCTGCTGCATTGCCGCGTAGTCGTCGCCGGCGGTAACGCCCTCGATATTGAAGCGGCGGTAGTCGGATTTGCGAGGCCCGCTCTCGTCAAATACCACGCAGGACGCTACCGTCGCCTCGCCGGAACTGTGGCTGATATCGAAGCACTCCATGCGCTGGGGCAACTGTTCCAGCGCCAGCACCTGCTGCAGGTCACGCAGACGCTCAAGCGTGGACTGGCGTCCCGCCAGATGCGACTGGAGGTTGGTTTCCGCGGTCTGCAACGCGAGCTGCAGCCAGCGGGCGCGGGTGTCGCGCACTTTCGAACGAATGCTGACCTTGCGTCCGGCCTGTAGCGAAAGCGCCTCGGCGAGGCTGGCGCTGCCCTCGGGCATGGCATTGACAATGATGTCGGCGGGTATGGGGCGCGCGGCCGCAAGGTAGAACTGGGGCAGGAAGGCAGCGAGCACCTCGGCACTGCTTTCGTCGAGCTTCAGGGGCGGGTAATAGGTCTTGCTGCCCAGTACCTGGGCATTGCGTATAAACAGCACCTGCACACAGGCGCGGCCGGAGTCGACCGCCGCCGCCAGAATGTCCAGCTCGCCGCTGGCCCCTTCGATACCCTGGCTGGCCTGGACATGCTGCAATTGGCCCAGTTGATCCCGATACAGCGCCGCCTTCTCAAAGGCCAGCTCCGCCGCGGCCTGCTCCATATCGTCTGCCAGCCGCACCATCAGCTCCTGCGACTTGCCGCCCAGGAACAACCGGGTGTGTTCAACCTGTTCCGCGTATTCCTCCGCACTCACCAAGCCTACGCAGGGCGCGGTACAGCGGCCGATCTGGTACTGCAGGCAGGGCCGCGAACGATTGCGGAAGAAACTGTCCTCGCACTGCCGCACCCGGAACACCTTCTGCAGGAAGTGCAGCGACTCGCGTACCGCCGAGGCGCTGGGATAGGGACCAAAATACTTGCCCCTGCGGCGCTTGCTGCCCCGGTGCAGGCTCAGCCGGGGGAACTCGTCCTCGGTGGACAGGAAGATGTAGGGGTAGGATTTGTCGTCGCGCAACAGGATATTGTAGGGCGGACGATGACTCTTTATGAGGTTGTGTTCCAGCAACAGCGCGTCTACCTCCGTGGAGGTCACCGTAACCTGGATATCGTTGATCCGGGCCACCAGGGCCATGGTCTTGTCGGTCAGGCCGCTGGCGCGAAAATAACTGCTGACCCGGTTGCGCAGGTTCCGGGCCTTGCCCACATACAGCAGTTTGCCCTGCGCATCATACATCTGGTACACGCCGGGCCGGGTGGTCAGGCGCTTGAGAAAGGAGGTCGCGTCGAACTCGCTCATTCCATCCTCCCGTAGACGCGCGGCTCGATCTCCAGCTCGATGGCAAAGCGCGCCGCCACGGAGCTCTGGATGTCCCGCGCCAGCTGCAGCAGACGGTCGCCATCGTCGGCGCCGTAATTGACCAGTACCAGTGCATGGCCCGGATGCACGCCCACGCCATCCCGGCGCACGCCCTTCCAGCCGGCCTGTTCGATCAGCCAGGCCGCTGACAACTTGGCGGCCCCTTCGACCGGATACACCGGCAGGGCCGGAAAATCCCGGCGCATTTGCTCGGCGCGGGCCCGGTCAACCATCGGGTTCTTGAAGAAACTGCCCGCATTGTGCTCCCGGGCCGGGTCGGGCAGCTTGGCGCGCCGCAGGGCCACCACGGCATCGAATACCGCCCTGGCGGTGGCCGGGCCGGCGCCGGATTGCTGCACTAGCTGCTGTTGCAGGCCGGGATAGCTGCAGTCCGGCAGATCGCGCCTGGGCAGCTGCAAATCAAGATGCGTAATCACCACCGCATCGCGCAGTCGGTGTTTGAATACACTGTCGCGGTAGCCGAACTCGCAGTCCTCGCGGCTCAGCAGCAGTTCGCTGCCATCTGCGCAGCGCAAGGCGTGCACGGCGCTGACAAAAGGCGCCAGTTCACGGCCGTAGGCACCGATATTCTGGATCGGCGCGGCGCCCACCGTGCCGGGTATCAGGGCCAGGTTCTCCAGGCCGTAGTAGCCCTGATCCAGGCACCAGACCACCAGGCCGTGCCAGTCCTCACCGGCGGCCACCCGCAGGCAGACCTGCTCGCTGTCCTCACTGAGCACCGTCTTGCCGCGCATTTCCAATTTCAGCACGAGCGCCTCCAGCTGCTCGCAAAGTACGACATTGCTGCCCTGCCCCAGCGGTATCACGGGCAGGCCCAGCGCGCCGGCGCTGCGCAGTGCGGCGCGCAGCGTATCGAGATCGGCTACCCGCTGCAGGCCCCGCGCCCGGGCGCGCAGGTGCAGCGTGTTGAGCGCCTGCAGCTCGCAATCACCCCGCGTCACGGCGCCGTATCTCCCGCAGTAGCCCCTCGCAGGCGGCTTCGACCAGGTCCAGCACATGCTCGAAACCCGCGCCGCCACCATGGTAGGGGTCCGGTACATCGCGTCCGCTGCCGGCGTCTGCGAAGTCCAGCAACAGGCCGATATGCCCGGCGTAGTCCAGCGGTGCCTGACGGCGTATTTCCTCCAGGTTCTGTGAATCCATCGCCAGCATGTAGTCAAATTCAAAGAAATCGTGCCACTGCAGCTGCCGCGCCCGCAGCACCGACAGATCGTAGCCCCGTGTCCGGGCGGCCGCGGTGGAACGTGGATCGGGTGCCTTGCCGGTATGCCATGCGGCTGTACCGCAGGAATCCACACTGATGCGGTGAGCGATCCGCTCGCGCTCCAGCAGCGCCTGAAATACGCCGTGAGCGGTGGGCGAGCGACAGATATTGCCCAGGCAGACAAACAGGACCCTGACCGGTTTCGGCTGCTCCGGTTGCGGGCTCATGGGCGCAGAAGCCCGGTGACAGCCGCAAGGTCGGCCTCGGTATCGACGCCGGCGGGCACAGTTTCAGCGGCGGTCGCCACGTGGATCCTGACGCCGTGGTAGAGCGCCCGCAGTTGCTCCAGCTGTTCCAGCTGTTCCAGCGGTGCCGCGGGCCAGCCGACGTACTGGTGCAGGAACCGGGTCCGGTAGGCATAGATGCCCACATGCCGGAACCAGCTCCCGGCCGGCAACGCGGCGTCGGCCGACGGATTCGCAAACGCCTCCCGCGGCCACGGTATCGGTGCCCGGCTGAAATACAGCGCGCTACCATCCCGGCCACAAACCACTTTCACCGCATTGGGATTGCGCAGCTCGTCAAGCTGCCGGATGGGCACGCAGAGGGTGGCGATACCGGCATCCGGGTTGGCTGCCAGATTGGCCGCGACCTGATCGATCACCGCCGGCGGAATCAGCGGTTCGTCGCCCTGCACATTGACGATGATGGCCTCGTCCGCGAAAGCCATCAGGCTGGCGACCTGTTGCAGGCGATCCGTGCCGGAGGGGTGCTGGCTGTCGGTCATGCAGACTTCGGCGCCAAAACCGCTGGCCACCGCGGCAATGCGCTCATCGTCGGTGGCAATGATGACCCGCCCGGCCGCGCTGCGGCGGGCCTGCTCCCAGACCCACTGCACCATGGGCTTGCCGGCGATGTCCCGCAGCGGCTTGCCGGGCAGCCGGGTGGAACCAAAACGGGCGGGAATAACAACAGTAAATGGCATCGAAAATCCGTCGTTCATGAGCGGGGGTGGGCCAGTGCAGCCACTGCCTCCAGCAGCGGGGCGGGCACGCGGGCACTGATCTTCAGGAACCACATCTGCGGGGTGGCAAATCCCCGGCATTTTACCGCGTCTTTCTCGGTCATGATAATCGGTTTGTCATCCAGGCCGGCAAAGTCCGCGGCGCTGAATGGGTGATGGTCCGGCAATACCCGCGGACTGAGGCTGAAGCCTGCCGCTTCCAGGCTGGCAAAGAACTGTTGCGGCTGGCCTATGCCCGTTATCGCATGGATTGCCGAGCCCGGCGCCGGGATGGCCGCCGGTGCTGCGTTTGTCTCCTCGATTACCCTGACCAGCCCCTGGGATTCGTAAATGACGCCGTGCCGCGGGTCATCGCTGCCCCGGCAGAGCAGGTAGTCCACCTCGTTCAGCCTGGCGCGGGGTTCCCGCAGCGGACCAGCGGGCAGACAGAAGCCGTTGCCCAGCTGCCGGCTGGCGTCCATCAGGGCTATTTCGAAGTCACGGCCCAGCGCGTAGTGCTGCAGACCGTCATCGCTCAGCACCAGATCCACAGTGGTATCGGCCAGCAGCATCCGCAGTGCAGCCACCCGGTTCGGGCTCACCACGCAGGGGGCCCCGGTACGCAGGTGAATCAGCAGCGGCTCGTCGCCGCAGTCGCGGGCGCTGCTGTCGGCGCCGACACGGTGGGGAAATACCGCGCCGCGAGCCGCGCCATATCCGCGACTGATCACCCCCGGGCGCAGGCCGCGCGCCTGCAGCGCTTCCACCAGTGCGATCACCACCGGGGTCTTGCCAGTGCCACCCACGGTGATATTGCCGACCACGACCACCGGCACCGCCGCCCGGTACACGGACAACAGGCCGCACCGATAGGCCCGGCGCCGCATCCAGCTGACGCCGCGGAACAGCAGCTCCAGCGGCCGCAACAGCCACAACCAGGGAGCGGATCGGTACCAGGCCCGCAGCAGCGCCGGTTCAGCGGCCGCCATCAGTCACTGAACTCCTGATAATACAGCTGGGCGTACAGTCCTCCCTGCTCCAACAGTTCGGCATGAGTGCCGGTGGCGACGATCTCGCCCGCATCCATCACGACGATGCGGTCCGCCCGCTCGACCGTGGACAGACGGTGGGCGATGACAATGGTGGTACGGTTGCGCATGATGGTATCCAGGGCGCGCTGGATGCGGTGTTCGGATTCATTGTCCAGGGCCGAAGTGGCCTCATCCAGCACCAGTACCGGGGCATCCTTGAGTATCGCCCGGGCGATCGCCAGCCGCTGTCGCTGGCCACCGCTGAGGCCACCGCCGTCATCTCCCAGCACCGTCTCCAGCCCCTGCGGAAGGTTGTCGATGAACTCGGTGGCATAGGCCGATTCGCAGGCGGCAACCACCGCCTCGCGCCCGGCACTGGCGAGATCACCATAGGCAATATTGTTGTACACGGTATCGTGAAACAGAGTCACGCTCTGGGACACCATCGCCAGCTGGCGCCGCAGATCTGCCAGGCGGTACTCATCTATCGGTACCCCGTCCAACAGGATCTGACCGCGATCGATGGGGTAGAAGCGCGCCAGCAGCTGGATCAGGGTGCTCTTGCCACTGCCCGAGCGTCCCACCAGTGCAACGCTCTGGCCGGCCTCTATCCGCAGGTTGATATCCTTCAGCACATCCTGGCCGGTACCGGGATAGGCAAAATACAGATGTTTAAGCTCGATATCACCGCGCGCGCGCTCGACCTGGCGGTGGCCGCTGTCGATCTCATCGTCCAGGTCCAGCTGGGCAAATATATCCTCGGCAGCCGCCAGACCCCGCTGGATCACGCTCTGCACACTGCTGAGCTGGCGTATCGGCTTGCCCAGCAGGCCGGCGGCAGTCAGAAAAGCCACCAGGGATCCGGCGGTAAAGCCGCTGAGGATATTCGGGTTCAGCGCGAACCACACCAGCACCGCCAGCGCAGTGGCCAGCATCGTCTGGATGACCGGCGTACTGAGCGCATCAGCGAAGGCGAGCTTCAGGCTCTGGGCGCGATTGTACTCACTGGCGCGTTCGAAGCGTTGCCCCTGCTGTTGCTGACCGCCGAACAGGCGGATTTCCTTGTAGCCACTGATGCTCTCGTTGGAGACCTGGGTAACGTCGCCCATCGAAGATTGTATGCGCCGGCTGTAGCGCCGGAAGTGCTTGCCCACGATCGACACCACCAGTGCAATGCAGGGTGTCACCGCCAGGAAAATCAGGCACAGGCGCCAGTTCAAATACAGCATGTAACCCAGCAGGCCGATCACCGTCAGTCCTTCACCGACGATCACCTTCAGCGCCTTGGTGGCGGCACCGGTGATTTGCTCGACGTTGAAGGTGATCTTGGAGATCAGTACCCCCTGGCTGTGACGGTCATAATAGGTGCTGGGAGCCAGCAACATCTTGTTGAACAGTTGCCGCCGCAGCTCATGGATCAGGTTGCGGGCCACGTGATTCATGAAATAGTTGCCGGCAAAATAGCCCAGCGCGCGGCTCAGGGCCAGCGTGACCATGGCCACCGGTACCGCAATACGGGCGAACTCCAGCCTGGTCATGCCGGCAGAATCGAACAACTTGTAGGCGACGCCGGCGACGATACCCGATTCCACCTGCTCGGAATCATTGAGCGAATCGAGCAGGAACTGCATCAGGTCGGCCAGCAGTACATTGCCCACCGAGTAGAGGATGTAGCCGAGAATGCTGAAGGCAAACAGGTACCAGTAGGGCAGCACGTAGCGCAGCAGGCGGCGGTACAGCTGCCAGTCGCTGTCCTTGCCGGTCCGGTCCTGCTCCAGCAGCGGCGGCCTAATCACTGGCGGGTTCCTCGGCGGGCTGGCGGGTGGTGATGCTCATGTGCACGAACCCCATCTGGCCGGCCGCATCCATTGCCCGCACCACATCCTGGTGCGCTGCCTGGGCATCGGCGGTAATGATCAATGGCAGAGTCGTATCACCCGCTGCAATCTTGTAGATCGCGGCCTGCAGTGTACGCAAACGGGCATCCACCAGTGGCCTCCCATTGACCCGGTAGCGGCCCTGCTCATCCACCAGGATTTCCACCTGCTGCCCGGCACTCTCGCGCGGTTCTCCCGAGGCCTCGGGAAGATCGATACTAAGCTGGGTTTCGCGGGTGAAGGTGGTGGAGACCATGAAGAAAATCAGCAGCAGGAACACCACATCGATCAGCGGTGTCAGATTGACGCCGACCTCGCCCGGGTGTTGGCGGCGGAACCTCAAGTCCTGCTGTCCGCACGGTCGTCATTGTGCAGCGCATCCACCAGCTTGATCGTCTCCTGTTCCAGGCCCACCACGATCTCATTGATGCGACCGACAAAATAACGGTGCATGATCAGCGCCGGTATCGCCACCATCAAGCCCGCCGCGGTGGTGATCAGCGCCTCCGAGATGCCGCCGGCCAGGGCGCTGGCGTTGCCGGTGCCCTGGGTCATGATCTCGGCGAAGACCCGGATCATGCCCACTACCGTACCCAGCAGCCCCAGCAGCGGAGCCACTGCAGCGATGGTGCCCAGCGTGTTCAGGTAGCGCTCCAGATCATGCACCACATGACTGGCGGCATCCTGGATACTCTCTTTCATCACGTCGCGCCCGTGATTGGCATTGCCCAGGCCGGCTGCCAGAATACGACCCAGCGGCGAGGACTGCTTCAGGCTGCGCAAGCGCGCAGCATCCAGCTCTCCGGCCTTGAGTTGCTTCCACACTGTCGCCAGCAGGTGGGGTGGCGAAATCTTCTTCGGATTCAGTGTATACAGGCGCTCGATGCAGATTGCGAGTGCCAGCACAGAGCACAGCAGGATGAATACCATCAACCATCCCCCCGCCATCACCAATTCCAGCACAAGCCCATCCCGTCGCAATTATCAGGGCGCCATTATAAGCACAGCGCCGGAGGCGGTGAAACTACCGTTCCCAGAACCGTGGCCATCGCTGACGGTGGGCGATCAACTCCACTTCCCCCGGGGGAGGACTATCCATTCGATGGCACCCTCCCGGGCCGTGCTGCGGGTGGGGATCGCCAGTTGGCGGTGGCGTTGCTGCACCACACCGGCGGGGTGGCCGAAGCGATTGGCGCGGCCATGGGTGTAGACTACCGTACCGGGTTGAACCGCCTTCAACCAGGCCCATGAGGATGAGCTGGCACTGCCATGGTGGGCCGCCAGAGCGACCTCACTGCGCAGATGCGCCTGCCAGTAGCGTACCAGCTCACGCTCCCGGTCACTGCCGATGTCCCCGGCAACAGCAGCGAGAAGCGGCCTATACCGGCGCGCAGAACGCAGGATCCGCCATTGGCATCCAGCTGTTCGCCGACCGCTGGTGCCAGCACCTGGAACTGTACCGGCGCCCGCCACTGCCAGGCCGTCCCGGCACGACAGCTTTCACCCCTGCTACCGGCCTCGACATCAGGGCCAGTCAACAGTCGTTCTACCGGCAGTTTGCCAAGCAGACTGTCCAGGCCGGCGCTGTGGTCGGCATCGCCATGGCTGACCACCAGGGTATCGATGTGGCGCAGACCGCGACTGCGCATGAAGGGCAGGATCACCGTAGTGGCCACATCAGGGCTGCCCGGCATGCCTCCGCCGGTGTCGTACAACAGTACATTGCGGGCGTCATACACCAGCACGGCGGTGCCCTGCCCGACATCGAGAGCGACAACATGCACGGCCCCTGGCGCGGCGACCCGGTGCAGGGTCGTCGGCAGCAACAGCGGCAACAGCAACAGCGGCAACAGGACCCTGATCCGCGCGCCCAGCGGCACCGCCACCAGGGCCAGCACGACCAGGGCCAGGAACACTGTCGGCCCTGTCGGCATCAGCTCACTGTAGAGCCAGTGAGGGTAATCGACGGCAAACTGGCGGGCGCCGGGCAACAGCAACTGAAGCGGCCAGGCGGCCAGGCGCCAAATGCCGGCAGCCCAGGACTCATTGAGCGCGCTGAGAGTCGCTGCCAGCAGGGTCAATGGAACAACGAAGAAACCGGTCAGTGGCACCAGCACCGCGTTGGCCAGGGCCGCGACCTGGCTGGCGCCGCCGAACCACCAGCTCCCCAGCGGCAACATCGCCAGACACATGTAGGCATGGGTGCCCAGCCACCGACCCGCGCGGCCTGCCCGGGGCCACCACAGCGACAGCCACAGCAGACAGGCCACCGACCCGAAAGACAGCCAGAAGCCCGCACCCAGGGCCGCCAGCGGGTTCAGGCACAACAAGCCGGCAGCGGCCAGCAGCAGATTGTTCCACGACAGGCCGGGGCGGCCACACAGGGTTGCAAGCAGGAAACAGCTGAGCATGATCCAGGCGCGGCTGGTAGCGAGACTGAAGCCGGCCAGGGCTGTGTAGCCAGAGGCCAGCACCATTGCCAGCAGCGGCGCGAACAAAACCAGGGAGCGGTTACAACCGGTCAGCGCCAGGCTCCGCGCCAGCAATGTCCCCAGGCCAAGCCCGCAGGCTGCCACCAGGCCAACGTGCAGGCCGGAGATGACCAGCAGGTGGCTGATACCAAACTGCTGGAACAGGGTCCACAGCGGATGATCGAGGCCGCTGCGATCAGCCACGGTGAGGGCGCGCAGTACGGCTCCTTCCGGCGTGTCACCGAGGGCTGCACGGATTTGTCCACTCAGGGACTGGCGCAGCCGATGGTGCCAGGCGCGGCCCTCTGCGCTCGCCAAACGCCGGGCTGGCGCAGTGCTGCGCACACTGCCAACGGCGTCGATGCCGGTCTGGGCGTACCAGGCCTGCATATTGAATGAACCCGGATTCACCAGCCCCCAGGGACGCCGCAGCAGTACTTCGAAGCGCCAGCGCTCACCGGGAACCAGGCGCACCTCGCCTCGATAATTGAGCAGCAGGGTACGCGGCGGCGCACAATCCACTGGCGAGATGCTGTCAGCGCGGAATTCAAATCGCTGTAGCTGCCCCTGCTCCGGCATCGTGCTCACCCTGGGCAGGCTG
Source organism: Kineobactrum salinum (assembly GCF_010669285.1). GTDB lineage: Bacteria > Pseudomonadota > Gammaproteobacteria > Pseudomonadales > Halieaceae > Kineobactrum > Kineobactrum salinum. Next base: position 4,510,189 of record NZ_CP048711.1, on the reverse strand, counting down.
TGTATCGTGCCGGTCACCTGCAGCGGCAGCCGTTCACAGTGATCCGGCAGACGCCGCTCCAGCAGTTGCTGACCATGACAGACCGCCAGGCCGGCCCCAGGGCGAGTCCGGCCGCGATGCGCGGTCCCCGACGCCGGCACAGGCAGCCGCCCCTCCCAACACCACTGCCAGGACCCCGAAGCCATGACCGGGCAACCACGGCAACTGGCTGACCAGCACTACCCCCATCACCAGGGCCAGGAGCACAAGGCGCACTAGAGATGCCCGGGATTAGTGGTCATAATGAAGCCCTGGTTGCGGCGCCAGATACATCCGGCGCATACACCAGGCCAGTTACCCATGTTCCCTGCCCCAGCAGCGCCCAATGGCGCGGTTATTGCCACAACGGGGCCATGTTAGTGGGGTGAACAGGCTCTGATCCACATCCAAACAGACCAGTGCAACCATGCCCAGAAAGACGCTGAAACAATGGTTACCCAGCCCCGCCAGGATTCGGGAGTTTCCGTGCCTGCATATGCTGGGAGACTGGATTTACCAGTCCAATCTCTGGCATCTCAATCGCTATTCGGCATCGATGGCCTTTTTCACTGGCCTGTTCGTAGCGTTTCTGCCACTGCCGGGCCAGATGGTGATCGCGGCGGTCACGGCGGTGCTGCTGCGCTGTAATCTGCCGTTGTCGGTAGCGCTGGTGTGGATCAGCAATCCGGTCACGATGCCGGCGATTTTCTACATGGCCTACCGGGTCGGCGCGCTGTTGATCGATGTGCCGGTACAGGTGATGGAATTCGAGCTGAGCTGCGCCTGGCTCCGGGCCCGTCTGGATCTGATCTGGCGCCCGCTACTGGTGGGCAGCCTGCTCTGCGGGGTCTTGTTTGGATCGCTGGGCTACTTTGTGGTCAACCTGCTGTGGCGCTGGCGGGTCTCGCGGCAGTGGCACAAGCGCCAGCGGCGGCGCCGGGCGACGGTGCGGACCGGCGCTAGGGGCGAGAGCAGGCAGCCCTAAACGGAATGTGTTTGAACTTCGTAGCCCGGTCGACATCCTGGGAGGGTACTTTCGAAAGAGCCGTGAACCCGTAAACCCATAGTTCGCTCCGAGGCTAGGGCAACGTGCTGGGAGGGTGCTTTCGAGACCGTTTGCAGCATGGATGCTGCAACCGAGCCTCCATGGACGGATTCACGGCGTGTCTCGAAAGCACCCTCCCAGCACGTTGACCGGGCTACGAAGCCCCCACCCCCTAAGGCGCCACCCGTCCTAAGCGCGCTCCTGATGCAGAATCAGCGCCGGTGCCAGCCCAGCCGCGCGCCGCGCCGGATAGAGCGCTGCCAGCACGCACATGCCGAAGGCGACGCCGCCCACCAGCAGCACATCGGTCAGCAGTATATCCACCGGCAGAAATGACACCGGATAGACATCGGTATCGAGGAAATTGAAGCCCAGCAGCTGTTCCAGCCCAGCTGCGGCGGGACCAATGACCAAACTCAACAGGACGCCGCCGAGACTGCCCAGAACGGCCCCCAGCAGGCCGATCATCGCCCCCTGCATGACGAATATGCTGCTGATATCGCGGCCAGAGGCCCCCAGGGTCCGCAAGATGGCGATGTCGCCCTGCTTGTCGAACACCACCAGTACCAGCGAGGAGACGACGTTGAACGCGGCGACGGCGATGATTGAAAACAGCAGGATGCTTACCAGGTCGCGGGACAGCTGGATGGCCGCGTACAGATTGCCATGGGTCATCATCCAGTTGGTGCCGTAATAGCCCACCGGCAGGGTGTCGACCAGCTCGCGGCCCAGCTCGTTGACCTTGAACAGATCGCGGGTCCACAGCTGCAGGCCGCTAATGCCCCCGTCCAGGCCGGCCAGTTCGGAGGCCTGTTCCAGATTGACCAGCGCGGCCGCCTGGTCCAGTTCGGTCCCGGTGTGGATGATGCCGGTCAGTACCACACTGGCAAACTGTGTCCTGGTAGCGGCAGCGCCTGCGTCCGCCTGGGGCGCGATCAGGGTCAGGATATCGCCCTCCTTCACGCCCAGCTGGCGCGCAAGGCCACTGCCCAGCAACAGGCTGTCGGGGCGTGACCGCAGTTGCTCCCGGGCCGCGGCGGGCAGCGCCGCGAGCAGACCGCCATCACTATCTGCAGCCAGCCCCATACCGGTGCCGGTCTCGATATCACTGCCGCGCAGGAACAGTGCATCGAATTGCACAAAAGGCGTTGCCGCCAGCACTGCGGAATGGGTCTGCAGCATTCGGGCGAGCGGCTGCCAGTCGTGCAATGGCTGCTGTGAGTGGACCGTGACATGTGGCACCAGGTTCAGGATGCGCTCCCGCATCTCCTTGTCAAAACCGTTCATGACCGAGAGCACTGTGATCAGCAGCGCGATGGCAAGTACCAGACCCAGGGTAGATAGCGAGGAGAGAAAGGTCGACAGATAACCGCGGCCAAACGCAAAGCTGTAGCGGACCGCTATCCGGAGCCGCTCAAGCCGTCCCATCGGCCAACTCCCGCAGCGACCCCTGTACCAGCTCCAGAGTACGATCCATCCGCGCCGCAATCGCCGGGTCGTGAGTCACCACGACAAAGGAGGATTGCTCCGCGCTCAGCGAATCGATCAGGGCCAGTACCTGCTGGGCCGAGGCCGGATCCAGATTGCCGGTGGGCTCATCCATCAACACGCAATCGGGCGCCGTCACCAGCGCTCGCGCGATAGCCACCCGTTGCCGCTCACCACCCGACAGTTCGCCGGGGCGGTGCTGCAAGCGGTGCTCCATTCCCACCTGTTCCAATAGCGCGGCAGCCCGGAGCCAGGCCTGCCTGCGGCTGCTGCCGCCAATCAGTAACGGCATGGCCACGTTTTCCCGGGCGTCGAATTCCGGCAACAGGTGGTGAAACTGGTAGACAAAACCCAGGTAGCGGTTGCGCCAGCGGCACAGTTCCCGTTCACTGAGGCCCGCCAGGTCCTGTCCGCGGATCAGCACCCGGCCACCACTGGGCTCGTCCAGCCCCCCCAGAAGATTGAGCAGGGTGGACTTTCCCGAGCCGGAGCTGCCGATAATCGCGATCTTCTCTCCCCGCCGGAGGCTGAAATCAACCCCATCCAGCACCCTGACATGGCGGTTGCCGTCGCGATAGATCCGTCCCAGCTGTTCGCAGCGTACAATATCGCTGTCATTCATAGCGCAATACCTCGGCCGGGGCGATCCGCGAAGCCCGCCAGGCGGGATACAATGTGGCGACAAGACTGAGCAGAAAGGAGGCAGCCACCACCACCAGCACATCCTGCCACAGCAACTGCGCCGGCAGTTCGCTGATAAAATACACCGCCGGATCAAACAGCTTGACGCCCAGCAATGATTCCACTGTTTTGGTCACTGCGGCGACATGGCTGGCGAGGGCGATGCCGGCCAGCGTACCCAGGCCAATGCCAACAGCCGCCAGACCCAGGCCATGGGCGACGAATATGCGCATGATGTCGCCTGCGCGCGCGCCCATCGTGCGCAAAACCGCAATGTCGCCACGCTTTTCCGCCACCGACATCACCAGCGTGGAAATGATATTGAAGGCCGCCACCGCAACCACGCTCAACAGCAACAGGCCCACCATGACCTTTTCCATCCTGATGGCGCGGAACAGGCTGCCCTGGGTCTGGCTCCAGTCGCGCACCTGCAGCTCGGGCCCCAACCCGGCACCTAGGCGAGCCAGCGTCGCGGGGGCGCTCATCAACTCCGGAGTGCGCAGCTGCAGGCCATCGACGCGATCGCCCAGCCCGAACAGTTTCTGGCCGGTTGCCAGCGACACGTAGGCCTGGTAGCCGTCAGCCTGGGCGCTGATCGCAAACAGGCCGACCACGCGCAGGCGCTTGCTGCGCGGAAAGGTTCCCAGGGGGGTTACCGTGAGCCGCGGCACAGTCACCTCCAGGCGGTCTCCGGGCCGAACGCCCAGTGCCCGGGCCAGGGTGACGCCCAGGATGATACTGTAGGGCTCGTGCTCGAGATCTCCCAGCTGTCCCGCTACCAGGGCCTCGTCGAGTTCGGATACAGCCACCTCCCTGGCCGGGTCAATCGCGCTCAGCACGGCACCGCGCAATGACTGGGAGCCAGCGAGGATCACCTTGTTGCTGATATAGGGCGCCACTGCCTCCACGCCGCCGGCCTGTTCCAGGCGCAGGGCCAGCTCCTCCCAGCGTTCGAGCCCGCCGTTCGCAGGCAGCACATAGCCGTGGGGCACCAGCGACAGGATGCGGTTGCGCAGTTCGCCGGAGAAACCGTTCATGATGGACAGCACGGTGATCAGGCTGGTGACGCCCAGCACCATGCCCAGCATGGATACCGAGGCAATGACGCTGGCGAAACGGTTGCGTTTGCGGCTGAAACTGTAGCGCAGGCCAACGAACAGCACATAGCGGGAACGGAAGGAGGGTTGCAGCACTAGTACTCCTTCAAAATCATCTTGAAGGAGTACTAGTGCTTGTCGGCGGGATAATACTGCACCTGCTGGTCGGAGACATCGCCGTCACGGGTTTCTTCCTCACAGCGTTTGGGATCGCCGCCGCAGATATCACAGGCCGTGTCCATGCCCAGGGCCCCGATACCACCGCAGGAACCCTTGATCGGTCCGCGCCCCGAGAGAACGCCCACAGCCATGATCGACATGATGAGGGCGATGATCACTACACTGAGCACAAAAACTGTCATTTCAAAATCCCTGCGGCTTCAGTTGCCACCTTGTGTACCGCTGTCCAGCCACGGAGAAAATGCGCTGGAGTGACTGCTCACAATACCGTCGCTGGTACGTCGCATCAAATAGACCGCCAGTCCCTGCTCTTCCGCCAGCTCCAGTGCCGCCTCCTCCCCCAGTACTTCCAATGCAGTGGCCCAGCCATCGGCACTGGTACAATCGTCCGCGATGACCGTTACCGATACCAGATCATGAGTGACCGGGGAGCCGGTCCGCGGGTCGATACTGTGGGAATAGCGCCGGCCATCCACCTCGAAGAAATTGCGGTAATCGCCGGAGGTCGCTACCGCCTTGTCGGTCACAGCCAGCGCCCTGGCCGGGCTGCGGGTTCCGGTGCCGGGCCGCTCAATCGCCACCCGCCAAGCATCGCCGCGGGGACTGTGCCCGGCCACGCGTATCTCTCCTCCTACTTCGACCAGGAAATTGTCGATTTGTTGCGACAGTAACTCCTGTGCCAACAAATCCACCGCATAGCCCTTGGCAATGGATGACAGATCCAGCGCCACATCCCGCTGCTTGCGCAGCCGGCTCGCAGCCACGTCCAGCTCCAGGTACTGCTGCCCCACCCGCTCCAGCCGGGATGCGATCTCGGCGGCGGAGGGCAGGTCCCGGCGCAGGACCTCGTCGCTCCCCGCTCCAAAACCCCACAGGTCCACCAGGGGGCTGACGGTGACGTCATAGGCGCCCCCGGACGCCGCGCCGATCATCAGGGCGGTCTGCATGACTTCAGTGAAACCGGCCGACAGCTCAACCCAGTCGCCGGGCTCGCTGTGATTGAAGCGGCTGATTTCCGAATCGCTACGCCAGGTGGACATGCTGTCATTCACTGCCTCCAGCTGCTGCTCGAGACTCTGCTGCAGCTGGCTGCGCTCAACCGCAGCACCCGCAGGCGGCAGGTAGGTCACCTGCCAGCTGGTGCCCATGGTTGCGCCGGACAGCTGTACCGGCGCCTGCTCACGCTCGCAACCAGCCAGCAGCAGCGCCAGCAGGATGCCAAAGAGCCATCGGGTACCGCAGGCAACGGCTGTGGGTTTAGCCGCCAAAATCGTCAAGCAGGATATTCTCGGGTTCCACACCCAGATCGGTCAGCATCCGTATCACCGCGGCGTTCATCATTGGCGGCCCGCACATGTAGTACTCGCAATCTTCCGGCGCCGGATGATTCTTCAGGTACTCTTCAAACAACACGGTGTGAATAAAGCCCGTGAGCCCCTCCCAGTTGTCCTCTGGCTGGGGGTCGGACAGCGCGACGTGCCATTCGAAATTGTCATTCTCCGCCGCCAGTTGATCGTAGTCCTCGACATAGAACATCTCGCGCAGCGAACGGGCGCCGTACCAGAAGGATATCTTGCGCTTGCTGTTGAGACGGCGCAGCTGGTCGAAAATATGCGAGCGCATCGGGGCCATGCCGGCACCGCCGCCGATAAAGATCATCTCGGCGTCGGTATCCTTGGCAAAGAATTCACCAAATGGACCGTAGACCTTGACCTTGTCCCCGGGCTTCAGGTTGAACACCCAGGAAGACATGATGCCGGGCGGAATACCCTCGCTGCCTGGCGGCGGGGTCGCGATGCGGATATTGAACTTGACCACACCGCGCTCTTCGGGATAGTTGGCCATGGAGTAGGCGCGAATGACGGGCTCGTCGATTTTCGACTCCAGTTCGAAAAAACCAAAGCGTTCCCAGTCAGAGCGATATTCCGCATCGATATCGAAGTCCTTGAACTTGACATGATGCGGCGGACATTCCAGCTGCACATAGCCACCGGCGCGGAAGTCAACGTTCTCGCCCTCGGGCAGACGCAGGGTCAGTTCCTTGATGAAGGTGGCCACATTGGGATTGCTGTCGACGGTGCATTCCCACTGCTTGACCCCGAACACCTCTTCCGGCACCTTGATCTTCATGTCCTGCTTGACCGAAGTCTGGCAGCTCAGGCGCCAGCCCTCCTGGGCATCGCGGCGGGTAAAGTGGGACTCTTCCGTGGGTAACATCGCCCCGCCGCCTTCGGTGACAATGCACTTGCACTGGGCGCAGGTGCCGCCGCCACCACAGGCGGAGGGCAGAAACAGGCCGCCCTCGGACAAGGTCTGCAACAGCTTGCCGCCAGCGGCAACATGCAAGGTTTTTTCACCATTGATTTCGATGGCCACTTCGCCGCTACTTACCAGGCGTGAGCGGGCGGCCAGGATCACGGCCACCAGGGCGAGTACTATCGCCGTGAACATCGTTACGCCAAGTACAATCGTAATATTCATAGCAAACTGCTTCCGCCTAGATGTTCATACCGCCGAAGGACATAAAACCCAGTGACATCAACCCCACGGTGATAAAGGTTATGCCCAGGCCCTGCAAGCCATCGGGTACATCACTGTACTTGAGTTTTTCGCGAATGCCGGCCAGCGCAATAATGGCCAGCGCCCAGCCGACACCCGCACCGGCACCGAAAACAACGCTCTCTCCAAAATCGTAGTCCCGCTCGACCATGAACAATGAGGCGCCCAGAATGGCGCAGTTCACGGTAATCAGTGGCAGGAAAACCCCGAGTGCGTTGTAGAGTACCGGCACGTATTTGTCGAGGAACATCTCCATGATCTGCACGATCGCAGCAATCACGCCGATATAGGACAGCAGGCCAAGGAAGCTGAGATCGACATCGGGCAGCCCCGCCCAGGCCAGCGCCCCATCTGCCAGCAGATTGTTGTAGATCAGGTTGTTGACGGGCACGGTGATGGTCAGCACCACAATGACAGCGATGCCCAGACCGATGGCCGCCTGCACTTTCTTGGAAATGGCCAGGAAGGTGCACATGCCGAGGAAGAAGGCCAGCGCCATGTTCTCGATGAAGACAGCGCGAATGAAAAGGCTCAGATACTGTTCCATCACACGCCCTCCTCGGCTGCAGTGTGTTTGGCTATCGTGAAATCAGGTTTTTCAACCTGCTCCTTGCGCACACTGCGCAGCGTCCAGATAAAGAAACCGATCAGGAAAAATGCACTGGGCGGTAACAGCAGCAGGCCGTTCGGAACGTACCAGCCACCCTCGGTGGCCAGCGGAAGGATCTCGATCCCAAACAGCTTGCCCGAACCCAGCAATTCCCGCACCACCGCGACCGACAGCAGGACCACACTGTAGCCCAGGCCATTGCCAACGCCGTCAAAGAAGCTCGGCAACGGCGGATTTTTCATCGCGAAGGCTTCCGCGCGGCCCATCACGATGCAGTTGGTGATAATCAGGCCGACAAACACTGACAGCTGTTTGCTGATCTCGTAGGCAACGGCCTTCAGGATCTGGTCCACCACGATCACCAGCGATGCGATGATGGTCATCTGCACGATAATCCTGATGCTGTTGGGGATATAGTTGCGAATGGATGAAATGAACAGGTTGGAAAATGCAGTCACGGAAACCAGCGCGACACACATCACCACGGTCACCTGCAGTGAGGAGGTAACCGCCAGCGCCGAGCAAATGCCCAGAATCTGCAGCGCAATCGGATTGTCCTTGAAAATCGGCGTAATGAGGGTTTCTTTCATGGTCGCCATGTCAGGCCTCCCCTGCTTTCAGTTTGCTAAGAAATGGCTCGAAGCCCTGCTCGCCCAGCCAGAATTGCACCAGCTGGGATACGCCGCGGCTGGTGAGGGTGGCGCCCGACAGGCCGTCGACGCGCCATTGGGCCAGCGGGCTGGCGGAGTCGACGCTGCCCTTGGCGAGCGCAATTTCCACCTCGCCATCGCGGTACACCTGCTTGCCCGGCCACTGTGCCTTCCACCTCGGATTGTCGACCTCGCCCCCCAGGCCGGGCGTCTCCCCGTGATCATAAAAGCCCAGGCCCGCCACCGTGTTGCCATCGGCCTCCAGCGCGATAAAACCATGCAGGGTGGACCACAGGCCGTAACCGCGGATGGGCAGAATCACCTTGTCCAGCTCGCCATCTTCAGTCTCGACCAGATAGACCGGCGCATAGTGCTCGCGCCGCCCGATCTGGGCGATATCATCGTCGCCCGCAAGATTCTGCGACTGCGCAGGATTCTTCGCCGCTTTCAGCTGGTCGTAATTCGAAATATCCACCGCGTCGCTAAACTCGCCGGTGCGCAGATCCACCACCCGGGTCTGAACCTGGGCGAATTGCTCATCCACCGGCACACCCTCCTCCAGCATACCCGCGGCGGCCAGAATATTGCGCTTGCGATCCAGCGTCCGGTTGACATCCTGGGCCGGCTTCAGCAGGACTGCGGCGGTTGACACCACCACTGAACAGACGATGCACAGGGACAGCGCGACCAGCAGGGTTTTTCTGATGCCGTCGTTCTTAGACACGAGCGAGTCTCCGTTTGATATTGGCCTGAACCACGAAGTGATCCATCAGCGGGGCAAACAGGTTGGCGAACAGGATCGCCAGCATGATGCCCTCGGGAAAGGCGGGATTGACGACGCGGATAAGCACCGTCATCAGGCCGATCAGAATGCCGAATGCAAATTTGCCGGTATCGGTCATCGCCGCCGACACCGGATCGGTGGCCATGAAGATCATGCCAAACGCAAAACCGCCTACCACCAGATGCCAGTACCAGGGCATGGCAAAGGCCGGGTTGCTGTCGGAACCAACCAGGTTGAACAGTGTGGACAGCGCAACCATGCCCAGGAACACCCCGGCGACGATACGCCAGGATGCGATGCGCGTGACCAGCAGCACGACACCGCCCAGCAGGATGGCCAGGGTCGAGGTTTCGCCGATCGAGCCGGGCAGATTGCCCATGAAGGCCTGCATCCAGCTCCATTGCTCCTGTACTGCAGCCATCCCCTGGGAGGCAACCAGTGACAGCGGCGTCGCGCCGGTATAACCGTCGATCGCGACCCATACGGCATCGCCCGACATCTGGGCCGGGTAGGCAAAATAGAGGAAGGCGCGCCCGGTCAGCGCCGGGTTGAGGAAGTTCTTGCCGGTGCCGCCAAACACTTCCTTGCCTATCACCACGCCGAAGCTGATGCCCAGGGCCACCTGCCACAACGGGATGTCCGGCGGACAGACCAGCGCAAACAGAATGGAGGTTACGAAAAAGCCCTCGTTGACCTCGTGGCCCCGTTTCATCGCGAACAGCACCTCCCAGAACCCGCCCACCACGAAGGTGACGAAGTAGATCGGCACGAAATACAGCGCACCGAACAGGAAGCAGTCCCAGATACTGCCGGGATCATTGCCGCCGAACAACGCTATCAGGCTGCCGCGCCAGCCCTCGACCTCGCCGCCGCTGGCGGCGAGAAAGTCATTGGCCTGAAAGCCGAGGTTGTACATGCCATAGAACATGGCCGGGAAGGCCGCCAACCACACCGTGATCATGATGCGCTTCAGATCTACCCCGTCGCGCACGTGCGCGGTGCTGCGGGTAACCGAAGAGGGCGAATAGAACATTGTGTCTATCGCTTCATAGAGGGGATACCACTTCTGGTAACGGCCGCCCTCTTCAAAATGGTGCTCGACATCGTCCAGAATCTTGCGCAGTCCCACGGCTCAGCCCTCCTTCTCGATGCGTGTGAGGTTATCCCGCAAAATGGGACCGTACTCGTACTTGCCGGGACAGACATAGGTACACAGGGCGACATCCTCCTCGTCCAGGTCGAGGCAACCCAGCGCCTGCGCGGTATCGCTGTCGCCGACAATCAGCGCCCGCAACAACTGGGTCGGCAGATAGTCCTGGGGAACCACACGTTCGTAGGAACCCACCGGCACCATTGCCCGCGGGCTGCCATTGGTGGTGGTGGTCATCGGCAGCGGCTTGCTGCCGAACAGGCCGCTGAGATAGATGCCCAGGCTGGAGTGCTTGTCCGCCCCCGGCGACAGCCAGCCCAGGAAGTCCCGCTGGCGCCCTTCCTGCAACACCGATACCTGGTTGTGATAGCGGCCCAGATAGGCTGTGGGTGCCTGCACCCGGCGCCCGCCCAGCACCGAGCCGGAGATAATCCTGTTTTCACCTTCCCTGGTCTGGCCGGCGCACAGAGCCTGCAGGTCCGCGCCCATGCGCACGCGCAGCAGGCGCGGATCCTCGACCTGGGGACCCGCCAGCGCTATCACCCGCTCGCTGTACACCGCTCCGTCCAGAAACAGGTGGCCGATGGCGATGACGTCCTGATAGCCAATCGTCCACACGACCTTGGTCTGGCTGACGCCACCTTCGAGAAAATGAATGTGGGTCCCGGCCAGTCCCGCGGGGTGGGGGCCGGCGAACGGTGCGATCTCGATATTGTCTGCCGTACCCAATGGCAGCTCGACCCCGGCGGCGCAGCAAAGATACAGCTTGCCGTCGGTCAGCCGCGCCAGCAGGTCCTGGCCCAGCGCAAAGGCCTCGGCCTGCTCCCCGATAACCAGAGCCGGGTCCGGCGCCAACGGGTGGGTATCAATAGCGGTGATGAAAATGGCGGCTGCCTGGGAGTCCAGTGCTGGCACTTTGCTGAACGGCCGCGTCCGCAGCGCGGTCCACTGTCCGGCGTTGTTCAGTTGCTCGCGGATTGCGGCCGGCTCCAGTGCGCCGGCGGCCTCCCTGTCCCAGGCCGGGAAGGATTCTGCTTCATCGCCGTCGATCTCGATTACGACCGACTGCAGCACCCGCCGGGCACCGCGATTAATGGCGGTGACTACGCCTCCCGCCGGGGCGGTATAACGCACTCCCGGGGTTTTCTTGTCGGTAAACAGCAGCTGACCACGCTTGACCCGCTGCCCTTCCTCCACTTCCATCGTGGGCTTCATGCCGACATAGTCGGGGCCGACCAACGCCGCTGTGCGAGCCACCGGAGCCTCTTCAATCGCTTGTCGGGGAGCCCCCAGAATGGGGATATCCATGCCCCGCTTGATCTTGATCATACGATCTGCCTACAGGTTCAAAAGTAAAATGTAGCGGCTGAAGCCACGGCGCGGAGCCCATTGCGCCCGCCGGATGGAGAGTGCGGATGGCCGAGTGGCAAATGCGCACAAGCCGGATCACTCATCACTGGCCACCCCGATCCGGCGCGCGCATTATAACGGATCATGCCACCGCAATACCACTGTAGCAGCGGGACAGCCGGTTGATTTTGAACAACTTTCGCGCCAGGCCTGTGACCGGGGTCACGCTTTCCTTGGATAGCGGGCGTAACGGATACCGGCCATTTTTTCAAGAATGCGGTAGACCTGGCAGCTGTACCCGAACTCGTTGTCGTACCACAGGTACAAGACCGCCTGGCTGCCGTTGACGATGGTCGCCTGGGCATCGAACACGCAGGCGTGACGCGAACCGACGAAGTCGCTGGATACCACTTCCGGTGAATTGGAGTAATCAACCTGTTTGCGCATCGGGGAGTGCAGCGCGATGTTGCGCATGTACTCATTGAGCTCTTCACGACTGGTTTCCCGCCCCAGCGTCAGGTTCAGTATGGCCATCGACACATTGGGCGTTGGCACCCGGATGGCATTGCCAGTGAGCTTGCCGGCCAGCTGCGGCAGGACCTTGCCCACCGCCTTGGCCGCGCCGGTCTCGGTCAACACCATGTTCAGGGGTGCACTGCGGCCGCGGCGGTCGGCCTTGTGATAATTGTCGGTCAGGTTCTGGTCGTTGGTGTAGGCGTGAACCGTCTCCACGTGCCCGTTGACAATGCCGAAGTGGTCGTCTATCGCCTTCAGCGGCGGCACTATGGCGTTGGTGGTGCAGGAGGCGGCAGAGACGATGGTGTCGTTCTCGGTGACGATTTCATCGTTGATTCCCGCGACCACATTTTTCATGTCGCCCTTGCCCGGCGCCGTCAGAATCACCTTGCTGACACCCTTCGACTTCAGGTGCAGGGACAGTCCGGCCTCATCGCGCCAGACGCCGGTATTGTCAATCACGACTGCGTTGTCGATGCCGTAGACGGTGTAGTCTATGCTGTCCGGCGCATCGGCATAGATGACCTTGACCTCGTTGCCATTGGCGACGAAGGAGCCCCGCTCCTCATCGACCCGGATGGTGCCATCGAAGGCGCCATGCACAGAGTCACGCCGCAGCAGGCTGGCACGCTTGAGCAGGTCATCGGGTGCATTGCCCTTGCGCACGACCACGGCGCGCAGACGCAGGGACTCGCCGCCGTCGGTCTTGTCGATCAGGATCCGGGCCATCAGCCGGCCTATCCGGCCAAAACCGTAGAGCACCACGTCAACCGGCCTGGCCGGCGACGCACTCCGGGCACCCACCAGATCGGCAACCTCCCGCCTGACATATTCCTCGATGCTGAGCCCGGCGCCGTCACCCCGGTCGTAATAGTTCACCGCGAGACGGCCGATGTCGATATGAGCGGGACCCAGATCCAGCGTCGACAGTACCGTCAGAATCGGGAACGTCTCGAACTCTGACAGTTCGTTTTCCTCGACCTGGCGCACGTAGCGATGGTCCTTCATGATCTGGGTGACGGATTGATTGACCAGCGATTTGCCGTAGATATAACACTTGACGTTATGTTGGCGGGAAAGCTGGCCCACCAGCGGGATCATGCCTTCCGCCAGCGCCTCCCGTTCCTTCCAGTCCTTGAAATAGTCGTCGGGACGTTCCCTCTTTCTCTCGTTCACTCGCTGGTTACCTCTGGCCGGGGGAATGGGTGGGACTCAACGGGCGCGTATTATCGTATTCTGACCCCCCGTCCGCAAGGCGCGCGGGGGGTAAAAATCACCGGCTTCGCCGGGAAAGTTTCATCTGCCGTCAAATTCCTTACAATAGGCGCCCCTGGTCCCGCTCGCGGCAGCTGCACGCCTATGTTCAAATCCCTGCTCGAGGCCACTCCCTGGCCCGCCAAGCCCGGCAGCCGCACGGCGCTGGGCCCGTTCCACGGCTGCGCCGAGGCGCGCTGTATTGCCGAACTGGCGCGCCCTGGAGAGTTGCTGCTGGTAGTGACTGCCGACACCAGCTCGGCGCTGGCGCTGGAGCGGGAGCTGCCCTTCTTCCTGGGGGAGTCCACCGCCATTCTGGCCTTCCCTGACTGGGAAACCCTGCCCTACGACAACTTTTCGCCTCACCAGGATATTATTTCGGAGCGCCTGGAAACCCTGTACCGGCTACCCAGCCTGGCGGCCGGCATCCTGATCGTACCGATCCCGACGCTGATGCACCGGCTCGCACCCGTGGACTATATCGCCGGTTCCAGCCTGGTGCTGGAGCCCGGCCAGACACTGGAACTGGACAGCTTCCGGCGCAGCCTCGACCGCAACGGCTACCGCCATGTCGATACCGTCTATGAACACGGTGAATTCGCGCTGCGTGGCGCATTGCTCGACATCTTTCCGATGGGCAGCGAGCTGCCCTTCCGGGTCGACCTGCTGGACGATGAAGTCGACACACTGCGGACCTTCGATCCGGAAACCCAGCGCACGGTCAGCAAGGTGGACGCCATCAATCTGCTGCCGGCCCGGGAATATCCGCTCAATGCCGCGGCAATCAGTCGTTTCCAGCTGAACTGGTACGATGCCTTCGAGGTTGACCACGACGCCTGTCCAACCTACACCGAGGTCAGCGCCGGCCGCTCGCCGGGAGGCTGCGAATACTATCTGCCGCTGTTTTTCGAGCACTGCGCCACGCTGTTTGACTACCTGCCGCCACAGACACCCATCGTGGCCATCGGCGACCACTACCAGGCCGCCCAGCGCTTCTGGGACGAGGCCAACAGCCGCTACACAGAGTACGGCATCGATCCGCGCCGGCCATTGCTGCCTCCGCGGCGCTGCTTTACACCGGTGGAGGAGCTCTATCAACTGCTGGGGGCCTGTCCGGTCCTCGAATTGCGCCGCAGCAGCGACGCCCCGGTTCATGTGGCCAGCCCTTCACAGCCGCTGCCCGACCTGGGCAGCAGCGGCTCACGCCAGACCCCGGCGGACCGGCTGCAACATTTCATCAGCCAGCACCCGGGACCGATCCTGTTGTGCGCCGAATCCGCCGGGCGCCGGGAAATCCTGCTGGAGAGCCTGGCGGCGCACGGGCTGGCGCCGGAGGAAGTGGCCGGGTGGCAGCAATTCCTGGCCTCCGGGCTGCGCTTTGCCATCACCACAGCGCCGCTGGATCGCGGCATGTACTTCGGCCCCGGCTTGCCTACGCTGATCTGCGAATCGCAGCTGTTCGGTGACCGGGTGGCCCAGCGCCGCAGGCGGCGCAAGCTGGACGACAGCGCCACCCAGAACGTATTCCGGGACATCAACGAGTTGCGCGAGGGGTCCCCGTGGTCCATCTCGAGCACGGCGTCGGTCGTTATCTGGGCCTGCAGACCCTGCACGTCGACGGCGCCGACAATGAATTCCTGACCCTGGAATACGCCCAGGGCAGCAAGCTGTACGTACCCGTGGCCTCGTTGCACCTGGTCAGCCGCTATGCCGGCAGCGACCCCGAGTTGGCGCCGCTGCACCGGCTGGGTTCGGACCAGTGGGAAAAAGCCCGGCGCAAGGCCAGCGAGAAGGCCGGCGACGTCGCCGCCCAGTTGCTGGAGGTCTATGCCCGGCGCGAGGCCCGCGAAGGTTTCTGCTTTGAATTGCCGGCCCTGGAGTATGAACAGTTCGCGGCCAGCTTCCCATTTGAGGAAACCGCCGACCAGGCGGCCGCCATCGAGGCAGTGGTCAGCGACATGACCAGCCCCCGGGTTATGGACCGGCTGATCTGCGGCGACGTGGGCTTCGGCAAGACCGAGGTCGCCATGCGTGCCGCCTTTATTGCCGCCCGCAATGGCAAGCAGGTCGCGGTACTGGTGCCCACCACGCTGCTGGCCCAGCAACATTTCAATTCCTTCTCGGACCGCTTCGCCGACTGGCCGGTGACCGTGGAAGTGGTATCGCGCTTCAAGTCCGGCAAGCAGACCGGTGAGGTGGCACAGCGCGTGGCCAGCGGCGAAGTCGATATCCTGGTCGGCACCCACAAGCTGCTGCAGCAGGATTTCAACTTCAAGGACCTGGGCTTGCTGATCATCGACGAAGAACACCGCTTCGGTGTCAAGCAGAAAGACACCATCAAGGCGCTGCGGGCCGAGGTGGACATCCTGACGCTGACCGCCACCCCGATACCGCGCACGCTGAACATGGCGCTGGGCGGGATGCGCGACCTGTCCATCATCGCTACCCCGCCCGCCCGCCGGCTGTCCATCAAGACCTTCATTCGCGAGCACAATATCGCGCTGATCCGCGAGGCGGTGTTGCGGGAAACCCTGCGCGGCGGCCAGGTGTACTACCTGTACAACGAGGTCAAGACCATCGAGGAGACCGCCCGCAAGCTGCGCGAGCTGCTGCCGGACCTGTCCATAGCCGTGGCCCACGGCCAGATGCGGGAAACCCAGCTGGAACAGGTGATGTCGGCGTTCTATCACCAGCGCCACCACATCCTGTTGTGCACCACCATTATCGAAACCGGCATCGACATTCCCAACGCCAACACCATCATCATCGAGCGCGCGGACCGCTTCGGCCTGGCCCAGTTGCATCAGCTGCGGGGCCGGGTGGGCCGCTCCCACCACCAGGCCTACGCCTACCTGCTGTGCCCACCCCGCTCGGTGATTACCCCCGATGCCGGGAAACGACTGGAGGCGATCGAGGCGGCCGGGGACCTGGGCGCCGGCTACATGCTGGCCACCAATGACCTGGAGATCCGGGGCGCCGGCGAACTGCTGGGCGATGAGCAGAGCGGGCAGATCCACAGCGTCGGCTTCAGTCTGTACATGACCATGCTGGAGCGCGCGGTAGCGGCACTGCGGCGCGGCGAGATTCCCGATGCCGATGCGCCGCTGGAAGCCGGCACCGAGATCAAGCTCCACTTGCCGGCGCTGATTCCCGAGGACTACCTGCCGGACATCAATACCCGCCTGGTCCTCTACAAGCGCTTTGCCGCCGCCAGTTCGGAGCAGGACCTGCGCGACATTCAGGTGGAAATGATCGACCGCTTTGGCTTGCTGCCGCCCCAGGTCAAGAACCTGGTACAGCTGGCCCGCCTGCGGCTGAAGGCCGAGGCGCTGGGTATCAGCGGGCTTGAGGTTGGACCGGAGGGTGGTAGTATCGATTTCAGGGTATCCACGCGGGTCAATCCCCTGAGCCTGGTCAAGCTGGTACAGTCCGACCCCAAGGGCTATCAGCTGGCGGGCGCCACTCGCCTGCGCTTCAAGCGCGAGCTGGAATCGCCCGACGAACGCCAGCAATTTGCCGACCAGCTGCTGGACATTTTTGCCGCCGACGCCACGGAACATGCCGCCTGATGAAGACCCTGCCCTCCCCTTCCCCGGCTTCGCGCTGCTGGCCGCCCTGCTGCTGTGCCCCCCGGCTATCGCCGAAGAGTCCCGCTGGTATCAGGTGGAGCTGCTGATAGTGGCCCACACCGACCCGGCCGCGGCCGGGGCCGAAGCCTGGCCACCGCTGCCCGAGCTGCAGTATCCCGAGACGGTCCGCTTCCTGGTCGATCCGGCGCAAATCCAGCACCGCCTGCAGCAGTATCCCGCCGCCGGCAGCAGTGAGCTCGATGAGCTTGGGCGGCAGCACATCTTCCTGCTACCCGAGCTCACAGCTGAGCAACAGGCCAGCCTGGAGGCCACCATCCGGGATCAGCCTGCGGTGCCCGACATACCCCGGCGCGGCGCCGGTGAGCCCGGCGCCGCGAACGCCGGGGATGAACCGCTCGCGTCCGACCCAGGCGACGCAGGCGTTGACGTGGCCGACGCTGCGGCCGTCGATCCGAAGGAAGCGGCTGAACCGGCGCCGCGTCTGCCCACGCCCTTCGTGCAGTTGCCGGCAACGGCGCGGGAATTCCGTGGCAAAGCCGCCTATATGGAACGCACCGGCAAGTACCGGATCCTCTACCACCAGGTCTGGTGGCAACCGGTAACCGCCCGCAAGCAGGCGCTGCCGCTGGTGCTGGATCAATCCGGCGACGCTCGCGAATATCCGCCGCTGCAGGGAACCATCACCCTGTCGCGCTCACGCTATTTGCACCTGGACACCCGCTTGTGGCTGAACACCGACGGCGACTATCTGCCGGGGGACTGGCGCATGCCCGCCCCGCCCCTGTCACCGCCTTCGCTGGTGCTGGTGGAGGCCCCGCCGCTACTGCCGCTGAGCGAACCACTGCACAAGCCGGATTACCCGTCCAGCCCGACGGCATTCGATGCAGCTTCGGAAAGTGATGCCGAGCCGGAACCGGTGGCCACACCGCAGTACCCCTACCGGCATGCGGTACTGCTGGAGCAACAGCGCCGTATGCGTTCCAACGAGGTTCACTACATCGACCATCCCCTGCTGGGCATTGTCGTCAAGCTGACCCCACTGGATGAGGACGAGCTGGCCACTGCCGACTACGACCGTGCGTTGCTGCCCTACCTCCCCGGCAAAACTACTCCGGCAGCAACGCCAGCAGAGTCTCCAGCAGGGAGCTGACCACCCGGATCTCCCGCTGCAGGATCTCGCGCATCATTGCCTGCGACAGGGGCAGATCGCCGAGGCCGGCTGCCGGGTTGACCACCATGCAGACGCAGGCATAAGCAATGCCCAGCTCCCGCGCCAGCGCCGCTTCGGGCATGCCGGTCATGCCCACGATGTCGCAGCCGTCAGCCGCCATGCGCCGGATCTCCGCGGCGGTTTCCAGCCGCGGCCCCTGCACCACGCCGTGTACGGCAGCGGGCTCATGCTCCACCCCGGCCCGCGCTGCGGCCTCCAGCAGGGACAGGCGCAGCTCGCGGTCATACGGTTCAGTGAAATCGATGTGCAGCAGGCTGCCGCTGCGGCCGTCATCGAAGGTATGGGCCCGGCCCCAGGTATAATCGATGATCTGGTCGGGGATCACCAGCCGGCCCGGCTGCATCTGCGGGCCAATCCCGCCGACCGCATTGATGCCGACCAGCCGGCGCGCACCCAGGGACCACAGCGCCTGCAGATTGGCCCGGTAATTGATCAGGTGGGCGGGATGGCGCCTGGGCTGCCGTGGCGCTGCAGAAACAACACCCGGCGCGAACCCAGCTGTCCTTCCAGAATGCTGCGCGAGGGCCTGCCGAACTCCGTGTCGGGCAGGTGCTCGCGAATATCGTGCAGCCCCTGCAGCTGGTCGATACCGGTGCCGCCGATAATGCCGATCATGACAACTGCTCCGGTTCCGGTTCCGGACCCGACTGCAGGTGCAGGGTACGGGTGGGAAGGGCGACATCCGCGCCCTGGGCATCGATTATCCCGAGTATTCCCAGCAGAATATCCTGCTTGATACGGTGGTATTCCACCCACACAGTCGTTTTGGTAAATGCGTAGATGAAGAAATCCAGCGACGAGGCCCCGAAGCTGACGAAGTTCACCATCAAGGTCCGGTTCTGGTCGATCTCCGGGTGCTGTTCCAGCATGTCGCGGACCCCGCTCACCACCGCGGCCATCCGGTCGGCATCCTGATAGCGCAGCCCGATGGTCTCATAGATCCGGCGATTGAACATTCGCGAGGGATTCTCCACTGCTATCTGCGTAAATACCGCATTCGGCACATACAGTGGCCGCTGGTCAAAGGTGCGTATGCGGGTCAGGCGCCAGCCGATGTCCTCGACCGTGCCCTCTATTTCCTGGTCGGGGGAGCGGATCCAGTCACCCGGACTGAAGGGACGGTCCAGGTAGATGCTGAGCCCGCCGAAAAAGTTCGCCAACAGATCCTTGGCCGCGAAACCGACTGCTATGCCGCCGATCCCACCGAAAGCGAGCAGCCCCGACACCGAGACGCCGATACTCTGCAGTGCCATCAACCCGGCCACTATCCACAGCGTGATGCGCAGCAGTTTGGCGGTCGAGTGCACCGCTGCCTTGTCAGTTGAAGCCCGGGTTCCGCGGGCCGGGTTCAGCAACTCCAGTTCCGACAGCAGGATCAGCCGGTGCAGAAACCAGGCCAGCAACAGCACCAGGGCCGTATCGTAGGCCCGCAGCACCGCATTGCGCGCGGCCTCGGCAACCGGCAGGATACTCAGCGCCAGAATCAGCACCGCCACCCACAATACTACCCGCAGCGGTACCTGCAGGGCTTCGACCACCACATCGTCCCAGCGATTGGCGGTGTGGCGGGCAGCTCCGAGCAGGCGCCGCAAAATCATGCCCAGCAGCAGGTGGGCAAGCCCACCGGCCAGCACCAGCCCCGCCAATGCAGCCACAGGGCTGTCGAGGCCATAGCTGGCGGCCAGGTTGATCAAGTATTGTTCAATATTCTGCACGATGCTGGCGGCTCCTGCGCTGGAAGTTCTTAGACAATTTTTTTATTTCGAGAGCGGGCTGGGCCCTGATTAACAGTATAACAGCGCCCTGTCGACATGAGGCCACTTTTGCAAAAGCGGTGCAAGCAACTGATCTTGCAACCAAAGTTTCAGACCCCGGAAGTCGGGCCCGAAAACCTGCTGTCCGGGAGGCCGGAACGCTGCAGTGGACAGCGCGAATGAGCATGCTATGTTGGCCACACAAGCAGTTTTTGGGGAGGGTGAGATGAAAATGCTAAGTCCTGTAGTAGGAGGCTGGTACAAGGATCTCGAGACTGGCGCGCTGTTCGAAGTAGTGGCCTGGGACACTGCCACCCTCACGATAGAAACACAGTATCTCGATGGGGAAGTCGCCGAATACGATCTGGATGTCTGGCGGGACATGCCGCTGGAGGCAGCCGCGGCTCCGGAGGACTGGCGCACACCCTTTGAACTGGATGACGAGGATAACCTGGATCCCGACCTGCCGTTTCATCCGGAAGACTGGAACAGCCCGCTGTCCCTGATCGAGCCTGAAACGATGTATGGAGTGGAGGATTACTGAGCAGTCCGCCTGCGCCATAGCCTGTACACGCCGGATTCGCCCGGGACGGATACCCAGGTAAATTACCCCCGCTTGCCCTCGGCATCAGACCCGCCCTTTGGCCCGAAGCACCTCGTCCGACAAGCCCTCTTCTGCCCGGCCCGCCTGTTGCCCCCAGCGCAACACTATTATCCTTGGGATGTTGAGGTGGCCATGGCACTTGTGATGCACCATGATCACTGTATATAATCACAGCCACTGTATAAATACACAGATGGCAGATCATGGAAAAACTGACCCAGCGACAACAACAGGTCCTGGATATCATCCGGGTTCATATCGATGAAACCGGCTATCCGCCGACCCGCGCCGATATCGCCCGGGAGCTGGGATTCAAGTCCGCGAACGCAGCCGAGGAGCACCTGAAGGCGCTGGCCCGCAAGGGAGCAATTGAAATCATCGCCGGCGCGTCGCGGGGCATCCGCCTGCCCGACAACCCCGGCATCCCGATTATCGGCCGGGTGGCGGCGGGCAGCCCGCTGCTGGCACAGGAACATATCGAGGATTACTGCGACCTGCCACCGGCGTTTTTCAAGCCGCGGGCCGATTACTTCCTGCGGGTGCGGGGCGACAGCATGGTTGAGGCCGGCATCCTCGACGGCGACTTACTGGCGGTACACAGCACCCCGATCGCCAGGAACGGCGATATCGTAGTGGCCAGGATCGAGGATGAGGTCACGGTGAAGCGGCTGCGCCGCGGCAACAGCAAGTATCTGCTGGAGTTGCTGCCGGAAAATCCGGCCTATGAGCCCATTCAGGTAGACTTGCGGCAACAGGATTGTACGATAGAAGGATTGAGCGTCGGGGTACTGCGGCGCGGTTAGGGCACCGCCCCGAGGGCACCAGCCATACCCCGGCACGGGGATCAGTGCAGGACCCGGGGGCGGCCGTCGGCATCCTCCAGCGCGCTGTCCTGTTCAACCAGCGTGGCAGCGGCCTGCATGCCGGCCTGGATCATGACCTTGGCCACTTCCAGTCCGCTGTCCATCAGGTAAAGCCGCGATTCATCAGAAAAACTGATTCTCACCAGCGGCTCAGAGTCGTCATCAGCGCGCTGCAACACAATCTCGCCTTCGCCGAGATCAACAATTTCCAACAGGGATGTGGGCACTCAGGCTACCTCACTGCGTCACATGAAGGGCCAGTGTAACAGGGCACCGGCGGCGCTGCCAGCCGCCGCCCTCAGCACTCATCCAGCAGATCACCCATACGCGCAAAGGCCCTGTCCAGCTGCTCCGCCCAGGCTGCCATGGTCACGGGCGTCGGCAAGCCGTCCACACTGGAGGCAAGACTGTCGCTGCCGCGGTGCACCGCCTGGCTCACCGGCGCCTGCAGCATTTCCGCCAGCCAGCCTTGTTGCTCCAGCTGTTCGAACTCCGCGACTTCGGCGGGAACTGCCTTGCCGGGCTCCGCCGCGGGCAGCTGGGCCACGCTCACAGGCAGCGAGGCCGGCATTTCGGCAGGCTTGAGCAGTTCCAGCAGGAACCAGCCGTAGGCATCCAACAGATGGTTGCGGACCGCCGGGGCCCAGGCCTGGGCGAGCACGGTTGCGGGCGTATCCTCGCGGCCGAGCTCCCGCTCCCAGGCGGCCAGCAGCAACCGCGCCAGGTACAGGCTGTGATTGGCCCGACCGCGCGCTGAGCTCACCCGTTGTCGCCTCCGTCCGCCGCCACGCCGGACTTTGTCTTGGCCCTGGTTTTGGTTTTCGCTTTGGCTTTCGTTTTTGTTTTTGCCTTTGCTTTCGGTTTCGCGCTGGCGGCCTTGCCCTCCTCCACCTCCCATTTGCCATGGCGATAAACGGCCCGCCAGCCGGTGGGCTTGCCGTCGTGCTCAGTCATCACATACTGTTCCGCGGCTTTACGGCTGTAACGGACCTGGGTACGGTTGCCGTCCGGATCCACGGTGGGCGCGCTGAACAAAAAGCTGTATTTGGGGTCGATTTCACTCTTGTGCGGCAGCAGTTCATCGACGTAGGGTGCCCGCGTTTCCCGGTTGCGCGGAAACTGGCTGGCGGCGAGAAACAGCCCCGCCGCCCCATCGCGCAGGATGTAATGGTCCTCGACCTTGGCGCAGGCCAGTTCCGGCATCGGTACCGGATCCATTTTCGGTGGCGCCGCCTCGCCGCTGCGCAGCAGCTTGCGGGTGTTCTTGCATGATTCGGAGGTGCAACCGAAATACTTGCCGAAGCGGCCCGTCTTCAGCTGCATCTGTGCGCCGCACTTGTCGCATTCCAGCGTCGGACCGTCGTAGCCCTTGATCTTGAACTTGCCCTGCTCCACCTCGAAGCCCGGGCAATCCGGGTTGTTGCCGCAGACATGCAGTTTGCGCTGCTCATCGATCAGGTAGCTGTCCATTGCCGCGTTGCACAGTTTGCAGCGATGCTTGCTGCGCAACAGGCGCGACTCGGCCTCGTCGTCGGCATCCTCGCGGATAGCCTCATCGCCGGGCGTCAGGTTGATGGTGTTCTTGCAGCGCTCCTTTGGCGGCAGCGCATAGCCCGAACAACCCAGGAAGACACCGGTACTGGCGGTACGGATCTGCATCGGCCGTCCGCACTTGCTGCAGGCGATATCGGTCATCGTCGGTTCGTTGGGCTGCATCCCCGCCGGCTCCGGCTCCTCTGCCTTTTCCAGCAGGCCGCGGAAATCGGCATAGAAGGTGTCCAGCAACTGGCGCCAGTCCAATTGACCCTGGGCCACTTCGTCCAGGTGCTCCTCCATGCTGGCGGTAAAGCCGTAGTCCAGCAGTTCGGCAAAGCTGTTCTGCAACCGCTGAGTAACGATATCTCCCATCTTCTCCGCGTAGAAACGCTTGTTCTCCAGCCGGACATAGCCCCGGTCCTGGATCGTCGAGATGATCGAGGCGTAGGTCGAGGGCCGCCCGATACCGCGTTTCTCCAGCTCCCGTACCAGGCTGGCCTCGCCATAGCGCGGCGCCGGCTTGGTGAAATGCTGGGTCGGCTCCAGCTGCTCCAGGGTCAGGGTCTCCCCGCGCTGGATATCCGGCAATACCGCATCTTCGCCCTTGCGGCCAGCGGCCATCTGCACCCGGGTATAGCCATCGAAGCGAATAATCCGCCCCTTAGCGTTCAATTCATAGTCACCGGCGGTCACTGTCACAGTGGTCGAAGTGTATTCCGCGGGTGTCATCTGGCAGGCGACGAACTGGCGCCAGATCATTTCATACAGCCGCTCTGCATCGCGCTCCATGCCCTGCAGTGCGGACTGCTGCAGCATGACGTCCGACGGACGTATCGCCTCGTGCGCCTCCTGGGCGCCCTCCTTGCTGCTGTAGCGGTTCGGGCTCTCAGGCAGGTAGGCCGGCGGAAAATTGGCGGCGATATAGTCGCGGCAGGCGGTCACCGCTTCGGCACTGAGATTGGTGGAATCGGTCCGCATATAGGTGATGTAGCCGGCCTCATACAGACGCTGGGCCATGGTCATGGTTTTCTTCACGGAGAAGCCCAGCCGGGTGCTGGCAGCCTGCTGCAGCGTCGAGGTGATGAACGGCGCCGAGGGCTTGGAGCGGGTCGGCTTGTCCTCCCGCTGACTGACCAGATAGGGCAGTTGCTCAAGCTCGGTGGTGGCGGCGAGCGTAGCGGCCTCGTTGACCGGCCGGAAGGTCTCGCCCCGGTGTTTGCGCACCTGGAAGCGGATACTGTCATTGCTGGCTGCGAGCAGGTCAGCGTGGACTTCCCAGAACTCCTCCGGCACAAAAGCCCTGATCTCGCGCTCGCGCTCGACAATCAGGCGCACCGCCACCGACTGTACCCGGCCAGCCGAGAGGCCGCGGGCGACCTTGGCCCACAGCAGCGGGGAGATCATGTAGCCCACGACCCGATCCAGGAAGCGCCGCGCCTGCTGGGCGTTGACCCGGTTCTGGTCCAGCTGGGAGGGGTGCTGGAAGGCCTCGGTGATCGCCTTCTTGGTGATTTCGTTGAATACCACCCGCTGGTAGCGGGAATCGTCGCCCCCTATGGCCTCCCGCAGGTGCCAGGCGATGGCCTCCCCTTCCCGGTCCAGGTCGGTCGCGAGATAGATGGCGTCGCTGGTAGCGGCGACCTTGCGCAAATCCGACACCACCTTTTCCTTGCCGGGCAGGATCTGGTAGGACGCCTTCCAGCCGTGATCAGGATCAATACCCATGCGCCGGACCAGCTGGCCCCTGGCCTTGGCTTGTTTGTGGCGGGCCTTCTCTTCGGGCGACATCTTGCGGGTGAGGGCCGCCTGGGCGGCCCGTTCCTTGTGATCCACCGGCTCCGAGCTACCCGCTGTGGGCAGATCGCGAATATGGCCAACACTGGATTTCACAATGAAATCCGGCCCCAGATACTTGTTGATGGTCTTCGCCTTGGCCGGCGACTCAACGATAACGAGTGATTTACCCATAAACTCCTGCAGCAGACCGGAGCAAGCGCAATGTCCGGCCAAAAAGTGGCATATATAAGGGCCAGACTGGCCCGGGTCAAGCAAAACGCCAAAATGCGTCCGATTGCGGCCGCCGCTCGAGGACCTCTCCCGGCATCCTCACAAACGCCTGGCACCGCCTTTCGCGGCGCGAACACGCACTTCAGGCATCCAGTTGCAGCTGCCAGCGCTGAAGTATGTCACGCAGGACCGCTACGGTAGCCGTATCGCCGTCTTCCCGCCAATAGATGCCGCAACTGGCCTCGTCGATACTGGCTGCCAGAACCGGCGGTGGACAGCCCTGCAACGGCGCCGGCGGGACTTCGCGCGAAGCCACGCCGCGCCAGTTGTCCCCCTGTCGCAGCCAGGCGCTGCGACGCCTGCCACGGCCCGGGGATGGCGCCAGCCGCAAACCATAATAGATCACTGGCGGGTCATTGCCGGTGTCCGGCCCGCTCCCGGGCAGCGGGCGAAATTCAACAAACAGGCCCGCCAGCGCCGCAGCCTCGCGCAGTTGCGCCTGCCTGCGCTGGCGCTTGCTGGGAACAAAGTGGGACAGCGGCGCCAGCGCTACCAGCAGGATGAATGCAATCAACAGGTATTCCACGGAGTCAGGCCTGATCCAGGTCAAGAAAGGTCGGTACGTGGGCGGCCGGAGCGGCGCCAGATATTGCCCGGCGCCCATTGTATGCTATAAACACGTGTTACCAGTCCGATAAACGCCACGGAGCGCTCAGATGTCACATTACAAGAAACTCATCATAGCCGTCGACCTCAGTGAGGATTCTGCCAAGGTCGCGGAATGTGCCCGCAACCTGGCCGCCGGAAGCGACGCCGAGCTGCACCTCATTCACGTCATCGAGCCGCTCAGTTTCGCCTATGGCGGCGATATCCCGATGGATTTCTCCGGCATACAGGACGAAATCCATCAGCAGGCGGTGCAGCAACTGACCCGTTTCGGCGAAATCTATCACATTGGGCCAGAACGCCAGCATATCGTGCTCGGCAGGCCGGAGGTGGAAATACACAGCAAAGCCAAGGAAATCGGCGCTGACCTGATCGTGGTCGGCAGCCACGGCCGCTATGGTCTGGCCCTGCTGATGGGCTCGACCGCCAACGGCGTCCTCCATGGCGCCAACTGCGATGTGCTCGCCGTCAGGGTGGGCAGCAACAGCTAGCTAGCATTCAGAAACTGCCTGAGCTGGGCGTGGTCGAAGGGCCACCCCAGCTCAGCTCCATCGCCACGCCGCAACACCGGGATCCTGACCCCGTAGCGCTCGAACAGCAGCTCCGACTGGCTGATATCCACCTTCTCATAGGCGGCAGGCAGGCCTGCACCAATGGCGTTATTGAGCAACTCCTCGGCCTGTTCACACAGGTGGCAGGCGTCCGTCCCATAGAGAATCAGCTCGTCACAAAGCGCTGGCACCGGCTGGCCCCCTGTTGTTTAATGCCCGCTCGCCTACAGTGAAGCGGGGGAATATTGACATTGCGACTCTCCATCATCCAGCTTGAGAAACTCCGGTATACACCAGAGCGTGCCGTCGGTGGAAGCCCGGCGGCTTCCGCCCTGATCGTCCTCCCCCAGTCTGCCACCCGCGCGCAGCGCTCCTGAACCCATGCCTGACCGCCCCGCCTATGCCGAGCGCAAGGCCTTTTTCAAGCGCATGCTTACCGTCTATGGACGCAAGCCGGTACTGGAGGCCCTGCAGGATCGCAGCCTGAACTGTCACGCCCTGCACCTGGCCGACAGCAACCGCGAGGGCGGCGTGCTGGCAGATATCGTGCGGCTGGCGCAGCAGCGCGCCGTGCCGGTGCACCACCACAGCCGGGTTGAACTGGCCCGGATCTCCCGCAATGGACGCCAGGACCAGGGGGTCGCCGCTGATATTCTGTGTCCGGGTTTTCGCAGTCTGGAAGATTATCTGGGCCAGCTGCAGGCATTGCCCCGGCAACGGCTACTGGCACTGGATGGCATCAGCAATCCCCAGAACCTCGGCATGATCATTCGCTCGGCAGCAGCCGGCGCCATCGACGGTATTGTCTGTGCCCGCCGCGGCAACGCGGCCCTCGGGCCACTGGTGATCAAGGCCAGTGCCGGCACACTGTACCGGGCGCCACTGATGCAATGCGAGTCCCTGGCGCCGGCCCTGCAACAGTGCCGCCGGGCGGGTTTTGAAGTCTGTACCTTGCGCGCTGACGCCGCCTGCTCCCTGTTTCAGTTCCAGCCCCGGGGCCATTGCATCTATGTGCTGGGCAACGAAACCGAGGGCGTATCCGCCGTCGTGGAGGCCGAGGCGGACCGGGCCCTGAACATTCCCATGCGCAACGGCGTCGAATCACTCAATGTGGCGGTGACCGCCAGTCTGATCGCCTTCGCTGACTATTTGGACAGGTAGGACATGGCCTGTTCCAGCCCGGCCAGGGTCAGCGGATACATGTGGCCCTCCACCAGGCGGTGAGTCATCGCGGTGGACTGGGTGTACTCCCATTCCTCCCGGGGCACGGGGTTTATCCAGACCAGCTTCTCGTAGCAGTCGCGCAGCCTGCGCATCCACACTTCGCCGGCCTCCTCGTTCCAGTGTTCTACCGAACCACCGGGCTGGGCAATTTCGTAGGGGGACATCGCCGCGTCGCCGATGAAAATCACTTTGTAGTCGTGGCTGTACTTGTGCATCACATCCAGCAGCGGGATGCGTTCATTGTGACGCCGGATATTGTTGCGCCAGACGCTTTCATAGACAAAGTTGTGGAAGTAGAAATATTCCATGTGCTTGAATTCGGTGCGCGCGGCTGAAAACAGCTCTTCGCAGATCCTGACATGGGGATCCATTGAGCCGCCCACATCAAAAAACAGCAGCACCTTGGCCGCATTGTGCCGCTCCGGCACCATCTTGATATCCAGCAGGCCCGCATTGCGCGCGGTCGACGTGATGGTATCGTCCAGGTCCAGTTCATCGGCCGCACCGGTACGCGCGAACTTGCGCAGACGCCGCAGGGCCACCTTGATATTGCGGGTGCCGAGTTCGACACTGTCATCGAGGTTCTTGAAATCGCGGCGGTCCCATACCTTCACCGCCTTGCGGTTACCGCCATTGGGACCGACCCGAATCCCCTCCGGATGATAACCCTCCTGCCCAAAGGGCGAAGTCCCTCCGGTCCCGATCCACTTGCTGCCGCCCTGGTGACGCTCCTTCTGCTCCTCCAGGCGCTTCTTGAACTCTTCTATCAGCTTCTCCAGGCCACCCAGGGACTCCAGTTTGGCCTTGTCCTCGTCGCTGAGTTGCTTCATGAACTCCGAGCGCAGCCAGTCATCGGGAATCAGTGCTTCAATGACATCGTCCAGTGCCTCCAGGTCCTTGAAATGCAGGCCGAAGGCACGATCAAAGCGGTCGAAGTATTTTTCATCCTTGACCAGGCAGGTACGGCTGAAATAGTAGAATTCGTCGATCGAACCAAACGCGACATGCCGCTTCAGGCCGGACAGCAGATCCAGCAGCTCGCGGGTGGTAACCGGAACCCCGGCATCCCGCAGGCCGTGAAAAAAATTCACCAGCATGGAGCGGCCTCGTGCCCGGCCAGCCGACAGTGCACTAGCGACTCTCCCTGCGATGCATGAAGGCCAGCCGTTCCAGAAGATGTACATCCTGCTCGTTTTTCAACAGCGCGCCATACAGCGGCGGAATCGCCTTGCCCGGGTCGCGTCCCTTGAGGATCTCATCGGGCAGGTCATCGGCCAGCAGCAGTTTCAGCCAGTCAATAAGTTCCGAAGTGGAGGGCTTTTTCTTCAAGCCCGGGATCGAACGCAGATCGAAAAACACTTCCATCGCTTCCTGTACCAGCGCCTGGGCAATACCTGGATGGTGCACATCGATAATGGCGCGCATGGTGTCGCGGTCGGGAAAATTGATGAAGTGGAAAAAGCAGCGGCGCAGGAAGGCGTCCGGCAGTTCCTTCTCGTTATTGCTGGTAATAATGATGATCGGTCGTTTTCTGGCCTTGATGGTTTGCCCCGTCTCGTAGACGAAAAATTCCATCCGGTCCAGTTCGACCAGCAGATCATTGGGGAATTCGATATCGGCCTTGTCCACCTCGTCAATCAGCAGCACCACCTGCTCGTCGGACTCGAAAGCCTCCCACAATTTGCCCTTCTTGATGTAATTGGCAATGTCGTGCACTTTCTCGTCGCCCAGCTGCGAATCCCGCAGCCGCGATACGGCATCGTATTCATACAGGCCCTGCTGCGCCTTGGTGGTGGACTTGATGTGCCACTGGATCAGGCGCTTGCCCAGGCCCAGTGCCACTTCCTCTGCCAGCATGGTCTTGCCGGTGCCGGGTTCGCCCTTGATCAACAGTGGCCGCTCCAGCGTCACTGCCGCGTTCACGGCCATGCGCAGATCGTCCGTGGCCACATAGCGCTCTGTTCCCTCAAATTTCATAGTTTGTCCATTCAAAGTGTCAATACAGGGGACCGGCAAGGTTAGCGGGGCGGGTCCTGCTTATCAAGGCGATTTGCGGTCCTGCTCTTCGCCGGGCTCGGCCCGCATGCCGGCAACCGCCCTATCATCGGGCTCTTCATCGGTTGACTGGAAGCGCTGTTTCCACAGCTCCAGCCGTCTCAAGCGGCGGCGACGCACTGTCCAGAGAATCGCAAGGGTGGCCACCAGGAACACGGCCACGACAGTCAACGCCGGCCGCAACAGATTTTCCTCGGGAACCTCCATGGACCTGGTACTGATCGAGGGGCGGGTTTGGGCGGCGATGACCTCCATATACATGGGCAGCTCACGCTGCAGGGTCTTGCCATTGAGTTTGACCAGCAGCTGATAGCGGCCGCCGATCTCGAAGGCGGGAATCGCCACGCGGTATTCGCCAGTGTCCGGGGGAGGATAACTGCCACTGACGTCAATCTCGGTTGTATACCCCTCCGGCCCGGTGATCGTCACGCTGATCGCGAACAGCTCCAGCAGTTCTGCACTGCTAATCACCTGACCGCTCTCGCGCAAGCGGATGCCGAGTTCGGTAGTCCTGCCGGCGGGCAAGCTGTTGGGCAGCGGATCCACTTCCAGCCGCAGATCGGAAATGACAGACACCCGTGCGCGGGCGCTGTCCGGCGCCTGCAGCGTCCAGGCGCCGCGCTCGGGAGCGGCCACCGTGACCAGCGCGAACTGTCGGCTGGTGAACCAGTCTGCCCCCGGCCGATTCTGGCCGGGCGCATACACCTTTCCCGAGGGACTGGCCAGGGTCACCGCAGTCTCGGGCTGCTCATAAAATACCAGCGCGGTAAACTCGTCCACCGTGTCGTCGATCAGAAAAATGTTGCCCACCACCGGTACCCGCGCCGTGGGCGCGACCATCTCCAGTGACTGGACGAAAATCTCGGTCAGCCGGGCCGCGTTTTGTGCCTTCTCGGCAAGGCCGGCGGTGGTCTCCGCCAATGCGCTCAGGAAGGTCCAGTCCGCTTCATCGGACAGGGCAATGGTATGCACGGGTATGCCGGTAGCGGCCAGCTCCGGCGCAGTTTCGGTGAGCAGTTCACGGGCTGCTGCCGCATTCGCCATTGGTGAACTGGATACATCCACCTTGCCATCGGTCAGCAACACAATACTGGTGCGGTAGGTAGAGTCCATGCTGCCGCGATCATAGACGGCAGCCGCCAATGCCGCGGGGATATTGGTGCGCTGACCCGAATTGTCGATCGCCCCCACCGCTTCCAGTGCCTGCTCACGCCAGGCCGCATCTATCTCCCGGTGGGGGACGATTTGCTTCACGCTGTCGCCAAAAATCCAGACCCCCGCACGCGAACCCTCGGGCAACAGGCGCACGATCAATTCCAGGGCGGGACCTCTCAGGTTGTCGGGGTCGGACTGTTTCATGCTGCCGGAAATATCGATCAGCAGCCGTAAATCCGGCCTGGGTCCGCCTGCGGAGACATCGGCGACAGCCTTCCCGGCCAGCAGACCGCACAGCAGCAACGCAGCGGCAAACAGGGCTGAAAACCGATCGACGCGGAAGGCGCGAAGTGGCATCTGCTGTTCCCCTGGTCAGTGCGGCTTGGCTGTGGCGCGGGCCCGACCCGGCCTGCGCCACAGCGACAGGCGCAGCACTATCGTGACCACCACCGCCAGCGCCAGTGTGACGGCCAGCGGACGCAGTGCGTGGCTGGCGGCATCCACTCCCGCTGTCAGAAGCTGAAAGGCAGCCACTACCAGCGCCGGCGCCAGGGTGCTGACGCCCTGGTAGGGATAGGCAGGAGTCAGCAGCAGAGCAGCACCGCCCAGCGCCAGCAGGCACAGCCACACCGGACGCCAGCTGTGGCGCAACCACCAGAGCGTGATCAGCAGAGCCGCCAGCGCCGCCGTGATATAGAGCGTCATCGCGATATGATATGCACTGTCGTTCAACACCGGCGGTTCCTATTTCACCCAGGAAATGATGTGTTCATCATAACTGTCGGGATGCACATGTTCATCCGATATTACCCGTCCTCTCACTGATATGCCGGCCTCATGCACCGACTGCGCATCGCCTGTGCGCAACGGATGCCAGGAGGGCAACGGCTGTCCCCGGGCCCGCAACCGGTAGGCGCAGGTAGCGGGCAACCAGTCCATGGCAGTGGTGTCGTCGGCAC
The DNA here is from genome assembly GCF_010669285.1 of Kineobactrum salinum. GTDB lineage: Bacteria > Pseudomonadota > Gammaproteobacteria > Pseudomonadales > Halieaceae > Kineobactrum > Kineobactrum salinum. The sequence goes on along the minus strand of NZ_CP048711.1, from coordinate 4,478,612 downwards.
GAAGCTCGATGCAATCCGGCACCAGACGGGTGCGCTGGGTGTACGCGGTGCAGCGGCAGGCCTGTGCGTCCAGGTAGCGGCAGTGGACGCGGGTAAAATAGAGTTCGCCGCTGTCTTCGTCCTCCAGCTTCTGCAGGCAACAGCGACCACAGCCGTCGCACAACGCCTCCCACTGCGTCTGGGTCAGCGTCTCCAGTGGCTGTTCCCACCATTCAGGCATGGGCGCCGTCCCTGCGGAGCCAGTGCTCTGGCCCGGGTGGCATTTGCAGGAAATAGCCCTGCTGCTCAATGGCGGCGAGCACATCCCCACTGCCACCCGGGCCAGTCGCCGCTCGGGAGCCAACAACAGGACCATGACAGCCTGGGGTTCACCAAAGCGCTGCAGCAACGCCTCCGGCACTGCCGCGAGTCCCTGCTCCTTGTCTACATACAGGTACATTTCCGCTTGCCGCGAGCTGCGAAAGACCTGACAGATACGCCTCAAGACTGATCTCCGGCCAGCATCCGGCGCAGGGGAGCCACCGCGGCTGCCCGACGCCAGCCCGACCAGGAGGGCTGGTCCGGCAACTCCTCCCCTGCAGCCTGACGCAGCAACAGCTCGTAGTCCTTGCCCTGTAACAGGACCTCCGGCGCGACCCCATGCTCCTGCGCCAGGCTCCTGGCCCGGGCCTTGAGTCTGCTCAACTGCTTGCGGCCATTGACGTCCAGCGGCTGCGGCAGACGCTGCGGCAACGATTCGGGTGGCAGCGCCCGCTGTTCCCGCAGCAGGGTCAGCAGTGTCTCGCCATCGCGCCTGATGACGCCGGCACCCAGACCTTCCACGGCAGCCAGGCCGGCCTGGGAGTCAGGGCTTAACCGCGCCAGTTCGAAGCAGGTCTGGTCATCAATAATCCAGCCGCGCGGCTTGTTGCGCTGGCGGGCAACCCGTTCTCGCCAGTCGCAGATGGCATACAGCGATGCCAGTTGCCGCTGATCCAGCTTCCAGGCGGACTTGATCCGCTGGGCAAAATTGGCCGCGGGGGCACGAAATGCCGCCAGCGTGTCCTCGCCATCCGCCAGCACCCAGTCCAGCTTGCCCTGGGCCACACAGGCCTCCTGCAAATGACGCCACACCGGCAACAGGTGCGCCACGTCCTGGGCCGCGTATTCACATTGAGAGGCGGTCAGCGGACGCTGCAGCCAGTCCGAACGGGTCTCGCCCTTGGGCAGTTCCACCCCGCAGATATCCAGCACCAGCGCGCGGTAGCCCATGCCAAAACCACGATTGACCAGCGCGGCGGCGCGCTGGGTATCAAACAGCGGTGCGGGCAGCGTCCCCAGCCAATGGTCGAAGACCTCCAGATCCTCGCTGGCCGAGTGCAACACCTTGATAATCGAGGGATTTAGCAACAGCTCGCGCAGCGGCTGGAGATCGGTCAGGGTCAGGGGGTCTATCAACCAGGCATCCGGCCCGAAACACAACTGCACCAGCGCCACCTCCGGATAGAAGGTATTGCGGCGCATGAATTCAGTGTCCACGGCCACCGCTTCGGCGCCGGAGTTGTCCTGCACAAGCTGCGCCAGGGCGGCGTCCGATTCGATCAACTGCCACTTCATCTATTGCTCCTGCTGCAGCAGGCGACGACCGCTGAAGGCGTGCGCCAGCGTGCTGCCGTCCACATATTCCAGTTCACCGCCCAGCGGAACGCCGTGCGCGATACGCGACACCCGCACGCCGTGGGGTAGCAGCATGTCGGTGAGGTAGTAGGCGGTGGCCTCCCCTTCCACGGTCGGGTTGGTGGCCAGAATCACTTCGCTGATGCCCTCGTCCAGTACCCGCTGCTGGAAGGCATCGAGGCCGATTTCCCGCGGGCCGATGCCATCGATCGGCGAGAGATGCCCCATCAACACAAAATACAGGCCCCGGAAACTGCCGCTTTGCTCCACCGCCAGCACATCGGCCGGCGTTTCCAGCACACAGATCAGTTTGTGGTCGCGGCGCGGGTCGCAGCAAATCTCGCAGATCTCCAGCTCGGTGAAGTTGCGGCAACGGCTGCAGTGGCCAATCTTCGCCACCGCTGTTTCCAGGGCCGTGGCCAGCGCCAGTGCACCCTCCCGGTCTCGCTCCAGCAGATGCAGCGTCATGCGTTGGGCGGACTTGGGGCCCACACCGGGCAATGCGCGCAGCGCGTCGATCAGGTTGGCAAGGGAGGGGCTGAATTTCATCGTCACCTGCTCAGAACGGCAGTTTGAAGCCGGGCGGCAGGTTCAGGCCCGAGGCGAGCCCGGACATGGCTTCCTTGTTGCGCGCTTCCACCTTGCGCACCGCGTCGTTGACGGCGGCGGCGAGCAGGTCCTCCAGCACTTCCTTCTCTTCCTGGAAAACGCTGTCATCGATACTGACCCGCCTGACATCGTGGCGCCCGGTCATGGTCACTCGCACCAGGCCCGCGGCAGCTTCACCCTCCACTTCCAGACGCGCCAGCTCCTCCTGGGCCTTCTGCATGTCCGCCTGCATTTTTTGCGCCTGTTGCATCATGTCCGAAATACTGCCTTTCATGGTGAGTCCTCAGGAATCCAGTGGAGTAATGGATGCGCGATCCAGTTCGCCGTCGAAGCGCTGGATCAGTTGCTGTAGCCGGGGATCGCCCTCAATGGCGTGCACCGCTTCCTGCAGGCGCTCCCCGGCCAACCGCTCGCTGCGCCGGGCCGGGGTTTCAGTGGCCGGAAGCCCGGGCTCTATCAGCACAGACAGCGGACGCCCGTAGTAGTTCTCAAGCGCCAGCCGCAGCCGCTCACTGTGGCCGGGGTTGAACAGGGTCGCGTTATCCTGGTCCAGCGTAAATTCAAAACAGCCGTTATCACTGCGGCGCAGTTCGCAGTGAGATGCGATATTGTACACGATCCCCGCCAGTCCCAGCTCCTGCAGCAGCTGCGGCCAGTCCTCCGGAGCCACATCCGGCGGCTCCGGCGCTGGCTCATCCGACTTTTTTGCCGTAGCGCCGCCCTCCGGGGCGGACGCTGGAGCGGGTTCGGCTGGTTGCGGTGGGACTGGTTGCGGTGGGACTGGCTGCGACGGGGCCATCTGCGGCCTGGCTGTCGGTGCCGCAGAGGGTGGCGACGATGGTGGCTGCGGTGCAGGCTGCGTCGACATTCCGGCCGGGGCAGCTGGCGCGGCCCCGGAGGCACGAGCGGATTCGGTCGAGGGCGCGCCGGCGGAAGTCACCTGGGCTGCCGTCAGCCCCGGGTCCGGCAACAGAGCCGGCCGGAAGGCGAGCATTCGCAGCAGCGTCATCTCGAAGCCGCCGCGCGGATCGGCGGCGTAGGGAATATCACGCTTGCCATTGAGCGCCATCTGGTAGAACAGCTGTGCGTCCTCCGCAGTCAGTGATGCTGCCAGCGCCCGTACCCGATCACCGTCTCCCCGGCCGTTATCGACCGCATCCGGCACCGCCTGGGCCACCGCTACCCGGTGCAGCAAAGATTGCAGTTCTTCCAGGCTGGATTCGAAATCCGGCGCATGCTCTGCCATATTGGCCACCACCTGGAGCACAGCGGCAGGATCACCCGCCGCCACAGCCTCCAGCAACTGGTAGACAAAGCTCATGTCCACCGCCCCCAGCATGGTCCGCACACTGGCTTCGGTCACTGTGCCGGAGCCAAAGGCAATGGCCTGGTCGGTCAGGCTCAGGGCGTCGCGCATGCTGCCGCTGGCGGCGCGTCCCAGCAGCCACAACGCCGGCTCCTCGTGCCGGATCATTTCCTGGGTCAGCACGTGGGCCAGGTGGCCGGCAATCTGTTCCGGCGCCATATTCTTCAGGTTGAACTGCAGGCAGCGCGACAGTACCGTGGCCGGCAACTTCTGCGGATCAGTGGTCGCCAGCAGAAACTTGACGTGGGGAGGCGGTTCTTCCAGCGTTTTCAACAGCGCGTTGAAACTGTGGTTGGACAGCATGTGTACCTCGTCGATCAGGTACACCTTGTAACGCGAACGGGTGGGCGCGTACTGCACATTTTCCAGCAGTTCGCGGGTGTCCTCTACCTTGGTCCGGGAAGCGGCGTCGACTTCCAGCAGATCCACACTGCGGCCCTCGGCAATCTCCAGGCAGGAGCCGCAACTACCGCAGGGTTGCGAGCTGACGCCGGCCTCACAGTTGAGGCTCTTGGCGAGAATCCGCGCGATCGTGGTCTTGCCGACCCCGCGAGTGCCGGTAAACAGGTAGGCGTGATGCAGCCGATCATGGTCCAGCGCGTTTACCAGCGCCTGCAGCACATGCTCCTGGCCGACCATCTCACTGAATCCGCGGGGCCGCCATTTGCGCGCCAGTACCTGATACGACATGAAACCGAGGCCTTGCAATAAAAGCGCAAGGATACACCAGCGGCAGGGGTAACAGAAAGGCTGGAACGTACTGGAGCTTAGCGGAAGGTGGAGGCGACCCGGGCAGCCACACCCCGGCACACGACGGGGTAATTACCGTTGCTCCCTTCCGGGCCTGGCGGGGTTCACTACCTGTCGTTGCGAGGGGACCACCCGGATCACCACAGTGCCCGCAGCGTACTGCGAGGCCGCGCATTGTGGCGGAAACGGCCATCTCCTGCAAGCACTTCACACGATCAGCTTGACAGCAATGTTAATTGCTGTAACTTATGATGTTACTCTTTCTTACATTGGCGTCCCGATGCTTCATCCCCTGTCCTCCGACACGGCCTCCCGACACCCGACCTGGCTGCTGATCGCACTGGCCTGTGTCCTTGTCGCCGTGCTCAGCGCCATCCTGCACCTGCGGGCCGGGTTTGCCGACCAACCACCGACCCCCGAGCCCTTGCCAGTGCGCGGCATCGACTTTGTACTTGAACCGGGTTTTGTGCGCAGTCTGCGTTTTACCGGCGTAGTCCGCGCCCGGGACCAGTCCGAAGCCGGTTTCGAGTTGCCTGGCATGGTCCGCGAACTGGCTGTAGAGGAAGGCGACCGGCTCACTGAGGGCGCAGTTATCGCCCGCCTGGACACCAGCCAGCTGAAGGCGCGCAGGCGGGTGGCCGCGGCCGACCTGACCAGCGTGGAAGCCGAGCTGGAACTGGCCCGACTGCGTGCCGAAAGACAGCGCAAACTGCGCGCCAGCGGCGCGGTCTCGGTCCAGGATTACGACGCAACCCGGCTTGCCGCGCAAGCGCTGGAGGGGCGCCTGGCGTCTCTTGCGGCGCAGCTGCAAAGTATCGACATTGATTTGCACAAATCCGTGCTGCACGCGCCCTGGAACGGGGTAGTCGCACAGCGCTACCTCGATACCGGTGCGATCGTAGCTGCCGGTACCCCGGTGGTGCGGCTGCTGCGAACCGAACAGCTGGAGGCGCGCATAGGGATTCCAACACAGCATCTGCACGCCCTGCAGACGGGCCGGGAATACCGCCTGCTGTTGCGCACCGGGCCGGTGGCCGCCCGCCTGCGCGCTGTGCACCCGGACGTGGAACCCCTTACGCGCACCGCACTCGCCGTGTTCGTGCTGCCAGACGCAAACCAGAGCCTGGACGGGGAGCCCGTGAGCCTGCTGCTGAAGGAGGAGATAGCCTCGGAAGGCGGCTGGCTGCCCGTCAGCGCTCTGCTGGAAGGTGAGCGCGGCGCCTGGTCTGTGCTGCGCCTGCAGGCGCGGGAGGCATCCACCGTGGCAGTGCGCGAGATGGTGGAAGTACTGGAAATAGATGGCGACAGAGCCTTCGTGCGCGGCAGTTTGCAGTCCGGCCAGACCGTGATCGCCGATGGCATCCACCGCATTGCCGCCGGCACGCCGGTGCGGCCGCTGGAACGCTGACATGCTGGCCCGGATTTTATATGGCAACAGCCGCTATTTCACGCTGCTGGTACTGGTGGTTGTCGCGGTCGGCCTGTCGAGTCTGCGCTCCATCGCGCGCCAGGAAGACCCCACCATCACCAACTTCTTTGCCTCCGTCACGACATTTTATCCCGGCGCGGATCCAGCCCGGGTGGAGGCCCTGATCACCCGGCCGCTGGAGGATGAACTGCGCAAGATCGCGGAAATAAAGGAACTGACCTCCACCTCGGCCAACGAAGTGTCTACCGTTCAGGTGAACCTGGTGCAGACCCTGTCCGACACCGAAATCGCGCGCGTCTGGTCCGAGATCCGCGATGCGCTGAGCGACGCCGCCAGCCGCTTCCCCGCTGGCGCCAGCGCGCCGGTGTTCGACGACGACCGGCTCACCGCCTACACCGCCATCGTGGCATTGAGCCCCGCCCCGAGGTGCCGGTACCACTGTCCCTGCTGCACCGCATTGCCCGTGACTTCGCCGACCAGGCACGCAACTTCGCCGGCACCAAACAAGTGGACATGTATGGGGAGCCCGAAGAAGAAATACGGGTGGCGCTGGATGAACAGGCGCTGAGTGCGCGCGGCCTCGGGGTCGCCGATGTGGCCGCTGCGCTGCGGGCCGCGGACCCCCGAATGGCGGCCGGACGCAGCACCGGCGCGGGCAGCGACCTGCTGATCGAGGTCGCGGGCGCCTTCGATTCAATGTCCCGGATTCGCGACGTAGTGCTGCGGGCCGCGGCGGACGGCAGCACCGTGCGGCTGTCGGATGTGGCACGGGTCTACAAAAGTCAGCGCACGCCTCCCGCGTCCCGGGCGCTGATCCAGGGTGACGACGGCATCCTGGTGGGGGTCGCCATGACCGACGGCCTGCAGGTCGACCGCTGGAGCCGGGAATTCGCGGCCTTTGTCGACCGCTACAGGGCACTGGCACCCCAGGGCGTACAGCTTGAGATCAGCTATGACCAGAGCGTCTATACCCGCGAGCGCCTGCAGGGTGTGCTGTTGAATCTCGCCATCGGCGTGGTGTTGGTGATGGCGGTACTGCTGCTCACCATGGGCTGGCGGGCCGCACTGGTGGTGGCCGTGGTGTTGCCGTTGTGCAGCCTGTTTTCCATCAGCGTGCTCTACCAGCTGGGGGAAGCCATCCACCAGATGTCCGTCACGGGGCTGGTGGTTGCGCTGGGCCTGCTGGTGGACGGCTCCATTGTCATGACCGACGAGATTCGCAAGCGGCTGACCCGTGGCGCAAGCCCGGTAGCCGCTATCGGCGGCGCGGTACATCGTCTGCGTATTCCGCTGCTCTCCTCCACCGCCACCACCGTGCTGGCCTTCATGCCGATGCTGATAATGCCCGGCCCGGCCGGCGATTTCGTGGGCTCCATTGCCAGCGCCGTGGTCGTCATGCTGGTGGGATCGCTGCTGCTGGCACTCACCGTCACGCCGGTGCTGGCCGCATGGCTGTTGCCGCGCGGCCTCGAACACAGCAGGCACTGGTGGAACCGGGGCCTGGAGAGCGGCCGCGCCGGCCGCTGGCTGACCCACGGCCTGGATTGGTCGCTGCGCAATCCGGTGGCGTCCATCGCGCTGGCACTGGTGCTGCCGCTGACCGGTTTTCTCGCGTATCCGACACTGACAGCACAATTCTTTCCCGGCACCGATCGCGACCAGCTCTACCTGCAGGTGAAATTGCCGGATGGGCGCTCAATAGACGACACCACCGAACTGGTACGGCGCCTGGACAGGCAGTTGCGGGCCGACCCGCTGATACGCCGGGTGGACTGGAGCATCGGCGAAAACGCCCCCGCCTTTTACTACAACATGCTGCGCACCCGGGAAGGCATTCCCAGCTGGGCCGAGGGCCTGGTACTGACCACCGATCCGAAGCAGACCGATGCGCTGATCCGGCGCCTGCAGCGCGAGGTGGATGCGGCCTTCCCCGAGGCCCGTATCATCGTCCGCGGCATCGAGCAGGGTCCACCCGTGATGGCGCCGCTGGAAGTCGAGCTGTACGGCGACAACCTGGAGGTTCTGCGTCAACTGGGCGAACAGTTCCGCTGGCGCATGGAGCGGCTGCCCGATGTCACCCATACCAACACCAGCCTGGTGGCCGGTGCCCCCAAATTGGTGTTCACGGCCGATGAGCACCTGTTGCGCTTGGCCGGGCTGCAACAGCGGGACCTCGCCGCCGCACTCGATGCGGCGCTGCAGGGTCTTGCCGGCGGTGAGGTACTGGAAGGTACGGAGCGGTTGCCGGTAAGGGTCCGGCTGGAGGAGGCCGCCTGGGGCAGCGCCGGGGACATCGCCGCCCTGCATCTGCCACTGCCCGGCGCCGCCGCTACCGACCGCGGCATCCAGGGGGTCGCGCTGAGCAGCCTGGGCAGCTTCGAGCTGGTGCCCGCCCACAGCCCCATCACCCGCAGCGACGGCCAGCGCACCAATACGGTTCAGGCCTTCCTGACCCGCGGGGTGCTGCCGGAAGAGACATTGATCCAGCTGCGCCGGGACCTGGACGCCAACCCGCTGGCCCTGCCCCAGGGCTACAGCTACGCCTTTGGCGGCGACAGCAACGAACGCGCCGAGGTCGTGGACAAGATACTGGCACCGCTGGGCATGATCATCGCCCTGCTGGTCACCACCATTGTGCTCACCTTCAACTCCTGGCGGCTGTCGCTGGTGGCACTGCTGGTATGCGTCTGCTCCATGGGGCTGAGCCTGCTGTCGCTGGCGATCTTTCGCTACCCCTTCGGTATCCAGGCCATGATTGGCGTCATCGGCTCCGTCGGCGTGTCCATCAACGCAGCAATTATCATCATGACCGCGCTGCAACTGGACCGGGATGCGCTGGCGGGCGGCCTGTATGCAGTGCGGCAGGTGGTCATGGACTCCAGCCGGCACATCGTATCCACCACCATCACCACCTTCGGCGGCTTCCTGCCACTGATTCTTGAGGGTGGCCAATTCTGGCCGCCATTTGCCATGTCCATCGCCGGCGGCGTGCTACTCTCCACCGTGGTGTCGTTTTTCCTGGTGCCGCCCCTGTTCGTGCTGGTAAGCCGCTGGGGGAAACCCCCCGTGGGCGCTATACCACAGGCGGTGCCCGGCGCCGCCCATTTGATCCGGAGACAGCAGACCGATGGCCAGCCCTAACGACAGCAAGGCCGGTAGTTACCATCACGGCGACCTGCGCAATGCGCTGATTGTTGCCGCCGCGGAACTGATCGAGGAGAGCGGCAGTACCGATTTTGCAATGATTGACGCCGCGCGCCGTGCCGGGGTCAGCAGCGCCGCACCCTACCGGCACTTCCGCGACAAGAACTCACTGCTCGACGCGGTGGCCGAACTGGGCTTTCTGGGCCTGACCGAGGCCGGCAATGCGGCCACCGCCGGGCAGCCGCAAGGCAGCGCCGAGGCCATCATTGCCCTGGGCAAGGCCTACATCGGCTTTGTCACCAGTCATCCGCAGTTTTACAGCCTGATGTGGGGCGACATGAGTTGGCGCGAGGTTCCGGCAGAACAAGAGAAGCAGAGCGGCTCCTGCTTCTATGCGCTGGCCGACGCAGTCGGGGCCTGGTGCCGGGCCAATGGCCGCGACGATGAGGATGTGCTGCAACTGTCGATCAAGCTGTGGGCACTGGCTCACGGTCTCAGCAGTATCGCCATGCACGGTCACGTGGACTATTTCCTGCCGCAGGCGGATGCCTATGCGCTGTTGGAGAGCAGCACGCATACCTTCCTCGAAGGTGTCAGACGCGGGGCCTGACGATCCGGCCCCCGAAAACCTGGTTGTACCGCTTGACCCGGGCGCCGGAGCCCGGGGACCTCAGTGAATGGTTACCAGTTCGATATCAAAATTCAGGTCCTTGCCCGCCAGTGGATGATTTGCATCCAGGGTAACAACCTCATCACTGATTTCCGCGACCAGGACCGGAATGGGCTGGCCCTCCTGGGTCTGCATCTGCAGCTGGGTGCCTACCTCCAGCGGTATGTGCTCGGGGATCTGGTCCCGCGCCACCTCTTGCCGGGCGTCCGGATTGGGCTGGCCGTAGGCCTCCTCGGCAGGCACTTTCACCTCTTTCTTATCGCCTACCGTCATGCCCTCCAGGGCCTTGTCCAGACCCGGAATAATCTGGCCGGAGCCGACTTCAAACTGCAGTGGATCACGCCCTTCGCTGCTGTCAAAGACCGTGCCGTCAATGAGGGTGCCGGTGTAGTGGATGCTGACTGTATCGCCGGATTTGACTGCGCTCATGGAAAACTCCCGCTGTGCGTGAATGTTGAGGCCGTGCGGCAGCGCGGCACTCACAAGACCTGCCAGTCTAACGGGTGGATCACGGATTTGGCAAACCGGGGCCGGCAGCCGGGCTGACATAAAGCCTCAGACCGACCCCGCCCGCATTCTGCTCCCGCTCAAGCCTTATTTGACACGCATGTCATTCTTGACCGATTTTACACCGGCGACATCGCGCGCCACCCGGGTAGCCCTGTCAATGTCCGCAGGTGAACTGACGAAACCACTGAGCTGCACCACACCCTTGAAGGTTTCAACATTGACTTCAGTGACTTTGAGTTGATCGTCTCCCAGGATCGCTGCCTTGACCTTGGTAGTGATAACGCTGTCATCAATGTATTCCCCGGTGCTGGATTTCTGCGCCGTACCGCCGCAGCCAACGAGCAATGCCAAAACCACAGCACCAAGAAAAGTTAAACCGAGAAATTTGCCGGTGCTGGACTGCGTGGATATATTCATAATGAACTCCAGATGGTTTGACGGTTGTCATGTGCAAGTATGGGTGTTGCACTGAAGGAATTCTGTACGCCAGCGCACCGAGCAACAGCTACCGCCCCGGTCGCGACGATAGCTCAGGCCGTCTTTCGCCCAGGTCTAGGGTTTCGGCGGATTCTCGATAATAATCTCGACGCGCCGGTTCTGCTGGCGCCCGGTAGCAGTGTCGTTGTCGGCTACCGGTCGACTCTTGCCGATACCCGATGTGGAGATCGACTGCGAGGGAATGCCCTGCTGAACCAAGTAAGACCTGACAGAATCGGCGCGCCGCTGTGACAATCCCTGATTATACTCGGCGCTACCGACATTGTCGGTATGCCCTTCGATCAGGACTCGGCGCTCGGGATATTCATTCAGGAAGCTCACCAACTTGTCGAGATTACTGTGGGCGCCGCCCAGAAGCTCTGCGCTTCCCGTCGCAAACAGAACATCTCCCAGGGTCACCACCAGGCCACGCTCGGTAGTCGCCGCCTGCAGGGCGTCGATCTGGCGTTGATACTCTTCTGCCTGACGCGCCGCGGCGGCCGCCGTGTCCTCCCTGGAACTCTGTGCAGCGAGGGCCTCACGGCGAGCCGCAGCAGCCTCATCGCGGGCCTTGTCAGCTTCGCGAGTGCGCGCCTGCAAACGAACCTCATCGCGTTCCTCGGCAAGCCGCTCACGCTGCTCCTCGGCGAATCGAGTGGTCGCCCTGGCTTCAGCTATCGACACTTTTTGATCCGCCATGTACACACGGTGCGCTCCCAACGCCTCATCGGCGCTGCCAGACAGCGGCTGCTCGGCGGTGCGCACGGCAGCCTCTGCCTCCCTGAACTCCACCCGCGCCCGGCCGGCGAGGTCTGGATTGTTCTGTAATGCGGTCAACCGCTCCCGCACCTCCTGTGCGCCCTGGGGACTTGCCGGCGCTGTCGCGCATGACACGATGAACAGGGAGCACAACGCCAGCCCCGCCAATAAGGTTGCGCGCCATGCAACTTGAGTAGTCCAGATGTTCATCGCTGATCTCCTGTCCGTTGCAGTTCTTCAGTAAGTGCATCAACGCTGCGACGCATTTCCCTGTTGATTGCCACTGCTTTCGCAGACTCAGTTCGCGCTGACGCCAATTCCGCCATGATCATCGCCTCTTGGGCCAGGCGCTCAGCCTCTATCATTTGCTCGTTGCGTACGGACCGCTCCGCCAGCGTCATTTTTTGCTGCGCTTCATCCAGCTCAGCGCCTGCGTGCTGTCGCGCACCTGCCTGTTCGGCACTGTCGATGGCTTTATTGGCAGCTGCCAGCGCGGCAGTGGGTGCCATTGGAGCCGTTGCGCATGCACTCGTCAAAGCCATTGCCATGACCAGACCCAGGGCCGCACGCAGGCGCCCACCACTCATTTTCCTGATTAATTGATACATTCCGGGACTCCTTTAGAATAGTGCTGTTGGCCGGCAATCCGCGCGGCCAACAGGAAGTGCTGTCGACGCTGTCGAAAAAGAACAAGGCGTCGCCGAACTGAACAGCGCCTGCGAGCAGCGCCTTCCCGGGAACCTGCCGGCTCAGCTATTGTTGAGCTTTCTCGAAATCTCTGATCTGCTTTTCCGCTTCATCCCTTGAAATGCCGTAAGCCTTCTGAAGTTCGCCCGCAAGCTGATCACGCTTGCCAGCAATCACATCGAGGCGATCATCGCTCAGCTTGCCCCACTGCACCTTCGCCTTGCCCTTGAGTTCCGTCCAATTGCCTTCAATGATGTCCTTGTTCATAACTATGTCCCTCAGCTGTTTGCCGCCTCATGTGGTTGGAGGGTGGGCATCTTCTGCCACTCCCACGTCAACGGGATTGATCGCCAGTCGCAAGAAGCGCGCCTGCCCGCTGGGCTGGCGGTGTTCTTGCGCGCAATGCAATCCATCTGCTAAGGAGAATGTCTTTCTGGGGGGACTACGTCTGTGCGCTATCACACGCGGAAAGGACCCACCTGAAGGTGGCAGGGGCAGAAGGACTCGAACCCTCGACCTACGGCTTAGAAGGCCGTTGCTCTATCCAGCTGAGCTATACCCCCATGGAGATTGTTGGTGCTTCCGCCCTGTCTGGCGAGAAGGCTCGGGGATTATAACCACTACGGTGGACTGATTCTACAGACCCGGCTACTCTCAATCGGTCTCGTGAGCGCGCTTTATCACGTAGGCACGCACCGCCTCGGCATCCTCGGGCTTCAGCACGCTGGCGAATCCCACCATGCCCTGGTCGCGCAAGGCGCCCTTCCCGACCACGGTCCACCACGCGTCGTCGCTGCCCAGCAGGGCGGACCAGCGCAGGTCCGGCAGTATGCCGCCGGACACCGCGGCATCGCCGTGGCAGCCGATGCAGTAGCGATGATAGATACGCTTGCCTTCATCCACAGTGCCGGCGGACGCGAACTGTTCGGGTCGTGCCGGCGGCTCACGATGCTCTGAGGCTTCCGAGGCCAACGCGGGGAGAGACGCCTCGCCATCCAGGGCGAAGGTCAATACCCGGCTGCGGTTGCCGCTAACACCCGAGATATGCGCGATTTCCCCAGTCAGCAGCGGAAAAATGCCGCCCCAGCCGGCGACGACGGTGATGTACTGGGTGCCCTCGACGGTATAGCTCACAGGCGCCGCGACGACGCCGGTCTGCGTGGGGAAGGACCATAGCTGCTCGCCAGTAGTGGCGTGGTAGGCGGCAAAGATGCCCGCCGCATTGCCCTGGAAGACAAGATCGCCCGCCGTGGCCAGCACGCCGCCATTCCAGGGGCCGGGATGCTGGAAGCGCCACACCTCGCTCTGCTTGACCGGATCCCAGGCCAACAGGTGTCCTCCCATGCTGTCGAGGATCTCCTTCTTGACCGCGGGATCCTGCGGCAGGCTGGCGGCGGCCAGGTCGATGCCCAGATTGATTGCCAGCTCACTCATGCGAAATGCCGGGTCATTGATATAGGCGAAGCCCATTTCCTGTGCCGGCAGGTAGACCAGACCCGTGCCAGGATGGAATGCCATGGAGTGCCAGTTATGGGCACCCAGGGCGCCTGGCATGGCCAGCCAGGGCTTGCCGCTCTTGTTGTAGTAGGCGTCAGGATTGATAGCGGGACGGCCAGTGTCCAGGTCGACACCGGAAGCCCAGTTGACCGGCACGAAGGGCTCGGCGGAGAGCAGTTCACCGGTGGCACGATCCAGTACATAGAAGAAACCGTTCTTCGGTGCCTGCATCAGCACCTTGCGGGGTTCGCCCTCTATTTCCAGCGTTGCGAGAATCATCTGCTGAGTGGCGGTATAGTCCCAGCGATCGCCCGGTGTAGTCTGGTAGTGCCAGACATATTCGCCGGTATCGGGGCGCAGCGCCACAATGGAGGAGAGAAACAGGTTGTCGCCGCCGCCAGGGCTGCGCACGTCGGGATTCCAGGGGCTGCCGTTGCCCACCCCGATATACAGCAGGTCGAGTTCGGGATCGTAGGACATTGAGTCCCATACGGTGCCGCCGCCCCCGTGACGCCACCACTCACCGGACCAGGTCTTTGCGGCCTCGCGATGGATCGGGTTTTCCAGCGGTTTCGAGGGATCGCCGGGCACTGTGTAGAAGCGCCAGGCCAGCTCACCGCTGTCGGCGTCGTAGGCCGATACATAGCCGCGCACGCCGAACTCGCCGCCGCCGTTGCCAATCAGCACCTTCCCCTTCACCACCCGCGGCGCGCCGGTGATCGTGTAGGGCTTGTCACGATCGACGGTCAGCGTGGACCACAGCTTTTCTCCGTTGCTGGAATCCAGCGCGATCAGCCGGCCATCGAGCGTGCCGACATAGATTTTATCCTGCCATACCGCGGCACCGCGGTTGACCACGTCGCAACAGGCCTTGACGGCAGTCTCGCCGGGCACCTCCGGATCAAATTGCCAAAGCAACTCACCGGTCGCGGCGTCGAAGGCCTGTACCTTGCTCCAGGCACTGGTGGTATAGAGACGCCCGTCTACGACGATGGGCGTCGCTTCCTGACCGCGAGCGGTATCGAGATCGTGGTACCAGGCCAAGCGCAGCCGGCCTGCATTGCCGGTATTGATCTGCTTCAGAGGACTGAAGCGGTCCTCCGCATAAGTACGACCGTGGCTCAACCAGTTCTCCGGTTCGCGGTCCGCCTGGACGATGCGCTCGCCGGTCACCTTCGTAACTGGTGGCGCTTCCCCGCCTGATACAGTGCCGGCAAAGCAAGCCAGCGTTACGGCAAGTGTACAGTTTCGCAACACGCCCATGGCGATTGACCCTTTTTATTTCAGCAATCGTAAATCGTCCCGCAGGACGCCGAACTGTTTCATCATGACAGTGAAATCCCAGCAGTCCATGCCCTTGCTGATTTTGTCACCCTCGAACTCATAGTAAGACAGACCGGTGAACTTTACCGGTTTGCCGGTGCAGTCGACCCCTTCGAAGTCACCGTTCCAGGTGGCGGTGATCACCCACTGTCCCGCGCCGAACTCTTCCGTGGCGAAACGCCGGGTGTATTCCACCCGGAAGTCCGGCATGGTTTTCAGCACCTCTTCGGCGAATTGGCGTAACCCATCGCGGCCGTTATTGGTGGCGCCCATGGCGAGGTCTTCGTACACGCAGTCCTCAGTAAAATGGCTCACCAGGCCGTCGATGTCATGACGCCGCCAGGCGGCGTAGACATCTTCCAACAGTTTTTCCTTGATTTCGCTCATCGTGGTTCTCCTGACAGTTTTCAGTGTTCCCGTAGTTTGCTGAAGTGGGGCAGGATATCCTTGGCGATGATATCCAGCGCCTCGTCGAAATCCGGCCCAAGGGGCGGCCCGAAGGCGATATGTGTGGCGCCGGCTGCCAGCATTTCCTCGATCTGGGGAATGGCATCCGCCGCCGTGCCGCTGACGGAGAAGGCGCGTACCGCGCGATCGGAAACCATGCTCTTGGCCTTTTCCACATCGCCGGCCTGAAAAGCCTCGAAGGCGCCCTGTATCTCATCTTCGGGAATGCCCTCATTGGCGGGCATGGGCGCCAGCATGGGTTGCAGCAGTGCCAGCATCCCCTTGATGTGATCGATGGCCGCGTCGCGGTCGCGGGACAGCGAGCACAGTGGCCCCACGATCACATCCAGCTTCGAGGGATCGCGGTTTTCCGCCTCGGCACCCTTGAAAAACTGGTCCCGCAGGTGAGCAAGATAGGAAGGACTCCAGGTGCAGTCGGCCTTGAAGCCACTGGCCACCTTGCCCGCCATCATCGCCATTTGCGGACCCCAGGTGCCGATGAAGACAGGAATATCCCGGCGCAGCACATCAAACTGGAAAAACAGATCGGAGGTGGCGCTGAAAAACTCACCTTCGTAGGGTTCGCGGCTGCCGGAGATCATGCGCTGCATCAACTCGTGCGCCTCGCGCAACATTTTGATCGGCTTCTTCGGATTGGTAATACCCAGCATGGGATTGAATCCGCCACGCCCGACACCGCAGATAGCGCGTCCACCGGTGAGCTCGTCCAGCGCAACGAGATTCGCTGCGTGGTACGCCGGATGCGCCACCTGGGGCGTGACGATGGCCGGGCCCAGCCGGATACGGCTGGTATTGGCACCGATCAGCGTCAGGATGGGCCAGGCGGGACGGAAGATCAGGTCATCGGCGATATGCAGTTCGTCGAAACCGTAGTGCTCTATTTTTTGCGCCCAGCCCACGTAGGCATCCATGGGGTACATACCAGTAATCATCACACTGAACTTGACGGACATATAAAACTCTCCCTGGATAAAGTCAGTAGGTGTATTTCAGCCCAAGGAACCATTCCCGCGGCCGTGAGACCACGGCCTGGCCATAGCCGATGCCGTCGTTGGCTACGCCGCTGACAATATATACCTCGTCGGTGAGGTTGGTCGCACCAGCGGTAATACGCCACCGATCACCGGGCAGCGTATAGCTCAGTGCGGCGTTCAACAGGGAATAGCTTTCCTGGTTCAGGAACTCTTCGTTCGCGACTGTCTTGTAGTGGGAGTCCTTGAAGGACAGATCGCCGCGCAGGTAGAGGTGGCCTTTGTCGTCGTTGAAGATATCTGCGGTGAAGCCTACTGTGGCCGTCCATTCCGGCGAATTTGGGAGTTCGTTGTCTATCGAGGTGCCTGCATCGATGGCGGCTTGCGAGAGACTTTCGTACTCGCTGTTCAGGTAACCGGCCCCGGCATTGATGTGGAACCAGTCCGCTACCACGATCTCGGTTTCCACTTCCAGGCCGCGAATGCGGGCGTCACCAGCGTTGATCAGTACCGGCACAAAGGCACTGGGCCCGGCGTTCGCCGTCAGCTGCACATCCTGGTAATCGGTGTGGAACATCGCGACGTTGAGGCGCAGACGGCGCTGGAAAAATTCCGCCTTGAATCCGGCCTCGTAGACTTCGGCCTCCTCGGGCCCGAAGCTCGGAATGAGCAACGCAGGATCTGTCTCCGGCGTGGTGACACCGGGAATTACCGGCGGGAAGCCCCGCATCGTGAAGCCGCCGCCCTTGAAGCCCTTGGAATAGCTGAGGTAAAGCAAGGAGCCCTCCGCGAACTGGTAATCCAGCGTGACTGAGGGAGTGAACTGGTTGTCGGAGCGCGACACCTCAACCTCGGGGAAAAGGGGCAGGTTTTCCTGCACCAGGAAGCCGCCGCCGGTGGTCTCGGCGAATCCCGCCCAGAACGGTTCATAGAGGGCCGGCACATTGTCGATCTGCTGCTGTGGCAAAAAGCGGCGCTTTTCGCGACTGTAGCGCGCGCCCAGAGTCAACGACAGGGTGTCGCTAAGTTGATAGCCAAGCTGGCCGAAGACAGCGGAACTGTCGTTGTCGATGGCGCCGCCGCTGGTGAACTGCACCGGCTCCAGCATTACGGGGAAATCCTGGTGGCCTTTTTCGCTCATGTAAAACAGGCCCAACAGGAAATCAAGACGATCGTCCATGGCACTGCCTGAGAACTGGAATTCCTGACTGAACTGCTCCAGATCGATGTCCTGGCCGATCGTGTTGAGGTAGGCGGGAATGCCGGTGAGCTCCTGCAGTACATCGGCGGAGGCTTCGCGGTAAGCGGTGATGGATTTCAGGTCTGCGCCGCCCAGTTCCCAGTCGAAGGTGAGATGCGCGCCCCAGACATCGGTGTCGGACTGGTTGGGACCGGTATTGGTATTCTCCAGGTCATCGATGTCTCGCACATACTGGCTGTTGGCACAGGCAGCATTGTCGAAGCGTGCGGCATTGCCTGGCGTTGGCGCGCAGGCCGGAAAGGCGATGCTGTTGTGCAATGAGGCGAAGAAGGCGTTTTCGTCGACGCTCACCATTATCTGGCCGGGAGACTGCTCACGGGAGCGGGTTCCGTCCAGCGCGAAGCTCATCTGCAGCGTGTCGGTGATATCCAGTTCCCCGGACAGGCGGCCGGTGAGTGCATCCTTGTTGCCCTGCTCGCCCCCGGTGAGAACACGCTTTACATGTCCGTCGCGGCTCAATGAGGCAGCAGAAGCACGCAACCGGAAACGGTCATTCACGGGGAGGTTGGCCGAGGCTTTCACGTCCAGCCGGTCGTAGCGGCCGGTGGTGACATCGATGCTGAACTCCTTCTCGGGGCCGGGCCGCGTCGAGCTCAGCAGTATCGCGCCGCCGATGGTGTTTTTGCCGAACAAGGTCCCCTGCGGACCGCGCAGCACTTCGATACGATCCAGATCCACGGCGTCCAGCAGGGAGCCCACTGATTTACCGATGTACACCCCATCGAGGTAGAGGCCCACTCCAGGCTCCACGGTAATGGTGTAGTCGGTCTGCCCGATGCCGCGGATATAGATCTGCGGAGCGCCGCCTCCGCCCGACTCCGAGGCAGTGCTGTCAAATTGCAGGTTGGGCACGAACTGGTTGATGTCTGCCACTGATTGTATGTTGCGCACATCCAGGGCCTCTGCACCCAGCGCTGTCACTGCTACAGGTGTTTCCTGCAAGCTCTCGCTGCGGCGCCGGGCGCTGACGATGACCTCTTCCAGCATCGCGCCGGACTGGGTTTGGGCGATGGCCACCGGCGGTGGCATCATCGCCAGCGCCACTACACCGGCCGCCGCCAGTCGGCTGTTGCGGTGAACTATTCCCCTACCGGACTATGGACGACCCGTTTAATAACGTCTTGCATGTGGTTCTCCCGCCTATGCTTATAGCGCCATTGTCAGTGGCAACGAGCGTGTCACAGCCTGAATCAGGCTCACAAGCCACTACTGGCAAGCCGAGGTCGTTTTCTGCAAGGGGTGCCGCGAACGCGGTGTATTAGGGTAGTGGGTGGTCCACGCAGGCGGGCTAGAGCCGTCTCAGCGTATCGGAGGGGTATTCCCCGAATTCCTCGAAATAGGCGCGGGAGAAACGCCCGACATGGGAGAACTGGTACAGCTGGGCGACATCGGTCACGCTGACTGCGGTGCTTGCGGCTGCCAGTAGATCCAGGCGAGCCTGGCGCAGACGCCGCAAGCGCAACCAGTGTACAGGGCTGACGCCGCGGTGCTTGCGGAAGCCGTGGTACAGGGTACGGGTGGGGACTCCCGCCACCGCGACAATATCCTCCGAACTGATTTCTTCGCTCAGGTTTTGCTCCATGAACTCTTCAGCGCGCAGCACGCAGGCCGGTACGTGGCTTCCAAAGTCCAGCAATAGCGAGGGATCCTGCGCCTCCAGTAGCGTAGCAATAAGCAGGGTCAGGAAAGAGTCCTCAATCGAACTCGCCACCGCATTGTGCCGGGTCATGGTGCCCGGCCGATCGATTTCCCGGCAGATATAGGCCAGGTAATCGAACAGACCGGAGCCGATGTTCTTTTGCGAATAGGGTGTGCTGCGAAACTCTATCCGCTGTCCGGCAAGGTGGGGATAATGCTGCAGCAGGTGAGCGTTGAGCCTTTGCTTGGGGATACCGATGGCCAAGTGGCTGTGGGCCGCTTCCATTTCAAAGCAAAACCGCCGCATGGGGTCCAATACGATCAGCTCGCCGCTTTCCAGGTCGGACCGAGTATCGTGATTGTGCACCACCGCCTTGAGGTTCAGCGGCGTCACCAGAACATAGTGGCTGCGGTCGATATAGTCTACGGAGACCTCGACGTCACTGCCGTAGCTGATCAGGTTGAAGGTCAGCGATGACAACCCCGCGCCGCGATGAATGAAATTGATCGGATTGAAGCCGCTGCCGCTGGTACGCAGCCTGTGCCGGAAAAATACATTTTCCACACTTGCCCTGGCCTGCCCGGGATTGTGCGTGGCCAACAGCGTTCTGTTGCTGAACAGCGCGGATGCCATCATGCCGCGTGGCGGTTGGTTCAGGGGCGATGTCGGGTCAGAGCGGATGTTGGGATCCTCCATGGGGCACTGGCTCCACGGTGCCAGTCTATCGCACGGCATTGCATCATATCGAAATCTGCTGGCATGTCAAAGCAGTCCAGGACCCCGTGCCCCAAAGCCGCACGTTTGCTGGATTGTTGATGATTTCTAGGCGGGAATATGGGGTGGCCGACGGGTCTTGAACCCGCTACCTCCGGAGTCACAATCCGGTGCTCTACCTGGTGAGCTACGGCCACCACTGCGTGGTCTGAAAATTCGGCACACCAACCTACCAGATCGTGGCATTGAAGTTGGTCGGGGTAGAGAGATTCGAACTCCCGACATCCTGCTCCCAAAGCAGGCGCGCTACCAGACTGCGCTATACCCCGATGTTCCTGCGGGCAGCCGCAGCTACCCGTTTTCAGGAGGCGCATGATACTCAGCCCCATCCGGGCGTCAATGATAAAAGGCGATGCCCGGCACTTTCGGTGGCCGCAGGCCTCCCAATCGGGCGCTGTGCATGGGAGAATATGCCCCTGAGAGGTGCCCCGGCGCCCTCTTTTGTGACAGACCAGGCGATCCAACACAACAGGAACGAAATATATGTCAGCACAGGTTCTGGACGGCAAGGCCCTCGCGGCCCAAACCGAGGCGGCCCTGCTCGCCAGGGTGGAACAACTGAAGGCGAAGTCCGGCGGCAAAACCCCGATTCTCGCCACCATCCTGGTGGGCGATGACCCGGCATCGGCCACCTATGTCAGAATGAAGGGGAACGCCTGCCGGCGGGTCGGCATGGAGTCGCTGGCAGTGGAAATGCCCGTCAGCACCACTACCCTCGAGTTGCTGGCCCGAATAGAGGAACTGAACAACGACCCCGACGTCCACGGCATCCTGTTGCAACATCCCGTCCCACCGCAGATTGATGAACGCGCCTGCTTCGATGCCATCGCCCTGCACAAGGATGTGGACGGGGTAACCTGCCTGGGATTCGGACGCATGGCGATGGGCGAAGCGGCCTACGGCTGCGCCACGCCCCAGGGCATCATGCGCCTGCTGGAGGAATACGGCGTGGAGATCGAGGGCAAGCACGCGGTCGTGGTCGGCCGCAGCCCCATTCTCGGCAAGCCGATGGCGATGATGCTGCTGCAGAAAAACGCGACAGTGACCATCTGCCACTCCCGCACCCGGGACCTGCCGGCACTGGTCGCCCAGGCCGACATCCTGGTGGGCGCGGTCGGCAAGCCCGAATTCATCAAGGCCGACTGGGTCAAGCCCGGCGCGGTCGTGGTGGATGCCGGCTACCACCCGGGGGGCGTGGGTGACATCGAACTGGCCCCGTTGCTGGACAAGGTCAGCGCCTACACCCCGGTGCCCGGTGGCGTGGGACCGATGACCATCAACACGCTGATCATGCAGAGTGTGGAGTCCGGGGAAAAATCGCTGGGCTGAAGACTGCTGCCTGAATCCGTGACGCCGCGGTCAGCCGCGGCGTCACTGGGTGCCCTCGCGAGAATCCTTCAGTACACCCTGCCCCATTCCCCGGGCAGTAGTTCCATCTCTTACCGCGCCGCATTCCGGAGGCAACCGCAGCGTACGATCATCATCAATATCCTGCGTGACGGTGCATTCGAGGAAATCTACAACGGGCCAGGAGTCCTTATTATGATGTCACCGATGAATAAGTTATGCGTCTCACTTCTAGGTACATTTGTTGTTGGTGCATGCCATGCAACTTCAATAGACAAGCAAGAGGTACGTGCAGCACCATCGGATCTAAAGGAACTTGGTCTCAGTGTTGGCATCTATCCCGAGCCATTGTGCGCAGAGGCTAGTGACGTTGAGATTTCCATACCTGCTAGCCACAATGGGGCTTCATTCAGTGGCGCCACACTGGATATCGAGAAGGACGGAGAAACTATGCTGTCTGTTGGTCTCATTCTAATTGAGGCTCCTGAAACCATATACTCAGAAAAACCACTTCATGGTGTTTCTTTCTGCTTACATCCGTCGCTATATAATTCAGCATCAGTTCGCCTTTTCTACAGCAAAGGCGAGCTTACAACGGACAGCATATTGCTAGAGGATTTCGGTAGTTATGCTAGTCATTAAAACTCATAGCAAATTGCTGTTGTCGCAGCGCAGAGTGCGCGCTACTGGGACGCCTCCGCTATCGCTCCGGCGCCCCAAAGCAAGGCGTTAACAGCCCTCGGCCATAAGGCATTGACTTCAACTACAATATAACTACAATGTAGTGCAATGAGCCATCTGAACTTCGAATGGGATATCCGGAAGGATGCTTCTAACCAGAAGAAGCATGGCGTTTCATTCCACGAGGCAAAAACCGCCTTTACAGACGAGTACGCCCGCTTGATCGCAGATCCGGACCATTCTGACGAGGAGGACCGGTTCATACTCCTTGGTACGAGCATTCATTCTCGTCTGTTAGTCGTGTGCCATTGTGCTAGAGCCGACGAGATCGTACGCATTATCTCCGCGCGTAAGGCTGACAAGCGAGAACGAATGATTTATGAAGGGTACAGACATGCGTGATCACTACGATTTTTCCAAGTCAGTCAAAAATCCATACGCCAAAAAGCTGAAGAAGCAGGTCACTATAAGACTTGATGAAGATACTATCGAGTACTTCAAACAACTTGCTGATGAAAAGGACCTTCCTTATCAGAGCCTTATTAATCTTTATCTTAGGGATTGTGCTCAGTCGCACAAAGACCTCAAAATTGAGTGGCAATAAGCTGTTAACAAGCCAAAGCAGCCGACCGCTATAAGCGTCGGCTGTTTGGAGCGTTATGCAATTGATCTCTAATCGACGAGGACTTAGGCCGACCGGTGTATGATTTGAGGAAGCGTCGAATGAGCAGCAGGTTTTCAACGTGCATAACAAAGTAAGCGTTCATTCTGAGGCGTCTGCAATTTACCACCGTTCCTGACTATTCTGAACTCTCAGTCAACCTCCTGGGAGCTAGCCATGACCACACCTCAACGTATTCGCCGCTCAGCAGCACAATGGCGCGAGATCGTGCAACAGTTTATCGACCGTGGATTGTCTGCCACTGCTTTTTGTAAGCACAACGAGATAGCTTACGGCACATTTGTACGGTGGCGCCACAAGCTTTCCCTCCAGGAAGAAGCATTGCCACCAGACAAGACATCGGCCGACTGGCTACCGATTGATCTGACTGATCCGGTCGATGGCGCTAAGCGCACATGGGAGATTGAACTCGAGTTACCGGGCGGTGTCCAGCTACGGATGCGCGCTGCCTGATGATGTTCTCGAGTACGGCGCGCATCTGGCTGTACCAGAAGCCTGTCGATATGCGCCGCAGTTTCGATAGACTGGCCGCCATTGCTCAGACCCAGCTCTCTCTGCAAGCCAATAGTGGCGACTGGTTCGTCTTCGTCAATCGCCGTCGCACCCAGATGAAGATCCTGTATTACCATGGCGGTGGGTTCTGCATCTGGGCGAAACGCCTGGAACGGGGCCGGTTTCAGTCGGTGACGAACAACGGAGAGAAACTGGAGCCGACAGTGCACAGCTGCAGTGCCTGATCAGCGGGATCGATTGGCAAAAATCTCGACAATACAAGCGTCATCGGGGTCTCGGAATGGTAAAATCTGCGGCATGATCTCGCCGTTCAATACCGTTTCACCACCCCTTGCTGACGCCCATGCGGCGGCGGTGCGTATGGCAGCGCTGGAGGCAGAGAACCAGCGCCTCAAACAGCAACTGGACTGGTTCAAGCGGCAACTGTTTGGCCGCAAATCCGAGAAGCAGCTACTGCTCAATCCCGACCAGGCCAGCCTGTTCGCGCGAGAGAACCCTGACACCCAATCCCCCAAGCCGCCGAGCAAGGTCATTGCGGAACACCGGCGCCGTGCTCGGCGGGGCGGTCATGAAGTCAATGACACCGGGCTGCGCTTTGATGAAACAGTGCCGCAAACTATCATCGACATTCCGGCACCCGAGCTGCAGGGAGAACAGGCTGCTCGCTACGAGATAATCGGGTACAAGGAGAGTGCGCGGCTCGCGCAGCAGCGCAGTATTTACCAGCTGCTGATTTATCGCCGGCCGGTACTGCGTGACAAGCATGATCAGACGCTCATCACGCCACCGGCTCCAGACA
The DNA here is from genome assembly GCF_010669285.1 of Kineobactrum salinum. Taxonomy (GTDB): domain Bacteria; phylum Pseudomonadota; class Gammaproteobacteria; order Pseudomonadales; family Halieaceae; genus Kineobactrum; species Kineobactrum salinum. The sequence continues at coordinate 4,454,600 of NZ_CP048711.1, read as the reverse complement.
ATGTGCTGGAGGAGTGCTATGCCGATGTCTCCCTGCTGGCCGGCCTGATGGTCGACAAGGCGGTGTACCACTTGCCGTTGTATCGTCAGCACCAGCGCATGCTCAACAGCGGCATTGTGCTGAGCCGCTCGACCCTGCTGAACTATGTATCGCGAGGTATTGCCTTGCTGGAGCCGATCTATCAGGCTCAGTGGCAGAGCGTTCTGGACAGCGCCGTGCTGGCGATGGACGAAGTGCCCATGAAGGCGGGTCGCAAGGGTCTCGGAAAGCTACTTCTGGCCTATGTATGGCGACCGGGATGAAGTGGTCTTTACCTGGTCTGCCAGCCGTAGCCGCCACCATGCCCAACAGCAACTGTGCGGATTTACTGGCGTCCTGCTGACTGATGGCTACGAGGCCTACAGCCTAGTAGGCTCTGACCTCAACTGGAACAAAGCACGGATTGCCCACGCTAATTGTTGGGCACACAGTCGTAGGGCCTTTGAGCGAGCACTGGCGATGGAGCCCGTGCTGGCCCAATACGCCCTGGACCTGATTGCCCGGCTTTACCAGATTGAAGCGGCTATCCGGGCGCGGGAGTTGGTTCCGGACGAAGTGGCCGCCTGGCGGATCCAGCACAGTGTGCCTATCCTCGAGGCGCTCTTTGCCTGGGTTCGCCACCAGCGGCAACGCCCCGGAATTGCTGCCATCCAACCCGCTCACCAAAGCGCTGGCCTATGTCCATGAGCGGGAGGCCTCGCTGCGTGTGTTCCTTGAGAATCCGGGTGTTGCCATGGACACCAATCACTTGGAGCGTGCCCTGCGCGTCATTCCCATGGGCCGCAAAAACCACTTATTTTGTTGGAGCGAGCTGGGTGCGGAGCAGTTGGGTATTCTTCAAAGCTTGATGGCGACCTGCCGCCTGCACGGCATTAACTCCTACGACTACCTGGTGGATGTGCTGCAACGCGTAGGGCGACACCCGGCTCGCGACGTCGCAGCTTTGACGCCGCGAAACTGGAAAGCCTGCTTCGCTGACAACTCCATGCGTTCGGATGTGATGAACGAGGCTGCCCATGACTGAAAAGGACGCCTACGCCAGCTGGCAGTCGAGCGCTCAGGAGGTTGAACGCATCGCCAAAGACCGCTCACTACCACTATGGTAAAAGGCGCACCTGGTTGGCGCCGCCTATACCACTGTAGTACGGGATGGCCTGCAATCAAAGCACCAGCACAAAATCTTTAATCGCATTGTTCAGGTGAACGCCATACTGCAGCGCTACACTGTAGATAGCTTCGATGATTACCAGCGTATGGATGAGGCGGACCTGCGGGAAATCGTGAGCCTGTTCCGCGCCATGGGGCCTTCCAACTAGCTACCGCAGGTGCAAAGAGGAAACAGTCCTATATTGATCGGTTACAGTCAAAAACCCGTTGTATCGAAATCACCGATTGCACAAGAGCACGACGTCGACACCATATGGTTCGGCCGCGGACAGAGGCTGCATCGTGGTCAGAGTCTTTACTGCTGCTAGCCGTGGCTCATAAACGATAACTGCCACAGAAATCAGGGACACGAATAAGGAAACGGTGGCGGAGGAGTGATGTAATTTGCCTCAGCTGACCTATACCTGTATTGGACTTCATTCCAAAACGTGGCAAATGTCTTTGCTTTGTACGGTGTACAATCGTAGTAGTCGAGTGGAAGGGGTGACACTTCTAGCCCCTGGTTGTTTGGCGGCGTAATATTAATATCGTGGTTATAGAAGCTGTTGTGGAGACCGAAATTGATGAAGTTTTCTGCGTCCATACTCATATATATAACTAATTCGATGTGGTTGAATGTAACTGCCGCTGTATGGTGCGAATAGTCTTCGAAAGCTCCCCATATCATCCCCACATTTGCAGTCAGCGCCGCATTAGCACTGGAACTGGCAATCAGCAGTGAGCATGTGAGCGTCATCCCTGCAAATGTTTTCATCTCTGGTCTCCCTTCCGATCACAATATGTCTGGAATACTTGTCTTAGGTATTCGACAGGTCTCTGATGGTAATCCTCGCTGTGATTTACCGCCAAGTATGATGAGCTTGATTTGGTTGCATCGACTAGTTGACCTAAAGCTTTGATCTCATCTTGAGGAAGCTGTGCTATAGCTACCATGTAGTATTTCTTGTAAATTCCTTCTGAAATGTCATCAGTCGTATCCGCTATCAGTGCGTACTCTGAAATGCTCCGACTTCCCACATTAGGAGTGCAAGTCAGCATGCGGACAGAGCTATTTATCTCCTTATTCATGCGCCTGTTTAAATCGAGTAGGTAGTTGACGAGATGTTTGCTCGCTTTCTCGCTTAATCCTGTAACCATTTTTACATGATGCGGAAGATCATCCGGATTTCTTTTGGAGACTGATGCCCATGTTGTCATCAAGTTAAAAAGTGCAATGCCATCAGGCATTTCCATAGTGCCGCTGTAATCCCTTCGTACCGAGGGATCGAGCTGTTGAGGAGACTGGCTCTCACCTGCCAAGGCAACCATCATGTGTAGGACCACTGGAAGGGCTAGCGCACGTGCAATAATGCGTCTATACGTCATGATCAAGGACTCCTATTAAAGATAATATTGTCTTGTGGACTACTCTTACTTCATGACTTATTGCGTAAAGATGGGCTTGTTAAACAGCAGTAACAAAAATGATCCAGCTGATAATCCTGAAAATAGATTCCGAAAAAAATGGTTCCGGTTCTTGGAATTAACCCCTTCCAGTACCCTAGTATCCTCTGTTCGAGCGCGTACATTTAGCCCAGTAAAATCAAGTTTAGTCACAACGACGGAAAGTGAAATATCATTTTCGAATACCAATAATAATGCTCAATTGCATTGGTTATAGGCAACCGTCCGGTAATCACACCTTGATGGGCGGATCCCAGTTGTGCGGCAGCAAGGCTGCCAGATCAGATTGCCTGGCAGTGGAGATACACTCCAGCACATGCCGCAGATAGGCCTGGGCATCCAGCCCATTGATCTTTGCCGACTGGATCAGCGTCATCACGTTGACCGCGCGCTGACCGCTGCGTACAGAGCCTGCAAACAGCCAGTTCTTGCGATTATGGCAATGTGGCCATAAGCGGAAAACCACTTGTTTTGTTGGAGCGAGCTGGGTGCGGAGTAGTTGGCATCTTTCAAAGCTTGATGGTGACCTACTGTCCGTATGGCATTAATGCCTACGGTTACCTGGTGGATGTCCTGCAGCGCGTGGGGCGACACCCGTCTCGCGAAGTCCGCAGCTTTGACGCCGCGAAACTGGAAAGCCTGCTTCGCTGACAGCCCCATACGTTCGGATGTAATGAACGAGGCTGCCCATGGCTGAAAAGGACGCCTACGCCAGCTGGCAGTCGAGCGCTCAGGAGGTTGAACGCATCGCCAAAGACCGCTCACTACCGTCGTGGCAAAAGGCGCACCTCGTGGGCGCCGCCTATACCACTGTGGTATTGGACAGCCTGCGATCAAAACACCGGCACAAAATCTTTAATCGCATTGTTCAGGTGAACGCCATACTGCAGTGCTACACTGTGAATAGCTTCGATGATTACCAGCGTATGGATGAGGCGGACCTGCAGGAAATCGTGAGCCTGTTCCGCGCCATGGGGCCCTCCAACTAGCTACCGCAGGTGCAAAGAGGAAACAGTCCTATATTGATCGGTTACATAACAAAGTGCTGCTGACGGAGAGGTAATCCCTCCAGAGATTATTGAGAATTTGAGATCCAAATTCAAAGACGTGAGCAGGCTGGGGATTTTACGTTGATCCAGGTCGCATTTAACCAGGCCAATCACAGCGACAGCTTTTCCGTTGCGGCTCCGCCATCACTCCAAAGCTGCGCATGTTGGCTGCGTTATACGGCGCAATTAATCTATGCGAAACTTCGAGCTGAAATCGCGGGGGGCTTCACTATGCGGCTGGGAATAGTCTTAATAATGATTTTCATGGCTGATGGTTTGGCTTTGGCTCAAGAATCCAGATTGCCGATTATCGATATGCACTTCCATACAGTCGCGGTCGATAGCCAAGGCCCACCGCCACTAGGATTATGTTCGCCGTTTCGCGAGATTCCGTCCTCGGTCTCAGCCGAGTCATATCCCGATCAATGGTTGTCGCTACTAAAGAACCCACCATGTGATGATCCGGTATGGTCGCCGACATCCGATCGGGAGCTGATGGCTGCCTCGCTCGCGATGCTAGACGAGTACAACATTTTTGGTGTCGCGAGTGGGCCTGAACATCTGGTTAGGGCGTACGAAGACGCAGCGCCGGATCGCATCATCCAGGCTTTGTTGCTTGGCGGTTCCGCCGTCGCGGAGCCGCAGTCGATTGACTCGTTGCGTATCCTGCATGACGAAGGACGATTGGAGGTTATTGGAGAGCTGACGACGCAATACGCTGGGATTTCGCCCGACGATGAGCGTTTGGAGCCGCTTTGGGCTCTCGCCGAAGAGCTTGATCTACCCGTTGGGATCCATATCGGTACGGGGCCTCCCGGCGTCGCATACCTTGGAGCATCCGGCTATCGGGCGCGATTGCACAGCGCTTTAACGCTTGAGGAGGTACTCATTAGACATCCGTCGCTACGCATCTATATATCTCATGCGGGGTGGCCCATGCTCGAAGATTTGTTGGCCTTGCTGTGGGCGCACCCGCAAGTGTATATGGATGTAGCAGCCATTAATTGGGCTCTACCGACCCCAGAGTTTCACAGCTACCTGCAACGGATAGTTGAAGCAGGATTTGGGTCTCGCGTCATGTACGGCTCGGATCAGATGGTTTGGCCAGGAATGATCCCGAAGTCGATTGCCGCAGTAAGAGATGCACCGTTTCTTGATGAGGCGCAGAAACGAGACATCCTGTATAACAACGCCGCACGATTTCTTAGACTTAGCGAAGAGGAAATCGCTACGCACCATGGGAAGTGACTGCGCTACGCTGCCAAATAGGGCATTCATGTCGCCCTTCGGGCCTGGTGCATCCTTTTGGCTAAAGCCTTCACTATCGCTCCGGCAACGTGGTGGTCGGGCAAGCTTTCCCAACGCTACAATAACCAAGCAATTAACTATGCGCCTCCGGCACCGGACGCGGTCGCCGCCAAGGAATGGTCTGGTACCTTCAAGGAGCTTGGACAGAAGCGTCAAAAGATAAAACGCCAGATTCGCCGTTGCCTGAAAGAGCACCGTCAGCTGGACAAGCAGGATCTTACCAACAGCGAGCGTATTCGGCGAACTCAACAAACCCTTGACACGCTCGATAAAGCGGCCACGGGGATCGATCAGTTCCTAAAGACGCAAAGCCCACAGATGGGCCAGGGCAAGAGACCAAAGGAAGTGAAGGGCAATATCACCGACAATGAGTCGGCCAAGATGACAACGAGCAAGGGCACGATACAGGCCTATAACGGTGTCGCCATTGTCGACAAAAACATCAGATCATTGTGGATGCTCAGCGTTCGCCTAAAGCGCCTACTTTTGGTGGCATGGGCAAGAACACCACACATTGCAACCCGCTCTTGAAGCACTGAAAGGATGCTACCGCCGACTGGGCTCCACCAACTGCAACAATCTGGTAATGGAACCGAGCTATTAAAAGTCTGGTATTGATTCCGGATTTTTGTACAGCCTCGTTATATGCCAGAGAGTACAAAATCTGCTGCAGCTATAATTTCTGAGCGGTGTGCAGATAGATCGTGGGCCTGAGCACCGAGCTGTTTGCGATCCACACCTGCAATGTCTTGTGTTATTGCTGTAAAGCTCTCGCCGCCTAGAACGAATACAGGGTTGAGCCTGGATAGACTTATTGGTGCGGCAATTATTGAAGATGTGAGCGGAATGACGATGGTTGTTCTCAGTCCACTCAATAAATCACTTTGTATATCCAGCAAGTAGGGATAGTGGGCGCGAGTACCAGGGTTGGGGTTCTTATATGTACAAAACTGTCCCATCAGAACTTCCTTACGCTGTCGCTGAACGTGCCATTGGTTTCGACGAATTGGTTGTATGCTTGAATGGCATCGGCGTTCTCGCGCAGCCATTGAGCACGGTGTTCAGTCCGTAGCAATTCAGCCAAGGCAAGCTCCAGAGTTGCGGACAGATTGATATTGAGACTTCTGGCCTTTTCAAGTAAGTCGCTGTTTATACTAACATTAGTAGGTTTTTTAGGGGCTTGGGTGTTGTATACGTGATTCATGGGAGAGTTACTCCAAATTCATGATGCGCATAGTTTATGCGCACATTGGTTATTGGGAAAGGCATATAGCAGGTTCTTGCAGTGCGTTCCGGCGCTCCGCGCCTCCACCGGACGGTTCCTCCGGAGCCGCAGCTGAAGTAAATCGTTACGTATCTTGACCACTTTTATCGATAGAGGTATCGTAATACCTTTATATTATCGATAGGTTTCGGCATGACTTCAGTAACCGTATCTCCGAAGTATCAGATTGTAATTCCTAAAGAAATACGTGAATCCATGGGTATTGCACCTGGCCAGAAAGTCCAGATGACCTCATACCAAGGGCGGATTGAGGTGATTCCTCTTAAACCCATGAAAGAAATGAGAGGCTTCTTGAAAGGAATTGATACCACCGTTCTCAGGGAAGAAGATCGGGTATGAATGTCGTAGATTCATCAGCCTGGTTGTCGTATCTCGCCAGCGATGCGAATTCTGCGGTATTTGCGGGGCCCATAGAAAAGCTGCCAGAGTTGTTGGTTCCAAGCATCACTATCACGGAGGTTTTCAAGGCCGTACTGCGTCAACGTGGAGAAGAAGCCGCTTTGATTGTCACAGCCCATATGGAACAGGGCAAGGTGATCCCACTGGATTCAGAGCTGGCTAAGAGTGCCGCAAAATTTGGCGTTCTCCACAAACTACCGTTGGCTGATAGCATCATTTTCGCCACTGCTCAGAAGTACTCCGCTGTAATCTGGACTCAAGATAACGACTTCGATGGCTTGGCGAATGTCAGATACATTTCCAAGAAAAAACCATAATAAAGGCCTTGCAGCCAGACCAAAACACGCTGAAGATGGCGTTATTGAGTAGATCCACCAAGAAAGTGAAAAACGGCGTTCCCAACAATCGGCCACTACGATCAGCGATTCCGGTCTCGGGAAACACACCCGACTTATATCTCAGCGCCCCTGTTCTTGGTGCCATCTATAACCGAAAAACGTTTCCGCGGAAACGGCACCTCGTTTCTGAAAATGCCCCCTGGTCACAGAACAAGGAGCTTTCCTGATGCACGAAGTACAACATATCAGCATTTATATTGATCGCCTCCCAAGCGAAGTTTATGAGTTTGCTTCAAATCCTGAAAATTTGCCGCGCTGGGCAGCGGGGTTAGCCAGCTCTGAGGTTAAGAGAGGTCGAGACGCGTGGGCGGCTGAATCTCCATTTGGAAAGGTAAAGATCAGGTTTGCGGAGAGGAATACATTTGGCATCATGGATCATGATGTTAAACTTGATTCAGGTGTGGTTGTTCACAATCCCATGCGAGTTGTCCCCAACGGGGATGGGAGCGAGTTCGTATTCTCTCTACTGCGGCGACCGGGTATGTCCGACGAACAATTCGCAGAAGATAAACAGGCAGTTGAGAAGGATCTGGCAACGCTAAAAGAACTTCTTGAGCGGCGCTCTTGAATGGAATATCGCGGTTCTATCTACAAGGCTCCCAACGATCGCAGGGCAACGTCAAAAAGCGGCGCGCCTGCTGCGAGCGTTATGTGGACGTTCCCATAGAGAAACCACATGGCATTCAGTGAGTTTGAAGCAAAGAAAATTGAGCGGGCCGCTTCTGAATTTCTGAAAGAGCGGAGGCCGCCAGCCGAGATCCGGCCCAAGTTGGATCTGGACGTTCGAGTTTCCGGCCAAAGCGTGCAGATAGTCGAGATTCGCCCCCATTTTCGGGAGCCTTCCACGATCATTGAATCGCCGGTGGCAAAAGCTACCTATATCAAGAAATCTCAACGCTGGAAAATCTATTGGATGCGCAGCGATCTGAAGTGGCATTCGTACACGCCAGAACCCGAGTCACGCTCCATCGAGGAATTCTTTGCTATCGTGAATGCCGACGAGAATGGCTGTTTCTTCGGGTAGTACATAACCCGTCATTCAAATTCGTTCCCGGGCTAGCGGCCGTAAAGTCACGATGGTGGGAAATTGCCATTGAATTAACTGCAAGAAGGCGACGGGAAGTGGTTATGCACCGGTATTGTTTGTCCCAAAGAATTCCGTCGAGATCACTGGCGACGTCAGGTACTACCAAACAACGGGAAAGCGTGGATTCTGTCCGAACCGTGGATCTTCGTTGTTCGACGATCCTGCAGTCGAAAATCCGGAGGAACTTCTTTCAGGGATGCTAGGGATTTGTGCAGGATCACTTGATGATCTTTCCCAATACAAGACTGAAATTGACATTTTACTGGCCGGTCGGCTACGTGGGAATGTAATATTGTGACCAACAAAGGGCTCAGTCGATTCAGTTTGCGCGGCCGAGACAAGGTACAAGGTCAATGGCGCCTATACTGCATGGTCCACGATATCGAGAAAATGAAGAATTATGGGAATCTGAGAGAATGATGAGTGATCCTGGAGACGGCTTATTGAAAATAGCGCTTTTCTCCGGAGTGGCTCTCTACACACTGCAAAAACCTGGTAATGGAACCGAGCTATTAAAAGCCTGGCATTGTTTCCGGGTTTTTCTACAGCCTCGTTATGTACTTCCAGAGGGAGACCTTGCGAGAATAAAAATACTTTCTGTATGGCTGTTATTGCTATTTGGAGCAACTGTACAAGCTAATCCACTCCAACTTCCCCAAATCAAGGTCGTGCCCATTCAGGACAGTGCACTGGGGCGCGACTACGAACTGTACGTAAAGCTACCTAAAGACTACGATGTCAATACCGATCAGACGCACCCAGTTATCTACATTGCGGACGCACGTTGGCACATGGAAATTATCTCAGGCTCCATAGAACACCTGGTTCAGGATGCCATTCTAGTTGGTATTTCCTGGGAAAAAGGCATACCTGCACAGCAAAGTCGTATGCGTGATTACACTCCCGACAAATACACGGGGGAAGACTACAAGCACCCTACCGGCCAGGCTCGAGAGCACCTTGCGTTCTTACAGAATGACGTATTTAAGTATGTCGAATCTGAATACAAAGTCGATCCAACTCGGCGCACCTATTTTGGCTATTCAGTAAGCGGAACCTTTGGCAGCTATATACTGTTGACCCGTCCCAAGACCTTTCGAAACTACATAATTGGTAGCCCAGCACCTTTGTTCAGCGGGCAATTTGCCCATGAGTACACACCAATCTCACAAGCGACCCCCGAATCGCTAGATGCCAATGTCTTCGTGTCAGTAGGATCCGATGAAACACCAAAATACGTTGAAAATGCGTTTAGCTTGGTGCGTTTTCTGAAATCCAGGAAGTCCGACACGTCTCAGGTGGAATTCAAAGTAATAGAATCGGCGGACCATGGTTTCGCTTTCCCTATGTCTGGCATGCAGGGCCTATATTGGTTGGCTGGAATTTCCGATTAGTTATGGAATGACCAGTCGCACATATGGCACATAATAAGTCAGTAAACTGCGATCCAAATGCATAACCAGGGCGCTATGTTGCCAATGAGGAATGTTCAATGAATTATCTTGTTTTCCTGTTCGGGTCTTTGATTGTGCTCAGTAGTGCCGTGGTTTTAATTAAACCTGTCGCTATTTTTAATCTGCTCAAAAAGCATGCAAGTTCAATCTGGCTTCACCTTTCCGCCGTTGTAGTAAGAATTGTTCTAGGAGCTGTATTGATCGCCGGCGCATCAGAATCCAAATTTACAGTTGTATTCCAAGTTTTGGGTTGGCTTTCAATTCTTGCCGCTCTGATGTTGGCGGTAATTGGCAGAGTGCGATTCCAAAATCTGATTAATTGGGCACTCGAACTCACGCCGCTATTTAAAAGCCTGGCGGGATTGTTGGGTATTTTGTTTGGAGGATTCCTTATTTATTCGGTGCTTTAAAGGTATATGCAAAATAACCAAAAGCTCAATCGGACGCGCAGGAAGCGCGCGGCGCTTAGCTCAGCGTTATTGAGTGCATCCGCCAAGGGATCGAGGGATCGAGGGATCGAGGGATGAAGTTCACAACAATCCGGCCACCACGATCAGAGATTCCGGTCTCGGGAAGCCCACCCGGCTTATATCTCAGTGCCCCATATTGAATTTGGAGGTAGGTTATAGTGAACAGTACATCGGATAAGGTTAGAGGTCATTGCCGTTGCGGGTTGGTAGAGTTTGAGGTTAGCGCAAAGCCAATGATTACAATGGCTTGTCACTGCACGGGATGTCAGCGGATGTCATCAAGCGCCTTTAGCTTGAGCTCGCTATTTCCGAGTGAGGCATTCTCAATTACATCCGGAGAGCCCGTTATCGGTGGGCTGCACGGAAGTACGCGCCACTTTTTTTGCGGGCATTGTATGAGCTGGCTATTCACACGCCCTGAAGGTATGAATGATTTTGTAAATGTACGCTCAACTCTGCTTGCGGGCTCTCGAACCTACAAGCCTTTCATTGAAACTTACACGGATGAAAAGATTGAATGGGCTGTTACTGGTGCGAAACATAGTTTCAGCAAGTTCCCGCCGCAAAACAAGTTTCCGGAGTTACTTCAGGACTATGCGAGCAAAAAATGATAGAAGAATCACAGAAAATAATGCTGCACGTAACAAATAGGCATATATCGCGCGTCAGCCACGACCTATCCCATTGTTGAACGAGCCCGGCGGCTGGCACTCTCTATAAGCAAATAAATAATTCACTAGGAAGAGTTCTTTAACAAACCAGATGCCAGTAGCTGAAATGCTTCGACGGCTTTCGGGGTCACCTTCTGTGGGGTGGCATTGGCGGCAATCCACAGCGCTGCATTAAGCGCGGCACCACTGAGTAATCTGGCAGCAGCTTCGGCATCAACCGGCTTTAAAACGCCTTCAGCTATTAGCTGCGTCACGGTTTGTCTGGTGACCTCAAGGCAGCTATTTTGGCTGGGCCATTGTGAGGGGTCTCCCAAAACCGCAGGCCCGTCGAGCAATACGATACGCTGGATTTCAGGATCAAGCGCCATACGTATATAGGCTATACTCTCTGCCAGCAGCCCCTGCCACAAGTCTCCAGCTTGTGCGCCCTCCTCTTTTGCACGCACTGCCATTTCTGTATCTATCTGGTCTACAACCGCAGCGAGAAGCCCGCGTTTGTCGCCAAAATTGTGGTACAGAGCCCCTCTTGTCAAACCTGCTTCGGCGGTTAGCTCATCCATCGAGGCCGCTGCGTAACCTTTTTCAGCAAAGGCTTTTCGGGCCGCTGATATTAGCTTTGCACGGTTTTCTGCCACTGTTTTGGCGCGTTTGTTCAATCCTGGCTCCCTCGCTACTAGCATACGGCGCGTATATTAACTTGACATACGCCTCGTATAACCTCAATCTGCATACGTACCGTATGTTACTGCCAACTGGCGTGCGGGTACAGCAGAGTCGCTGGAACTCGCCCACCGCTGAAAGCGCATTTCAAAAACAATGCGCAGATATTTACTACAATGAGGGTTTGGTTATGCACCAACGTGAAGCTATTTTTCCTGCCAACAGGCATGCACTCTACAAGGAGCACGGCTATTCGGCAGCTATTCGTTCTGGAGATCTGCTGTTTGTGTCCGGGCAGGTAGGTAGCCGTGAAGATGGTAGTCCTGAGCCTGAATTTTCACTCCAGGTGGAGCTGGCTTTTAAAAACCTGCAAGCTACACTGGCAGCAGCAAACTGCACCCTTGATGATATTGTTGATGTGACCACTTTTCACACTGATCCAGAGCACCAATTCGCCACCATTATGCAGGTAAAGCAAAAACACTTTAGCGCACCGCCCTACCCAAACTGGACAGCAATCGGGGTGAATTGGTTGGCTGGCTTTGATTTTGAAATAAAAGTTATCGCCCGCATTCCATAAACACCATCTGAACAGGAAAGCTGATGCAAAGCATGAATCACAGTATTGCTCAATGCACCTGCGGAAGCGTCGAGATTGACGTGGCCGGCAAACCAATCCTCGGCGCAGCCTGTTACTGTGATGACTGCCAGGAAGGCGCACGCCAGCTTGAAGCTTTGCCGGACGCCCCTCCGGTTATGGGGCCAGATGGCGGAACGGATCTCCTGCTCTTCCGGAAAGATCGAGTGCAATTCTCAAAGGGTGCCGATCTCTTGCGCGACTACCGGATCAAGGACGGTTCCCCCACTCGTAGAGTTGTTGCGACATGCTGTAATTCTGCCATGTTTCTCGATTTTCAGAAGGGTCACTGGTTCTCTGTCTATAGGGCCAGATTCGGCAATGACGCGCCCCCAATACAGATGCGCATCCAAACCAGATACAGATCGGAGAACAATCCTGTCTCGAGCGGGGTCCCTGAATACAAGTCGTATCCATTGAAATTTATTACCAGGCTCATGGCGGCGAGACTCGGCATGCTGCTTGGTCGATGAGCCATAGACGGCGGTATTAGATGACCTGTTCGAGCATCCACCAATGAGTTGCCGCCTCACCGTCAAGGTCGTGCCAGGAGCATCCCGGAACAAGGTCGTCGGGATGCTTGGAGAAGCCCTTAAGATCAGAGTTCAGGCCCCGCCGGAAAAGGGCAAGGCCAACGCTGCGGTACTGAAGCTCGTCGCGCAATTCCTCGACCTTCCAGCAAAGCAGCTGAGCATTTGCGCGGGGCACACATCTGCGACCAAGGTGGTGGAAATCCAGGGGATATCAGAGGAAGAGCTCGCTGGAAAGCTTGCGGAACTCGCCACCTAGAGTCGGCCCCCACTGACTGGACAGCCATTGGACGATGATAAGTGTCTCGAGATGCGCCGGGCAGAAGGCTGCTGCCTGAATCCGCGACGCCGCGTTCAGCCGCGGCGCCACTTGGTGCCCTCGCGGGAATCCTCCAGCACGACACCCTGCTGCAGCAATTGTTCGCGAATGGCATCGGCACGGGCATAGTCCCGGTCTGCCTTGGCCTGCTGCCGTGCGACAATCAGTCCCTCGATCTCGGCTGCGGTGATGCCGTCGCTGGCCGCATCGCCCTGCAACCACGCCTGCGGCTCCTGCTGCAGGATGCCCAGCAACTCCCCGGCGGCCAGCATGCGCGCCTTCAGTGCCGCTTTGGCGGCAGTGTCGTCGGCTTTGTGCAACTGCTTGGCGAGCGCGTGCAGTTCCGCGATCGCAAGCGGCGTGTTCAGGTCATCGCACAGCGCCTGGTAAAAGGGTTCTGACGCCAGTTCCACTGCGCTGGCATCGGGCTCGATATCCTGTACCGACTCCAGCGTGCTGTAGAGACTGCCCAGGGTGGCCTCGGCCTGCTCCAGCAACTCGGCAGAAAAATTCAGCGGCGTACGATACTGCGCGGACAGCAGCGCAAAGCGCAGCACTTCGCCGCGAAAGGACTGCAGCAGCTCGCGCACGGTGCGGAAGTTGCCCAGGGACTTGGACATCTTCTCGCCGTCGATGTCCAGGTAGGCGTTGTGCATCCAGTAGCGCACATAGTCGCCACCGTGGGCACAGCGGCTCTGGGCGATCTCGTTCTCGTGGTGGGGAAAGATCAGGTCGCGCCCGCCACCGTGGATGTCTATGGTCTCCCCCAGATGCTCGCGAATCATCGCCGAGCACTCCAGGTGCCAGCCCGGACGGCCGCGCCCCCAGGGGCTGTCCCAGCCCGGATCCGCGACAGCGGCCGGCTTCCACAGCACGAAATCCCCCGGGTGGCGCTTGTAGTCCGCCACCTCCACCCGGGCGCCCGCCAGCATGTCATCCAGCGAGCGCCGCGACAGCTTGCCGTAATCCGGCATGGATTCCACCGCGAACAGCACATGGCCCTGTGACTCATAGGCATGGCCCTTTGCAATCAGGGTTTCGGTCAGTGCAATCATCGCGCCAATGTTGTGGGTGGCGTGCGGCTCCAGCGTCGGCGGCAGCGCATTGAGCTGGGCCATGTCCTCGCGGTATTTGCCGGTAAATTCGTCGGTCACCGCCTCGATGGAACGGCCGCTGTCCCTGGCCGCCGCGATGATCTTGTCATCCACATCGGTGATGTTGCGGGCGTAGGTCACTGTGCTGTACAGCGTCTGCAACAGGCGGAACAGCACGTCGAACACTACCACCGGCCGGGCGTTGCCGATATGGGCGAGGTTGTAGACGGTGGGTCCGCAGACGTACATGGTGACCGCATCCGGTTGCAGCGGTTGGAATACCTCTTTCTTGCCGCTCAGCGTGTTGTAGACCTTCAAGCTCATGTGCCGCTGCCTTGTGTCAGGAATCCCAGGTATCGCGCAAGCCGATAGTGCGATTGAATACCGGCAGCTCGGCGCTGTGCTCGTAGCGGTCGGCGACGAAGTACCCCTCGCGCTCAAACTGGAAGCCCTGCTCCGGTTGCGCCTCGACCAGGGCGGGTTCGATCCAGGCATCGGTCACTACCCGCAGGGAGTCCGGATTGAGAAAGTCCATATAGGCATTCTCACCGCGGTCCGGCGCTTCGTGGGTGAACAGGCGATCGTAGAGCCGCACCGTTGCCTGCCGCCCCTGGCTGGCCGAGACCCACTGGATCACGCCCTTGGGCTTGACGCCATCGGCCGGGTCCTCGCCCAGCGTGCCCGGAATCACGTGCGCGTGCACCTCGGTGATATTGCCCTGCTCGTCCTTGACCACCCGGTCGGCCTCGATCACGTAGGCGTTGCGCAACCGCACCCGCTTGCCCAGCACCAGGCGCTTGTACTTCTTGTTGGCCTCCTCGCGAAAATCATCGGCGTCTATCACCAGCAGGCGGGTAAACGGCAGTTGGCGTTCGCCCAGTTCAGGCCGGGTGGGATGGGAGGCCGCGGTCAGCATTTCCAGATGATCATGCGGCAGCTCGGTCAGTACCAGGGTGAGCGGATTCAGCACACACATGCGTCGCGGCGCATTCTCATTCAGATCATCGCGGATCGCGTGCTCCAGCATCGCCACGTCCACCACCCCGTCGCTGCGGGTCACGCCGATCATCTCACAGAAGCGGCGAATCGCGGCCGGGGTGAAGCCGCGCCGGCGCATGCCGGCAATGGTGGGCATACGCGGGTCGTCCCAGCCCTGCACCACCTTGTCATCCACCAGCTGTTTCAGCTTGCGCTTGCTGGTCACCGTGTAATTGAGGTTGAGGCGGCCGAATTCGAACTGCCGCGGCCGGGCGGGCACCGGCAGATGATCCAGCAGCCAGTCGTACAGGGCCGGTGATCCTCGAATTCCAGGGTGCAGATGGAGTGGGTCACGCCCTCGATGGCATCTTCCTGGCCGTGGGCAAAATCGTAGGTGGGATAGATCACCCAGTCGGTGCCGGTCTGGTGATGGGCCACCTTGCGGATCCGGTACAGGATGGGGTCCCGCAGGTTCATGTTTGGTGAGGCCATGTCGATTTTTGCCCGCAGTACCCGGCTGCCCTCATCGAACTCACCGTTTTTCATCCGCTCCAGCAGGTCCAGGTTTTCCGCCACGGAGCGGTCGCGGCAGGGGCTGTTGCGGCCGGGCTCGGTCAGGGTGCCGCGGTACTCGCGCGCCTGCTCTGCATCGAGGTCACAGACATAGGCGTCGCCCTGCCGCACCAGCTGCAGCGCCCATTCGTAGAGCTGGCCGAAATAGGCCGAGGCGTAGCGCACCTCCCCCGCCCACTGGTAACCCAGCCAGCGCACGTCGGCCTGGATGGATTCGATGAACTCCTGGCTCTCCTTGGCCGGATTGGTGTCGTCAAAACGCAGGTTACAGTCACCGCCGAAACTCTCTGCCAGACCAAAATTCAGGCAGATGGACTTGGCATGGCCGACATGCAGATAGCCATTGGGCTCGGGCGGGAAACGGGTCACCACCTGAGTGACGCGGCCCTCGCGCAGCTCTTCGGCGATCAGGGTACGCAAAAAATTGTTGCCGGGTCTGGTTTCCATGCGGGTTCCGGTTGGCGCTCCAAAAACCGGGCATTATACCGGCAGAATCGCAGTGCTTATAGCGTTTGCCACGACAAGCACCCTATAAATGCCACAAACACCGGGATTGCTGCGGTTCTGTTTTACTGGTCCCCAAAAGCCCGTATCATTGCCCTTCCAATACGACAACAATCAGACCCCGCGGGACACCGAAATGATCATTATTCGAACCACCTTTGGCGATATCACCGTCACTCTGGATGCGGAGAAAGCACCCAAAACCGTCGAAAACTTCCTCAGCTACGCCCGCGAGGGCTTCTACGATGGCACGATTTTCCACCGCGTCATTGACAACTTCATGATCCAGGGCGGTGGCTTCGATACCGACATGCAGCAGAAAGCCGCTGGCGAGCCGATCGAGAACGAGGCCGACAACGGCCTGACCAACGATTTTGGCACCATTGCGATGGCCCGCACCATGGACCCGCACTCCGCCACCGCGCAGTTTTTCATCAACATCAAGGACAACGACTTCCTGAACCACAGCGGCAAGAACATGCAGGGCTGGGGCTACGCGGTATTCGGCAAGGTCACCGCCGGCGAGGACGTGCTCAACAAGATCCGTGCGCTGCCCACCACCAGCCGCAATGGCCACCAGGATGTACCGGTCGATCCGGTGATCATTGAAACCATCGAGATCGTAGAGCCGTAGGGCCACTTCCGTCGCGTGCCTGCCACCTACTTCATCTCGGACTTGCACCTGGAAGTGACCCGCCCCGCCACCGTGCGGGCACTGCGGCGCTTCCTGCTGGAACATCGCGACTGTGAGGCCCTGTACATCCTGGGTGACCTGTTCGAGCTATGGATCGGCGACGACGACGATGCCCCCCTGGTTGGTGAAGTCGCCGAAATGCTGCAGCGCTTCACCGCCGCAGGGCCGGCTCTGTACCTGATGCAGGGCAACCGCGACTTCCTGCTGGGCAGGCAGTTCTGCCGCCGGGTGGGCGGGCGTCTGCTGAACGATCCCAGCGTCATCAATCTCTACGGCGAACCGACGCTGCTGATGCACGGCGACAGCCTCTGCACCCGCGACACTGAATACCAGGCCTTCCGCAAGAACACCCGCACCCCTGCCTGGCAGGCCGAACTGCTGGCGCGCTCGCTGGAGGACCGGCGCAAGCTGGCGCGGGAGCTGCGCAGCATGAGCCGGGAGGCCACCAGCAACAAGGCGGAGGACATCATGGATGTGACTCCGGAGGAGGTCGAACGGGCTCTGCTGGACCGCGAGGTCCGCCAGCTCATCCACGGCCACACCCACCGCCCCGCCCGCCACGACCACACCGCCGGCACCCGCTGGGTCCTCGGCGACTGGGACCAGAAAGGCTGGTACCTGGAAGCTACCCCTGACTCTATGCGGCTTGTTGATTTCGATATAAAATCAACGAGTTAAGATTTATTCTGAATGTGATTTCTAATTACTGTCGCGGTAGATTAACAGATCTGGTGCGGTTTATTTGAACATGTTGGGTGGCTACCGTCCCGGCCCGCCTCGCCGGTGGGCTTGCAGAGACACGCCGTAGACCCATCCATGGGGGCTCGGATGCGACATCCATGTCGCATACGGTCTCTGCAAGCCCACCGGCGAGGCAGCCCTACTTTCACGGTTTTTTTACTTAATTTGGGTGGCTGCCTTGTAGAAGCTGACCCCACCCATCTGCGCTTGGCGTCAGCATCCGTGCTTCCGACGATCCCGCAAGGAGCTTCCCGCTTCTAGCCTTCGACTCCAATTCCGCGCTACTTTTCGAAGTCCGCTCTGCCTGAAGATTCAAGCAACGCATCCCACCACCAGAAGTAAAATTTCGTGAAGGCAGGGGCGGGTCGGCGGTGGGCCTGCAGAGACCGTTTGCAGCATGGATGCTGCAACCGAGCCCCCATGGATGGGTTTACGGCGTGTCTCTGCAGGCCCACCGCCGACCCGGACCGGGAAGACAAGGCACCGAACCAAACAAACCCCGAGCGCCATGACGGAAGCCAACCAGGAAGCCTGATCAGGCAGGCTCAACAGCTCCCGGCACCCCACTATGAAAACGGAACTCAACGTCCGCCCCCTCGATCAACTGCGCCTCCCTCTGCCGCAGCACGTCCAACCGCTGCGCCACCTCCGCAGGTCCAGCCAGCCCCTCCGCCAACGCCAGGTAATCACGAAAATGCCGCGCCTCCGACTTCAGCAGGGATTCGTAGAAGCCGGCCAGCTCCTCGTCCAACACCGGAATCAGCGCCGCGAAGCGCTCACATGAGCGGGCCTCGATCAGGGCGCCCACCAGTAGCGTGTCGACCAGGCGTCCCGGCTCGTGGGTGCGCACCGCGCGCCGCAGCTCGCCGGCATAGCGCGAGGCCGACAGTTGCGGGTAGTCGATCCCGCGCCGCTGCATGATCGCCAGTACCTGCTCGAAGTGGCGCAGTTCCTCGCGCGCCAGCCGCGACAGCCTGTGCAACAGGCGGGGATGCTCCACATAGCGGTACATCAGGTTGAGCGCGGTGGAGGCGGCTTTTTTCTCGCAGTTGGCGTGGTCCACCAGCAGCAGCACCGGGTTCTGCTGCGCCCAGGTAATCCACGCCGCGGGGGTGGCGCAGGGCAGGAATTCGTGGATGGCCTCCAGCGCGGACGCTTGCATCAGCGTTGCTGGCCGGCAAACAGGTCGGGGGTGGCGATATAGCGTTGGTAATGGGCTTCCGACAGCACGTAGAATTCCTGGTCGATCAACTCGCGCAGCCGGGGCAGCGACAGGTCGCGGAAGGGGGGCTCGATATCCAGGCCATAGTCCAGCGGCTTGAGAATCTGGCCGGCGCCGGCCTTCAGCAAGGTGTAGGCCCAGCAGTATTCATCGTGCTCGGGGTTGTAGCGCAGCTGCTGTACCTGCAACTGCCACTGCAGCAGGGGCTTGTCCACTACCCGCAGTTTGTTACTGACGCACTGGGACAGGAAGGTGGAGAGGCGGCCGTCGATGGCGCGCTTCTGCTCTGGCGAATAGCTGTTCCAATGGATGACTTCATGGGAGAAACGCTTGCAGCCACGGCACACGGCGTCGCCGATGCCCGTGGAGCAGACGCCGATACAGGGCGTTTTGACGGTGGCTTTGAGCATGTTGGCTGGCGGTAACAGGCGAAAAACAGACCCGTCAAAGTGTAAGCCATCAGCTGGGTGAATGCACGGTATAAGCGTTTGATTTATTTATCTTATTAGTCCGCTGGGCTATAATCGCGCCGCATTCTTCCCCCGCATTCGGTGCGGCTCGCCGCCAGCGCCAGGGTGCCACTCGTCAATCTGAAGGAGCTCTACCGTGTTAGAAGCCTATCGCGAACATGTGGCCGAAAGGGCCGCCCAGAACATTCCGCCCAAACCCCTGAACGCCGAACAGGTGGCCGCGCTGGTGGAGTTGCTGAAGGATCCACCCACCGGGGAAGAAGCGTTTTTACTGGAACTGATCTCGACCCGGGTACCGCCCGGTGTCGATGAGGCCGCCTATGTGAAGGCGGGCTTTCTGTCCGCGGTCGCCAAAGCTGAAGTCGCCTGTCCGCTGATCGACCAGCCCACGGCAGTGCGCCTGCTGGGCGACATGCACGGCGGCTACAATATCGAGACCCTGGTCGGGCTGCTGGCCAATGAGAAGCTGGGCGCGGCCGCCGCCACCGAACTGAAACATACCCTGCTGGTGTTTGACGCCTTCCACGATGTCGCCGAACTCGCCGGCGAAGGCAACAGCCACGCCAAGGCGGTGATGGAGTCCTGGGCCAATGGCGAATGGTTCACCTCCCGCGAGCCGGTGGCGGAATCCATCAAGGTCGCGGTGTTCAAGGTGACCGGCGAAACCAATACCGACGACCTCTCCCCGGCCCCGGATGCCTGGTCGCGGCCGGATATCCCGCTGCACGCGCTGGCGATGTACAAGATGAGCCGCGACGGCCTGGAGCCCGAAGAACACGGCGTCACCGGCCCGATGGGCCAGATCGAGGCAATTCGCGCCAAGGGACTGCCCGTGGCCTTCGTCGGCGACGTGGTCGGTACCGGCTCCTCGCGCAAGTCCGCGACTAACTCCGTGCTGTGGTTCTTCGGCGACGACATGCCGGGTGTGCCCAACAAGAAAGGCGGCGGCATCTGTATCGGCAGCAAGGTGGCGCCGATCTTCTACAACACCATGGAAGATGCGGGCGCGCTGGTATTCGAAGCGCCGGTGGATGACCTCAACATGGGCGACGTGATTGAAATCCGTCCCTACGACGGCAAGATCCTGTCCGAGAGCGGCGAATTCATCTGTGAGTTTGCGCTCAAGTCCGCCATGCTGCTGGACGAAGTGCGCGCCGGCGGACGCATCAACCTGATTATCGGCCGCGGCCTGACTGCCCGGGCGCGGGAAGTGCTGGGGCTGGGCGACACCGACCTGTTCCGCAAGCCGGAACAGCCGGCCGACACCCACAAGGGCTACACTCTGGGCCAGAAGATGGTCGGCAAGGCCTGCGGCGTGGCCGGAGTGCGCCCCGGCACCTACTGCGAGCCGCTGATGACGACCGTGGGCTCCCAGGACACCACCGGGCCGATGACCCGTGACGAACTCAAGGACCTGGCCTGCCTGGGCTTTTCCACCGACCTGGTGATGCAATCCTTCTGCCACACTGCGGCCTACCCGAAACCGGTGGATATCGACACCCAGCACAGCCTGCCCGATTTCATC
This sequence comes from Kineobactrum salinum, assembly GCF_010669285.1. Lineage (GTDB taxonomy): Bacteria > Pseudomonadota > Gammaproteobacteria > Pseudomonadales > Halieaceae > Kineobactrum > Kineobactrum salinum. Next base: position 4,433,883 of record NZ_CP048711.1, on the reverse strand, counting down.
ATGACCCGTGGCGGCGTCTCGCTGCGTCCCGGCGACGGCATCATCCACTCCTGGCTGAACCGGATGCTGCTGCCCGACACTGTGGGTACCGGCGGCGACAGCCACACCCGCTTCCCGATGGGCATCTCCTTCCCCGCCGGCTCCGGCCTGGTGGCCTTCGCCGCCGCCACCGGTGTGATGCCGCTGGACATGCCGGAATCCGTGCTGGTGCGCTTCAAGGGCGAAATGCAGCCCGGCATCACGCTGCGCGACCTGGTGCACGCCATCCCCTACTACGCGATCCAGCAGGGCCTGCTGACGGTCGAGAAAAAGGGCAAGAAGAATATCTTCTCCGGCCGCATCCTGGAAATCGAGGGACTCAAGGGTCTCACCGTGGAACAGGCCTTTGAACTGTCGGACGCCTCGGCCGAACGCTCCGCCGCCGGCTGCACCATCGCGCTGGACGAAGACACCATCGCCGAATACCTGCGCTCCAACATCGTACTGCTGCGTTCCATGGTGGCAGAAGGCTACGGCGACCCCCGCACGCTGGAGCGCCGCGCCAGCAAGATGGAAGACTGGCTGGCCGACCCCAGCCTGATGAAGGCCGACGCGGACGCCGAGTATGCCGCGGTGATCGAGATCGATCTGGCCGAGGTTCGGGAGCCCATTGTCTGCGCCCCCAATGACCCCGACGACGCCCGCCTGCTGTCCTCAGTGGCCGGCGACAAGGTGGACGAGGTATTCATCGGCAGCTGCATGACCAACATCGGCCACTTCCGCGCCGCGGGCAAGCTGCTGGAGCAGCACAAGGGCAGCATTTCCACCCGCATGTGGATCTCGCCACCCACCCGGATGGACGAGCACCTGTTGATGGAAGAGGGCTACTACAACATCTTCGGCCGCGCCGGTGCGCGCACCGAGATGCCCGGCTGCTCCCTGTGCATGGGCAACCAGGCACGCGTGGCCGCCAATGCCACCGTGCTGTCCACCTCCACCCGCAACTTTCCCAACCGGCTGGGCGACGGCGCCAACGTCTACCTGACTTCGGCGGAACTCGCAGCGGTGGGCGCGGTACTGGGCAGGCTGCCGACTCCGGAGGAGTACCTGACTTACGTGAAGGATCTGGACGCGATGTCGGCGGAGATCTACCGCTACATGAACTTCGACCAGATCATCGAGTTCCAGAAAGGCGCCGAGGAAGGCAAGCGCATCGCCGCGCTGGAGATCCAGCAGGTGGCTGTCTGAGTTGAGGTTTTGGCGACGTTGCTCTCTCAGGTGCTCGCCGAGTATTTGGCGGCGAGTAGCGGGTGGTCGGACGAAGGGCCGTACTTCGACCGCCGAGCCATCAACCGGGGGCGACGCTCAAGGCACACTCGGAGGCCGGCACTTCGATTGCCGAGCCATCACCCGGGGTGCGGTGTTCAAGACACGCCGTGAATCCATCCATGGAGGCTCGGTTGCGACATCCATGTCGCAAACGGTCTTGAACACCGCACCCCGGCCGATGTCTCTAGCTATGGCAGTCGGCCGACCTATGTAGTTGATCGAGAACAATGTCAGATAAAAAACCCCGCCCATGGCGGGGTTTTTTATGGTCGCCGCGCACTCATCAGCAACTCGAGCCGGCTGTCCGCCAGCAGTACGCTGCGGTCGAAACTGAAACCGGACAACAGATTCTGCAGCTGGCTCTGGGGCAACGGGGCGTAGCCGGGCAATGGTGCCGGGCGTTGTCTGATCTGCAGGGTATCCGCGGCCAGGATACCGTACTGGTGATGACTGGCACCGGCTCTGCGGTTGTGAACGCCGAAGCCGTAGGCCCGTGTGCCTGGATGGATGTGAGGTTGCAGGATCGACTGCAACGCGGCGATCGCGTCACTGTCGAGGTAATTGAACAGATCCCAGAACAGGCAGATATCGAAGCGGGTATGCGCGGGAAAGCGCAACAGTGCAGCCAGCTGAGTGCGGATATCGGGCCCCTCCTCCGCCGCCACGAACGGTAGTTCCGCGAATAGATCCGCGAAATGCAGGGTGCAGCGTTGGCCGGAAAAAAAAGCCACCGTCTCCGGCAGTGCCGAGCCCATGTCCAGTACCGTGACATGGCGGTCATCTGCCACTGACTGCAGCACAGATGTGAGTAGTTGGGATGACTGAGTGGTTGTGGTCAAGGGAACCCCGCCCGCCGCGGCGGGCGGAAATGAGCCGGATCGGTGATTGTTGCCGGTCGCGGTCAACCGTTCTTCAGGCCGGCGCCCGCAACGGGTGCGGCGGTCGTTGTCTGGCTACCTGCAGCCGCGGGCTTGTCAGTCTTCGCCGGTTGCGGTTGCGAGTGGGCGCTGTCGCCCGGATCCATGTCGATGCTGCCCTTGAAGATGGCGCCGTCTTCCAGTGTCACTCGCGGGGCAATGATGTTGCCGCGCACCCGGCCCGACTTGGAGATCACCACCTTCTCGCGGCCGGTGACATCACCTGCCACTTCACCCTCGATACGGACCGTCTTGGCCTTGATATCGGCGGTCACTTTGCCCGACTGTCCAACTGCCACCTCGTGTTCACCCAGGTCGATGGTGCCCTCGACCTTGCCCTGGATCGACAGATCTTCATCGCCGGTAACAGTGCCTTTAATGTGGATACTCGGTCCGATCATCGCGGAGCTCCTCGCAGGTGTGGAATTGCTGGTAGGGGTTGGAGTGGGGGTTGGAGTGGGGGTTGGAGTGCTGGGCGGAGCGGTCTCCGCCGGACGCGGCGGAGCCGCGTCCGCGACCGGAGCGTCCGGCTGCTTTTTCTTGCTTCGATCAAACATCGGATCGGCACCTCAGGGTTTGCGTGGACCGCCTATGCTAGCAGCCCTGCGCCGCCGAAACCAGTGGCGGGCAGCCGTCCACGGGAATCACGACAGGCGCCCGGCAAATTCCTCATAACCGAACTCGCGCACGATCTCCAGCGCATCGGTCTGTGAGTTCCACAGCGCGATCGCCGGCAGGCGGGTGCCATTGAACGTGGTGGTCTTGACCATGGTGTAGTGGGCCATGTCGGCAAACACCAGTCGCTGGCCGATCTGCAGGGCTTGCTGAAGCTGTAATCGCCAATCACATCGCCGGCCAGGCAGGTGAGTCCGCCGAGACGGTAGCTGTGGGGCAGTTCCCCCGGCAATCCGGCCCCACGCAGCGCTGGCCGGTAGGGCATTTCCAGGATATCGGGCATGTGACAGGTAGCCGAGCAATCGAGAATCGCCTGGTCCACCTGGTTCCAGGTGAGATCGAGCACCTCGGTGACCAGCACTCCAGTACCCAGTGCCACTGCCTCGCCCGGCTCCAGGTAGACCTGCACCCCGTGGCGAACGGAGAAATCCCGGATACAGCTCGCCAGGTCGTCGAGCTGGTAGCCAGGCCGGGTGAGGTGGTGGCCGCCGCCGAAGTTGACCCACTGCATCTGTGGCAGCAGGTCACCGAACTTCGCTTCCACCGCCTCCAGCGTGCGTTGCAGAGGCGGGAAATCCTGCTCGCACAGGGTGTGGAAGTGCAGGCCGGTGATGCCCTCCAGACTGTCCAGATCCAGTTGTGAGCGCGGAATGCCGAGCCGGGAACCCGGCGCGCAGGGGTCGTAGATGGGCACCTCGCCCTCGGAGTGTTCGGGGTTGATGCGCAAGCCAAAACGCATATGCGGCCGCGCGTCCAGCGCCTCCCGCACCAGCGGCTGGAAGCGCCGCCACTGGCCACTGCTGTTGAACACGACGTGGTCGGCGATGGCCAGTATCTGGCGCAGGTCCTGTTCACTGTAGCCGGCGCCGAACACATGCAACTCACCGCCGTAGTGCTCGCGGCCGAGACGGGCCTCGTGCAGGCCGCTGGCACAGGTGCCACTGAGATAGCGCGCCACCAGCGGCGCCAGGCGCCACATGGAAAAGGCCTTCAGCGCCGACAATACTTTGGCTCCGCTGGCGTCGGCCACCTGCTGCAGAATCGTCAGGTTGCGCTCCACCGCCACCTCGTCCACCACGTAGCAGGGCGACGGCAGCCGGCCGGGGTCCAGCTTGCCGAAGTCGGTAAACTGCATCGGCTCCGACATCAGAGTTCCTGTCCCTGCACCACGTCCAGGCGAAAGGCCGGATCCAGCTCCACCACTTTCCAGGGCAGGCCGTAGCGGTTCATGTCGGCCATGAACGGGTCCGGATCGCGCTGTTCCACATTCCAGACCCCGGGCTCGCACCAGTGACCCTCGAGTATCATCTTGGCGCCGATCATCGCCGGCACGCCGGTGGTATAGGAAATCGCCTGGGACTGTACCTCCCGGTAGCACTCCTGGTGATCGGCAATGTTGTACAGGTACATCACCTTGTCCTTGCCGTCCTTGTGACCGCGGACGATACAGCCGATGCAGGTCTTGCCTTTGGTCCGCGGTCCCAGGGTGGAGGGATCCGGCAGCAGCGAGGCCAGGAACTGGATGGGCACGATCTGCTGGCCCTGATACTGCACCGGTTCGATGCCGGTCATGCCGACATTGCCCAGCACCTCCAGGTGCTTCAGGTAGTTGTCCGAAAAACTCATCCAGAACTGGGCCCGCCGCAGGCTGGGGAAGTGCTTGCTCAGCGACTCCAGCTCCTCGTGGTACATGCGGTAGATGTCGTAGCTGCCGACACCGTCGGGACAGTCGAAGCGGGCCTTTTTCGACATCGCCGGAGTGGTGACGAATTCGCCGCCTTCCCAGTGACGGCAATCGGCGGTGACTTCCCGGATATTGATTTCCGGGTTGAAATTGGTCGCAAAGGGGTAGCCGTGATCGCCGCCGTTGACGTCGACAATGTCCAGCTCCGTGATCTCGTCGAAGTAGTGTTTGGCCAGGTAGGCCGTGAATATATTGGTCGCGCCGGGATCGAAGCCACTGCCCAGCAGCGCGGTGAGGCCGGCCTTCACGAACCGGTCCTGGTACTCCCACTGCCAGCGATATTCGAATTTGGCGGTGTCCAGCGGCTCGTAGTTGGCGGTGTCCAGATAATGCACGCCCGCTGCCAGGCAGGCATCCATGATACTCAGATCCTGGTATGGCAGGGCCACGTTGATAACCAGCGCCGGCCGCTCGCTCTGCAGCAGCTCGGTCAGCTCCGCGACGTTATCCGCATCGACCCGGGCCGTGCGTATCGGGCGCGATAGCTGGGCCGCGATGGCCTTGCATTTTGCCTCGGTGCGGCTGGCAAGGATGATCTCGCTGAACACTTCCGGCAGCTGGGCACATTTGTGTGTGACCACAGCACCCACCCCGCCCGCTCCAATAATCATTACCCTGGACATGCTCTATCTCCTTTGGCGTAGCACAGTTCAGTCGTGCTCAAAATAAGTATAGCCGTGCATGCTGTCACGGAAGGCCTGCAGAATGGTCTGTCGCTCCGCCACGGTAATGCGGCCACTGCGCACTGCGCTCTCGGCCACCTGGCGGAACTGCTCCTGCATATGCTTGGGTTCGTATTCCACATAGCTCAACACATCGGCGATGCTGTCGCCGTGGAACTCCCTGGCAAAGTCGTAGCTGCCATCCGGGTTGATCGCAACGTTGACCACATTGGTGTCGCCAAACAGGTTGTGCAGGTCGCCCAGCGTTTCCTGATAGGCGCCGACCAGGAAGACCCCGAGGATATAGTCCTCATCCTGCTTCAGCGCATGCAGCGGCAAGGTGGACACGGTGCCGGCCGGGGTGGAGAAACTGTCGATCTTGCCATCGCAGTCGCAGGTGAGGTCCGCCAGCATGGCTTGCCGCGACGGCCTTTCCTCCAGGCGGTGCAGCGGCATGATCGGAAACAACTGATCGATTGCCCAGATATCCGGCAATGACTGAAACAGACTGAAATTGCCGTAGTAGATGTCCGACAGCAGCTCAGGCAGATTTTCCAGCTCCGGCGGCACCCGGTTCACGTTCGGCAGGATAGCCGCAACCTGTTGCAGGATCGCCAGGCAGATATCCTCGGCGAGGGCACGCTCACGCAGGCTGGCCTGACCGTGATAAAACATCTCCCGCAGCTCGTCGCGATAAAACAGGGCGTCATTGTAGCACTCCTGGAAATTGTGCTGGCCTACCACCGCCAGTACTTCGCGAATATGCTTGAGGGTCTCGGGACAGCCCTCGGGCAACTCCCCGGGCAGGGCCAAGGCTCGCAGCTGCGTACATCCAGCACATTGAACAGCAACATTGAAGAATAGGCGACCGTGGCCCGGCCGGATTCAGAGATGATCACCGGTGGGCGATCTCCAGCGGATCCAGGGTTTCACGGATACTCTCGACGATATTGACGCAGTATTCCTCCAGCTGGTAATTCATGCTGTGAGTACTGTTGGTACGCGCGCCCTCGTAGTCCACCGCCAGCCCGCCGCCAAGATCGAGATAGCCCATCGGGGCGCCCTCCTCCACCAGCCCGGCATAGAAGCGGCAGGCTTCCAGCACACCATTGCGCACATTGCGGATATTGGGAACCTGGGAGCCCAGATGGCAATGCAGCATCTGCAGGCAGTGCAGCATGCCGGCCGCCCGCAACTCATCGACCACGCCGATCAAGGCCGCGGTGGACAAGCCGAATATCGAGCGGTCGCCGCTGTCCTGGCTCCAATGGCCGTCCACCTTCACCGAACTCTTCATCCGCACGCCGATCAGCGGCTCGATGTCCAGCGCCCTGCTGCGCTCGATGATCACTTTCAGTTCGCTCAAAGACTCCAACACAAAAAAGCAGGGATAGCCCATGCGCCCGGCATACAGCCCCAGGTCAATGAATTCCGCGTCCTTGTAGCCGTTACAGACTATCAGGGCGTCGGTGTCGTGCAGCTGGCTCAGAGCGATAATCAGCTCGGCCTTGCTACCGGCCTCGAAGCCGTGATGATAGCGCGCCCCGTAATTGGCAATCTCCTCGATCACATGACATTGCTGGTTAACCTTGATCGGGAATACGCCGCGGTAGACATTCTGATAGCCGCCGGCGGCAATTGCGCTGGCAAAGGCCTCGTTCAGCACCATGATACGGTGGTCCAGCACATTGCGAATACGCAACACCGTGGGCATCTCCAGGCTGCGCGCCCGCATGCCGGCGACAATGTCCATCAGCGATACACTGACGTCGCCGTTCGCGGTCGGCACCGTAACCTGGGCATGGCCGCCCTCGGAAATACTGAAATAGCCGGCACCCCAGGTGTTGATGCCGTAGAGTTCAGCGCTATCCGCCACTGACCAGGCGGTATTGGCGTCGCTGCCGGCAGTCATTGTGGTCGCTCGCCCGGCCGGGAGCCGGTTACAGCGGTTACAATCAGGTATGAAGGGGCGCCAGATTTGCGCACAGAAGCAGTCCTCTCATGTCAGTTTCAGGCCACACACGGAGGTATCAAAACAGCCTCAGTGGCGGAATGCCTTTGCAGTCAGCATAAAACACGCGGGTGATGAAAACGGCGCCGATTCTAAGCCTGCGCGCCATAAACGCAAAGTATAATTTCAGTCTCCGGTCTGAATGGTACTTACTTCAGTGATTCGGTGCCTCTAATCCGGTCACTACTTCCGGAGAGTGCTTTCGAGACACGCCGTGAACCCATCCGTGGGGGCTCGGATGCGACATCCATGTCGCATACGGTCTCGAAAGCACTCTCCGGAAGTAGCGCCCTCACTCCGAAACAAGCGTCGAGTAAGGACCGGATTATTGGATTATAAACACCCAATCGCTGAAGTAAGTGTCATCCGCCTTCGACCGACCCTTCAAGACTACAGTGACAATTCGGTGGTTTTCAAGCCGCGTTCGACGCGCCAGTGGCACCCGTCGACTATAGGCACTATATTGGCGCTGTCCAGTACTGGAAACGACAATGCTGCAAGCCCCTTCCGCCATTCCCCCGGCCGTTACCATTATGCCCGGTGCCGCGCCGTGAGCTATCTCGTCGCCCGCGCCAAGCCCGGTGACCTGGAGGCGCTGCTCGCCATCGAAGCAGCCTGCTTCAGCACCGACCGGCTGTCCCGGCGCAGTTTCAAGCGCTGGCTGCGGCGCGAGGACTGTGTCTTTCTGGTCGCAACCGACGAGACCGACGGCACTCTCGCCGGGTATATCCTGGTGCTGCTGCGCCGCGGCACGCGCCTGGCCCGGCTCTATTCCCTGGCGGTGGCCCCATCCCAACAGGGCCGTGGGGTCGCCCGCCTGCTGCTGGAACAGGCCGAACGCCACACCCGTAGCTCCGGTGCACTGTACATGCGGCTGGAGGTCGCCAGCACCAACAGCGGGGCAATACGATTGTATGAAAGTCTGGGCTACGAGCAGTTCGGGCTCTACCACGACTACTACGACGACCACAGCGATGCGCTGCGGATGGAGAAGTGCATCCACCCTACGAACCGGGCGGTGACTCCCACGTGATTCCATGGCTGGCCCAGACCACCCCCTTTAGCTGTGGCCCGGCCTCGCTGATGATGGCGATGGCGGGGCTCGACGACAAGTACCAGCCCTCGCCGCTGGAAGAGATCAACATCTGGCGCGAAGCCACCACAATTTTCATGACCTCCGGCCACGGCGGCTGCCATCCGCTGGGCCTGGCGCTGGCCGCGGCTGACCGGGGTTTCAGCGCCGAGGTATGGGTCAATATCGAAGGACCGCTGTTCCTCGACGGTGTCCGCGATGACAACAAGAAACGGGTCATGTCCCTGGTCCACGACGCCTTCCTGGCACAGTGCGAACGGCGCCGGATTCCGGTGTACTACCGGGACATTGATCAACTGCAGCTGGTCGACCTGTTCGACGCAGGGGCCAACATCCTGATTCTGATATCCACCTATAGACTCGATAGTAAAAAAGCACCTCACTGGGTGGTATTGAGCGGTTATGATGACAGCTGCCTGTATGTGCATGATCCGGAACTGGAGGATCTCAGCTCGGTAACGCTGCGCAAGGACGAAAACAAGGATCCACTGGATTGCCAGTATCTGCCCATCGCCCGCGCGGACTTCGCCGCGATGAGCCGCTTCGGTGGCAACCGCCTGCGGGCAGCGGTGGTGGTACGCCCGGGCCGGCGCAGGAGAAAGCCACGTGAGCGCACCTGATCCACACTACCTCAGCCTGGTACGGGAGCTGTCGGAACGCATCGTGGAGGCCCAGCGGCCGATCCGGGTGCTGGACGCGATCAAATGGCACAGTACCGTGCGCAAGGAATTCTTTGCCCGCGACTGCCGCGAACTGCCTGCCGTGGACCAGGACTACTACCAGCGCAACAACCCGTTGGACTTTGATCCGGCGGTGAAGCGTGCGGAATTCCAGCAGATAGAGCGGGATATCGCCCGCAAACTGGGACAGCTCAATCCGCTGGCCCAGATCATGCGCCGGATGTGTCGGGAATACCGCAGCGTCGTGCGCATGCTGGAGGTGCGTGGCAGCAACGAGTTCGGCACCATCTCCGAGGATCTGTACGGCTCCTCCTCGGACGTGTTTCACGCCGGCGATCCCACCTTGGCCGACCTCGGCACGGCGATGGAGGCGACGCTGATCAACCTGCTGCAGAATGCATCGATGCAGGAGGCGCGCAAGGATATTCGGGCCGAAACCGCGGTAGCGATACTGAACGAACGGCTGCTGGCCGTGTTTCCCGATGCCGGGATCCGGGTGCTGCTCAATGACCAGATGACCGCCGACGCCGCGGCGGGCTCCGATTACCTGAAAATACGCAGCGATGCGCTGTTCAACCGGCTGGACATTGATGTGCTGGAGGTGCATGAGGGCTGGGTGCATCTGGGTACCACCCTGAATGGCACCGCCCAGCCCTGGTGCACCTTTCTCGGCAAGGGCACGCCCTCGGCCACCACCACCCAGGAAGGGTTGGCGGTGCTGACCGAGATCCTCACCCTGCGCTCCAGCCCCTCGCGGCTCTACCGCCTGATCAACCGGGTGCGGGCGGTGACGCTGGCGGAGGAAGGCGCCGACTTCCTGGACGTGTTCAACTACCTGCTGCAGCACAACATGACTCCCGAGGACAGCTACAGCATCGCGGTGCGGGTTTTTCGCGGCAGCACACCCACCGGCCGGCCCTTTACCAAGGACCTGGCCTATATGCGCGGCTTCGTCCAGACCTACAATTTCCTGCGCCTGGCCATGAGCCAGGGCGAGTTGGACAGCCTGCCGGTGCTGTTCTGCGGCAAGATCACACTGGAAGACATCAAGACCTGGCGCCTGCTGATCGACGAGGGCGTGGTGATCGCGCCGCAATTCCTGCCGCCGCACTTCGCCGACCTCAAGGGCCTGGCCACCTGGATGAGCTTTTCGCGCTTCATCGCCTCGCTGAGCTTCGACCAGTTGCAGGCCGACTACGGCGCCCTGCTCTAGCAACCTGCCCGCAACGCGCTCTTCATGCCGGCGGCGGCTGCCGCAGCAGCGAGCGCAGGCGCGCCAGCAATTGCTGGCGCCGGGCCTCGTCCTGCTCCCGATCGGCATAGGCCAGCTGGTTGAATTCGTGGGTAAATTGCCGCAGCCACGGCGCCAGCGCCGGCTGCTCCAGAGCGGCCCGGCGGGCGAAGTCGGCCGGGGCCTCGCCGGCGGCACGGACGATACCCCGCGCCGCCAGCCGTACGCAGAACGCCAGATACAGTTTCGTCGCCGGATCCAGGCTGTGCCGCTGGCGCCGGCCCAGCAGCAGCCAGGCGACCGGCAGCAGCACCACCAGCGCACTCGCGAACAGCACCGCGATGAATACGCGCGGCCGGATATCCCCGAATACGTCCTCCAGCAACTGATACTGTTGCTGGCTGTCGAAGCCCACCACCCAGCTCTGCCAGCGATAGGTCAGCGCGTCGTAGCGCAAGCGCGCCATGTTGATCCAGTTGATCCCGCGGTAGCGCAGCGGTGACAGTGGCGAATCCGCCAGGAAACTGCCCTCGCCAGCCAGCGCCTGCTCCAGTCCCAGCTCGATGCGCTCGGGGGCCACCGCCGCGGTGGGATCCACCCGCCGCCAGCCCTCACCCGGCAACCAGACCTCGGCCCAGGCATGGGCATCGAACTGGTGCACGATGACCGTGCCGTTGACGGGATTGATCTCGCCGCCCTGATAGCCGGCCACCACCCTGGCGGGCACCCCCGCCGCCCGCATCATCAGCGTAAAGGCGAAGGCATAGTGCTCACAGAAACCGCGCCGGGTCCGGAACAGGAATTGATCCATCGGATCTTCGCCCAGCAACGGCGGCTGCAATGTGTAGACAAAGGGTTCGCGGTTGAAGTGGTCGAGCACGGCCGTCACATAGTCCGCATCGCTGTCACTGGCAGCCCGCAGTTGCCGGGCCAGCGCCAGCGTGGCCGGGTTGCCGGCAGCCGGCAAGGCCAGCTCCGTGCGCCGGCGCCAGGCAGACAACTCCAGTTCCAGTGGAGTCCGCGGCCAGCTGGTAGCTCGGTACAGCAACTGGTCTTCGATCTCGACTGGTGAATAAAGGCGGAAGTCCGCGCTCGCCATCACGCTGCGCTGAGCCGATTGAGCATAACGCAGGCTGTACAGCCAGTTCTGCTGCGTGGGCATCATCAACACGCTGTAGCGCAGGGGCTCGCCCACCGGCTCCTGCCGCCGCGCCCGCCACTCCCGCGCCGGTATATCCGCATATTTCAGGCTGCGCCAGGCACCGTTCTCCAGCACACTGAATACCAGGCCCCGCCAATACAGTTCCGAGCGTGGCGGGATATCCCCATCGAACTGGACCCGGAACGCAACCTCGTCGGACTGGCTCAGGCTGGAGATATCCCCCGGCTGCATGAAGTCGCTGACGCCGGTCCTGGCGGCGTGGCTCTTGACCGGCACCGTCCACAGCGGGCCCAGGCGCGGGAACAGGAAAAACAGCACCAGCATCAACGGTAAGGCCTGCGCCAGCATGACCGCCGGCAGCCGCACCGTGGCCAGCCGGAAACGGTGCTCGCCGGGCTGGTGCAGCGCGACCAGCGCGGTGGTCAGCAACAGGATGTCCAGCATCGAGTACAGCACCAGCAGCAGATGCTGGGTGAACAGGAAACCGGTGACGCAGATAAAGTAGCCCAGGAAAATAAGCACATAGGCATCCTTGCGCCGGATCAGCTCCAGCAGCTTCAGCGCAAACGCGGTCAGCAGCAATGCCACTGTGGGCTCCAGGCCCAGCAGATTGCCGTAGCTGAGCCAGATCGCGGCGAAACCGGCAGCGATCAGCCCCAGCTTCACCCAGCGGCCCGGAAAGGACCAGCGCCCCTGGTACACCATGATGCGCCAGCCAGCCGCGAACAGGTAGACCAGGACGACCCACAGCGGCAACCGGCCAAGGTGGGGAGCCAGCAGCGCAAACTGGCTGATGATGATCCACACCAGCGCATTGCGCGGCACTATCCTCGCGGCTGTCGCGATCTTCATCGGGCCCCCTCCCCTTTGCCATACAGTGCCAGTGCGCTCAACACCCGGTCCAGCTGGTGCTCACCGCTGGCGGGGCCAGCGTCAGGCCCGGCAGCCGCAGACCGTAGTCCTCCTGGGCCCGCTCGAAGGCGAGAGCCCAGTAACAAAGGTGCGACAGGCGCTGTTCGGTGGGCAGGCCGGAAAACAGCTCCCAGTCCAGCCACAGGCTGCGATCGGCATAGCCGACGTAGTGCTTGCTCTGCAGCCCCTGACCCTTGGCCAGCCCCTTCCAGTGGACCTGTCGCAGCGAATCCCCGGGCCGGTATTCGCGAAAGCCGTAGAAATCATCACTGCCCACCACCGGAATCGCCGCACCCTCGGGCCGGTCACCGGCCACTCCCGGCAGCTCCCCGGAGCTCAGTGGCCGCGGGTAGACCAGCGCCCGCAGGTCCAGGTCGACCCAGGTCCAACAGCGCAGTAAACCCAACGGGTAGGTGGATTCCAGCAGCAGGCGGCCCGGGTGATACCAGCCACGGCCACCCACCGGCAGATACAAGCGGAGCTCGGCAGTGTCGCGATCCACCAGGTTGACCACGGCGTCGCCGCTGTCCGGCCACGCCAGCCGCAGGGCGTAGTGCTGCTGCCGCCGGCCCCGCTCCAGGCGCAGGACGAACTCACTTTGCTGGCCGGGAAAAACCGTGCTCGCCGCCACCCCGTGCAGCCTCAGGCCAGACAGGTTGGCATAGCTGTGCAGCACTCCCACCACGAACAGCGTCGCCAGCAAAAACGCCAGCGCATAGCTCATGTTGTTCTGGTAGTTGATTGCGGTAAGCAGGATCAATATTACCAGCAGGCCGAAGAACAGGCCTGCCCGGGAGGGCAGGATGAAAATGCGGCGCTGGTCAAGCGTCACCGATCGCGCCGGCGGAATCCGGCGCGTAACCCAGTTCCCGAAGCGGCCCCGCAAACGGCGTGCGACTGCCTCCATCCGGTCCCGCACCAGTGCCACGATCTGCAGCCGCGTCAGGGACGGATCACGTCGACGTTGCGCGCCAGCAGTTCCACCAGTGCCTGGCCATCGCCGGCATAGTCGCCACTGGGCACCACCCGGTGGGCCGCCACCGCGGGTAACACCGCCTGCAGGTCTTCTGGCACAACATGACTGCGTCCATTCATAAAGGCCCAGGTACAGGCGCAATCCAGCAGCGCCAGCGCTCCCCGCGGCGACAGTCCCACCGCGAATTCGCCGGTCTGGCGGGAATAGGCCACCAGCCGCTGCAGGTAATCCAGCAGATTGTCAGAGGTATGGACCGCCGCCGCGGCCGCCCGGATCTGCTCCAACTGGACGGAATCAATGCACTGGCGCAGCCCGGCAGTAACGCCGTTGCCGGCATGCTTGCCAAGCAGCATCTGCCGCTCTGCCTGCGGGTCGGGATAGCCCAGCTGCAGCCGCATCAGGAAGCGGTCCAGCTGGCTCTCGGGCAGCGGATAGGTGCCGGCCTGGTGTACGGGGTTCTGGGTGGCGATCACAAAAAACGGTTGCGGCAGCGCCCGGGTCTCACCCTCTATCGTCACCTGCCCTTCCGCCATCGCTTCGAGCAGGGCGCTCTGGGTCCGCGGCGTGGCGCGGTTGATTTCGTCCGCCAGCAGCAGCTGGGTGAAAATCGGGCCGGGATGAAAGCTGAAACTGGCATCGTTGCGGTTGTAGATCGACACGCCGAGGATATCGGCCGGCAGCAGGTCACTGGTGAACTGGACTCGCTTGTAGCTCAGCCCGAGTACCTGGGCCAGTGCGTGGGACAGTGTGGTCTTGCCCATGCCGGGCAGGTCCTCGATCAGCAGATGCCCGCGGGAGAACAGGCAGCACAGCGCGAGCCTGACCTGTACGTCCTTGCCCAGCAGGACCTTGCCCACTTCGGCGACGGCGTCTTCGATTGCAGCCTGTATGTCCATATGTCTTCGCTCCGATGCTCGCTTCGTGCCAGGACAATGTTGGGGTGCCAAAGGGATGGTACTTGCTTTAGCGATTGGGTGCCTGTGATCCGGTCACTGTTTCCGGAGAGCGCTTTCGAGACACGCCGTGCCCAAAGCACTCGCTACGCTCGTGGGGCAGGCTCTGAACCCATCCGTGGGGGCTCGGTTGCCGCATCCATGCGGCAAACGGTCTCGAAAGCGCTCTCCGGAAGCAGCGCCCTCGCACCGAGCCCGCCCCGAGTCTGTCCGGGGCAGTGCGATTCGGGTGCCAGACACAATCAGACGGTTGCGTCCAGGCCCCGCTGCAGATCGGTCCGCAGGTCGTCCGGATGTTCCAGCCCCACCGCTACCCGGATCAGGTTGTCGCCGATGCCTGCCGCGGCGCGCTGTTCGGGGCTGAGGCGGCCGTGGGTGGTGGTGGCGGGATGCACGATCGTGGATTTGGCATCGCCCAGGTTGGCGGTGAGCGAGATGATGCGGGTCGCGTCGATAAAGCGCCAGGCCTGTTCGCGCCCGCCACGGACCTCGAATGATAAAACGCCGCCGAAGGCGCTTTGCTGGCGCGCGGCCAGTTCGTGGCCGGGATGGTCGGGCAGGCCGGCGTAGTAGACGCGCTGTACCTGCGGTTGTTGTTGCAGCCACAGCGCCAGTTCCAGCGCAGTGTGGCTGTGGGCCTCCATCCTCAGGCGCAGGGTTTCCAGGCCCTTCAGGAACACCCAGGCGTTGAACGCGCTCATGGTGGGACCGCAGGTGCGCAGGAAGGTGAGTACTTCCGTCATCTGCTCGGCCGCGCCCACTACCGCGCCACCGACACAGCGGCCCTGGCCATCCAGGTATTTGGTGGCGGAATGGATCACGATATCCGCCCCCAGCGCCAGCGGGCGCTGCAGGGCCGGGGTACAGAAGCAGTTGTCGACGACCAGCAGGGCACCGGCGTCATGGGCGATCGTGGCCAGGGCCGACAGGTCGGCGACTTCACACAGCGGATTGGACGGCGTCTCCACGAACAGCAGTGCGGTTTCCGGTCGCACTCCGGCGCGCCACTGGTTCAGCGCCAGCAGCGGGACGAAATCTACCTGTACACCGAACTTGCCCAGGTAGCGGGCGAACAGGTTGGTGGTGGTACCGAATACGTCGCGCGAGCACAGCACATGGTCGCCAGCCTTCAGCAGGGCCATGCAGGTACTGAGGATGGCGGCCATGCCGGATGCGGTGCCCACGGCCATCTCGCCACCTTCCAGTGCGGCAATCCGCTGCTCGAAGGTCCGCACTGTGGGGTTGGTGTAGCGCGAATAGACATTGCCGGGCTGCTCGCCGGCAAAGCGGGCGGCAGCATCCGCGGCCGAATCGAACACATAGCTCGAGGTGGCAAAAATAGGTTCCGAGTGCTCGCCCTCGCCGCTGCGGGCGATGCCCGCACGGATCGCCAGGGTGTCCAACTGCGCCCCGTCCAGGGGGTCTGGGTACTGGTCTTCGCTCATGGTTTCAACTGGCGTCGTTATGCAAACCGACTACCGCCCCCTCTGCTAGCATAGTGGTCCGACTGAGGCTCTGGGCATCATCGTTGCGCAAGGCTTCAATGCGGTCAAGATAGGCGCGGTCAACATCGCCGGTCAGATACTCGCCGTTGAATACTGAACAATCGAAGCCCTCGGCCTCTTTGTTTCCTTCGCGGGAACATTCAATCAGGTCTTCCAGATCCTGGTAGATCAGCCAGTCCGCGCCGATCAGCTCACAGACCTCTTCCACCGTGCGACCGTGGGCAATCAATTCTTCTGCCGAGGGCATATCAATGCCGTAGACGTTGGGGTAGCGCACTGGCGGCGCGGCCGAGGCAAAATACACTTTCCTGGCACCGGCGTCGCGCGCCATCTGAATTATCTGGCGGCAGGTGGTGCCGCGGACGATCGAGTCATCCACCAACATCACGTTCTTGCCCTCAAACTCCAACGGCACGGCGTTAAGTTTCTGGCGCACGGATCGCTTGCGCTGGCTTTGGCCCGGCATGATGAAGGTGCGGCCGATGTAGCGGTTCTTCATGAAGCCTTCGCGAAACTTGATGTCCAACGCGGACGCCAGCGACTGGCCGGCAATCCGGCTGGTGTCGGGGATCGCGATCACCACATCGATATCGTGCTGCGGCCGTTCGCGCAGGATCTTGCGCGCCAGCGTCTCACCCTGACGCATGCGCGTCTTGTAGACCGAGATGCCGTCCATCAGCGAGTCCGGCCGGGCGAAGTACACGTGTTCGAAAATACAGGGGCACAGCTGCGGGTTGCTGGCACACTGGCGCCGGTGCAGCGCACCCTTGCTGTCGATGAACACGGCCTCACCGGGGGCCACGTCACCGAGCAGACGAAAACCGAGGACGTCCAGGGCAACACTCTCGGAGGCGAGCATATGCTCTTCACCGGCGGCGGTGTCGCGTACCCCTATTACCAGTGGCCTGATCCCGAACGGGTCGCGAAAGCCGACCACGCCATAGTCGACCAGCAATGCGACGGCTGCATAGCCGCCGCGGCAGCGCCGGTGTACCGCCGTGATCGCCTGGAAGATGTCGTCCGGCCCAGGGCTGAGTTTGCCCAGGGTCTGCATCTCGTGGGCAAACACGTTCAACAACACTTCTGAATCCGAATCCGTATTCAGGTGGCGCAGGTCATCCTGGAACAGTTCCCTGGCCAGCTGTTCTGAATTGGTGAGATTGCCATTGTGCGCCAGCGCAATGCCGTAGGGGGAGTTGACATAAAATGGCTGTGCCAGCGCCGGGCCGGAGCTGCCGGCCGTCGGGTAGCGCACATGGCCGATACCGATAGGGCCCTTGAGACGCGCCATATGGTCCTGACGAAACACATCCCGCACCAGGCCCTCGCTCTTGCGCTGATTGAAACGTCCGCCACGGCAGGTCATGATCCCGGCCGCATCCTGGCCGCGATGCTGCAATACCGTCAACGCATCATAAATGTCCGGGCCGACATCGCCCTTGCCTACCATTCCTACCAGACCGCACATGCCACATTTTCCTCGCTTTCGCTTAACTCCGCACAGCAGCGGGGGCGGCCGTACTCCAGCCTCCCAGCAACTGCAGCACCCAGTTCATCAGAGCATCAACCTGGGGCATCAATTGTGCCTGGTGCAACCACACCTGGTCCCTCGGTGGCAGCAATTCCCGGATCAGGAACACCAGTACCAGCACGATAACCACGCCGCGGGCGAAGCCGAACACCGTACCCAGTACACGGTCCAGGGTACCCAGACCACTGACCTTCACCAGTTGCGCCAGCAACATGCCCGTCAGGCCGGCCACCAGCAGTATGGCCACAAAGATCACCAGCCAGGCGGCGATGTAACGGGCAGTCAGGTTGCTGACCAGGTCCGCCATCTGGGTGGCCAGCTCGCTGGCAAAAAGGTTGGCCAGCACAAAGGCGGCGATCCAGCCCGCCAGAGACAAGGCTTCCCGGGTAAACCCGCGCAACAGGCTCAGCAGCGTCGACAGCACGACAATAACGGCAATTGCCCAGTCCACCCAGGTAAATCCGTCTATCATCAGCGCAATTCTCCCGCCCGCATCGCACGGACCCACGGCGCGCGCAGTCTAGCAGAGCAAGGCACTACACTGAAGCGAGCGGCGCGCCTCACGGTACATACCGCTTGATCAGTGACTGTACACCGAACTCCTCGTCGATCTGCGGGCGCAATGCCTCGAGCCTGGCGCGCTCGAATTTGGGTCCGACGTTGACCCGGTGCAGCAGCTTACCATCTACTGTGACCGACTTGATCCAGGCTTTCTCCCCCATGTCCTGCAGACGCTGGCGCAGGGACTCTGCCTTTTCCAGGCTGCTGACACTGATCACCTGCAGCATCCACGCCACCGGGACACCCTGGTCGTCGAGCCGCGCCTGCTCCGGCGCCTCGCTGCGGGTCTCACCGGCTGCGGGCGGTGCCGCCCCCGCAGGCGCCCGCTCCGGCAGTGGCTGCGCCAAGGCACCGGGCTCCGGCACCTCCGCGGCATCCGTTGCGGGGAGCCCGGGCTCTGGCGGTGCCGCCTCTTCTTCATCGGCAAGCAAGGGGGGGACTCCCGCAGCCCCGCAGTGTCGGGAGGAGCCACGGGCGTATCCGCTACCGGGGGCGGCGCCGGAATTTGAATTTCGTCAATGACGGTGGACTCGGGCTGCACGAAAATAATGGGCCAGAACACGATCCCCAGTGCAATCAGAATCAGCGCGCCCACCAGGCGTTGCTTGAGAATGTCGTTCACCTGTCAGCCCTTCCCCGATCCTGTTCCAGCGACGACAGGGCCGCTGCCACGGTATGGAACGATCCGAACACCACCAGCCGGTCGCCCGCTGTGAGCAGCGAACGGGCCCGATCCAACGCCTCGGACAAATCCGCGCTGACGCTGATTATCTGCTGATCGCGCTGGCGCAGCATGGCCGCCATGTCCGAGCCTTTGGCGGCGCGTGCGTTTTGCGGCTGGTCCGCCAGGCACCAGCCGTCAAACTGGCCGGACACAGCCTCGATCATGCCGGCAATGTCCTTGTCGGCCATTGCAGAGAAAACACAAATTTCCTTTCCTTTACAAGGACTTGAGTTCAAAAGCTCTCGCAATTTATAAGCTGCCGCCGGATTGTGGGCGACGTCCAGCACATATTCCACTTCCGCTATCCACAACCGCTGCCGGCGGCCCGGCGGCTGCAGCGCGGGTAGCACCCGCTGCAGCGTCTGCTCGCCGCAGTCCAGCTGCAGCAGTGCCAGCACTTGCAGTGCAGCACAGATATTCTCGGGCAGCAATGCCGGATTGTTGCTCAACAGCAATCGTCGACTGCCGCCGCCCGGCAGCGCCAGACGCAGCTCACAGCCGTCTTCCAGCAGCTGGCAGTCAAACTCCCGACCCAGCCACAGCGCATCGGCGCCGCTGGCGGTCACCGCCTCCACCAGAGCCGCCGGCGGCACGCGCTCGGCAATGACCGCCGGCCTGCCCGGCCGCAGGATGCCCGCTTTTTCCCGGGCGATTGCATCCACACTGTGGCCCAGCCACTGCTGGTGATCCAGGGCAATACTGGTGATCACCGCCGCCGAGGCATCGACGATATTGACGGCATCCAGACGCCCGCCCAGCCCTACCTCCAGTACCATGATCGACACAGCCTGCTGGCGAAAGATCAGCAGCGCGGCGAGCGTCGCAAACTCAAAATAAGTCAGTGAGATATCGGTCCGGGCTGCATCGATTTCCTGCAGGGCGCTGACTATTTCCAGGTCCGTGGCTTCGACACCGGCAATACGGATTCGCTCATTGAAACGCAGCAGATGAGGTGATGTGTAAACGCCTGCCCGATGGCCCATTTCAGCTGTCACCGCCTCCAGTACTGCCACCGTGGAGCCCTTGCCATTGGTGCCCGCGACAGTTATTACCGGCACCTGCACCGGCAGCAGTTCCAGACGGCGCGCCACTTCCGAGACCCTGTCCAGGCCAAGTTCTATCTCCCGGGGATGCAGGCTTTCGAGACGTGCCAGCCAGGCGGCGAGCGACTGCTCAGTCATCCTGTTCGTCGGGGGTGAATTCGACTGGCTCCTCTTCTTCGCTGGGGTCACTGTCATCACTGGCGTCTTCCGGCTCGGGGTCCCCGGTCACAAGCGCTCCGGTCATTTTGGACAGCAGGCGGGCCAGCGTATCGCGCATCTCGTTGCGGTGCACAATCATGTCGATAGCGCCATGCTCCAACAGGAATTCACTGCGCTGAAAACCCTTGGGCAGCTTCTGGCGAATCGTCTGTTCGATGATGTTGGGACCGGCAAAGCCGGCGCGGGCGTCAGGCTCGGCGACATTGATGTCGCCCAGCAGCGCCAGCGACGCGGACACGCCACCGTAGATCGGGTCGGTCATCACCGAAATATAGGGGATGCCGGCGACCTTCATGCGCTCGATCACGGCGCTGGTCTTCGCCATCTGCATCAGCGAGATCAGCGCCTCCTGCATGCGGGCACCACCGGAGGCGGAGAAGCAGACCAATGGAATGCCTTCCCGCAGCGCCAGCTGTGCCGCCCGGGTGAATTTCTCGCCGACCGCATAACCCATGGAGCCACCGTGAAAGGCAAACTCGAAGGCCACACAGACCACTGGCAAGCCCTGCAGTTGGCCCCGCATCGCCACCAGCGCGTCCTTTTCGCCGGTTGTTTTTTGCGCTGCCGAAAGCCGGTCCCGGTAGCGCTTCTTGTCGCGAAACTTGAGCCGGTCAACCGGTTCTATCTCGGCCAGGATTTCCTCGCGGCCATCTGCATCCAGGAAGATGTCCAGTCTGCGACGGGCGCCGATGCGCATGTGGTGGTCACATTTGGGACAGACGTCGTCATTGCGCTCGACATCCGGCCGATACAGCACCGCATCGCACTTGACGCATTTCTTCCATAACCCTTCAGGTACGTTGGAGCGCTTTTCGCCCTCTTCCTTACGCACGCCGGATGGCAAGATCTTGTCAATCCAACTCATGGTTTCTCCCATAACATGCGGCCATTATAAACGTCCGCAACGGCAACTAGTACCCTGCCGGATGATATTGCCGCGGCACCCTCTGACAGCTACGGCGCGATGCCGTCCAGCCCCGCCCGAATCGATGCCAGCAGCCTGGTCGCGGCACCGCGCAGGGCCGCCTCGTCACCGCCGTCGGCACTGATGCCGGCCAGGCAGTCCACCAGCGCGCTGCCCACCACCACGCCGTCTGCAGCGCCACCCACGCGCGCCGCCGAAGCCGCATCCCTGATCCCGAAACCCACCGCCAGCGGCAGTGCCGTATGGCGCCGGATCTGCGCCAGATGCTGCTCCACATCCGCCGCGTCGATATGGGCGGCACCAGTGACACCCTTGAGGGCCACGTAGTAGATGAAACCGCTGGCCTGGTCGGCGATGCTCTTGATCCGCGCATCGGGCGTGGTCGGTGCCACCAGGAAGATATTGTCCATCCCCACGCGGCGCAGCTCGGTATTGATCGCCCCGACTTCCTCCGGCGGGATATCCACCGTCAGCAATGCATCGACACCGGCAGCGGCAGCCCGATCGGCAAAGCGGGTGTAGCCCATACGTTCAACCGGGTTGGCGTAGCCCATCAGCAGCACTGGCGTGGCGTCGTCATCGCGCCTGAACGCCTCGACCATGGCCAGTACGTCCTGCAGCCGGGTACCGTTGGCGAGCGCGCGCTCATGGGCCTGCTGGATAACCGGGCCCTCCGCCATCGGGTCCGAAAACGGCACCCCCAGCTCGATGATGTCGGCACCGCCAGCCACCAGTGCATGCATCAGCGGCACTGTCGCGCTGCTCGAAGGGTCACCGGCGACAATGTAGGGTATCAGCGCCTTGCGGCCCTGTTCTGTCAGTTGCCGGAAACGTCCTGCTATCCTGCTGCTCACTGGCTGTTCTCCCGGAAGTCAATGCCGGCCTGTTCGGCCACGGTATGAATATCCTTGTCGCCCCGCCCCGACAGATTGACCACGATATGCTGCTCCGGACTCATGCTGGCCGCGAGTTTTTCGGCATGGGCCAGCGCGTGACTGCTCTCCAGCGCAGGCATGATTCCTTCGGTGCGAGTGAGGGAGTGGAAGGCCTGCAGCGCTTCTTCATCGTCGGCAGTCACGTACTGCACCCGGCCGATATCCTTGAGCCAGGCGTGCTCCGGCCCGACCCCGGGGTAGTCCAGACCGGCCGATACCGAATGGGTATGCAGAATCTGACCGTCCGCATCCTGCATCAGATAGGTGCGATTGCCGTGCAGCACACCGGCACTGCCCGCGTTCAGCGGCGCCGCGTGCTCACCCGTGGCTATTCCGCGGCCGCCCGCCTCGACCCCATACATCGCCACCGAGTCGTCCTCGAGGAAGGGATGAAACAGGCCGATCGCGTTGGAACCACCACCGACACAGGCCACCAGGGCATCGGGCAGGCGCCCGATCTGTTGCAGACACTGGCTGCGCGCCTCACGGCCTATGACACACTGAAAGTCGCGCACCAGCATCGGGTAGGGGTGCGGGCCCGCGACCGTGCCGATAATGTAGAAGGTATCGTCGACATTGGTAACCCAGTCGCGCATGGCCTCGTTCATTGCATCCTTCAGGGTCCGGGAACCCGAACTGACCGGCACTACCGTGGCGCCCAGCAACTTCATCCGGTAGACATTGAGCGCCTGCCGGCGTACATCCTCCTCGCCCATGAAAACGTGGCACTCCAGTCCCAGGCGCGCGGCGATGGTGGCCGTCGCGACGCCATGCTGACCGGCCCCGGTCTCGGCGATCACGCGACGCTTGCCCATGTGCTTGGCGAGCAGGGCCTGACCGACCGTGTTGTTGACCTTGTGGGCACCGGTATGGTTCAGGTCTTCACGCTTGAGATGAATCCTGGCGCCGCCAACCCGGTCCGACCAGCGCCGCGCCTCATACAGCGGCGAGGGACGCCCGACGAAGTGGGCCAGGTCATCGTCCAGCTCCCGCTGGAATGCCGGGTCCTGCGCCAGTTGGCGATACACCGCCTCCAGCTCCACCAGCGCGGCCATCAGGGTCTCGGCGACAAACTTGCCGCCGTAGGGTCCGAAGCGGCCATCGGCGTCGGGCACCGAGGCGTAGCTCCTGCTCGTTGTTTCCGTGTTCATTGCACTGCTCCATCGCTCAGATCGGCCGCGCGCACAGCGGCGATAAATCGGCTCATTTTCGGTATGTCCTTTTGTCCCGGCGCACGCTCCACGCCCCCGCTCACATCGACGCCGGCGGGTGCCAGCGCCCGGATGGCGGCGCCGACATTGCTGTCGTTGAGGCCGCCCGCCAACACCAGCGGCCGCGCCAGCCGGGCGGGCGCCAGCCCCCAGTCAAAGGTCGTGCCGGTACCACCGGGCAGATCGGGTTGCCAGCTATCGAGCAGCACGGCACGGGCGCCGGGGTAGCGTTGACAGGCAGCGGCGATATCCTGGCCGGGGCGGACCCGCAGTGCCTTCAGGTAGGGCCGCCCGAACTGTTCACAAAAAGCCGCCGATTCGCTGCCGTGAAACTGAATGCAGTCCACGGCCACCTGCTCGAGAATGCGGTCGATGACCGCTGCCGATTCATCGACGAACAGGGCCACAACCGTGACAAAAGGAGGAATCGCAGCGACGATGTCCCGCGCCTGTTGAACCCGAATGCCTCGCGGGCTGGGCTCGTAGAACACCAGGCCCAGTGCGTCGGCGCCCGCGTTGCAGGCCGCCAGTGCATCATCGGCAGAGGTGATTCCACAAATCTTGATCAGAGTTCGCGACACGGTGACTTTACGGCTGACAAATGAGGCCGCGATCATAGCAGAGGGAGTGCGGCGATGTCTTCAAAGCGCCAGCAGAAGCGGCCCCTCCGGCGTGGGCGGCAAGCCGTAGTGCGGGGGATACGCGACATCCACCAGATACAATCCATCGGGCGCGGCAGTGTCCGCCGCCAGCGCCCGGTCCCTGCCCGCCAGCAGCTGGCCGATCCAGTCCGGCTCCCGCCTGCCATCACCTACCGCCATCAGGCTGCCGGCGATGTTGCGCACCATATGATGCAGAAACGCATTGGCCTCAATGTCAATAATCACCAGTTCGCCGCGACGCCACACCGACAGCGCCGAGACGTGGCGATTGGGCGACTCCGACTGGCAGGAGGCGGCCCTGAAGGCGCTGAAATCCTGCTCTCCCAACAACGCCTGGGCGGCTATGTGCATCCGCGCAGCGTCCAATGGGCGGCGGTACCAACTCAGCTGCCGGCCCATCAGAGCCGGCCGCACCGGCGTGTTGGCAATCAGATAGCGGTAGCGGCGCGACAGCGCCGAAAAGCGGGCGTGGAAATCGGCCGCTACCGGCAATGCCCAGTGCACCCTGACGGCGGCGGGAAGTTCCGCATTGACGCCCAGCACCCAGGCCTTGCAGCTGCGCACGGTGGGGGCATCGAAGTGAACGATCTGGGCATGACCGTGTACCCCGGTATCGGTACGGCCCGCACAATGCACCCGTACCGGAGCGGCCGCCACCGCAGAGATGGCCCGCTCCAGAGTTTGCTGCACCGTGACGGTACCGGGATGGGGCTGGCTCTGCCAACCATTGAAGCAACTGCCATCGTACTCGATACGGCAGGCTATACGGGTACCGGCGGGCAGCGGATCGGGGGAAAACGGAAACCGGAACGTATCAGACAAGGCGATCCATCAGTGTGCGGGCTTCTGTCTGCTGCTCGTCCGAGCCCTCGGCGGCCACTTCCTCAAGAATTTCGCGGGCACCGTCCTGGTCACCCATATCGATATAGGCCCGCGCCAGGTCCAGCTTGGTAGACAACGGATCACCGTCGTCGGCGAACACAAAGTCGTCGTCACTGTAGTGGCTGCTGCCGTTCTCGCCACGCTCGAACTCGGTTGAGACATCGAGCTCCTCGACCGGACTGTCCTCGATTTCCAGATCGAGGAAGTCTGACTCAAGCGACTCATCGACGGGCGCAACCAGTTCGTCCCGAGCATCGCCCGCGCGTGGCTGCAGGTCCGCCAGCGCTTCGGACAGGTCATAGTCCGCTTCGGGCTCAATTTCGCCGGTCTCGCCCAAATCGCTCAGATTACCGTCGTAATCAGCAAGATCAGCAGGCGGCGCCAGCTCAGACGGTGCGGACAAATCGGCCGACGGGGACAGCTCGTCCGGGGGGATGACAGATCGGGTAGCTCCGAAGCCTCCGCGGGCTCCGGCCCGGGGACAGACGGGATGTCGGCGGCCGGGCCCGAACCCACCTGCTCGCCCTCATCAACGGCACCGGAGCGGTCCGGATAACTGTCCGTCTCGGGGGATGCCGGGCTGGCACCGCCGGTGCCGGCGAAGCCGCCGCCGACACCCGACATCAGAGCCTGGGCCCTGGCCACGATGTGGTCATCGCCGATGCGCTGCAATTGCGCAAACTGTTCGCTGGCTTCATTGTGCTCCCCGGTTTCAACCGCCAGCTCGAGCAGCTTCATTCGATAGGCCGTGTTGTCGGGGTCAGCGGCGACTGCCTTGCGCAACAGTTCCATCGCCTGGGGAAAGCGCCCGTAGGCAATATAGATGTCGGCCTCTGCCAGCGCATCGCCGGCATCGACATCGGAGGCATACTGATCGTACTTGCGTTCACCGTAGCCGCGCTGGGAAGCGGCAGTCGCCGCCGGGGGTTCCTTGATGGACTGTGGCTCCCGCGAGGTCAGCTCCTCGCTGTGATCCACTTCCAGCGCCTGATCCTGCAACTGCACCCCGGCGAAGGCATCGGGTGGCTTGCGATTGGCAGGCATCGGCGCTGCAGCCAGCGGAATGTCCCCGTCTTCGGCGGCCATGTCCTCCTCATGCTGCTTGCGCCGGCGCCAGAAGAGGAGTGCCAGCAAACCCGCCATCACGGCCGCCGCCAGAATGTACAACCAGCTGCCCGACTCCTGTGGCGGTGGCGGTTCCTCGCGGGGTGCAGCGGCAGCGGGCGCGGCGGGCTCCGCCGCTACCGGCGCTTCCCTGTCCTGTGCCTGCTGTTGCGCGGGCGCCTGCCCGGAGGTCGCAGCGTCAGCAGTTGCCGAGGCTTCGTCGAGTGCCTGCTGCAGGGCCGCGATCTGGGAGTCCTTCAGCTCGACTATCCGCTCCAGGGTTTCCAGCCGCTCGCTGATCGCTGCCAGGCGCTGGCCCAGCTCATCGCGCTCGCGCTGGGACCGTTCCAGATCCTCGAGCACGGCGGCAGTATCGACGGCGGAGGCCGCAGTATCCGTATCTGCCGCGTCCGTATCCGCCGGGCCGGCAGCAGAATCGGCAGCAGCGGAACCGGCTTCCGTACCGGCGCCAGCAGCCGGCTCAGCCGCCCCCGCAGACACCCGCAGCGCCGGCCCCGCAGCACTGCTGCCAGGCCGACCTTCGCGCCAGTCTGCATTCTGCTGCTGGACCTGCGCCAGTGCCGCAGCCACGTCCTCGGAACTGATTTCGCCCGAGGCGGGCAGGTAGACGATATAGCCAGCCTTGATCTGGTTTATATTGCCGTCGATGAAAGCGTCCGGATTCAACCGCTGGATATCCAGCATCGTCTGCTGGACCGTCGCGCCTTCCGGCCGGGCCCGCTGGGCAATGGTCCAGAGCGTTTCATCGCGCCGTATCATGTAGCGGGAACCGGGTTGCGGCTCGGCCGCAGCCTCCGCGCCGTAACTGCGCTCGGGCATGGCCCCGGGGGCAAGCCCGGACTCGCGCAAGTCGACTTCGTCACCACTGCTTCGGACTTCGGTGCCGGTGGAAGTGGCGGCCGGTGATTCGGATTCGGATTCCGCCTGCGTGTCCGTCACCTGCCGGGAGGCAGATACCACCGGCGAACGATCATCGAAGGCCGGTGGGTCAACCAGTACAGTGTAGTTCCGTAGCAGACGGCCAGACGGCCAGCGTGCCTCGACGATAAAGTCGAGATAGGGTTCCAGTACCGGCTCATCCGAGGTCAGCAGAATGTAGCCGCGGCCGTCGCTGTCGATCTCGACGTCGAATTTTATGCTGGTAAGGAAATAGGCACGATCGACGCCCATCCGGTCGAAATCTTCGCTGGTGGCGAGGCGGATGCGAATCTGGTCTTCGCCCAGGTCGTTGACGTCAAGCAGATTGACGCGGGCCCGCAGGGGTTCGTTGAGGAAGGACTCCAGCGTGAGATTGCCCAGGCCCAGCCCCCATGCCGAGGCTGCCTGCAGGCAGCAAAGGGAAACCAGTGCCACTGCCAATCTATGCTTGTGAGCCATAACCACGCCTTGTTATTCGTCCGCTGACATCCCTCATGCGGGTCCCCCGGGCTCCAGCTGTCTGGCTTCAGCAGCTTGCACGACCCGCTTGGAAACCTCTTCGGGTTCTCGGATCTGGCCCATACAGGCGAAGCGGCGCCAAATAGCAGGGAACAGCCTTCAGGCGCCACTGAAGATACCGCAAGTATGTTGTAACACAAGGTTTTAATCAAGATAAGTGCGGATCAGGCTCTCGGCGATCTGGACACTGTTCAGGGCAGCCCCCTTGCGCACATTGTCCGACACGATCCACATATCCAGGCCCCGGGGGTGAGAGATGTCCTCGCGGATGCGCCCGACAAACACGGGGTCGTGGCCCGTCGCGTCGGTAACGGCAGTGGGATAACCGCCATCCCGGCGCTCATCCATTACCGTGATGCCCGGAAAGGCGGACAGCAGTTTACGGGCTTCATCGGCCGACAGCTTGTCCACGGTTTCGATATGCACGGCCTCGGAATGACCGAAGAATACCGGTACGCGGACGCAGGTGGGATTGACCCGGATACTGCTGTCGCCAAGTATTTTCTGCGTCTCCCAGACCATTTTCATCTCTTCCCGGGTGTAGCCGTTGTCCTGGAAAGTGTCGATATGGGGCAACGCGTTGAACGCGATCTGCTTCGGATAAACCTCGCAGCTGATCTCCTGGCCATTGAGCAGGCGTGCAGTCTGCGCCGCCAGTTCCTCGATCGCCTCCTTGCCGGTACCGGAGACCGCCTGGTAGGTGCAGACATTGACGCGCTCGATACCCACCGCGTCGTAGATCGGCTTCAGCGCCACCAGCATCTGGATGGTGGAACAGTTGGGGTTGGCGATGATGTTGCGCACCGTGTAACGCGCCAGTGCCTCGGGATTGACCTCCGGAATCACCAGCGGGATGTCCTCGTCGCGGCGGAAATGGGAGGTGTTGTCGATGACCACGCAGCCCGCGGCGGCAGCCTTGGGCGCAAACTCCGCGGAAATGCTGCCGCCGGCGGAAAACAGCCCGATCTGGACCTGGCTGAAATCGAATTCCGCCAGATCCGTCACCATGACCTGTTTGCCCTTGAAGCTGACAGTCTTGCCAGCGGAACGGGAACTGGCCAGCGGGTAGAGATTGCGCACCGGAAAGTCGCGCTCCTCCAGGATAGCCATCATGGTTTCGCCCACCGCACCGGTAGCGCCCACGACGGCTACGTCATATGAATCTGCCATATCAATTCCTCTATAATTCTCTACAAATGACTGTTAATCCTCTGGCACCCGCCTCAGGCGCGCAACGCGGCGACCACCGCATCGCCCATCGCGCTGGTAGAGACTGCGGCGCCATCGCTGCCGGCGATGTCGGCGGTGCGCAGGCCCCGGTCCAGCACATCGCCCACCGCCTGCTCTATCGCGGCGGCAGCCTCGGGACAGGCCAGGGTGTAGCGCAGCATCATCGCCACCGACAGGATGGTGGCCAGCGGGTTGGCTTTGCCCTGCCCTGCGATATCCGGTGCCGAGCCGTGGCATGGCTCGTACATGCCCCTGCCATTCTCATCCAATGAGGCAGAGGGTAACATACCGATGGAGCCGGTCAGCATTGCCGCCGCGTCCGACAGGATGTCGCCGAACATGTTGCCGGTCACCATTACATCAAATTGCCTGGGTGCCCGCACCAGTTGCATGGCGGCGTTGTCCACATACATGTGGCTGAGGCTGACGTCTGGGTAGTCCCGCGCCACCTCCTCCATGACCTCGCGCCAGAGCACGGTGACCTCCAGCACGTTGCTCTTGTCCACCGAGCACACGCGCCGGTCGCGCCGGCGGGCCAGATCGAAGGCGAGACGGCCAATACGGCGGATTTCCGACTCGCTGTAGACATAGGTATTGAAGCCCTGCCGCTCGCCATTGTCCAGCGTACGGATACCCCGG
Source organism: Kineobactrum salinum (assembly GCF_010669285.1). Taxonomy (GTDB): domain Bacteria; phylum Pseudomonadota; class Gammaproteobacteria; order Pseudomonadales; family Halieaceae; genus Kineobactrum; species Kineobactrum salinum. Next base: position 4,404,930 of record NZ_CP048711.1, on the reverse strand, counting down.
GGTTCGCCAAAATAGATGCCACCGGTCAGCTCCCGCACGATCAGGATATCCAGCCCGGCCACGACCTCCGGCTTGAGGCTGGAGGCATCGGCGAGCTGCGGATACAGGATCGCAGGCCGCAGATTGCCGAACAGGCACAGTTCCGAGCGCAGTCCCAGCAGGCCCCGCTCCGGGCGCAGATGCCGCTCCACTGGATCCCATTTCGGCCCGCCCACCGCGCCCAGCAGGATCGCATCGGCGGCCCGCGCCTGGGCCAGGGTTGCCGCCGGCAGCGGCTCCCCGTGCACATCCAGTGCGGCGCCGCCCAGCAGACCCCGGTCCAGACTCAGGTCGAGGCCGAAGCGCCGGTCCACCACCTCCAGTACCCGCACCGCCTCGGCCATGATCTCGGGACCGATACCATCCCCCGGCAATACCAGAATACGCTTGCCCATCTCAACCGGCCTCCCGTGTCATGCTGCCAAACAGCCAGGGCGAGCGCTGGCGCCACTGCGCCTCGAAGCGGCTGATGGCCTCGGCGCTCTCCAGCGTGACGCCGATATCGTCCAACCCCTTGAGCAGGCAGTGCTTGCGAAAATCGTCCACCTCGAAATCGAACACGGCACCGCCGGGAGTCCGCAGTTGCTGCTGTTCCAGGTCGACCTGCAACCGGTAGCCCTCGGCGGCATAGAGCTGGCGGAACAGGTCCTCGACCACCTCTGCCTCCAGCGCCACTGGCAGGATGCCGTTCTTGAAGCAGTTGTTGTAGAAAATGTCGGCGAAGCTGGGCGCGACGATACAGCGAAAGCCGTAGTCTTCCAGCGCCCAGGGCGCGTGTTCGCGGCTGGAGCCGCAGCCGAAGTTCTCCCGCGTCAGCAGGATGGAGGCGCCCTGGTAGCGGGCCTGGTTGAGCGGGAATTCCGGATTCAACGGGCGCCCGGCGCAATCCACGCCCGGCTCGCCCTCATCCAGATAGCGCAGCTGGTCGAACAGGTTGGGGCCGAAACCGCTGCGCTTGATGGATTTCAGAAACTGCTTGGGAATGATCAGGTCGGTGTCGACATTGGCGCGGTCCAGCGGCGCGACCAGGCCGTCAAGTACGGTAAAACTTCTCATCTCACAGCTCCTGCACAGTACGTATATCGACGAAATGGCCGGCAATCGCAGCGGCCGCGGCCATCGTCGGGCTCACCAGATGGGTGCGCCCACCGAAGCCCTGGCGTCCCTCGAAATTGCGGTTCGAGGTGGAGGCGCAATGCTCGCCCGGGCCGAGTTTATCGGCATTCATCGCCAGGCACATGGAACAGCCGGGCTCGCGCCACTCCATGCCGGCGGCCAGGAACACCTGGTCCAGCCCCTCGGCCTCGGCCTGGGCCTTGACCTCGCCGGAGCCGGGCACGACCAGTGCCTGCTTGATACTGGCCGCGATATGCCGGCCCCGCACCACCCCCGCCGCGGCCCGCAGGTCCTCGATCCGGGAATTGGTACAGGAGCCGATGAAGACGCGGTCCGGCCGGATGTCGGTGATCGCCATGCCCGGGCGCAGCCCCATGTATTCCAGCGCCCGGCTGGTGGCCTCGCGGCGCGAGGGATTGTCGATCGCGGCCGGGTCGGGCAGCACCCCGTCCACCGGCAGTACCATCTCCGGCGAGGTGCCCCAGGTCACCTGGGGCTTGATGTCTTCACCGCGCAGCTCCAGTACCCGGTCGAACACCGCATCGGCGTCGCTGTGCAGGTCGCGCCAGGCAGCCACGGCCGCGTCCCAGAGTTCGCCCGTCGGGGCGTAGGTACGCCCGCGCACGTAGTCCAGTGTGGTCTGGTCCACCGCGATCATGCCCATCCGGGCGCCCGCCTCGATCGACATGTTGCACATGGTCATGCGCCCCTCCATGGTCATGGCGCGCACCACCTCGCCGCCGAACTCGATGGCGTAGCCGGTACCGCCGGCGGTGCCGATCTCGCCGATCACCGCCAGCGCAGCATCCTTGGCCGTGACACCGGGCTGCAGCTGGCCATCGATGCGCACCAGCATGTTCTTCATCTTTTTCTGGATCAGACACTGGGTGGCCAGCACATGCTCCACCTCCGAGGTACCGATGCCATGAGCCAGCGCACCGAAGGCGCCGTGCGTAGAGGTGTGGGAATCGCCGCAGACCACGGTCATGCCGGGCAGGGTCGCCCCCTGCTCCGGGCCCACCACATGGACAATGCCCTGGCGGCGATCATTGATCGGAATCTCGGTGATATCGAATGCCAGGCAGTTGTCATCCAGGGTCTGCACCTGCAGCCGGGAGACCGCGTCCAGGATGCCGGCCACGCCGCCGGCGCGCTCTTCGGCGGAGGTGGGGACGTTGTGATCCGGCACCGCGAGGTTGGCGTCCAGCCGCCAGGGCTTGCGTCCGGCCAGCCGCAGGCCCTCGAAGGCCTGCGGCGAAGTCACTTCGTGAATCAGGTGTCGATCGATATAGATCAGGGCGGAGCCATCGTCACGCTGCTCGACCAGATGATTGCGCCAGAGTTTGTCATACAGTGTCAGCCCGGACATGGGTATCCCTCGTATCAGGTTGCCAGGCAGGGAATGGTAGACTTGACCATTTGATAACTCAAATTTATTATTTTTATTCAAAGCATTCTATTTAGGAATACACTAGGAATTCAATCACCCGGAGCACCGACAAGCGTGGACATCCAGAATTTGCGTGCCTTCCTGCTGGTCGCGGAGCAGGGCTCGTTCTCTCTCGCCGCCGAGCGGCTGCACCTGACCCAACCGGCGGTCAGCAAACGGGTTGCACTGCTGGAACAGCAACTGGGCTGCGAGCTGTTCGACCGTATTGGCCGCAGTGTCACCCCCACCGAGGCCGGCCTGGCCCTGCTGCCCCACGCCAAGGCGATCGTGCAGCAGCTGCGCAGTGCCGAGCAGGCGGTACGGGACCTGTCGGGCGCGGTCGGCGGGCGGCTGCGGCTCGCCACCAGTCACCACATCGGCCTGCACCGATTGCCGCCGGTGCTCAGCACCTTCAGCGAGACCCATCCCCAGGTCCAGATCGACATCGAGTTCAAGGATTCGGAACAGGCCTACGACCAGATCACACAGGGCAAGACCGAGCTGGCACTGGTTACCCTGGCCCCGGGCAATGACAGCAACCTGGTCACACTGCCGCTGTGGCACGATCCGCTGGCCTTCATGATCGCGCGCGGTCACCCGCTGGCAGCGGGCGGAACCTGCACCCTGGCCGAGCTGGCGCGGCACCCGGCCATCCTGCCGGGCCTCAACACCTTTACCGGGCAGATCGTGAAGCGGCTGTTCGCGGAGCACGCGCTGAACCTGCAGGTGTCGATGGCCACCAACTATCTGGAAACCATCCGCATGATGGCATCGGTCGGTCTGGGCTGGACGGTGCTGCCACGCAGCATGCTGGACGATTCGCTGGTAGCGCTGGCAATCAGGGAAACAGAGATCGAGCGCACGCTGGGCATTGTCTACCACCGCAGCCGCAGCCTGTCGCGGGCCGCCAGTGCCTTTATCGGTATCCTGCAGGCCTTTGGCGACGCGGCGAGGACCGATGACCGGCCGGCCTCCGGCGGTGGACTCGCCACAGCCAGGCCCTGATGCGCGATTACCGTCAGAAAATGCCCATATCCAGCCCGGTGGCAAAGGCTTCCCCCAACTCCGCAGCCCGCTGCCGATGCGAGGCGGTCACCTCGCCGCGGCAGATCACTGTCTCCAGCGCCCTTTTCATCGGGTAGCCGGACAGTATCGTTTCCGCCTGGCGGCGAGCGCCACGGCCGTCATTGCCGGCACTGAGCAGCAAGGCGTATGGGAGTACCGGGCCGCGCGCACCCACCGGATAGAAGGTGCGGTCGAGAAAGTCCTTCATCGTTCCACTCAGGGCGCCGGAGTTCTCCGCGGCCACCAGCAACAGACCGTCGGCCGCCAGTAATTCCCGGCTGCCGGCGTCCCAGGCCCTGAGCACCTGCAGCTGCACGCCGGTCACCGTCCCGGCGGCGGCTGCGCAGGCCCGGGCAAGCTCGGCGCTGGCGCCACTCTGGCTGTGATAGACAAGCAACAGGGACTTCATCGGCACCTCCGGTTTCCCTCAGCAGCGCATTGGAACACAGCCGTGTGATGGTGTCAGCCGCACCCTGCCGCGCTCGGAGCGGCATGCCGCCCGCGGCTGAAAGTGGCCAGATAGACGAGTTACCCACAGGCCGATCTGTGGATAACTATGGGGACAGCTTGGGTGGAATAGCTGGCAGGGCCAGTCAGCCCGGCTGCGGTCCGCTTCAGGCAGTCGCTTCTTATCGACATTTTCTTAATATATCTCAATGAGTTGAAATATATACCTGAAGTATAGTCTTGAAAAAGGGAGCGATCAGCACAGAGTCCCGCGGGCAGCCTCGGAATGTGGACAGTGTTACGCCAGCCCCGTGTGCGGATACTTACCCGGTGAAGCCCATGCCTGCTGCGTCATGCTCAAGCGCGAGCCGTGCAGCGCCAACAGCTATGGACCCTCGGGTTGCGCTGGAAGTCCGGATCCAGGGTTTCACGACTGATATCCACGCACTCCCAGGTCTCCTGCACCGACGGGTCCAGCCGGAAACCGCGCCGGTTATTGGAGAAGTACAATACTCCCCCGGGGCGCAGCACGGCCATCGCCGCATTCAGCAGCGCCGCGTGATCACGCTGCACGTCAAAGGAGTCATTCAGCTTTTTCGAATTGGAGAAGGACGGCGGGTCCAGCAGCACCAGGTCAAACTGCTGCTCGCAGTTGCCCAGCCATTCCATACAATCGGCGCGCAGCACCCGGTTGCGGCTTTCATCCAGGCCATTGTGGGCCAGGTTTTTGCGCAACCAGCCCAGGTAGGTATTGGAGAGGTCGACACTGGTGGTGCTGCGGGCCCCACCCAGGGCTGCATGCACGGTCGCGCTGCCGGTGTAGCAGAACAGGTTGAGAAAATCCTTGCCCTTGGCTTCCCGCGCCAACCGCAAGCGCAACGGCCGGTGATCCAGGAACAGGCCGGTATCGAGATAGTCACGCAGATTCACCAGCAACCGCGCCTGCCCCTCCTGCACCGTCAGCATCTCCCCACTGTCGGCCTGTTTGCGATACTGCTGGTCGCCACGCTGACGCTGGCGGGTCTTGTACACCACGGCGTCGGGCGCCACTGCCAACGCCTGCGGCAACGCTGCCCGGACTTCGGCCAGGCGCTGGGCCGCGGCCTCGGGATCGACCTCGCGCGGGGCCTGGTACTCGGCCACATGTACCTGCCCCGCGTAGATATCCACCGCCACCGCATATTCCGGCATGTCCGCATCGTAGACCCGGTAGCAGTCGATGCCCTCGCGCTTGATCCAGCTCGCCAGGCGGCGCCGGTTCTTGCGTAGGCGGTTCCCGAACATCTCGGCCCCCGGGCTCAACCGGGGCTCGCTGGCCGGCTCCGCTGCGGTTGCAGTCGCTGCAGCCGGGCCCGGATGCTGTTCGCTGAGGCGGTTGTTGTCCAGATCAAACAACAGCACGGCGCTGGCCAAAGCACCATTCCAGAGCTTGTACTGTTTGTGCGAGCGCAGGCCAGTGGCCCGGCCCAGTTCACTGTCCGCGGTGAACACCGCCGCCTGCCAGCCGGCAAATTCCCGCAGCATGGTTTCTCCCAACTGGCGGTACAGATACTGCAGGCTGGCCTTGTCCCCCAGCCGCTCGCCGTAGGGCGGATTGCACACCAGCAAGCCATGCGGCAACGGTTTGTGGGTGGGTTTTTTCAGCTCAGACAAAGGCTTGCAGCTGACTCGTACAACCGTTTCGAGACCCGCCCGGGCAATGTTTTCCTGCGCTCGCCGCACCACCTGCGGGTCTGCGTCGTAGCCGCGAATCTCTGGCAACGTTGCCCGCAGGCCGCGCTCGGCACGGCCCCGGGCGTCACTGACCAGAGCCTGCCACTGGGCTGCGTTGTGCCCCTGCCAGCGCTCGAAACCGTAGTGCCTGCGCTGCAACCCGGGGGCAATATCCGCCGCCATCATCGCCCCTTCCAGCAACAGCGTCCCGGCGCCGCACATCGGGTCGATCAGCGCACCGCCACGGGCGGCCATGCCGGGCCAGTCGGCCCGCAGCAGGATCGCCGCGGCCAGGTTTTCCTTTAGCGGCGCCGCCCCGGCCTGCAAGCGGTAGCCGCGCTGATGCAGGCTGCCGCCGGCCATGTCCAGCGCCAGCATGATGCCCTGGCGGCTCAACCGCACGTTGAAACGCAGGTCCGGGTCGCGCCGCTCAACCGATGGGCGCCGGCCTGAGCGCTGCTGGAACCAGTCGACAATCGCATCCTTGCTGCGCTGGGCACCGAACTGGGTATTGCGGATGGCTGTGCTTTCGCCGCTGAAATCAATGCTGAAGGTCTGCTCCGGACGCATGATCGCACCCCAGTCAACCTGGAGCAGGCCCTGATACAGCGCATCCGCGTCCTGCCCGGGAAAACGGGTCAGCGGCAGCAGAATGCGATTGGCCAGGCGCGACCACAGACAGGCGCGGTAGCCGGTGACCAGCGCGCCCTCGAAATACACGCCGGCCACGGTTTTGCGCGCTTGCTGGGCCCCCAGCGCCGATAGCTCGGCTGCCAGCAGGCCCTCCATGCCCTTCGGGCAGGTGGCAAACCACTGTTGATTCCCGGCCAGCTTCACAGCCCGACTCCGGGCTCGAATATGACAGCAGGTATATTAAAATACCGTGGCTGTCCCATATTTTCGCAAAGCATTGGGTGACGGGGGCGGGATCGCCGGACGGAAGGCCGGCACTTCGACCGCCGAGGCATCGACCGGGGTATGGTGTTCAAGACACGCCGTGAACCCTTCCCTGGGGGCTCGGATGCGACATCCATGTCGCATACGGTCTTGAACACCATACCCCGGTCGATGCCTCTATCTTCGCAGCCGAACCATGGGCCGGCGGATTCTATATAACTAATATTTTTCAACTGATTGCGTTCACTTTTAAAAGTAAAATATAGGCCTGCCAGCTATCGCCGTCTTCAGTCCAGGCCCGATTCGAGTGCAAAAATTTCGCGCAGGATTTGCCGCCATTCATCGTACTGGCTTTCGAGGCTGCCGCTGAGCCGGAATACGGTGCCACTTACATCCAGCACCGTCGGCTGTATCTCATTGTTGAAGCCCCTGGCCAGTTCCTCCAGGTCCTGCTGCTGGATCTTGCTCCACTTGAAGGCGTTATAGGTCTGCTCCATCGCCGCATAGGTGCCGCGCGCGCCGGCGCTGTCCCGCCGGGCCAGGCGGCGCTGGTAGTCGTCCCTGTACAGAGCCTGTTCGCGGCCGTACTGGCGCCACAGGTTGTAAGTGGGCGCCATCTCGCGGTACAGGTCGACGTACTGCTCATCCACAGTGTCTATAAACAGATACTCCTGGTTGCGCAACCGCTCCACCCGCGCCAGCATCGGATCTCCCTTCGCCGGCAGCCGCAACAGCTGGTAGCGCCCCGCCTGGTCTTTTTGCAGGAAGTCGGCAAAGGCCTCGGGAGCCAGCGCGCTGGCGTGGCGCAACAGTGCTGTCTGGCGTATGCGTTGCAATTCGGCCGGCCCGAGACCGCGCTGGAACTCCAGCAGGTCATTGGCTATCCGCCGGTGTAGATCGGCAAAGGGGTCCTCGCCAGCGACTACCGGGTAGTCCTCTTCACTGGTCTCATCGACATAGACCTGTTCCAGCCACAGCCGACCGCTGGCGTCCTGCGCCCTAATCTCCAGCACCAGAAACTGGCCATCGGAATGAAGAATGCGGCCCTGCAGCTGTAATTCGGAGGCCTGCTGCGGTTCCGGCAGCACCCGCACCGCGCCCCAGGCATTGCTCTGCTGCAGTTGCTCACGCAGCAGTACCGGCAGGTAGCGAGCCTCGGCACGCCGGATGTCCGGGAAAATACCCCGCCGGCTGAGCCCGGCCTGCTCTTCAGGCAGCCCCGGGTCGAAAGTCACCAGAGCCACGTCCAGGGCAGCTTCGGGCGCCTGTGGCAGGCGCTGCAGGTCCACCTGGCCGACCGGTGCAGGCCAGCTTTCGGTCAGCGTCTCCTCTGGTTCGGCAACGGCCCGCGGGGCCGGCCCAGCGCTGCAGCCGGTGAGCACCAGCAGCAGTGCAGCCAATGCTGTGATCGGGAAGACTGTCAGGAAGATTCGGTAGTGCACACGCGACCTCTGGTCAGGGTTTGCTTGCAACGGTAGCCGCTCTCGCCCTCCTCCATTCGCTGGTAGACCCGGTTCAGGGTAAAGGGATAGGACACTCGATCGGAGATGACCGTGGTGGCAATCTGCAGACGCTGCCCATCGGGCCCCAGGGTGAGCCGGTGGCGGATCGACAGACCTTCCGGCAGGGCGATGGAAAACAGCAGCTGGTGTCCGTCCCAGCCACAGAACTCACTGCCCAACGGGGTCTCTACCACTGTGGAGACCCCATCATGAAAATCGCAGCCCAACGCGAAACTCTCCTCCCGCTTCACCCGGATTCGCGCCGGGGTCTGCTCGATATCCAGCATTTGGGATTGGGTAATCAGGTCGGCCATTCGCGCCAGACCTATCACTGAGGCGCCGGAATCGGTGCCGCCACCGCCACCGACCATCAGCGCCGCTCCCGGGCTGCGCAGCTCGCCACCAGCCTGCGCCCGGCGCTCCGCATCGCGCCGCAATTCCCTGACCAGGCCATTGAGGCGGGTCTGGATATTGTCGCTCTGACCGTAGTCCAGCGCCCAGGCGCCGCTGAAATCGACGCCGGCGTGGGGGGCGGCCCGGATCGGGGCGCGTTGTGGCCCGGCACAGGCACACAACAGCGCGAGGGCGGCGAACAGGCACGTAATGACAACAGGTTTTTCCACCCCGCAAGTGTAACCCAGAGCGTACCCGGTACAGCAGCGCCCAACACTTCTTTACCGACAAATTATACCGCTCGGGCCGTGAGGCCCGCCCTGTGACGGCTGCCTCCCGCCGGATGGCGCAGCCGTTGATCCGGGATGCTCTGGCATGAGCCCGGCTCCGGCCGCAGGTGAGCGGATCCAGTCCGGATCTGCGGCAACACCACCCTGAGAGGTGCCGGCCCCTCCCGGTCGCGGTTATTTGTCGCTATACTCGCCCGCTGTTCAAATTCAGCCAGATGCCAGACTTGGCGGAGGACCCATGGCCAAACGCGTATACCTGTTCAACGAGGGCAGCAAGGATGACCGCGATCTGCTCGGCGGCAAAGGTGCCAATCTCTGTGAAATGACGACCCTGGGGCTGCCTGTGCCCTTCGGCTTCATCATCACCGCACCCACCTGCCGGGAGTTTTTCGAGGCCGGCAACAAGTTGCCGCCACTGCTGGAACAGGAGTACCGGGTGGCGCTGGACCTGGTGGAAAAGCAGATGGATGCCCGTTTTGGCGACCCGGACGATCCGCTGCTGTTCTCGGTGCGCTCGGGAGCCGCGGTGTCCATGCCCGGCATGATGAACACGGTACTCAATCTGGGCCTGAATGACGATATTGCAGCCGGCCTGGCCCGCAAGACCGGCAACCCGCGCTTTGCCTACGATTGCTACCGGCGTTTTATCCAGATGTTTGCCGACGTGGTGATGGGCATTGACGGCGAGCAGTTTGAACACGAAATCGAGCGCTACAAGACCGCTCACGGCAAACAGAATGATGTCGAGATGAGTGCCGAAGACTGGCAGGAAATCATTCGCGTCTACAAGGGCCTGGTCAATTTTCCCGAAGATCCGTTCCAGCAGCTGAAAATGGCGGTGGAGGCGGTATTCCTTTCCTGGCATACACCGCGGGCCTACGTCTACCGGGAGATGAACAACATTCCGGAAACCCTGGGCACCGCGGTCACTGTGCAGGCGATGGTGTTCGGCAATTTTGGCGACACCTCCGGCTCCGGCGTGGCCTTCACCCGCAACCCCTCCAATGGCGATCCGCTGTTTTTCGGCGAATTCCTGTTCAATGCCGCCGGTGAGGATGTAGTGGCCGGCACCCGCACCCCGCTGCCGGTATCCGCACTGCAGGAACGCCTGCCCGCCGTCTACGATGAGCTCTACACCACCCAGGCGCTGCTGGAGCACCACTACCGCGACATGCAGGACCTGGAGTTCACGGTCCAGGAGGGCCGACTCTACATGCTGCAGACCCGCAGCGGCAAGCGCACCGGTCGGGCCTCGGTTAAAATTGCCGTGGACATGGTGCGCGAAGGTTTGATCACCGAGAAAGAAGCGCTGATGCGCGTCTCGCCCGAACATGTCGAGTCGTTTCTGCACCCGATGGTGGACCCGGCCCGCAAGACGGAGATCGTCGCCACCGGCCTGCCTGCCAGTCCCGGCGGCGCCACTGGCCGGATCGTGTTTTCCGCCGAAGAGGCGGTAGAAGTCGCGGCTGGCGGTGACAGCGTAATCCTGGTGCGTCGAGAGACCACACCGGAGGATATTCACGGCATGAAGGTCGCCGCCGGCATCCTCACCGAACTGGGCGGCATGACCTCCCACGCTGCGGTCGTCGCCCGCGGCATGGGCGTATGTGCAATCACCGGTTGCGGCGCGCTGACGATCAACTACGCAGAGGGTACCGCGACTACCGATGCCGGCGTGGTGATGCGGCGCGGCGACGTGATCACGCTCGACGGCACCGCCGGCGAAGTCATGCTGGGGGATGTTCCCAAGACCGAGGCCAGCAGCAGCGATGACTTCCAGACCCTGCTGTCCTGGGCCGACAAGCACCGCCGGCTCAAGGTGCGGGCCAATGCCGAAACCCCCGAAGACGCCGCCAAGGCACTGGAACTGGGCGCCGAGGGTATCGGCCTGTGCCGTACCGAACACATGTTCTTCGAGGCCGATCGCATCGACCAGATGCGCGGCATGATCCTGGCAGCCAACCGCGAGGAACGGCAGCACTACCTGGACCAACTGCTGACCTACCAGGAGGAGGACATGCTGGCGTTGTTCCGGGTAATGAACGGCCTGCCGGTCACGGTGCGGCTGCTGGACCCGCCGCTGCATGAATTTTTACCCCATACCGAAGATGACATGGCAGCGCTGTCACAGCGCATCGGCAAACCGGTGGCCGCGATCCGCGAGATGACTGAAAGCCTCCAGGAAGTGAATCCGATGCTGGGCTTTCGCGGCTGCCGGCTGTCCATCGTCTACCCTGAAATTACCGAGATGCAGGTCAAGGCGATTATCAGCGCCGCTGTGCGCGCCACCGAGGAGGGCCTCAGGCCACATCCGGAAATCATGATTCCGCTGGTGGTCAACGTGCGCGAGATTCGCCTGATCAGCAAGATCATTGATCGCGGCATACAGGCCGTCATGCAGGAAAAACATGTCTCCATCCCGTACAAGATCGGCACCATGATGGAGACGCCCAGGGCAACCCTGGGTGCCGACCGCCTGGCGGCCGAGGTCGAATTCATGAGCTTCGGTACCAACGATCTGACCCAGATGACTTACGGGTTTTCGCGCGATGATGTGGGCAAGTTCCTGCCCCAGTATCTGGAAAAGAAGCTGGTGGAACAGGACCCGTTCGTGTCGCTGGACACCCGCGCGGTGGGGCGGCTGATGGAAATTGCCGTCACCGAGAGCCGGGCCCGCAAGCCCGGCATCAAATACGGTATCTGTGGCGAACACGGAGGCGATCCGCTCTCGATCCAGTTCTGCCACGACCTGGGTCTGGATTATGTCTCCTGTAGCCCGTTCCGGGTTCCGGTCGCCCGCATTGCCGCCGCCCAGGCCAAGGTGCGCCGGGAGCAGGACAGCTGACACCCGCGGCGGATCCATTCCACTATTTCACTACTGACGAGACCCCTACGCCATGACCCAGAGTTTTTTCCCACCCCACCGCACCCTGATGGGGCCGGGCCCGTCCGATGTCTCCTCCCGGGTACTGGGCGCGCTGGCGCGCCCCACCATCGGCCATCTGGACCCGCTGTTTATCCAGCTGATGGACGAGATCAAGAGCCTGCTGCAGTACGCGTTCCAGACCCAGAACGCGCTGACCCTGCCGATCTCCGCCCCGGCTCCGCGGGCCTGGAAGCCTGCTTTGTCAATCTGGTTTCGCCCGGCGATACGGTGATTGTCTGTCGCAACGGCGTGTTCGGCGGTCGCATGCAGGAAAACGTGGAGCGCTGTGGCGCCACCGCGGTGATGGTGGAAGATGACTGGGGCCAGCCGGTCAGCCTTGACAAGGTGGCCGAGGCCTTCCGTCAGCACCCCGAGGCTGCGCTGCTGGCTTTTGTCCATGCCGAGACCTCTACCGGTGTGCGCAGCGATACCCGCGGTCTCTGCGCGCTGGCCCGGGAACACGGTGCGTTGAGCATCGTCGACGCGGTTACCTCACTGGGCGGCATTGAGCTGCAGGTCGATGCCTGGGGCGCGGATGCGGTGTACGCCGGCACCCAGAAATGCCTGTCCTGCGTACCCGGTCTGGCGCCGGTCACATTCAGTCCACGGGCGGTGGAACGGATCCAGGCCCGTGCCGGCAAGGTGCAGAGCTGGTTCCTGGACATGCAACTGGTGATGGGCTATTGGGGCGGTGACAGCAAGCGCGCCTACCATCACACCGCGCCCATCAATGCCCTCTATGGCCTGCATGAGGCCCTGCTGATGCTGCGCGAGGAAGGCCTGGAGGCGGCCCATCGGCGTCACGCGCGGTTGCACCGGGCGCTGGTGGCCGGATTGCAGGCCATGGGCCTGGAGATGGCGGTGGCCGCTGACTGGCGTCTGCCGCAGTTGAACGCTGTCAGAATTCCCGACGGTATCGATGACGCAGCGGTACGCGCCAGCCTGTTGCAGGACTTCAACCTGGAAATCGGCGCGGGCCTCGGGGTGCTGGCCGGCAAGACCTGGCGCATCGGCCTGATGGGCCATGCCTGCAGCGAGGCCAATGTGTGGCTGTGCCTGACCGCGCTGGCGACTGCGCTTTCCCGCCAGGGCCGCAATACCGACAGTGGCGCGGCGCTAGCCGCCGCCCGGGCGGCTCTCGCCGACTGAGTCACCCTCCCCGCGCAGCATCTGCCACAGCCGCTGCAGATGGCCACCGCCACTGTCGCGGTGAACCAGATAATCGACGTGGGCCAGTGGACCCGCGTCGGGCTGCAGCTCGATACTCCACAGCGGGTCTATCTCATTGGGCAGCATCGAATAACGCACATCCATGATTCGTTCGGGATGCTGTGGGTCCTGTGCCACGTAGCCGTTGCTGAACCAGCTGAAACGCTGGATGTCGAAGGCCTGCTGGCTGGCCGGATCCAGCCACGGCAAGTCGCGCCCGGGATCCAGCCGGGCAATCGAGCTGCCCGGATAAATCACCGGCTCAGGCCAGCTGCGCACCGCATCCACATAGAATACGCCATCGTTTTCATACACCACTTTCCACACCAGGATATTGGCGAAGCTGGGTTTGGCTTCCAGCTTCAGGGGCTGGTGGCCGCGCTGTGCTGCCAGCGCCTGCCCCAACTCCTGGGCCACGTTGCGTTGCCACAGCCCCAGCGACAGATAGGCCAGCGCCCAGACCAGTGCCAGCCGGGCCAGTAGCGGGCGCCGTGAACGCGCGGCCGCCACTACCAGTGCCAGCAGCGGCAGAGTGAACAACGGGTCGATGATCGAAATCGTGTTCCAGGCAAACCTCTGGTCGCTGAAAGGCCACAACAACAGCGTGCCGTAGGTGGTGCAGGTGTCCAGTACACCGTGAGTAGCATAGCCCAGTGCGCAGTACAGCCAGGTCCGCTGCAGGCTCAGGCCACAGCGCCGGCCGATAGGCAGGTACAACAGCAGCGCACAAAGCAGGCTGCCGACAGGAATGAACAGCAGTGAATGCGTGAACTGGCGGTGATACTCCAGAAACAGCAGGGGGTCGCTGGAGGAGCGGATCAGTACATCGAGGTCGGGGGCCATGCCCGCCAGTCCACCGAGTATGCCCGCCGCAACCACCTGGCGCCGGCCAGCACTGGCCTGCGGCAACATTGCACCCACCACGCCCTGCGTGAGCGGATCCATCAGCGCCTGCCGCCGGCAGCCGCAGAGCGGCGCAGTGCGCCAGGTTCGCAGGGGCTATACATCGTGGTCTCCATGCCGGGGATGTCGGTACTCAAACCAGCTGACAATCCAGAATCGGTGGTTTGAGCACCGGGTTGGCAGGCAACGTTACAAAATCGGCTGTCGCAGCGCCAGCCCCGGGTTACAATTGTTAACAGCATCAGGCTGAACAACAGCCCTCTGACCGGGTCAGACATCACAAGCTGTTTGCCGGAACGCCACACCGCTACACCCATCGACCAGGAGTTTCACATGGATATCAAGACCGCTGCCACCATCGGCGCCGTCACCCTACTCGCCGCCTGTACCACCAATCCCTATACCGGCCAGCAACAGGCCAGCAAGGCCGCCACCTACGGCGCCGGGGCCGCCGCGGTCTGCGGCCTGGCCGGGGCCATAGACTCCAGTAAACACGCCCGCAATGCCGCGCTGGGTTGTGGCATCGTCGGCGCCGGCGTCGGCGCCTACATGGACGTGCAGGAAGCCAAACTGCGCGAGCAACTGCAGGGAACCGGCGTGCAGGTGGCGCGCGAGGGCGACAATATCCGCCTGATCATGCCGGGCAACATCACCTTCCAGACCGACTCATACAATCTGCGCGGCGACTTCTACCCGGCCCTGAACTCCGTCGGCGAGGTGTTGGCCAAATATGCCGATACGACATTGCGGGTAACCGGCCATACAGACAATACCGGCGGCCGCCAGCACAACCAGACCCTGTCCGAGCGTCGTGCGGGCAGCGTGGCGGACTATCTGGCCACCCGCAATGTCGACCGCTCGCGGCTGCTGGTGCAGGGCGTGGGCTTCGATCAACCGATCGCAGACAACAGCACCGAGCAGGGCCGGGCGCAGAACCGCCGGGTAGAACTCTATATCCTGCCCAAGGCCGGCTGAGACCGAGGCTTCAGTCGAATGGGACTTACTTGCGACTGGCTGCCTCTAAATGGCGCTTAGTTAAGGCCTGCTGCGGTGTGAGGGCACTACTGCCGGACGGTACTTTCGAGACCGTATGCGACATGGATGTCGCATCCGAGCCCCCATGGATGGGTCTACGGCGTGTCTCGAAAGTACCGTCCGGCAGTAGTGACCGGATTAAAGACACTCAATCGCCAAGGTAACTGCCGATTACGTCTCAGTCGATATCGAAGCTGTAGTACAAGTCTACCGAGCTCTCCAGCCTGCTCACCACCTCCAGCCACAGGCGCGTCTGCAGGTACAGGCGCGCGGTCAGGGCGTTCACCGGTTCATACAGCCCGACGCCGTAGGAGACATAGATCCGCTCGCCGATATAACCGCTGACCGTGGCCGCGGTTTCATTTTCGGTACCCGAGGTCCCGAACTCCACATTGCGCAGACCCGGCAGGCGATTGAGTTCTTCCACTACCGCGCTCTGGTTTACCAGGCCGGTGCCCATGGACAGGGCCATCGCGGTACCATCAGCTCCGGCGCCACTGTCCAGTCCGCGTCCCCGGACCAGATATGACAGTGCCTCCGTCTGTGACATGGCCGGCTCGGAATAGACCCGCAGCCGTGGTTCCTCCAGGGTGCCGGTGACCACGACCCCGGCGGTCACGTCATCGGCCGGGATGTCACGCTCGGCGCGCAAGTCGAGCTCTGGATTTTCAGGCAGACCTGTGAAGGAGATGCGGCCCTGCTTGACCTGCAGGCGCTGGCCGTAGGCACGAAACTCGCCGCCGATCACATTGAGATTGCCGAATATCTGCAGCGGCCGCCCCGGTGCCTGCTCCAGTGTCAGATCACCGCCCACCGTCACTTCCAGATCCTTTCCCTGGACCCGGAAGCGGTCCCTGATGCGCACCCGCAACTGCGCGTCCAGAGCCATGGCTTCATCCGCGGTCAGCGGCTTGCCGTCGTAGTCGACCTCCACCACATCCGGCGACACTGCCACGCTGCCAGCCGGCAACTGCTCGTAAGCCAGCAGGCCTGAGTCAACCGCGACTTCCCCCGCAATACCAACTGCCCGGCGCTGATTCGCAGACGCAGGTCGGGACTGGCAACCAGGCGGGTGCTGGGGGGATACAACAGCCGGTTGCTGTCGCCCTTGAGCAGCAGCTCCAGCGTGGGTTCGGGGCGCAGTTCCGCGCTGCCGGACAATGCCAGCTCACCCCACCCAGATTGGCGCTGCCCTCAAGGTCGGCACGGTCTCCACTCAAATCCAGCACCAGTTCGACCGCTGTGAGTTCTGTGGGATTGCTGTTGAGGCCGACTTCAGCCGCGATCAGTTGCAGCCGCCCAAACAGTTCTGGGGCGTCCAGCGTACCGGCTACGCGCAGCCGGCCGGCGAGTACGCCTTCGAGCCGCGCCAGGTCGGGTATGAATGGCCGCAACACCGCCAGTTGAAACTCATTGATCTCAACGCTGCCCGCAAGCCCCTGCTCCCGCTCTGGCGGCAGCTGCACATCAAGTTGCAGCGCAGTCTGCTGCTCGCGCTGCACGGTCGCGCTCAGGGTCAATCCCTCGCTACCCTGTTCCAGTCGGGCCTGCACCGACTCCCAGCGCAAGCTGGCCGACTCGCCCTCGGGGTAGAACTGGGTCAGTTCCCCATCGAAGCTGTCCAGGCTAACACTGGCGCGCAGACCGGTCGCCGGCGCCCATTGCGCACTGACCTGTCCCGCAAGACTGCCGGATACATCCAGGTCCTGCGGCAGCAGCGCCGCGAACAGGGCCAGATCACCCTCCAGCCGGGCGCTGCCGCCCCCGCTGGCGGCAAGGGTCCAGTCCTCACTGCACAGGCGGCTCTCCGGCAGGCGCCAGCAGTGCGCCGCCACCTGCACACTGCTGTCCGTATACCTGAACGTCACGTCCTGCTCCAGCGTCAGCGGCCCCAACGGAGTGTCGATGCCGGTAGTCGCCAATTGCCCAACCCAGGCATCATCCTGTTGCCGTGCCACAAGCCGGATGACGCCCGAGATATCGCCACTGCTGCGCAGTTCCAGACTCGGCGCCTCATACGTCCCTCCTGCCACCAGGGCCATCTGCTCAAGATAGAGCTCCCCGAGCCGCAGCTGTTTCAGCTCCAGCCTGGCATCCATTGCTCCCGCCGGCGCCAGCGCCAGTTCACCCTGCAGTTCGCCCTGATCGACCGTCAGCCCATTCCAGCTCAGATTGTCAATCGAGCCCTTGAGATCCAGGGTCGATGCCTGCTCCCGCAGCTCGCCCTCCAGCACCAGCCGGCCGCGGCTGCCGGCCTGCCAGCGCGCCAGATCCTCGACCCGCAGGGCCAGGGCAGCGGTGCCGCCACTGCCCTGGCCCCGGCTCAGGACCAGCTCGGCAGCATTGATATCGACCTGCAGCTCACCCGCCGCCACATAGTCCTGGCTGTTGAGCTGCAGGGCACCATCGGCCTGGGCCGGCAATCCGTTCACCTCGCCCTCCATGTCAACTTCATCCAGCGCCAGCTGCCACTCCTGATCGTGCCATTGCCCGGCCAACAACAGGCCACCCGCGAGCCGGCCCTTGAGTGGGCCGCCCAGCTCCGGCAGCGCGAAGCCGGCGGACTGCAGCGCCAATTCCCCTTTCACTACCGCGCCATAGCTGACGCTGCCGTCGACTTGCAAGCGGCTGTCGCTGGCCTCATCGCTCAGTTGCAGCTGCACGATCTGCAGGCGCTGATCGTGATGGGACAGTTGCGCGTCCAGCCGCAGCGCCTGGTACCCGGCTCCCAGCACCGTCGCCGTCGTTTCCACGGACTGGGCGCTCAGATTGCCACGGGCGTCCAACTGCCATGGCAATGCCAATGCCAGTTCCGGCAACGCTTCGTTCGGCCCCAGGATCTGTGCCAACGCCAGGGGCTCTTCACCGGCCAGCATTGCCGTGAGCTGGAACGGCAAACCGGGATCCAGCAGATCCACCTGCGCGCGCAATTCACCGCGCGGCGTGCCGGGCAGGGCCAGGGACAGTTCGAGCTCGTCCGCCTGACCGTCCAGGCGCAGCGACACGCTACGCTCCCACAGCACTTCCGGTACCGGCTCGGGACGGGCGAACTCCAGCGCGAGTTTCAGGGCCAGCGGCCAGGCGCCGCCCAGCTCCAGATCACCCTGCAATTGTACGGAGCCCCAGCCTTCGCTGGCCAAATCCAACGCCGTCAGCTGCAGCTGCCGCCCTCCCAGCTGCCGCGCAGGGACAGTGATTCATGTTGGTGCTCGAGCTCACCGAAACGCCAGCGCGGTTGCTGCAAACGCAAGTCTTCGATTACCAGTGCGACGGGCAGGAACAGTTCTGGCAGCACCAGCGGCTCGGGACCGCTGTCCTCATCATCCGTTGCCGCGGCCTCCAGTATCAGCTCTGGCCCGGCGATATGCAGCTTTTCCAGCCGCACAGTGGAACCGGCGGCGGCCAGTGCCAGCTGCATCTGCCCTGTTGCCAGCGCCCTCCCGGCCACTGCAACTGCAGCTGCCCGACCTGTATCGAGGGCGCCCGCAGCCCGAACGGCAGGCTCAGCATCTTATCGGCGCCAGCCTCGCTGAGCTCCTCGTTCTCCTCGGTGTCGGCATCAACCAGCACCACCGCGACCGCAGCCAGGCGCAATTGCTCGATACAGAACTCGCTCTGCCACAGACATGCCGGGCGCAATTGGCTGTGCCAGTCATTGATCTCGACGGTGAGCGCCTCCAACTCGAGCCGCAGGCTCCGCAACCGCAGCTCTCCCAGCAAGCTGCCGCTGTGATAATCCAGCTGTACCGGCGAGGAGGCCGGCACCAGTCCCAGCAACAGGCGAGTGCCCTGGGCGGTAAACGGCGCCGCCGCCAGCAGTACCACTGCCACCAGCAGCATTGCCACAACCAGCTGCGCGAAACGCTTCAAAACTCGGCTCCAATATTGATATGCACTTCCCAGCCCGGTTGATCTTCGCTCAGGCTGCGGGCCAGTTCGAACTTGATCGCTCCGACCGGTGTCAGGTAGTGCAGGCCGAGACCCGCCGCATAGTGAGCCTCGAACTCACCCTCGTCAAAGGCGTCTCCGGCATCGGCAAACACCGCCGCCCGCCAGTTGGGCAGGAATCTATACTGGTATTCCAGACTGCCCGCCAGCAAGCGGTCCCCACCCAGTACAAAATCGCGCCGCTCGCCATCGTCCAATTCCAGGGTAGTCCTGTTGCCGATCGACTGGTAGCTGAACCCGCGAAGACTCTGGGAGCCGCCTGCAAAAAAGCTCAGCGAGGGTGCCAGCGCGTCCCGCTGTCCCTCGCCAATGAAGGCGGCCCCCGCCTCGGTGCGCGCCACCAGGCGGTGGCCCTCCCCCAGCGGCGTGACATACACCCAGTGACCATAGACCCGCAGCATGTCGATATCCGAGCCCAGGCTGCCGGATGTCCCTTCAAGGCTGTAAAACTGGCTGAAACCACGCAGCGGATTGACCAGCGGCCCCTCGCGCCATTTGTGCGACAGCGACAGGCCCGGCAGCAGGTAACGTTCATCATCGCGGATAGGGCCCGCGTCCCACTGCTCATCGAGCACCCGCACATGGTAACTGCGGATCCAGTTGCCACTGCGCCGCTCGCGTCGCACCATGAGTTCCCGCTGCAGGCTGTCCATGTCACCGAACTCGTTCTGCTCCAGCCGGGCGCTGAATTGCAACACATCGTCCAGCGGGTGTGTCAGCGGAATGTTATAGGCGACACGGCCGCTGGGATTGATGGCCGAGTACTCCAGCCGGGTCTCCTGGCTGTGACCGTGACGATTTATCCGGGGTGTACGCCAGGTCAGGGAGAGACGCTCTTCGGTATCGGTGCTGTAGCCGATGCCGACATCAAAACTGTGGCGCTTGGCGGCGTGGAGTTCCAGCAGCAGCGGCACCTTCCCGTCGGCCCGCTGTTCGAGCTGTGGCCGGACCGTAATGCCGGAAAAGTAGCCGGTGCGTTGCAGTTGCGCCTGCAGCGTCTGCAGGCGCCCGAGTTCATAGGGATCGCCCGCTTCAAAAGGCTGCAGAGTTGCGAGCATGTCCCGGGACAGCACGGCGTCATCCACCGTGATCTCTCCGATACGGTAGCGCGGTCCGCTGGCATAGTGCAGCTCGACCTTGGCAGTGGCGCCCACCGGCTCCACGGAGACCCGGTGCTGCAGCAATTCGGCGTCGAAATAGCCCCGGCGTTGACCCAGGCTCAAGAGCGAGGACTTGAAATCGTCGTAGTGCCCGTGATGCAGCACATCGCCTTCCCGCAGCGGCTTGTCAGCGAGCAGCCTGGCAAAGGCCTCATCCTCCACCGCGGCGCCGCTGATCTGTATCTGCAGTTGTTCGATACGTACCGGTTCGCCAGGCTCCACGTTAATCAGCAGTTGCCAGGGATCCTGCTGGCGATCCAGTGACAGGTCGATATCAGCCCGGTAATAACCCAGTGCCTGCAAGCTGCGCTCAGTGCGATCGCGCACCGACACCATGAAGTTGGCCCGCGCCGGCACGGTCTCCGGGGCGGGCCCGAGCCAGGCCTCGACGTTGGAGCGCAGGGGGGACTCCAATCCTTCCACCCTGTACTCCAGCACTGGATTCGCCTGCACCACCCCCGCCACCAGCAGCAGGCACAGGCTCCAACGACGACCCAGCAGCGACAGCATTCGCAGGATCAGCGACTGACAGCGGGGCTGGGGCAGTGGATATCATGGAGCGGGATCCGCCGTTCGTAAAAGCTCATTGTGCGTCTCGTGTTGGAATTGGAAACATTATAACGGAGGCGGATACGACAAGCCCACGCTACCGACGCGGATTCGGGAGATCCCCTCTACCACGTTTGAGACCCCAATTGGCGGCAAGTTCCTGCGAACGGCCGCCGCTTTGCGGGCCGAGTACCCAGTCCCGGACCCAGCCGCTATACTGGCCGGCCACATCCGACCGGCGACACCTGAACAATGAAGCTGCATATCATCACTACCGGTGGCACCATCGACAAGATCTACTTCGACGCCAAGAGCGACTACCAGATCGGCGACCCCGTCATAGGGGAGCTGCTGCAGCGAATGGGCGCCGGGTTTGAATATTCGGTGGAATCGGCCATGCGCAAGGACAGTCTGGACCTGACCGCGGCCGACCGGGCCAGGATCCGCGCCGCCGCCGAACGCTGCAGTGAGGAATGCGTACTGATCACCCACGGCACCGACGGCATGGTGGCCACAGCCGGGGCGCTGGCCGGCGTGCTGGGCAAGTGCATCGTGCTCACCGGGGCGCTGCAGCCGGCGGCCTTTGCCCATTCCGACGCCATCTTCAATATCGGTTGTGCAATCGGCGCAGTCCAGAGCAAGCCGCCGGGGGTCTACATTGCGATGAACGGGTTGGTGTTCGATGCCGACAAGGTGACCAAGAATGTAGCGGCCAACCGTTTCGAACCACTTCCCTGAACAGGCATCAGCCTGCCGGTGACTGCGGCAGCCAGACCATGTCGCCAATCCCGACAAACGGGCGGCTCAATCGGTCAGCGGCAAGCCCAGGTCCTGTTTGATTGCTTCGATCACTACATAGGTATGGGTCTGGGCCACCTCCGGCAGATCGACGATAGTCGCGAGTACACCGCGGTAGGCCTCCATGTCCGCCAGCCGTAATTTGAGCAGGTAGTCAAAGCCACCAGCTACCATGTGACACTCCGCCACCGCCGGGATCAGTACCACCTGGTCGCGAAAGCGGTCAAATACCTCGGCCGTGGTCCGATCCAGGGTTACCTGAATGAACGCAGTCGTACCGAAACCCAGCGCGGCCGCGTTGAGCCTGGCACCATAACCCTGGATCAGGCCGCCAGCCTCAAGCCGGCGCACTCGCTCCAGACAGGGACTGGGACTCAGGTTTACCTGGCGGGCCAGCGCCACATTCGACATCCTGCCATCGCGCTGCAACAGTGACAGAATCAGCAAATCTGTCCTGTCCAATGTCAGTGCCTGCTGTTTTTGTTGCTTCATAATCTTCGATCCCGGAATTTAATTCTGTAAAAGCTCGCTTAACCAGAATATATTCTCCGAGTCCGTCCAAAAAAACCAGCTCATTCTGCCTCCGGCTCGCTAGAATTTACTTTCCTGAACCGACCGAGCGTGCCGCCATGCTGTTTTCTGACTCCCTCGCCACTGACGACCCCATTCGCCAGCAACTGCGCGACTTCTACCGCAAGGACGAGGCCGAGGTGCTGGCCCTGCTGCTGCCCATCGCGGACATCAGCCACGCCGCCCGCAGCCGCGCCTGGGAACGCGCCCGCAGCCTGGTACTTGCCATTCGCAGGGAGCAGCACGGCAAGGGCGGTGTCGATGCCCTGCTGCAGGAGTACGCCCTGTCCACCGAAGAGGGCGTAGTGTTGATGTGCCTGGCCGAGGCCCTGCTGCGGGTACCGGACCGGCTCACCGTGGATCGCCTGATTCGCGACAAGTTGGCGGATGGCAACTGGAGCGCCCACCTGGGCAACAGCGAGTCGCTGTTCGTCAACGCCTCTGCCTGGGGCCTGCTGCTCACCGGCAAGGTGGTCAATTACAATGAAGAGGACAATCCCCACCAGTTCGGCCTGCTGAAAAAGACCATGGGGCGGCTGGGTGAGCCGGTAATCCGCGCCTCGGTTCGCTACGCGATGCAGATCATGGGCACCCAGTTCGTGATGGGCACCTCGATTGACAAGGCCGTGGAACGGGCCCGCTCGGTGGAGCAACGGGGCTACCGCTATTCCTATGACATGCTGGGGGAAGCTGCCCGCACGATGGCCGATGCGCAACGCTACTATGACAGTTACCTCAACGCGATCGAAGTGATCGGCAAGGCCGCGGCCGGCCGTGGCCCCGAGGCCAGCCCCGGTATCTCGGTCAAACTCTCGGCGCTGCACCCGCGCTACGAATTCGCCCAGCGCGAGCGGGTCATGAGGGAGCTGACCCCACGGCTGCTGCAACTGGCGCTGGCGGCCAGGCAGCAGGATATCGGTTTTACCGTCGATGCCGAGGAAGCCGACCGGCTGGAGCTGTCGCTGGATGTGATCGCCGCGGTATTCTCGGATCCGGCGCTGGAGGGCTGGCAGGGCTTCGGCCTCGCGGTGCAGGCCTACCAGAAGCGCAGCCTGTTTGTGATCGAATGGCTGCGGGCGTTGTCGCTGCAGGTGGGCCGGCGGATAATGGTGCGCCTGGTCAAGGGGGCCTACTGGGACACTGAGATCAAACTGGCCCAGGTGGACGGCCAGGACGATTATCCGGTGTTTACCCGCAAGGCTGCTACCGACGTCTCCTACCAGGCCTGTGCGGCCAAATTGCTGGCCTACCGCGATTCCCTGTATCCCCAGTTCGCCACTCACAACGCCTACACCGTCGCCACCATCCTGGAGATGGACAGCGACCGCAGTGGCTATGAATTCCAGCGCCTGCACGGTATGGGGGAGTCGCTCTACGACCAGGTGGTGGAGGGCGAGAAAGTCCCCTGCCGCGTCTATGCGCCAGTCGGCGTACATGCCGACCTGCTGGCCTACCTGGTGCGCCGCCTGCTCGAAAACGGCGCCAACAGTTCCTTCGTCAACAACATCGTGGATGAGGACATTCCGGTGGAGGCACTGCTGGAAGACCCGGTGGAAACCGTCCGCAGCTGGTCTGTCTGTGCCAATCCGCTGATACCATTGCCAGCCCGGCTGTATGGTGAGGAGCGTCCCAACTCCCGGGGTATGGACCTCAGCGACCCGCGCACCCTGGAGCAGGCCCGGACGGCGATGGAGACCTGGCTGCAGCAGCTGCCCCTGCAGCATGAGCTGCCCGGCGAGCCGCTGGCGGTGCGCAACCCGGCGGACCAGCGGGAAGTGATCGGCCATATCGCGCTGGCGGATCACGCCGGCATCGAGGCCGCGGTCGCGGCGGCGCAGCAGGCCGCTCCAGGCTGGACGGAGACGCCCGTGGCAGAGCGCGCGGCACTGTTGCGAAGCCTGGCCGATGCGCTGGAGCAGCATCGCCACGAGTTGATCGCGCTGTGCTGCAAGGAGGCCGGCAAGACCGTGCCCGACGGCATCGCCGAAGTGCGCGAGGCGGTGGATTTCCTGCGCTACTATGCGGCCCGTGCCGAGGAGGCGGATTTTCCCGGCCAACGACTGCGTCCCCGGGGCGTGATCCTGTGCATCAGCCCGTGGAATTTCCCACTGGCGATTTTTCTGGGCCAGGTCAGTGCCGCGCTGGCTGCCGGCAATACGGTGGTGGCCAAGCCCGCGGAACAGACCAGCCTGATCGCGCTGCGTACCGCGGAACTGATGCAGGACTGCGGCTTTCCCACCGGCGTGATGTCGCTGCTGGTTGCCGCCGGCAGGGCGGTGGGTGAACAACTGGTGCCGGATCCGCGCATCAAGGCGGTGATGTTCACCGGCTCCACCGACACCGGCCGCTGGATCGCCGAGCGCCTGGCCGAGCGTGCCGATGCGCCGGTACCGCTGGTGGCCGAGACCGGCGGCCAGAACTGCATGATGGTCGACTCCACCGCGCTGCCGGAACAGGTGGTGCGGGATGTGCTGGCGTCGGGTTTCCAGAGCGCCGGCCAGCGCTGTTCCGCGCTGCGGGTACTGTTCCTGCAGGAAGATATCGCCGACAAGGTCATCGAGATGACGATCGGCGCCATGCAGGAACTGGCGCTGGGTGACCCGTGCTCGCTGACCACCGATGTCGGCCCGGTGATCGATGCCCGCGCCCGCGCCAGCCTCGAGGATCACGTACGCTACCTGGAGGCCACCGGGCGCCTGCTCTACTGCGCCCAGACACCGGAGCCGGGGGAGCATACCTTCTTCGCACCGAGGTTGTACGAGATCAGCAATCTGTCCCTGCTGGAGCGGGAGGTATTCGGTCCCATCGTGCATGTGATCCGCTATCGCGCCGAAGCCTTTGACGAGGTCCTGGAGCAGATCAACCAGACCGGCTTCGGCCTCACCTTCGGCATTCACAGCCGCATCGAGGACAGCTGCAACCGGGCCGCGGCGCGCATCGAGGCGGGCAACATCTACGTCAACCGCAACATGATTGGCGCCATCGTCGGCGTCCAGCCCTTCGGCGGCCGCGGCCTGTCCGGCACCGGGCCCAAGGCGGGAGGGCCGCAGTATCTGACCCGGCTGGTCACCACCGGCGAGGAAGCCGAAAACGCCGCGGGACAGCAGGAACTGCCGCCACCGGAAGACCGGGAAACCGCTGCGCAGGCACTGGCTGCGGCGGCCCGGGCACAGCGCCAATGGGCAGCACACAGCGTCGCAGAGCGGGTTTCAGTCCTGCGCCGGTTTATCGCCAACCACGCCCGTCAATCCGGCAGCGACAGTTCACTGGCACTGGAGACAACCCTGGCGGCGGTACGCGAGCAACTGCGCCACGCCACCGGCCTGTTGGCCGCGCCCCATGCGCTGCCCGGCCCCACCGGTGAGTCCAACACGTTGCAGTACGAGCCCCGCGGCTGCCTGATGCTGCTCATGGACGACCCCAGCAGCGATGGCGAATACCTGATGGCAGTAGTATCAGCGCTCGCAGCCGGCAACAGCGTTACCGCGGCGGCGGCCGAGGCACAGCTGCCACAGTGGCGGGACGTGGCGCAACTGATGTGCGCCGCGGGTCTGCCCGAAGCATTGTTCACACTGCTGCCACTGGCCGCAGCGGGCAACCTGCTACAGGCGGCGGAGCTGCACGGTGCGCTGGTGCATGCCCGCAGCCGCCACCTGCAGGCCGTGGCACGGCACCTCGCACGCCGGCCGGGGCCGCTACTGCCATTGATAAGCTGTGTTTCGCCGCGCACCTTGCTGTTGCAGACACTGCTGGAGAAATCAGTCAGTACCGATACTACCGCAGCCGGGGGCAACGCCTCGCTGATGACAATGGCAAGCTAGTGGGCCCTACTCCCTGGTAACAGGAGGGGCTTGTGCGACCTCGGCTCCAGCTGGGCCAGCCTGCGATGGCCCGGCGGCGGCGACCGTCCCGGGGGCCATCCCGGCCGGGGCTGTCCCGGCCGCTGCGGCGGGCGTCCCGGGCAGCCACTGTCGGGCCTTCTCACCCATTTCCCGGAACTTGTCGCTGGCGCCCTCCAGCTTCTGCACCCACTCGGGATTGGGCTGCTGGCCCTCGGTAACCCTGAAATAGGCCTGCAGCAGGCAGGCCATCGCCAGCGGGTCGACAATGGCCGCTTTCAGCGACATGGCCAGTACCAGCGCGATGACCATGGTCCAGAAGCCGCCGGTACCCGGAAACAGACTGACCAAGGCCGCCGCGGGAGCCAGCACCAGCAGGAAAATTGCAAACGTTGCCAGCCACACAATGACCGCCAGGAACAGCGCGTTCTTCACCATTTTCCCGTAGTTCTGCGCATACAGTACCAGCGCATCCCGGCCCGACGCCCAGGGGTTTTCCGACCGGGTGCGGATATTGTGGGCCAGGATAGCCTCGTCGACATAGGTGAGGGACAGATTGATCACCCGGGTCACGAAACGCAGCACGGGCTCCAGTCCCGGCAAGGGCAGGAATCGGCCGATAGTCAGCAACAGGCCATTGATGGACTTGATCACCCCCTTGATCAGCTGATCGATGACAAACAACGTGGATGATTCCGCGAAACGTGCCTTGACCTCGGCGGTTGCGAAATCGATCTGGCCCCGGCCGTCTGGAATCGGTCTGTCGTCGATCAGGTACACCAGCACGGCAATATGGCCCGCCTTCACCAGGTAGAGCAGGTATTCACGCATGAAATACAGGATGCCAGAGACAATGCCAAAACCGGCGAATGCGCCCCAGAAGGCAAAACCCTGCGGGTTGTCGCCCACCTTGCCGGCGAGGTAGCCGATGCCGGCACCGCCGCCGGTGCCAATTACGTAGACCAGGGTAATCGCAAAGAATATGAGCAGCCGCAGGCCGATGAAAGGCGCCGTTCTGCTGAGCATTGAAAGGGTTTTACCGAGACTGAAATCCATGACCTGACTCCCTTGTAGATTATGCCGCCCAACATAACAATTGCCGCGGCGCGGTCAAGCAATAACGCCCGAATCGCGCTGTTGGCTCAGGCAGCTCTCAGCCCGGGGTCGCCACAATGGAAGCCACCACCTCGTCCATCGCATCCTGCAGTGCGCTGCATTGGCGCGGAGCAACGCCGCGGATCTCCACACTGAGGCCGTCCCCCTGCAACCACCACTGACGCATCACCACGGGCTCGGCAATTGCACCGAAGCCGGTCAGTTCAGAGCCTCCCGGCAGATTCCTCACTACCGCAAAGCCGGCAAGATCATTGATGCTGACATTCTCTTCCATATGGCATGCGCGCAGGTTCAGGACCCGCGCCCATTTGTCGTTCATGACATTGGCAGGAGTGGGCAGTGGCCGTCTTCGGCAGACACTGATATCCAGGCCAGCCGCCGTCCCGCCGCGCAGGGTAAGGCAATTCCAGCCCGCCTCCTCATCACCGCGGTAGCTTCGCGGTGTTCCGGGACGCAAAATACGGGGTATCAGCGTAAAGCCGAACAGGCGCAGCGGGCCGTCGTAACGCTGTTCAACCGCCAGCTCCCAGTTCGACGGGACTACCAGAGAAAAGCCCAGCCTGTGGTTGACCACGCGCTGGCGGCCGCCCTCCGCTCGTGGAGGCGCCGCCGAGCCACAGGCAGCCACGGCGATGGCGTCACTGGCCGGATCAAACAATTGGCGGAGTAGATACAACATTTCCCGGGCAGGTCCAGTCACGCAAACACCGATCGTCAGGGGGAGGCAGGAATCTGCTTCCTCATGGCGCAACTCTACTGAGCAAGATCGCAATTGTCACAAACTGAACGCTATCCGATCACAGTTCTGTGGGACGGATCACAAAGCCGCTCACCGGGACATCAACTGACCGCCCCTGACAAATGGACGGACAATCACGGACGGATTTCGATCGGGGTCCCGACGCTGACTGCCTGCCAGATCTCGTCCATGTCCTCATTGCTCACAGCAATGCAGCCATCGGTCCAGTTGAACAGCTGGGCGACCTCCGGCGGCCACTCCGCGTCCGGTGGTTGACCGTGAATCATGATATTGCCGCCCGGACTGACACCCAGGCTCTGGGCCCGGAAACGATCCTGGAGATTGGGATAGGAGATCCGTATCGATTTGTAGTAGCGACTGTCGGGGTTTTTGAAGTCAAGAACATAGTGGCCTTCCGGTGTGCGCTCATCACCCGCCTGACGTTTATGTCCCCACGGTACCGGGCCCAGCGCAATGCGGTAGGCGCGCAATGATTTCCCCTCGCGTTTGAGGTAAAGCGTACGTTCCGATTTTACCACCAGTACCTGATCAGCCTGGGGCAGCGCAAGAACAGGCTGCAGGAGGCTGAAAAACAGGAATAAGGTACAAAATTGACGAAATACGCTGCTCTTCACTGGCCTTCTACTCACTGGCAATGGTAATTTGGCTGCGGCCGGCAGCTCCGGCCGGACTTATTCTATTGGCGCCACGGCATGGCGTCATTGACCTAAGCGGTTTTTCGAGCAAGGAGTCTCACCATGAAATCTACCCTGATCAAAGCTGTTTCGATTGCGGCCTTCGCGGCACTGGCCACAGGCTGCGCCAGCAGCGCTCAGCAAGCTGAAATCGACAGCGTTCGCAGCATGGCCGAAGCGGCGCAGCGCTCTGCCAACGAAGCCAAGCAATCTGCGGCTGCTGCCGAGCGTACCGCCAACGAGGCCAAGCGCACCGCAGATGATGCCAAACGCAGCGCCGACGAAGCCAACAGCAAGATCGACCGGGCCTTCAAGCAGTCCATGCAAAAATAATCGGTCCGTAGCGGCCTGCCAGCGAGTATCCGCAGCGCTGGCAGGCCCGCTTTTCCGGCCTACCGCCAGGCGGCCTCATGGTGTGACCGCGCAGCATCGTCTGCAGCGGGCTGCTCATCCGCTTCCACCCGCCAGGCCGGTCCCACCGCCACCGGCAAGCCACTCGACTCCAGTACTGCCACTTCCACCTGATTCCAGCTCACGGAAAAGCCGGGATGGTCGCTGATGGCAGCG
Source organism: Kineobactrum salinum (assembly GCF_010669285.1). Taxonomy (GTDB): domain Bacteria; phylum Pseudomonadota; class Gammaproteobacteria; order Pseudomonadales; family Halieaceae; genus Kineobactrum; species Kineobactrum salinum. The sequence goes on along the minus strand of NZ_CP048711.1, from coordinate 4,375,985 downwards.
GCAATCGCCGCCCGCGCCTGCTGCAGCCGCTGTTCGATACCGACCTGCTCCCATTCCAGCGGTGCGTGCACCTCGGCATAGAGCACATCATCGGACCATCCCACTTTCACCGGCTGGTGCACGATCTGCACCGTGCTGCCCACCGGCACGCGCTCGTAGATGTATTCGATGTCCTCCGGATACATCCGCACACAACCATTGGTCACCTCCATGCCAATACCCAGTGGCCGGTTGGTCCCGTGAATCAGGTAGGCGGGCAGGTTGAGATACAGCGCGTGACTGCCCAGCGGATTGTCGGGTCCCGGAGGCACGCGGGTCGGCAGTGTTTCTCCCAGCGCAGCCCGGTCGCGGCGTATGGATTCCGGCGGATACCAGCTGGGATTGCGCGCCTTGCGGGTCACTTTGGCTGTGGCCAGCGGCGTCTGCCGCCCCTGGCGGCCGATACTGATTGCGTAGACACCCACTTCGGATGGTCCGTCCCCGGCGGTCGACTGGTAGTGATACAGACGCATTTCCGCAGTATTGATCACGATGCCTTCGCGTTTTGCCTGCGGCAGGATATGCCAGGTGGGGAGCATCACCTCGGTACCCTCGCCCGGCAACCAGGCATCCACCAGCGGATTGACGGCCCGGATCGCGCCGTAACCGGTCCCGTAACGGCGCCCGATCTGTACCAGGGTGTCTTCCTCAGCGGCGGTGGTCAGCTGTGGCTGACCCACCAGATCCTCCCCTGCACCGGGGACAGAGTAAAGACTCCCGGCAGCTGTTTCGGCGCCAGCCAGCAGTGCCAGCAGTGTCAGCAGTGGTGACAAGGACAAGTGTTTCATATCGACCTGAATGCAGCAGCAAGACAGAAATGGTAATGGATAACGCCGCTGCATTCATCCTTTGCTGGACGCCACTGCGATGACAACCGGATCGTGGCCCAACTCATGCAGGCCGGGATATCAGTTCCCGGCCCGGGCTGTCGTCGCCAGCCAGGTGAGGCCGCGGGACTCGATCCGCAGTGCGGTGTCCAGATCCAGCCGCAGCGCTTCCACCGCACAGTCCAGGATCAGCTCCGGTGCCGGCAACAGGCCGCGGGTCTTTTGCCACAGCATGGCTGGGGCGATGGTGATCAGCTGGGCGATATGCGGGTTGGAGGGACCGCCGCCGGGTGGCCGAAAGCCCTTCCTGTCCCAGGGCTGCACCGCCGCCTCGGGATCATCCTTCCGTGACAGCAGCCAGGCCCGTGCACGCGGCAACAACTGGTCCTGGGCCGCAACCGTCTCGTCGATCAGGCCCGCCTCCAGCGCAGCCGCCGGAGCCACCCGGATACCCTCCAACAGATAGGGCAACGCCTTCTCCAGCCCCAACAGCTTGACCATGCGCACCACGCCACCGCCGCCGGGCAGCAGGCCGAGGGTCACCTCCGGCAGACCCAGCTGGACACTGTGATCGTCGACCGCGATGCGGTAATTGCAGGCCAGGCAAAGCTCGAAGCCGCCGCCCAGTGCAGTGCCATTGATCGCGGCCACCACCGGCACCGGCAGTTTTTCCAGGCGCCGGAACTCGCCCTTGTTCTGTTCGCATTGGGCCATGAATGCCGCCGCGTCACCGGGCCTGGTGGCCGGCAGCTCATCCAGATCACCACCGGCGAACAAGCCGGTCCTGGCGGAGGCGAATATCACACCGCACAGCCCCGACTCCTGTTCCAGCCGGGCCACAGTGGCCGCCATTGCTTCCCGATACTGGGCATTCATCGCGTTGACCGGCCCTGTCATATCTATGGTGACAGTGACAATACCGTCGGCGTCCTTCTCGTACTTGAATACACTCATGTCCACGTTTTCCTTGATCCGGCTTGCAACGCCCTGTTAGAGACGCTCGATAATGGTGGAGATTCCCATGCCACCCCCGACACACAGCGACAACATTGCACGCTTCAGGCTGCGCCGCTCGAGTTCGTCCAGCATGATGCTGACCAGCATGGCGCCGGTCGCGCCCAGTGGATGCCCCATCGCAATGGCCCCACCGTTGACGTTGGTGACTTCGTGGCCGATACCCAGGTCCTTCATGTAGCGCATGGCCACCGACGCGAAGGCCTCGTTGATCTCCCACAAATCGATATCAGACTTGTCCAGGCCCGCCTTGCGCAGGCATTTCTCTGCCGCCGGCCCGGGACCGGTAAGCATGATGACCGGGTCGGTGGACAGCACTGCCGTAGCGACGATACGACCTCGCGGGCTTAGCCCCAGGTCCTTGCCGGCGCGCTCGCTGCCAATCAATACCGCACTGCTGCCATCGACGATGCCAGAGGAATTGCCCGGCGTATGCACGTGTTCGATATGCTCCAGGGTGTTGTATTTGGCCAGGATAATCGCGTCAAAACCAAGCTGCCCGGGTACTGCAAAGGACGGTTTCAGCGCCGCCAGTCCCTCGGGCGTGGTATCGGGTTTGATGAAATCGTCCCGCTCCAGGATCATCAGCCCGTTGCGGTCCCGCACCGGAATCACCGAGCGGTCAAAGTAGCCGCTGTCCCTGGCGTGAGCGGCGCGGCGCTGTGACTCCAGCGCGAAGGCATCCACATCCTCGCGACTCCAGCCCTCCAGGGTAGCGATAGTGTCGGCACCGATGCCCTGAGGGACAAATCCGGATTTCAGGCTGAAGGCCGGATCGCCTCCCATGGGCCCACCATTGGAGCCCATCGGTACCCGCGACATGCATTCCACCCCGCCGGCAACGACCAGATCCTCCCAGCCGGAGGCAATCCTCTGGGCTGCTATATTCACGGCTTCGAGTCCTGACGCACAAAAGCGATCCAACTGGACGCCGGGCACCGATTCGTCCCAGTCGGCATTCTGGACGATCATCTTGGCGATGTCCGAGCCCTGCTCACCGATGGGCGTGACACAACCCATGACCACGTCATCGACATAGGCCGTGTCCAGATCGTGGCGGGCCTGTAACGCCCGCAACAGACCCGCGCCCAGATCCACCGGCTTCACCTCATGCAGGCTGCCCGTGGATTTGCCCTTGCTGCGCGGTGTACGCACAGCGTCGTAGATATAGGCGGTATGTGACATGCGATTCCTCTCTGCTCAGGGTATGACGGCGTCGGTGCGGGGGATCCGGTTGCTGTTGCCGCCAGGGTCGGCGCGCGCAACACCGCTATCTTGCGAGTACAGGCCTGCGCTGACAATGATGCCAGGTGTAAAAAAAATTGACCGAAGGTGACAGCTCACGGTTTCGGTGCTGCCAGCGGTACGTGGACTGTCGCGGTTCCGCAGCCCGCGGGGACAGGCCCGCCCACCGTGGCAGTCGGGTCGCGGGCAGGGTCTGAATGCAGCAGTTCCTGCAGCCACGCAGCACTGCCCGGACCGGAACTATTGCGGTTTCGTGGCCTCCGGGCCGGCACTGGCAAAGGCGGGCAACTGTTCCAGATTCAGCGCAATGCGCTGCAGGCGGGGGAACGCTGTCAAGTCCTGCTTGAAGCGCCTGGCATTGTACATCTGAGGCAGCAGGCAGGCATCGGCCAGGGTCGGCGAGGTACCAAAACAGTAGTCGCTGCCGGTCACCAGTTGTTCCAGCGCGCTGAAACCCAGGTCTATCCAGTGATGATACCAGGCGAGCCTGGCCTCATCGCTGACCGCAAGGCTGCCTGTCAGGTAGTTGAGCACCCGCAGGTTGTTCAGCGGATGAATATCGCTGCTGATGGTCTGGACCATGGCCCGCACCCGCGCGCGGGCCAGCGGCTCCGTTGGCAGTAATGCAGGCTCCGGCCAGGTTTCCTCCAGCCACTCCAGAATGGCGACCGACTGGGTCAGCAGTTCGCCATCCCCGGTGATCAGTGCCGGCACCAGTCCCTGGGGGTTCAGGGCCAGGTAGTCATCCGAGCGCTGGTCCCCATCGACCAGATTGACTGCGACACGCTCGTAATCCAGCCCTTTCAGGTTCAACGCGATGCGTACCCTGTAGGCCGCTGAGGAACGAAAGTAATCGTACAGTTGCAGGCCGCCCATCTCCTCTCTTGACGAGCTGGTTCCGCTCACGCCAGAACCTCATCGAGAAAGTTTGTCAACGCGCACCAGGAGCGGCGATCCGCATCGGCCTGGTAGACGGTGCCAAAATCGGGATCATCGGCATTCGGGTTGGTGAACGCGTGCAGGGTATTGCCGTAGGCATGCAGCTGCCAGTCTGCACCGGCCGCGGTCAGCTCGCTGGCCAGGGCCAGCACGCTGTCGGGCGGTACCATCGGGTCGTCATAGCCATGCAGGCACAATACTTTTGCGCTGATGGTCGTGCCTTCGGTATTCCCCGGTGGATTGAACAGACCGTGGAAACTGACCACACCGCGCACATCCGCGCCGGCACGGGCCAGGTCGAGCACAGTAAGGCCACCGAAGCAAAAACCGATGGCGGCAGTACAGCCGGCGTCAACCTCTGCCTGCTGGCCCATCACCTCCACCCCCAGTTTCACCAGTGCCTGCAGCCGCGGCCGATCCTCGAGCAAGGGCGCAATCAGGGCGCCGCACTCCTCCTTGCCATCGCCACGCACACCTTTGCCGAATACGTCGAGGGCGAAGCCGGCGTAACCGAGCTGCGCCAGCGCCACCGCCTTGTCCTCTTCAAATTCTGTGCGACCCGCCCAGGCATGGGCGATGGCGATGCCGGGGCGGGGTCCCGCCACGCTGTCGTCCCAGGCCAGCATGCCCTCGTAGGTATTGCCCGCGTGTTGATACTCGATCATTCGTGTCTGGATCGCCATGCCGTCTCCTGTTGCTGGTCCTGTTTGAAGAGTGATATAGCCTAGTACATGCACAGCGACGAGACCAGCCCCGCCCACGATGGGCGGAATCAACCGCCCGCGGCGACGGCCGCGGGTTGCCCGGGTGTGCCGCTGACTACCCGCAGACAGACCTGCTCCCCCTCCCCTGCCAGGCCATGAATCTCGATCCCGTTATTGCTGTGATGCAGGTCGAACAGGAAATCGGCAATTTCGGCCGTGACGACCTGGCCGGGGATCAACACCGGAATTCCGGGAGGATAGGGGACGATCTGGTCGGCACTGACGGCCCCCACCAGGCCGGGATTGACGCTGCCGTTGCCGGCCACCAACGGTAGCGCCTGAGTGGGACCGAAATAGGCCTGCCGGGGCAACAGCAGGAACTCGCTGAGGCTGGGCAGCGGCGTCACACTGCGGCGAACGGGCGCAGTCGTGTTGCCCGCCGGGGATTGAGCCGCCAGTTTCTGCATCGCATTGAGCAAGCGCAGTACCTTGCTGTCCGTCGCTCCCAACGTCACCAGGATGCTCAGTGTGTTGTGGGTGACCTTTTCCACCTGCACTCCAAAGTCCTCGAACAGCGCCAGCTGTAGCTGCCGTGCCGAAAATCCCGAAGCCGAGACATCGACGCTCAGCTTGCAGGGATCCAGCCGGATGCCATCGTCACCCAGCTCTTCAGGCAACATGTCGGCCAGGGTCAATACCCGGAACACGCCGGTGCGGTTGATACCCTCGCGCAGGCGCGCGGCAATGGCGAAGCAGTGCTGCAGGCGCCCGAAACCCTCCATGCTCATCTGCTTGCGAGCCACGTCAAGGCTGGCAATCATCGCGTACTGGGGGCTGGTGGAGGTATGCATGTTGAGGTTTTCACGGAAGCGGTGCTCATCGAAATCCGGATCACCCACATGGATCATGCTGGCCTGGGAAAAGGCCGACAGCATCTTGTGGGTACTTTGAGTCACATAGTCGGCGCCACATTCCAGCGCACAGGGCCGGGTCTCGGGATGAAACCGGCCATGGGCGTACCAGGCTTCGTCGATCAGTACCTTGATACCCGCGGCGTGGGCGCATTCGATGATCGGCGCCAGCTCGTAGCGGAAGCCGTCGTAGGTACAGCTGGTCAGTACCAGCAACCGGGCATCGGGGTGGGCCGCTATCGCCGCCAGCACACGTTCGCGCGGCACCGGCCCGTAGAAACCGTAGCGAGGATTCAGCGAGGCCTCCAGGTAGACCGGTTCGGCGCCGAACAACACCATCGCATGGTGCACCGACTTGTGGCAGGCCTGGTCGAGGATCACCTTGCCCCCGGCCCCCAGCATTTGCTGCAGGATGACCTTGTTGGCGGTTGACGTACCGTTGGTGACAAAAAAGGTATGGCGGGCGCCGAAGGCCTGGGCCGCCAGTTCCTGGGCTTCCTGAATAACGCTGTGGGGCTCCAGCAGTGAGTCCAGCGACTGTACCGAGACCGACAGGTCAGTGTTGAAAATATGCTCGCCCATCATCTGGTAAAAATCGCTGACCCAGGGGCTGTCGCGCAGGCTGTCGCCGCCGGAATGTCCGGGCGTGTGCCAGGCGTCCTTGGCGCTGTAGACGTAATCGCGCAGGGTATCGGCAAACGGTGTCCGCGCCCGCCGTGCAATGGCATTGCGCACCTGGCGATACAGATGAACGGGCTTGTCATCGCGCCGGTCCAGCAACGCCACCGGCAGATCCTGGACCTCGGTAGTGCCGGCGACCATCAGGAACAGGTCCAGCTCCGGGCGCAGCCGGGCCAGCTCCCGTACGGCTGCCTCCGGCGCGCGCAGTGAACCGGCGTCCAGTATCATCGCCTGCAGCAGGCCATCACTGAGGGCGAGCCGATGTGCTGCCTTGAGCCCCGACGCGAGTACGAATTCAAACTCGCAATGCTGCGGCGAACGCTCCTCCTGTGCCGAGCAGCGGTTGAGGTCTGCTGCCAGCGCTGTGATGAAGGCCGTGTCGGTGCCAACCACGGCCACCGTGGCGCGCAATTCACGCATGGGGGTCTCCTGTATTGGTTATTGCAGTAGTCTGCCGAAGCCGGGCGCTCAACAAACTCGCTGGTGGCATTCAGTTTAGGGGGCTGCCATGTCAGAATGAACAGCAATTATGCTGGATTGACGAACAATTTCAGCCAGGTTGACGGAGCTATTTAGCAAAATGACGGAAACGGATACAATCGACCAGGAACTGCTGCGGCTGCTGCGCCACAATGCCCGCAGTCCGGTGAGCGTCCTCGCCCGCCGGCTGGGTTTATCGCGCAGCACTGTACAGGACCGGATTGGGCGCCTGGAGCGGCGCGGGATTATCGCCGGCTACACGGTCCGCTTCGGCGATGGCGGCAGTGGCGGGCAACTCAGCGCCCACGTGATGATCCAGATCAATCCCAAACAGGGGCAACAGGTAGCAGCGGCGCTGGCAGCGATGCCGGCTGTCACCACCTTGCAGACGGTGAGCGGACTATACGATCTTGTCACCACCGTCGAAACGCCCAACACCGCGGCGATGGATCAGGTTCTGGACGCCATCGGTGCCGTCGCCGGCGTGGAAAAGACCACTACCTCCATTGTCCTGACGACAAAATTTGAACGCTGATCAGGGCGCTGGCGATTCCGGCGGCTGCATGCGATAGGCTTCCGGATCCAGCCGCTGCATCTCCCGCTCGATCCATTGTTCAATCTCATCCATCAATTCACCGGGGCGACGGTTCACTGCGGATATCGGCGCACCGATGGAGACATCAATGGTGCCAGGCACCAGTGAAAAACTGCGGCGAGGCCAGCAGCGGCCAGAGGTTACGGCGATCGGAATCACACTCGCCCCGGTGGCGACCGCCAACCGGGTAGCGCCGGACTTGTAGCTGCCCTTGCGGCCACGCTCGGTGCGGGTGCCCTCGGGAAACATGATCACCCACTTGCCGCGGTCCATCAGCTTGCGGCCCTGGGCGGCAACCCTGGTCCAGGCCTCACTGCGCTTGCTGCGGTCGATGTGGACCATTTTCAGCCGCGCCAGACACCAGCCAAAGACCGGAATATAGAGCAGTTCCTGCTTGAATACATAGGCCAGAGGATGCGGCGTCATGCTGGGGAAGAAAAACGTTTCCCAGGTCGACTGGTGTTTCGGGCACAGCACAATACGTTGCATGTCGCTTGCCGCGGGCAGGTTCTCCATGCCCTGCACCCGGTATTTCACGCCGGCTATTACCCGGGCGGCGACGATCACTCCACGCAGCCAGGGCACTGCAAACAGCCACCAGATACGGGTGTCCCGCAAAAATACCGAACCGACGATCAGTGCAAAACCGAACGGTATCACTGTGACCACCATCCACAGCAGCACCAACAGGGAGCGCAGTGTATTCATGCCGGGAGTTCCTCGGCCACCGGCACTCCCACACCGGCAAGAAACCGGGCAACCGCCTTATAGGCTGCTTCCGCTTCAGGCAGTTCGGGCGTAAACATCTGCCAGACATGCACCATGTGCGGCCAGCTCTGCAGGGTAACCGGCGACCCGGCCCGGCGAGCCTTCGCGGTGTAGCGACGGGCATCATCCAGCAGCATTTCCTGCTCGCTGACCTGGATCAGTATTGGCGGCAGGCCGGCGAGATCACCGCGCAATGGCGAAATGTCCGGATGGGATGGCGGCAGACGATTGCCGTACCAGGTGGCCCACAGCAGCAACAGCGCGGGAATTCGGGCCAGTGCGCCAAAGGCAGGCCCCAGCATGGGGTCGCTGGCCAGGTTGCTGCGCAGGCTGGGGGAACTCAAGGTCAGATCGGTGGAGGGTGAAAACACCACGGCTGCGTTCGCCTGGCGCAAACCCTCGTCCCGGATCCAGGCGAGCAGGCCCAGCGCAAGGCTGCCGCCGGCCGAATCCCCTGCCACCACCACACTGTCAGCTGCCTCGGCACCGCAGGGCCCGTGGTCGAGTATCCAGCGCCAGGCCTCGCGGCTATCTTCGATGCCATCACGACGGCGATGCTCAGGGAGCAGCCGGTAATCCAGTGCCAGCACGGCGGCACCGGTCAGGCGTGCCAATCTGTCGGTAATCGCCCGGTGGCTCTTCGGACTGCCCGCGAACCAGGCTCCACCGTGTAGGTAAAGCAGGCGCCGGCGGCTGTCAGCGCCCGGCGCCTGCACCCATTCGCCACGCACCGGTCCGGCTGCCGGTTCGAAGCTTGCGCCGAACTCGCGCCCATCACTCAAACTGTCCAGGTAGCCGCGTATGACCTGCAGACGCGCCTTGCCGCGCCTGGCCTGGTTGCTGCGGCTGAATTCGCCGAGCCGGGCAACAACCGCATGGTGGGCTTCGCTGGGAGGGCTGCCGGGCAGAGGCAGGGCCGGCTCATCCAGTGCTGCCAGATCCTCCCCCCGCAGATACCAGATACTGACCAGGAACCAGGCCACAATGGCGAACACAAGCCAGATCATGCAATTACTCCGGTGAAACAGGCTGTGCATTAAACCAGATTGTCGCCGAGTCACACAACGCAACGACAAGCGGGTCACTATGAATCCGCTACAACGGCGCTATACTAAGAGGTTTGGATATAGTGGCCTGGCGGCCAGCCAGGGAGAATCTCCCGGTGGGCATTAGCATGAAAAAACTGGAAACCAAAGCAGAGCTGCGCGCCGCGCTGGAGCGGGAAACCAACCGTTTCCTGGCGCGGGGCGGCGAAGTGGAGGCCGTGCCCCAGGGCACCAGCGGCAAGGATCCGCTCGCGGCTCCACTGTATCTCACCCGCCGCCTGTTCCTGGAGCCGCGAATTGAGCGCACCCTGGTACCCGAAGTAGTGGCCGCGATCGAGGCCAGGCGCAAGGCCCTGCTGAAGCGCAGCGGCACCCATACCAGGTCCGGACACCGCCGCCGCCCGCCCCGCAGCAAGATAGTCTACGATGATTTCGGTGAACCGCTGCGCCGGATCTGGGTAGAGGACTAATCGGTCTGCTCGGGAGCCTTGTCGTCGACCACGATTTCAGCGCCGTCGGTATCGCCCTCCAGCGTCAACACGAACCGGTCCTCGGGAATGTACACGGTAAGCACCTGGCCCGGTACCAGTTCCCCTACACGCAACTGTTTGCCATCAATGGTCGCACGCCAGTCCGGGCCCACCCGCATGCTGGCCTGGTGGCCACTGCTGCCATCAACGTGTCTGCTGCGAATGGTGATACGGTTGCCCACCACCCGGATCACCTCGACCTCGGCCTTGGCATAGAGCTTGCCATCCTTCTGGTAGACCCCTGGCAGATCTGGGCAATGTCCGGGTAACTGCGATGCACTTTCGCCGACCAGTCGAGGGTTGCGCAGGTGGGCAGGTTGGTCTGGATATCGTACTGTGCCCACAGCAGGCGGGCCGGCAACAGCACCGCGAGAATTGCCGGAACCATGATCGCGTAGCGCATGTGACAGTCTCCTGACTTGCATCCGGGGCACCGGAGTTCCATTGTATCTTTGCGGACCAGATTTGCGAGCCGCTCGTCCCGGCTCGCGCCCGGGAGAGTCGACGTCCCGCTAGTCCGGCTCACTGTCTCCGGTAAACAGACTGCTCGAAAGAGCGCCCGGCGGCTCTGTCTGCTCCCGGTCGCGGTCAACCGGTGTCTGCGCAGCGAGCGGCAAGCGACCCACCAGAGCGCTGCCAGGCGCCTGTTCCGATCGCCCGGCAGCGGGACTGGCATCCGCTTCGCCCCTGGCTGTTGCATGGAAACCGATATTGAAACCGGGACTGTCCAGCGGATGCGAGGCCAGGCCGGCCGCTGGTGGACCCGGTTCGCGTTGCCCGCCCAGCGCGGTCGGCGGCGCCGGACGGCGGCGGCGCTCGATCTGGCCTGGCGGCAGGATGCCGCTCCGGCGCGGCTGGAATTGCTCTTTGTCCCGCAGCTTTCTGCCTGCGGTATCACCCGCCCCCTGGTTGCAGTAATGTTCGGCCGGACCTGAGCGCCATTGCCGCTGGCGCCGCCCATTCCCGGCACGGGCACCCAGTCCGGGTCATAGCTGGACTGGCCGGCGCCGGCCTGGGCCGCCACCCGTTGCGGCTGTTCCCCTGCTCGCTGAGCCTCCGCTGCGGCCTCGCGTTCGGCCAGCACAACCGACTGCTGTGCGCGCTGCTTCAATACCTCGTTGGCACAGATTGCCCAGCGACCGGCATGGGCGGACAACGCGGGGTCCGGCATCCGGTGCTTGCGAAACTGCTGTTGCGACTGCAGAAAGCGCTGCTTTACGGCACGGTAATAGTAGATGTGATCTTCGGTCTGCAATGGCAGCAGTTCGGCGCCACCATGAATAATCAGCATCCGGGGCGGCAGTTCGCCTTGCAGACTCTGCAACAGGTCAGCGAGGAAGCACAGTCTAAAGGGGGAATGCAGGCCGCTTTTGCCCTGGGTATCGCAGGGTACGTACAGGTGCTGGCCAAGCTCGGACCGGCCCCGGGTTTTCATCAGCAGGTTGACGGCACCGGACAGAGAGCCGGCAGCGAGCTGTCCGTTGACGATAAAATCCGCGCCGTAGCGCATGGCCAGCAGCGTGGCATTGCGCCGCAGGGGCTCCTCGTCCTCCCACTCCACCAGGGTGACCTGGTGCCCCTCCGCCCGCAGGGTTGCCGCAACATCATCCTGCGGCAATACCGGGTCACGCGGCGCTTCGCTGCCCGTATCCGGGAGAATCCCGTGCCCCGGGTTCTCCAGCGTCAGCCGTTCCATCCAGCTGGCAAACGGAGACTCTCTGAACAGCACCAGATCTTCACAGGTGAAAATGAGGGAATTGTCGAGACGGTAACGATACATAGAAGATTGCTGCTTGCCCGAGGCCCGAAACCGTGCAAGCCGTGATGCTCACTTGCGAAGGGGACATTTATAACCAATTGCGCAGCCACTGTCCATGACGGCCGGCAATGAGTGGACGGCTGATCTTCAGTAGTGGGGTGGTTGCTCGGAATCGCCGGAGCCGGGCAGCTCTTCCAGCGCGGAGGCCTGCTCGTCCTGGCGCTGCTTGAGCAATTCAAGCTGACGCTGCAGCAGCATCAATTCCTGTTGCTGACTGGCAAGCGCCTGCTGCAGAGCCTGAACCGTATCATCCTGAAAGGCCAGCTGGGTTTGCAGTTCCTCAAGCTGCGACTGCAGCAGTTTTTTGTCCATGATCCGGCCACCGCTCCATCGCAGTTTAAATACAGGACGCAGGCTAATATACTCCGACGCCAGGCTCAATCTCCGGGAGCGGCAATGGCCAAACGCGACAGTAACAGTTCCACCCTTGTTTACTCCACTGACGGCGGCCGCCTCTGCCCCCAATGTCAGCGGCCAGTGGCCGCCTGTGTCTGCGGCCGGGCCCGGCCCGCCGTGACCGGGGATGGCATTGTACGCCTGCACCGCGAAACCGGGGGTCGTGGCGGCAAGGCGGTGACCATTATCCGGGGCCTGCCGCTGGCTGCCCCTGAACTGAAACTGCTCGCCAAGGCGCTGAAGCAAAAGTGCGGTGTCGGCGGCGCAGTGAAGAACGATACTGTCGAGATCCAGGGTGACCAGCGGCAACTGTTGGCACGGGAACTCGAAGCGAGGGGCTACCGCACCAAAATTGCCGGCGGCTAGCTCTGCTTTGCACTTCCTCGCTGTAGTCCGCCAGGACCTGTGATGGTCCTTGTCCCCGCAGCAATCAACCCCCATAAACTGATTCAACATCCGACCCAGCACACCAAGGCCATATTTCAGCTTAATTCGAGACATTTCCTTACATTTAAAGGTATTTGACGACAATTACACCCACAATCAATCCCCTCCATAATTGTGACTTACGTCGCATATCCAGATAAAAGATAAAAAAAGCCCTGCAAGCTATTATTTTTATTGGATTTCTTGATACTGTATGCTAAACATGCGCAGGTGTCATGTTTCTCGCGGTTGGGGAATCTTCGCAACTGAAAGGGACGGCACCTGCATATCCGCCGGGGACAAATGGGCGGATGTGCCACCCTGCGAGGAAGTGGGCTATGTATGTAACCGCAGAGCAGTTGAGAGAACAGGTTATCAGACCGACTCTGGAGTATCTGGGAGCCTGGAATCCGGTCAGCGAGGATTTTCTGCTGGAGGCGGCCATTGCCGCGCCCGAACTGGGCCTGTTTGCGGCGCGCAAGGACGGCCTGGGCCTGTTTCACATCACGGCCTCACAGCACCGGGATATCTGGGACCGCTATCTCGCGTTTCGACCAGAACTGGCGAGCCGCATCCGGGGCCTGGCCAGTCAGCGCGCCTTCCTCAATAATCCGGACAGCGAATTGCAAACCAACCTGAGCTATTGCACCGCCATCGCCTGGTTGCTGTACCAGCGCTCGCGTAGCGGCAGCCCACTGCCGGTGCACCAGCACGAGCCGGTGGCACAGGCTTCAACACTCGCCTGACTGCATCATCCGGAACGACCTGAGCGGCTGCCAGCCGCCCGCAGCGCCTGCCAGTGCGGCAGATCCGCAGGCCGGTCAATATCAGTCAGCGGCTCCAGCAGAGTGGTGACGAGCCCCATCGACCGCGCCCACTGCAGAGTCTGAGCCAGCACCCTGTCAGTGCCCCAGGGCATGTCGGTAAACAGCGGGGCGACCGGCCGCCGCGCGCCCAGCAATACATATCCCCCGTCCCGCGCAGGACCCAGCACCAATTCACTATGCTGCAGGGCGGTAGCAGCCCGGTGCAGATAATCCGCATCCAGCCCGGGACAGTCACTGCCTACCAGCAATACCTGGGGGTAGCGGGCCAGACCGTGGTCAAGCGCAAACAGCATGCGGGCACCCAGGTCTCGCCCCTGCTGCTGCCTGATCGCAGCCATCCCCAAGTCCAGGCAGTCCTGGAACAGTGCGTCGTCGGGGCTGCCGGTGACCCAGAGCTCCACCTCGCCAAAGCCCGCCGCACCGAGAGTGGCGCTGGTCCAGCGCACCAGCTCGCAGTGCAAAGCACAGGCAGCGCTGGCTGTCAGCGGCGGCTGCAACCGGGTCTTCACGGCCCCCACACGCGGTGCTCTGGCAAACTGCTGCACCAGGGTATTAGAGCTGGCGGCCATAATATGCTCGCGATAGATGGGCCGGTGCCACGCCCAACGCAAAACCCAGCCGCAGTGCCCACATCTGCAGCACCGTGCGCGCCACGCCACGCTGCTCCCAGCGCCGACTGGAGGTTTCCACCGTCAGCGGCAGCACCCGCGGGCGGGCTTGCTGGCGCAGGCGAGCGCACAGTTCCACGTCCTCCATCAGCGGCAGCGTGGCAAAACCCTGGTTGCGCTCGAAAACATCCCGCCGCAGCAGCAGCATCTGGTCACCGGTACCGATCCCCGACAGACTGGAGCGCCGGTTTATCGCCCATTCGAGCAGGCGGAACACAGGCTGGCGGCCGCTCAAGCGCAGCCGGCAAAATCCCCACTGGGGCCGTCCATGCAGACAGGCGGTGAGCTGCTGCATATCGAAATCCGGCACACTGTCCGCATGCAGGAATAACAGGTAGTCGCCGCTGGCGACGCGTGCGCCCAGGTTCATCTGCGCCGCCCTGCCACGCGCGCCCAACAACAGCTGTGTGCAATGCGGCAGTGCCTGCGCCACGGTCGCATCAGTGCTGCCACCATCCACCACGATGCGCTGGGCCTCCGGAAACCGCTCGGCCAGGGTCTGCAGCACACTGGCGATATGAGGGGCCTCGTTCAGCACGGGGATTATAAAACTGCAGTGACGTGTCATCGCATTGCTCACAGCGGCCAGACCACCATCGTCCCCTGATCGGCGGTGCCGGGCAAGCGGGATCGGATGCTGCATGGCATTGCTTGTCGGTGACCGGATCAATACCCCAGTTGCCGCTCCTGGGCCGTGAGCAAACTGCCCTCCTCACCCATCAGGTACTTGAAGACCAGGTTGTAGGCCAGTACCGCCTTGACATAATTGCGGGTTTCCCGAAACGGGATGGTTTCGATCCAGACATCCACAGGCACCACCTCGGCCGGCTTGTTGCGCCAGCGGTCAACCCGCCGCGGCCCGGCGTTGTAGGCAGTCATGGCCAGTACCCGGTTGCCGCCGTAGCGATCCAGCAGCTGGCGATAATAAGCGCTGCCCAGCCGGACGTTGTGCTCGACATCAAACAGCGCACTGTCACTGTGCTGGGCACCCAGCCGGGACGCCACCTGCCTGCCGGTTGCCGGCATTACCTGCATCAGGCCGCGGGCACCGACGGGCGAACGGGCTCCGGCGAAGAAGGCGCTCTCCCGGCGCGCAATTGCCATCAGCTCGCTGCTGGGAACATTGAGCAGCGAGGCCTGGCGGCTGAAGGTGTCCCTGTAGGGCATCGGGAAACGCAAATCCAGCGCATCCCAGTCTCGGGCCTGATTGGCCGCATCGATTGCCATGCGGTGCCAGCCCAGGGTGGCTGCCAAAGCTGCCAGCGCCTGTTGCTCCTCGGTGCCGGTATTCTGCAACACCTGATACCATTCCGAATGCGCCAACTGCTCCTGATCGTGATGAAACAGCTCGGCGATCCGGCGCACCACCGGATGTTCACGCAACGGCTGAGCCGTGTCGTCCTCCAGCGCCACCGCCCGGTGATTGAAGCTGGGCTTCAGGCCCAGCCTCTCGGCCGCCAAAAAACCGTAGTAGTCGCGCTCCCGGGCAAGCACCTCGAACAGCGCCCGGGCCAGTTGCGGTTCACCACCGCGCTCGTGGGTCACCGCGCGCCAATAGCGCCATGCGGAATCCTGCTGTCCCTCCGGGGACAGCTTCGACAATGCCTGGGCCAGGCCCGGCCAATCCTGTTCCCGCAAGGCCCAGCGCGCGCGAATCTCCACCAGCTTGTCGTCCCCCAGACGCGCCAGGGCGTCATCCACCCAGGCCTTGTTGGCCGCGGATTTGGCGAACAGACTGCGCAGAGCAATCGCGTTTTCCACCAGGGCGGCCTGCTGCGGGCCAAATTTCATCTGTTGTTGGTAGTAGAGCCACTCCCGCAGCGCAGGTTCCGGCCGGTACCGGGTCAGATAGGCAATACCGTGAGCGGCAATATCGGCGGCGCGGGGGTTATCGGCGGGCGGCGCCAGAGCCCGGATCCGGTCGGGCTGGGCATATACCGCCAGCAGTTTGTCAGACCAGGGGCGCAACCGGCTGCTGCCCTTGCCAGCGACGTAGCTCATCAGGGAACGCTGGCGCGCGTCGAAGGCCTTCAGCAGCCGCGCCCAGACCACCTCATCGCTCAACTGGTCCGCCTTGAGCCACGCATCGAACAGGGGGTCGCAGGCCTTGGGCCGGGATTCGCCGTGCACCCAGAGGCGCCCGGCACCCTCCCATGCGGCCAGCTGGTCCCCGCTGGCAAGCCGGGCCCGGAAGTAATAGCACTTCAATTCAATACTGTTGGGTTCATTGGGCATCACCGTGAGGAAATCCTGCCATCGCGCGTCGCGCCCGGCCTGCATCAGGTAGACCCCGAGAAAACGGTTGGGCAGCGGCGAACCCTCGCTGCGCTGCAGGAACAGACGGGCATCACCGGGCCGCACCTGCCTCGGCTTGCGGCTCAACTCGAAATAATCCAGGTAGATGGCCAGCGGGTAATTCTCCAGCCCCGGCCGCAGATGCTGGTATTGAGTCCAGCG
Source organism: Kineobactrum salinum (assembly GCF_010669285.1). Classification (GTDB taxonomy): domain Bacteria; phylum Pseudomonadota; class Gammaproteobacteria; order Pseudomonadales; family Halieaceae; genus Kineobactrum; species Kineobactrum salinum. The sequence continues at coordinate 4,359,613 of NZ_CP048711.1, read as the reverse complement.
GCCACGGTTGATTGCCTCCACCGCATTGCGGTACTGCTCGCGATCTTCAGCCGGTGGCGGCCAGGTGGGCACCGCAACAGCATGCCCCGCCTGGAACAACAGGACCAGCAAAACTACCCGCAACAGCAACTGGGCATTACCTCAATGAACCACGATCCCGGAAACAGGGCTACCAGCGGTGGCCCTCCAAATTCAACCAAGCCTAGACTGATACGGCATCCGCCAATTTGCAAGCTCGACAAGCTCGCAGTGTGAACACCGTACAATATCCCGCTGGCGCGGGCCGAGTGGCCTGCCCGAACCAGCGGAAAACAACGGCTTGAATGAAGGGCTACTGGATCTCGATCCGCCTGGCCTCCTGCGCCTGGGCCCTGACCTTGGGCACCTGCAGAGTGAGCACACCATCCTTGAAGGAGGCCTTGATGTCCTCGTCGCGGACATCCCCGCCCAGATCAAAGCTGCGCATGTACTTGCCGTAGCGCCGCTCCTGACGAATGACACGCCCCTCCTTTTCCTCCTGCTGGCTCTGGCTGGCTTCCGCCTCCAGCGTCAGGGTGCCCTCCCGGACATGGACGTGGATATCCTCCTTGTTCACCCCGGGCAGTTCCGCAGTGATCTCATAGTGCTCGCCCTGCTCCCTGACGTCGACCCGCGGTGAAAAGAAGGTTCCCATCTGATCACTGGCGCTGGTGGGCGCCCAGAACTCGTCAAAGAAACGGCCGAGATCAAACGTGTTGTTGCGCTGTATCGAAGACATTAGACACCTCCTGTCTTGTTGCCACTAATACTGCTTCCCGGAAGCAGTGGAACACAATGAAAGTGATGCATTCGCACCTGTGGCAAGGCACAAGCCGCAGCCAAGGCTGGTTGCCTTTGTAAGGGTTGCATCGCTGTCATGGGTGCGAAGACGCGCTTTCATGTCCCATCACTTCCCGGTTGCAGCACTAAGCTTGTCTCAGGAAGTATGGTGCTGAACCAGGGACTTTCAAGGGCCCCAGAAGACGATTGCGGTGGGGCTTGATCCAGGTCAAGCTGGATGCTTGGTGCCCCTGGCAGGACTCAAACCTGCGACATCACCCTTAGGAGGGGTGCGCTCTATTCAACTGAGCTACAGAGGCGGAGGGGGCGGAAGTATACCAATCGCCATCGAATTTACCAGTCCTGGATGAAACCGCCACAGCAGGCAGCAGCAATCACAGGCTATAGCTGACGCCCACCACCATGGTGCAGGCCTGGCTGGCAACGAAGCTCTGCAGGCGGGCTGTAACGCCGGCGTCATCCTGCTCCGGTATGCCGAACATCAGGCCATCAAAATATCCCAGAGCCTTGGCATATATAACATCGCCCTGCTCTGCCTCGAATTCGTCCAGAACTTCGTCGGTAAGCTGTTGGTAGTCCTTTTCAGTAAGATACCCCAGCGAATCCTGCGCCAGCACACAGCTCAGGCGCTTGGCTGCGGCGAACTCTTCCGGGCCCAGCGCCAGCGCACTGGCCCTGCTGCTCAACAGGGTCAATAGAATGAGTGTTGTCCCAAGGAAATAGCGTCGCATAAGAAGTGATTCCAGTGAGTTCCAATGGCGGCGATTCTAGGGAATCTTTGTGACATAGATGTGACAGATTGATGAAATTTTCGGGGCTAACCCCCTGTTGCAGGGCTCGGGCAGTGGTGCGCTTCCTTCGTCAGCGCACCCTATGTCGCCACCAAGCCTGCTCCGAATACTTCAAGACGATAGGGTGCGTTGAGGCACGAAACGCACCGGATACTGCCAAGCGCACCGGATACTGTGCAAAGCGACGCAGACGCATAGGGTGCGTTGAGGCACGAAACGCACCGGATACGCAAAAAAACGCCAGCTCCAGGGCTGGCGCAAAGGGGGTACTGTCGAGGTCGGCTACCGCATTACAGGGAACCTTCCAGGGTCCAGCCTTCGTACCAGAGGCTGCTGGCGTTCGGGTCCACCGCGCCGGCGTAATCAGTTGCGTCGAAAAAGTCGGGATCGGCGACACTCACCGAATAGGTGGCATTGATAGCGTCGATATCCAGCGTCCCCACCGCGGAAGCCTCGGCAGCCTGGGATGCGTAGTTCTCGTCGAGCTGAACATCCGGCACCAGTGCGGGCAGCAACACGGTGTCGCCGCTCACATCGCAGTCGGCCACGACATTGGTGTAGACCAGCTCCGTACCCACCTGTGCTGCTGCGGAGGAGTTGACGCAGGTGGTCTCGCCCGCGAAGGCATCGTCATAGGTGAACACCGAGTGGTGGACAAAGCCGCCGGAGGTGGCCTTGAATACCGCCGCTGTAGCGTTGGCGCCACCGCCAATAAAGGTGGCGTTGGCGATGGTCGGGATGGACAGGAAGTCGAGGGTGCCTTCTGTGTCGGCCTCAATCAGGTTACCTTGGGCGTCTGGGCCCTGAATCGCAAGCAGGTATTGCACGTTGCCAATCCAGCCCTCGTCCCAGTCGATGGAGTCGTCCTGGTTGCCCGTCAAGACAATATAACGGGTGTTGACGGTGCCGCCGTAGTACTCGATGCCATCGTCGGCGTTGTTGTGGATCTGGATGTACTCCAGAACAGTGCCGCGTCCAACGCCGATCAGGGAGATACCGTTGATCTCGTTACCCGTGGCGAACTCAAAGCCACCTTCGGCAACAATCACGTACCGCAAAACACCGCTGCTGTCGTCGGGAGAATAGCCACCACCAAAGCCTGACTCCCCTCGGAGTCAATATTGCAGGCAACAGCACCCTGGTCGGCGGTAAGGCATTCGTTATGCGGCGCGTAGCCGTGCAAGATCAGACCGCCCCAGTCACCCACACCATCATAACCCGGATCATCGGAGCTGAAGATAATCGGCGCATCAGCAGTGCCCTCGGCCATGATTTTGGAACCGCGGGTGATGATAAGATTGGCGAAGCTGCCAGTCTGGCCCTTGATCTGGGTGCCGGGTTGGATGCTGATTGTCGCGTCAACTACAGGATCGCCACTCGCGAGGATGCCTTCGTCGATTGACATTTCCTGGTTACCGTTACCCACGGTAACCCGCGACTCCATAAACCAGACCTTGTCACTGGTAAGGGTGCGGTCCACCAAAATGGTCGCAGGCAGCTGACATACGTCGTTGCCATCGGCGTCTTTGGGCCGAGCGGAAGCCCAGTCTGGACAGCTCGACGCCGTATCGCCGTTACCGCCACCATTTGCTGGTGGGTTGGTAACGTTGGTCGGCGCGTCAATGTTGATATTGGCCTCGTCGCCTTCGGAACATCCGTAAAGGCCGCCGAGAGAGCTGAGTACCGCAGTAGCGATAGCCAATTTCTTCAGTTTCATAACTTCTCCTGGGTTTTTCTCTGGTACGTTGATTTTACTGCTGCCCCACGGCGCGCTTCCGATCAGAACTGCCAATCGAATCCTGCTTTCACTTCAAAACCACGCTTGTACTTCTGGAACACGTTGCCGCCCTGAGTGAATTCCACTTCCGAGTCCAGTATGTTTTCCAGCTTGGCGCGAAAGGTAAAACTGTCTGACAGGCTGTAGCGATACACCAGGTTTACATCCAGGCGCGGCTCCAGAAGCACGTCTGGCTGGCCCGATACGCCCACGTCGACGATGGTGTCACCACTCTGGTTCAACAACAGCGTAAGCTCGTGGCCCCGGGCGATATCGTCGTAGCCCAATATCAGGTTGAAAGTGTACTCTGGGGCCCCCTGCAGTTCGCGCTTGCTGGCGTTCAGCAAGGTGACTTCGGAATCGACGTAGCTGGCATTGGTGGCCACAAAAAAGCTGCGGGTGTAGGCATCATTCAGGGCGAAGTCCTTGCGACCGTCAATCTCGATCCCGAGGATCTCGGCGGACTCCGCATTCTGGAAGGTTCGCGAGTTGCCGGCGGTACCCGAGGCTGGCTGTACCACGCGTTCGATGGGATCCTCCATGTCCTTGTAGAATAATGCGATACTGAGTGACTCCTGTTCTGACCAGTACTTTTCCCAGCGCAGGTCGTAGTTGGTCACATCCGATACACCCAGATTCGGGTTACCGCGCACCCGGAAATTGAACTCCTTGTCATAGAAAGTGGCGTTCGAGGTTTCCTTGAAGTCCGGGCGGGCGACTGTTTTCGAAACAGCAAACCGCAGTTGCTGATCATCGGTGATGAACCAGTTGAAGCTGAGGGACGGCAGCACCGAATTCTCCTCCAGTACCGACTGCTGCGGTCCCTGGGCTCCGGAAAGACCAAAAGTATCGGTAACTTGCTCAAATTCTTCGTAGCGCACACCGACCACCATCTGGTACTTGAGATTCCACAGCGCGTCATAGGAGAGATAGATGCTGTTGAGATCCAGCTCCGCCTCGTAGCTGTCACTGGGCAGGGTCTTGTTCTGGAAAGTGAAGCCCGTGCTCGGGACCCCGGTGATGGTGTCTTCGTTGACTACGTCAGACACCTGTAGATTGGGCGCGCTGTCATCGATGGCCAGCAGGCCGCCACCAAAGCCGTAGGTATCCGAATCCGAGTCCCGCTCGCGGGTGATGCCATTGAGCCCAAACTCCAGCTTTGACTCCAGGTTACCGTTGGAAAACAGGTATTCCAGGTCCAGCGACGCGTCGAGGTTGTCATCGACCAGATCGTCGTAGCGCCGGGTCAGCTCGGGAACCTGCAAGTTATAGATCCCGTCGTTGCCCTGCAGGTCAAAGCGGACGTCGCGGCGGTCCGGTGCATAGCGTTCGGCGCGACTTGCTGTTGCTTGCCAGTTCACGGTCCACGCTTCATCGGCACCGAGAATGTGCTCACCCGCCAGTTGCTGCGACAGAAACTGACGCTCCTCCCATTCGATAGACCAATTAATAGACTCGTTCAGCTCGTCGCCATCAAAGCCATCCTCTACCCGCACGGATTCACTGGTAACCCGGGAGGCGATGGTATTGGCTGTAAAGCTACTCTGACCAATATTCAGGCCGACAGACAGCAGACCACTGGCGTCAATGTCATTGTCGAACTGCTCAAAGCTGTAGTCATCCAATACCCGCGAGGCGTTCACGCCACCGTAAGTTCTGCGGATACCGTCCTTGCGTACGCCGCGCTCATTCTTGTAGTTGGCGGCCGCAAAGTAGCCAAGCTCAGCCCCCCAGCTCTCCAGATCAAACACATCGCCGTAACTCAGACCCACCGACATATCCGGAGTGGCGGTTTCCGTGTCGTACTGAAAGTCATCCTTGATCGCATTGGCGCCGAGCTTCCCGAGCTCGCGCTGGACCACATCGTTGTAGAATTCGGAGTACTCCAACGCCTCGGCTACCGCATAGGCGATGGCAGGCCGCTGGCGGGCACCGTCATCCCAGCCGAGGGCGTCAAAGCTACCGCTAATCGGGTCGACGAATGCGTCTTTACCGGTAGTGCCATCGACGTAGCCCAGCTGGAAGCTGACCTTGCCGGCGCGTTCACTGGGAAAAGTACGGGTATTGATTTGCAGGTTGCCACCGGTGCTCTCACCAGGCATAGACGCCAGGAAGCTCTTGCGGATGTCCAGCTGCTCCACCATGCTGCTGGGAAACAGGTCCAGCGGTACGCTGCGTTTGGTCGGGTTGGTACTGGGCAGCGTGGCACCGTTCAGGGTGCTGCTGACATAGCGGTCGCCCAGGCCGCGGATAAACACGAACTGACCGTCCTGAATCGTCACACTCGGTACGCGGATAACCGAGGCGGCGACATCCGTGTCGCCAAAACGGGCCAGTTGCTCGACGTCCAGTGTATTGATCACGTTGGTAGCGTAGCGTTCGCTTTCCTGCAGTCCCGCCGTCGACATCGTGCCGATCACCGTGACCTCTTCGATACTGGGTGCGGCGATGCTAGTGGTCTGCTGTTGCCGGCTTCGCAGGGAAAAATCCGACTCCTTGGCAGCGTTGGCGATCACCCGGTAATCCTCGATGGTCTGCGTACCGGTCTCGGGATGGCTGATCGTCAGGCGATACATACCGCGGGGAGCCTGTAATTCGTAGCGACCCGAGGCATCGGTTTCGACGCTGCGGGTCACCCCACCGGAGAGGGTTACGGTGGCACCATCAAGCGCGACACCTCCGGAGCTCACCTGGCCGCGCATCATGCCGATAGCGGCACGAGAGCGCTCGGCGGCAGCTTCGGTACTGAAATAGGACTCGACCACAGAGCGCGGGTTTCCAACTTCCGGTAGTTCGATATTCACGTCGGCGAGCTGGCCCGAGGCGGAATCGAAACGCAGGCTGTACAGGGCGGTGCCACTGGCGTCCAGCACCTGGAGACTGTGGCCGCCGGCACTGAGATCGAAATAGACGATACCGCTGTCGTCCAGCGTTTTGCGCTGATCGCCATCCAGCACTACCGTCAATCCGGCCGCTGCGCCGCCCTGCTGGCTGACCTGGACAGCCAGCTCATCGGCAGCCTCGGCGAGCAGGGTAGAACACAGCAGCACAGCGGCTGCACCGCAGCGAGAGAACATCGATTTCATGCTTTCCAATCCCAGAGTCCAGAGTTCTTTTGGCCACAGGCACCCGGCGATGGCCAGGGAGGCGCGATATGGGTGCCAAGCTTAGGGATGAAATATGACGCTCGTGTGATAGTCGTGTGACATTTATGTTGCAATTGCCGATCCCGACCTGTCGGGATGGTGCTCCGGTGGTCTGGATTGCCGCGTCACAAATGATTCATGCCGCTGTCCCTTTTCTGCAACACGCCTGGTCTAAGTTGAGCCGCAACGTTCACCAGTGAGGGCAACAGCCATGCGCCACTCCCACAGCAACACCGCGGTCTCATCCAAGGAACGTGTACGGCACCAGATCAGGATCCAGGTAGACGACTTTCTTCGTCGTGGAGGCAAGATCCGGGTGCTGGACAGACATGACAGCGCAGCCGCTACGCCGGTCAAGGCCACCATCTGGCAGAACCACGACGAAGTGCTGGACCTGCTCGCCTGAGACCCGTGAACAAAGGACACGCCGGCATGCTTGACATCCAGGCGGTACTGACCACCCGGTATCCGGAATTCTTTGCCCGGCATCGCCGCACGGCCCATACCCTGGTGCGTCTGCTCGCCTTCCTGTTTCATGAATCGCGCTTCCAGCAATTCACTCGTCAGTACCCGCACCTGGAGGGTTTTGATTTCATCGCTGAGACCCTGCGCTACTTCGACTTCACCCTGCGTATTCGCGACAACGAGCGCGCCCGCATCCCCGCCAGCGGCCGCGTGATCATCGCTGCCAACCATCCCATCGGCTCGCTGGACGGGCTCGCGCTGTTGAATCTGGTACACCAGGTGCGGCCGGACGTGAAGGTGGTTGCCAACGACCTGCTGGCTGCAGTTGGCCCGTTGCATCCAGTGCTGTTACCCGTGAACAACATGGGGGCGGCACAGCCCGCAGCGGCCTGCGGCGCATTCGCGAGCACCTGGAACATGACGGTGCGCTGATTATCTTTCCGGCCGGGGAAGTGTCCCGTTTCGGAGCGAAAGGCATCAAGGATGGCGCCTGGCAGAGCGGTTTTGTCAAGCTGGGACGCGCCACCCGGGCACCGGTGCTGCCGGTGTACATGGGTGGTCGCAACTCCCTGTTCTTCTACGCCATCTCGTTCCTGGCCCGGCCGCTTTCCACGCTGTGGCTGGTACGGGAAATGTTCAAACAGAGCCACAATGCTGTGGATCTCCGGGTCGGCAGGGCAGTCCCGTTTGAACACTACAACGTGATGGATGTGTCAGCCACGCAGTTGGCGCAGCTGTTTCGCAAACATGTCTACCGCATTGCCCGCAACGCACGGCCTGTGTTTGATTCCACGGAGACCATTGCTCCACCCGAAAACAGGCAGCTGCTGCGCCAGGAGCTCGCAGCCAGCGAACTGCTGGGCACCACCCCAGACGGCAAGCAGATACTGCTGTGTACCATGGCCCAGGCGCCCTGTGCGATGCGTGAAATCGGGCGCCTGCGGGAACTGAGCTTTCGCTCGGTCGGCGAGGGCACTGGCTTGCCCCGGGATATCGACCGCTTTGACCGGGACTACCTGCAACTGTTGCTGTGGGATCCCGAGGAGCTGGAAATCGCCGGTGCCTATCGACTGGGTGATGCGGCTGCACTGCTGCGATCCGGGGCAGGGGTGCCCTGTACAGTAATACGCTGTTCCGCCTCGGCCCCGGCATGGAGTCCTACCTGCGCAGCGGGCTGGAGCTGGGTCGCAGTTTCGTCCAGCCACGCTACCAGAGCCGCCACAGCCTGGATTATCTGTGGCTGGGAATAGGTGCCTACCTGCGCCGCTATCCGCGCTTCCGCTATTTGTTCGGGCCGGCTTCGATCAGCCCGCTGTACGGCAAGGAGGCCATTGCGCGGCTGGCCTGCTACTACGGCAGCCGCTACAACCACATCGTACTGGACGTGGCAGCGCGCGACCCGTTCGTCATTGAACCTCAGGTCATCGCCGCGCTAACGAGCGAATACAGTGGTGCAGACCCGGAGGAGGACTTCCGCTCCCTGCGCGACGCACTCGCAACCCAGGGCCTGGCAGTGCCCACACTGTTCAAGCACTACAGCCAGGTCGCGGAACCGGAAGAGGTCGCCATCGCCGCCTTCAATGTCGACCACAGTTTTGGCAATTGCGTCGACGGCTTTGTGCTGGTCGACCTGGAGCAGCTGAAACCGCGCAAACGCAAGCGCTATCTGGGAAGGGGGACGTTACTGATGCAGGCACTGAACGCTGAGGACAGGATTCACTGCAGGACAGTCTGGATTTCGGATGTCCATCTGGGCAGTGTCCACTGCAAGGCGGAAGCCTTGCTGCAACTGCTGGACCGGCTCCGCTGCGAGCGGCTGTACCTGGTCGGCGACATCGTCGACGTCTGGGCCATGCGCCGCCGCGTCCACTGGCCAGAGACCCACAACCAGGTCATTCGCAAGCTCCTGAAACTGTCACGCCAACAGATGGAGCTGGTCTACATACCCGGCAACCACGACCAGAATTTCAGGGAGTTCGCCGGCAACCAGTTTGGCCAGTTGCGCATCTGCCACAACGCCATTCACCGGACCGCCGACGGCCGCCGTTTCCTGGTCACCCACGGCGACGAACTGGATTTCGCGGTGCGCTACAGTCGCCTCAATCGCGTGATCGGCGACGTCGCCTACAATGTACTGATGTGGGTCAGCCGCTGGATCAATCGGGCCCGCGAGATAGCGGGCAAACCCTACTGGTCGCTGGCCAAATGGGTCAAGCTGCATGTCGCCCAGGCGGAAGAGGCGATCCGCGCCTACCAGCATGCCGCCGTGATACTGGCCCGGGATCAGGGCCTGGACGGCATTATCTGCGGCCACCTGCACCACCCTGCCATCGAGCGTCACGACTCGATTCTGTACTGCAATGACGGCGACTGGGTGGAGAGCTGTACCGCGCTGATCGAGGACTTCTCGGGTCAGTTGCATCTGCTACGGGGTGTCGGCGACGGCGATGCCAGCAGCCCGCTACTGTTTGCCGATATCCCGGGCAGGGTGGCCGCACCCGCCGCCCGGACAGATCACCCCGCCTCCGTCGGCGTCCGTTAGCCTCCACGGCCAGCCAGGCTTTGGTTATAAGCATTCCGTGCCTTGTTCCAAATCGATAGTCGACTTGGCCAGCCAGCTCTGGTTACATGAGTTTGCGTCCCGGGACGCAATGCGCTGTATTGTTTTGCGGTAGTCTGTTCAATACAGCCCACAGTTCACACCCACAGGGGCCGGCATGACGGTCCTTCCCACGCCGTGGCCCAGGTCTCGGCGAGGGCCTTGATGATCTCAACAGGAGCCTGATTCTATGAAAAGACACAAGCGCGACATGAGCTCAAGGGCATATGACCGGGGCTATCAGGCCGGCGTCTCCGGACGCAGCCTGGACGATTGTCCCCATGCCAATGAAGATCATCGCCAGCACTGGGTTTCCGGCTGGCGCGAAGGTCGCGTCGATCAATGGGACGGCCTGACGGGCGTGTCGGGCGTTCACAAGATGCGTGTTTCCTGACAATACACTCCCGCCATACTGAAGCGGAAAACTGAAGCAGGCTGGCAGCCGACACGCTGCCAGCCTGCTGTTTTCAGGTCCGCAAGCTGCTCTGGGCCAGGTCCAGCAGCTCCCTGATGGCCACCGCGAACATTGCAAAGTCCGGCGCATCGGTGGTGTGCAGCTCGGTCAGCATGTCGCGCCAGCGGCCCAGCAGTGGCGCCTGCTGTTGTTCCCAGGATTCGAGACATTGCGGCAGGCTGTCGCCCCGCTGCATGTAGCGCAAAGCCCCCACCGCCAGCGTACGTTGCTGCCATTCCAGATCTTCCAGATAGGTATCCCTGGCCAACGCCTGCCATTCATTCTCGATCTTGCTGGTCAGGATCAGGCTCCCGAACCAGTCCAGCTCCAGGCGCTCACCCATCTCGAAGTAAAGCTCTGCGACCTGGAGCAACGGCGCTTCTGTCTCGTGCGCGGCCTGGATGATCCCCAGCGCCGTGTAGCCCTGCAGTGAGCCCGCCACCGAGGCCGCCAGAGCCGGCTCCACACCCGCTTGCTGGTAATGCTCTGACAGCGAGCGATACTGTTCTGCCGCCTGCCCGCGCAGCATGTGTGGCAGCGCCTCATGCAACTGGGCCACGCCGTCGGCGAATTCCGCGATGGCACGGGTGGGCGCCATTTCGTGGCGCCGATTGCGCAGCAGCCAGCGGGTCGCGCGCCGCACCAGACGAATCAGGCTCTGCATCATTTCTTTCTGCACCACCGCGTCCACCTGATAGTCCAGCGCCTCGATCCGGTCCCAGCTCTCCGCCACGCGGTACACACTCATTACTGTAGTGTAGGCCCGTGCCACATCCGCTACCGACGCGCCGGTAGCCTTGCACTGGCGCGGCACAAAATTGAAGCCCATGTGGTTGACGATATCATTGGCCACCTGGGTGCACATGATTTCCCGCCGCAGCCGGTGTTCCTCCACTTCCTCCCGGTAGCGCTCCACCAGCAGACCGGGAAACGCGGTCGCGACTGCGCCGGCCAGATGTGGGTCCAGCCCCAGATCCGAATCGATCAGCTCTTCTTTCAGGATGGCCTTGCTGTATGACACCAGCACCGCCAACTCCGGCCGGGTCAGGCCCTTCCCCTGGACCCGCCGGTCGGCCAGCTCCTGATCGCTGGGAATGAATTCCAGCTCGCGGTTGAGCTTGCCTGCCGCCTCCAGATTATTGATGAAACGGCGATACTCGCCACTGCGCTCCTCGGCCTGGAACTCGGCCAGGCTGATCGCCTGCACCTGGCGGTAATTGTTCTGCAGGACCAGCCGCGCGACGCTCTCAGTCATCTCCTCCAGCAGGATGTTGCGCTGCTTTTCGGTCAGGTCGCCGCGCTCCACCACCGCGTTCAGCAGGATCTTGATATTGACCTCGTGGTCTGAACAGTCGACGCCGCCGGCATTGTCGATGAAGTCCGTATTGGAGCGCCCCCCGGCCAGGCCGTACTCCACCCGCGCCAACTGGGTCATTCCCAGGTTGCCGCCCTCACCGATCACCTTGCAGCGCAACTCGCTGCCATTGACTCGCACCATGTCATTGGACTTGTCACCGACATCGGTATGCGATTCACTGCTGGCCTTCACATAAGTACCGATTCCGCCATTCCACAGCAGATCCACCGGCGCCCGCAACAAGCAGGAAATCAGTTCGTTGGGCGCCAGTTGTCCGGCCTTGATTCCCAGCCAGGCCTGCACCTGCGGCGATATCGGGATGGACTTGGCGGAGCGTGCAAAAACGCCACCACCTGCTGAAATCAGCCCAGGGTCGTAGTCGCTCCAGTTGGAGCGAGGCAAGTTGAACAGGCGCTGGCGCTCGGCAAAACTGCTGCCCGCATCCGGCGCCGGATCGATGAAAATATGCAGGTGATTGAACGCCGCCTGCAGACGAATATGAGGCGACAGCAACATACCGTTGCCGAACACATCCCCGGCCATGTCGCCGATACCGACCACACTGAAATCGGTCTGCTGGACATCGGTGCCCAGTTCCCGGAAATGACGTTGCACCGACACCCAGGCACCGCGGGCGGTGATCCCCATTTTCTTGTGGTCATAGCCAGCGCTGCCGCCGGAAGCGAAGGCATCGCCCAGCCAGAAATCGTATTCCCGGGCCAGTTCGTTGGCAATATCAGAGAAGGTCGCAGTGCCTTTGTCTGCAGCCACGACGAGATAGGGGTCCTCATCGTCCTTGGCCACTACCAGCGGTGGTCGCTGCACCCCCAGCTCGGTGCGGTTGTCGGTGATATCCAGCAGCGCCCGGATGAATATCCGGTAACAGGCGATGCCCTCTTCCTGGATTTCGTCACGGCTCATGCCCGGGGTCAGGCCCCGGGCGACAAAACCGCCCTTGGCGCCCACCGGCACGATCACCGCGTTCTTCACCTGCTGGGCCTTGACCAGGCCCAGCACCTCGGTGCGGTAATCCTCCAGCCGGTCGGACCAGCGCAGCCCGCCCCGGGCCACCTTGCCACCGCGCAGATGCACACCCTCCACACGCGGCGAATAGACGAAGATCTCATACAGCGGCACCGGCTTCGGCGTATCGGGAATTTCCCGCGGGCTCAGCTTGAACGAAAAATAGGGCTTTAATTTGCCGCGCTCCCCCTCCTGGAAGAAGTTGGTGCGCAGGGTCGCCTTGATGACGGTGACAAACTGGCGGATGATGCGGTCCTCACCCAGTTCTGTACCTGCTCCAGCGAGTCGAGGATGCGCTGTTCCACCGCCTCTTCGCGCTGGCTGCGCCAGTCATCGTCACCGTCAAATACCGGTGAAAACCGGGTCAGGAACAACTCGACAATCCCTGCGCTGATCTCCAGCTGGTTGGCCATGGTCTCGGCGATATACTCGACACTGTACTGGAAGCGCAGTTGCCGGAGATAGCGGGCGTAGGCGCGCAACAGCGCGATCTCCCGCCAGGACAGGCGGGTGCCCAGCAACAGCCGGTTGAACGTGTCGTTCTCGGCCTCGCCGAACCAGATGCGGCCAAAGGCGTCCTCGAACTCCTCCCGTACCTGCCCCAGATCGATATTGTTGGACAGCGAATAGATCAGGCTGAACTCCTGGATCCAGTAGCGGTTGCCATCGCCGCCACGAACGCCGTAGGGCCGTTCCGACACCACCCGCAAGCCCAGGTTCTCCAGGATGGGCAGGACATCGGACAGCGGCAATGACTCGCCGCAGTGGTACAGCCGCAGCCGCAGCTTGTCGGCACCCTCCTCCTGCAACCGGTAGAGGCTCATCGCCAGATCCTGGCCGGACCTGACGGCCAGCAGGCGGTGGATATCCAGCACTGCGATCCTGGGGTCGAAATCATCGCGGTAGCCGGGCGGAAAGCCGACCCCGAAGTGCCGTAGATACTGTTCGCCGTTCTCCTCTCCGAACTCCTCGATCAACCGTAGCCGCAACCGGTCTTCCCAAGCCAATGTCGCCTGCACTATCTGCTCCTCGATTTCGTTGACCTGGTAGTCCTGCTCGACCGCCGGATCCACCCGCAGCACAAAATAGCAGCGCACCAGTACAGACTCGGAAAAATGCGTGGTGAACTCGGCCTCCTCGGCGTTGAAGGCGCGGCACAGAATATCCTGGATCCGGGTTCGCTGTTCCGTGTTGTAGCGGTCCCTGGGCATGTAGAGCAGACAACTGAAGAACTTGCCGTGCACATCCCGGCGCACGAACAGCCGCGTCTGACGCCGCTCCTGAATCCGGTTGACCGCCAGCACGGTGTCGCACAGCTCGCGAATGCTGGACTGAAACAGCTCATCGCGGGGAAACAGTTCCAGGACCCGGGCCAGCTCGCGTCCGTCGTGCTCGGTGGATCCAGCCCCGACTGCTTGATAATCTGGGATACCTTGCGCCGCAGTATTGGAATCAATACCGGATTCATCGTATACACGGAGGAGGTATAAAGCCCAATGAAGCGGTGCTGGCCCGTGACTTCGCCGGCGGCGTCGAACACCTTGACCTCGACGTAGTCAGGATAGGCCTGCCGGTGAACCCGCGAGCGCTGGCGCGACTTGGAAAAACTCAGCTGGCGCCGCTGCAACGCCTCCGGCGCCATGGTATTGAGATCGGCCCGCAGATCCATTGCCCCCCGGGTGGAACGCTGGCGCAACAGTCCCAGGCTGCGCGTCTCATCCACCATCACCTCGAACTGCGGCCCCTGCCGCTGCACTTCCAGATATTCGTAACCCAGGAAGGTGATGCGATCACGCTCCAGCCAGGTCAGGAACTTGATCGCCTCCTGGCGATTGCTCTGGGAGACACAGCCACTGTCGGCAACCGCCGCCGACACTTCCCGCAAGCGCTGGCGCATGGCACCGAAGTCATCCACCACCAGCGCGACCTCCGCGAGAATGTCCCGCAGCGTCTCCCGCAGCTCCCCCAGTTGCTCCGGGTAGGAGTGACGGCCAATCTCGAAATAGAGCAGGCTTTCGTGGGACGCACCGGGCAGCTCTCCCTGCTGCTGGGTCAGCACCTCCAGCAGTTCCCTGCCGTCGTCGCGCCGGGTTTCCAGGTTGCAGCTGGCCAGCGCATGAATACGGATATTGCGCTGATTCAGCTCGCCGCGCACCGAAGCGGTACAAAATGGCAGGTCCCGGCACAACACCGCAATGACGGTGTACTTGCTCTCCCAGCCGTGAGTCTGGATCTCCGGGTTGAAGATACGGACCTTGGGTTCCGGAGCGTCCCAGCTTTGCATGAAGTGCAGCAGGTCGTAGAGACAGCCATAGAGATTTTCCACCGAGCGATCGCGCATGTCCTCGGCAGGAAATCGACTGAAAAAGGCCGTCGCCAGATTGTGCAGCGACTGCCGGTCGCCTTCGCTGCTGCGCTTGTCCACGAGTGTCGAGAGCTCTTCCAGCAGGTTGCTTTTTACCGTCTCCCAGGCCATAACGCTTGGATACCTTGCGCCCCGCGGGGGCTTTGATGTGTGTGTAAAGTCGCCACTGCCAGTGTAGCGCAATGCAAGTGTCGTGTAGTGCGCGCACACCGGAACTTTTGCACAGTCGGCCGGTCCGATCGTGCAGGCCGCGACCGGGGAGTGAATTGAAGCGGGCATTTCGCTACAATGCGCGCCTGCTCGCAGTGGGCAGCCTGCCAGCAGCGCTGATCCCGCTACAACTCAAGGCAGCTCTGACTAGTGTTGCTCCCGCGGCAGCGGGAGCCTGCAATCCGTTGACACCATCGAAGTCCCCGAATGACGGGGCCCCGGGAAGGAGGCGCTGCGGCCAGCCTTCCCCAACCGGACGACAAGGAGAATGCGTGGCAAGCGAGGATATCAGGACACTGGAAAGCTGGCTCAGCAGCCAGATCATCGGTCAGGCCCATCTGGTGGAGCGCCTGATCATCGCGCTGCTGGCCGATGGTCACCTGTTGGTCGAAGGCGCTCCGGGGCTGGCCAAAACCCGGGCCATCAAGACCCTGGCGGATGGCATTGAAGGCAGCTTCCATCGCATCCAGTTCACCCCCGACCTGCTGCCTGGCGACGTAACCGGTACCGAGATCTATCGTCCCCAGGAAGCCAGTTTCCATTTCCAGCGCGGCCCCATTTTCCACAATCTGGTACTGGCCGATGAAGTCAACAGGGCCCCGGCCAAGGTCCAGTCCGCGCTGCTGGAGGCAATGGCCGAACGCCAGGTCAGTGTTGGCGGCAATACCTGGCCGCTGCCCCAGCTGTTTCTGGTCATGGCGACCCAGAACCCGATTGAGCAGGAGGGACCTACCCCCTGCCCGAAGCCCAGCTCGACCGCTTCCTGATGCATATAAAAGTGGGTTATCCCGATGCCGCCGCGGAGACCGCGATTCTGCGCCTGACCCGCACCGAGGCCAGCCGCGGTGAGGCTGCCGCCCCCCCGCCGCTGCGGCAGGACACCGTGTTCACTGCTCGACAGGAGGTGCTGGCGCTGCACATGGCGGAAACCGTTGAGCAGTATATCGTGCAACTGGTGATCGCTTCGCGCCAGCCGGAACTCTATGCTGAGCGCCTGGGCGGCTGGATAGAATACGGCGCCAGCCCCCGTGCCACGATTGCGCTGGACCGTTGCGCCCGGGCCCATGCCTGGCTGCGCGGCCACGACTTCGTCAGCCCGGACGACGTTCAGGCAGTGGCCGCAGATGTACTGCGCCACCGGTTGATTCTCAGCTTTGAGGCGGAGGCCAATGGGGTCACCCCCGATCAGGTGATCGACGAATTGCTGGCGCTGGTGCCGACGGCCTAGGTCCTGGCGGATGAAGGACATCACGCTGCCAGCCCGGGGCGCCTACGTCGATCTGACGGAACTGATAGGGCTGCGCTTCGCTGCCGCGCAGTTGCAACTCACCCGCCGCAACCGCGCCCTGTCGGCACTGACCGGCCCCAACAAGGCCAGTTTCCGCGGTCGCGGCATCGACTTCGAGGAAGTGCGCAGCTACCAGCCGGGGGATGATATCCGCACCATAGACTGGCGGGTAACCGCCCGCACCGGTACCGCCCATACCAAGCTGTTTCGCGAAGAGCGGGAACGCCCTGTGCTGATTGTCGTGGACCAGCGCAGCAATCTGTTCTTTGGCTCTCGCCATTGCTGCAAGTCGGTGCTCGCCGCCCAACTGGCAAGCCTGCTCGCCTGGAGTGCGCTGGGCAATGGTGATCGGGTCGGAGGCCTGGTTTTCAACGAACAGCTGCATCACGAGATTCGTCCGCGCCGCAATCGCCGGACAGTGCTCGCCCTGCTGTCGCAGATCGACAGCTGCAACCGCCAGCTGCCCCTGCCAGCGGGCGACGGTGACAGTGACGACGACGATCGGCTGGCTGCCGTACTGGGCAATCTGCGCCGCATCGTGCGCCCCGGCAGCAATGTCTACCTGATCAGTGACTTTCTCGGTGCCGACACCCCGGCGGCCCGCGAGCAACTGTTCCGCCTGGCACAGCATACCGAAATCACCGCCCTGTCCTGTACCGACCCGATGGAGGCTGAACTGCCCCCGCCGGGCCGCTACGCCGTTACCGACGGTTACCGGCGCAGCGAACTCAATACAGCCAACCCGAAGCTGCGGGAACGTTATCGCCTGGACCGGTCCCGCCATCGGGAAACGCTGGCACGGGAGCTGCAGCGACTGGGTATCCCGCTGCTGCAGGCCTCTACCGAAGAGCCCCCATTCCTGTTGTTGCAGCGCTATTTCGGGGAGCGCCGCCGGTGAACGCGCAGGACCCGCTGGCCCAGTTGCAGCCATTGCGCACGCCCGAACCGGTATCCTGGTGGCCACCGGCGCCCGGCTGGTGGCTGCTGGCCGCGTTATTGCTGGGCCTGGCTGGCTGGGCGGGCTGGCGATACTGGCGTCATTACCGGCGCAATGCCTACCGGCGCCTGGCCCTGCGGAAACTGGCGCGGATAACGCAGGACTACGCGGGCCACCAGGATATCGGCAGGTTGCTGGGTGAGCTCAACAGCCTGCTCAAAAGTGTCGCGCTGCAGGTCTGGCCGCGGCGCGACATCGCAGCGCTCAACGGCGACCGCTGGTTGCAGTTCCTGCGGCGTCACGCCGGCAAGGCCACTCCGGCGCTGCCAGTCTCGCTGGCCAGCAGTGCCTACAGCCCCAAGCCGCAGGAACCTGAACCGGAGCAACTGTTGCTGGCGGTGGAAGCCTGGTTGCAACAGCATCGGAGTGCGCCGTGATCGAGTGGCTGTGGCCCTGGATCGGCGCGCTGCTGCCACTGCCCTGGCTGGTGCAGCGCTGGCTGCCGGCCGCGTACAGCCGGGAGCCAGCGCTGCGGGCTCCTTTTTTCCGCCAGTGGCAGGCGCTGAACCAGCGCCAGCCTGGCAACTCTCCGGCGGCTGGCCGCGTCACCCTGTTGGCACTGTGGCTGATCTGGCTGTGCCTGCTGTTGGCGGCGGCGCGCCCCACCTGGATTGGCGAACCCATCGAGCTGCCCAAGACCGGCCGCGATTTGATGCTGGCCGTGGATATTTCCGGCAGCATGCGGGTGGAAGACATGCAACTGGGTGATACCCTGCTAAGGCGGATCGACGCGCTCAAGGGTCTCGGCGCCGAGTTTCTGCAGCGGCGCAAGGGAGACCGGGTGGGCCTGATCCTGTTCGGCAGCAATGCCTATGTACAGTCGCCACTGAGTTTTGATACCGCCACCGTGGAACAATTCCTGCGAGAGGCGCAGATCGGTTTTGCGGGTCAGGAGACCGCTATCGGCGATGCGATAGGACTGGCGGTCAAGCGCTTGCGCGAACGGCCCGCGGACAGCCGGGTGCTGGTGCTGCTGACCGACGGTCAGGACACGGCCAGCTCCGTGCGGCCGGTAGAAGCAGCCCGGCTCGCCAAAAACCTCGGCATCCGCATATACACCGTGGGTATTGGCGCCGACCAGCTGTCGCTGCCCGGCCTGTTCGGCTCCAGTCTCGGCAGCCGCCAGGTGAACCCCTCCGCCGACCTCGATGAACAGACCCTGCAGGAAATCGCCGAGCTCACGGGCGGGCGTTATTTCCGCGCCCGCAACCCGCGCGAGCTGGCCGGCATCTACCAACTGCTGGACCAACTGGAACCAGTGGAACAGGACAGTGCCAGCTTCCGTCCACGCCAGGCCCTGGGCCACTGGCCCCTGCTGCTGGCACTGCTGCTCAGTTTTATCCTCGCGCTGCAGTACTCGCGGCGCGCGGGAGGCAGCGTTGCGCGGACCGGGGGCGATCAGCGCCAGGAGATTGCACGGTGAGCGAGACCCTGTTCGGACTGCATCTCATGCGCCCCTGGTGGCTGGCCTGCGCACTGCCCGCCATCGTGCTGTGCGCGCTGTTGTGGCGTCAGCATCGCCGCGGCGGCGGTTGGAGCCAGGTCATTGAACCGGAGCTGCTGCCCTACCTGGTAGAAGCCGGCGACAGACCACGCCGCGCCCGCCTGCCGTTGCTGCTGCTGGGCGGCTGGTTGCTCGCCTGCCTGGCCGCCGCAGGTCCCAGCTTCCAGAAACTGCCGCAGCCACTGGAGCAGGTGCAGGACGCGCTGGTACTGGTACTTGACCTGAGCTATTCGATGAAATCCACCGACCAGGCGCCGTCACGGCTGGACCGGGCACGCCAGAAACTGCTGGATCTGCTGCAGCAGCGTCGCGAAGGCCAGACCGCGCTGGTCGCATTCGCCGGCGACGCCCATGTAGTGGCGCCATTGACCGACGATATCCCGACCATCGCCAACCTGCTGCCGGCACTGAATCCCGACATGATGCCGCTGCGCGGCAGCGACGCCGCCGGGGCCATCGCCATGGCCGTGGAGCTGCTGCATTCCGCCGGTGTTGCCCGCGGTCGCATCCTGCTGCTTAGCGACGGTGTCAGTCGGGACCAGGTCCGCATGATAGACCGCCAACTGCGCGGCAGTGGCGCCACGCTATCGGTACTGGCGGTCGGCACGAAGACCGGCGCACCGCTGCCCCTGCCACAGGGAGGATTCCTGCGCGACAGCGGCGGCGCAATCGTGATTCCGGGTCTGGAAGAAGCGCCGCTGCGCGATCTGGCAGCGCGTGGGGGCGGACGTTATCGGCGGCTGCAGGTCGATGACGCTGACATCGATTATCTGCTGGCGCAGCCGCTGCTGCCTGCGGCCGGTACTACCCGGGAACTGAATGCAGCGGCCGATGTATGGCAGGACCAGGGCTACTGGCTGATCCTGCTGCTGTTGCCGCTGGCGCTGGCGCTGTTCCGGCGCGGCTGGCTGCTGGGCCTGCTGCCTCTACTCCTGTTGCTGGAAACACCACCGGCGACGGCCCAGGACTGGCAGGAATTGTGGCTGACCCCGGATCAGCGCGGCATGCGTGCGCTGCAGCGTGACGATACCGCCCGGGCGGCGGAGCTGTTTCAAGACCCTGCCTGGGCGGGCACCGCAGCCTACAGGAACGGCGACTACGAAACCGCAGCCGGGCACTTCGCCAGCGAGGAAAGTGCCGACGCCGATAGCTGGTACAACCGGGGCAATGCACTGGCCCGCGCCGGTCAACTGGACGAAGCCATTGCCGCCTACCGGCAGTCACTGGCCCTGGAGCCCGGGGCGACCGACGCCGCCGCCAACCTGGAGTTGGTGGAGCAGCTGAAGCAACAGCAGCAAGAGCAAGAGCAACAATCCCAGGGCGAAGGCGAAGACGGGCCCCAGGATCAAGGCAGCCAGGATGGCAACGACGAGGGTCAATCCCAGGCCGGCGAGACGGACAGCCCGGAACAGGGGTCCACCGGTGATGAATCCGGGGAACCGCCCTCCGCACCGGAAGACCCGTCGCAGACCGACTCCGGCGCCGCGGGAGAGCCCACCGCCGACGAGGCGCAGCAATCGCCGGCGGTGAGCGATCAGCAAACCGACAACAGGGAGCAGAACACGACACCACAGGATTTGACCCTGCCGGAACTGTCGATGGAAGAGGCTGAGCGCGACCAGGCGATGGAACTGTGGCTGCGCCGGGTACCCGACGACCCTTCCGGCCTGTTGCGCGAGAAATTCCGCTACCAGAGCCGACAGCGACAACAACAGCAACCAAGGAGCGACAATGAGCCCGAATGGTAACTGGATCCGGGCTCTGGCCCTGTTGTTTGTGTTGGTCAGCTCCGGTTTGCATGCAGCCCTGGAAGTGGCGGTGGACAGGACCGAAATCGCCTTTGGCGACAGCCTCCGCCTGGTGATCACCAGCACCGCGGATGAAGACCTTGAAGCGTTGGACCTGCGGGCGCTGGAAGCGGACTTCGAAATCCTGCAGCGCAACCTGAGCAGCAGCACCAGTATCATCAACGGCCAGCTCAGCCGCAGCCGTCAGCTGGCGCTGGATATCAGCCCGCGGCGCGAGGGCAAACTGCGGATTCCGGCCTTCTCCCACGCGGCCGGCAACACCGCGCCCATCAACATTGCGGTGGCTCCGGCCGCCACAATCGAGGATGGGGAACAGAGCGTACTGTTCGAAGCGGAGGTCGACCGCCGGGAAGTCTATGTGCAGGGCCAGCTACTGTTGACCCTGCGTATCCAGCAGGCCATCAACCTGGAGGACCGTGGTATCAGCGAATTGCAGCTGGACAATGCCGTGGTCAAGCCACTGGAACAAAATTCCTTCCAGCGCAGCGTCAACGGCCGCCCCTGGCTGGTACACGAGGTACGCTACGCCATTTTTCCCCAGCAGAGCGGCACCCTGCAAATACCCTCCCAGCTGTTTTCCGCCCGTGAAAGTGCAGGCCGCCGCAGCGTGTTCGACATGGGTAGCCGCGGGCGCCAGCTGCAGCGCCGCAGCGAACCCCTGAACATCACGGTACTGCCCCGCCCGGACAGTTATCCCGAGTCCGCCAGCTGGCTTCCAGCCCGCAATATCACGCTGGAAGAGGTCTGGTCCACACCGCCGGAGCAATTGCAGGCCGGGGAATCGGCAACCCGCACCCTGCGCCTGCAAGGCGAAGGCGTGCTCACGGCGCAACTACCCTCGCTCAGCAATGCCGCCCAGCAGGGCCTGAAATGGTATCCCGATCAGCCGGTGACAGAAGAGCGCGAAACCAGCGCCGGACTGGTAGGGCTGCGCGAGAACAGTGCTGCGCTGGTCGCAGTCCGCGGCGGCAGCTGGACCCTGCCGGAACTGCGCATTCCCTGGTGGGACACGCAAGCGCAGCAGTTGCGCCATGCGGTGCTGCCAGCACGGGAGATACACATCGCCGCCAACCCGGCGGCCGATCCAGCCGCAGACCCCGCCCGGTCTCCGGCGCCGGCCGCCGCAGACACCGGCACAGCGGCTGCCCAGCGCACTCCACTGTGGCCCTGGCAACTGCTGGCCGGGGTTTGCGCCCTGGGCTGGCTGGGCACGGTAATCTGGTACCGGCGCCGGGCACAGGCTGCCACGCTGACCGCCACGGCTCCGGTGACTGCCGGCCCGAATGCGGCCCGGGCCCTGCGCCAGCTGCAGGCTGCCTGCACCAGCCACAGCGCAGCCGAGGCACGCCGGGCGCTGCTGGCATGGGGGCAGACTCAATTGCCCGGCCGCACTCGCCTGAGCCCCACCGAGCTCGCGCTGGCCTTTGCCGATGAAGCCTTGCTGCAGGCGGTGGCGGACCTGGAGCGAGCCCTGTATCGCGATCCCGGCAGCGCCTGGGATGGGACTGCACTATTGGCTGCCGTCAACCGTCTGCGCAACGCCGCTCCCAAAACCGGGCAGAAGGCAGACGCGCTGACATTGTACCCTCAGGGCAGCTGATACAGGTGCCGGCGCAGTCGGCCGGTCGCTCAGGCAGGAATGCGGTACGCCCTGTCAGGATGATTCGCTGCATGCCGTATCAGACTGACGGCTCCTGGTCCTGTGCCAATGCCTTGCCCAGCACCTCGAACATGTCGCGGGACACCTCGGGCCGCGCCGCCAGGCGCTGCAACTGGGACCGCATCAACTCACCGCGACCGCAATAATTGCGCCATTTTGTCAGCGGCAACAGCAGCCGCGAAGCCATCTGGGGATTGCGCGCATCCAGCTGCTCCAGAATGTCTGCCAGGAAGCGATAACCCTCACCGTCGGCGCGGTGGAAGTTGACCGGATTGGCGTTGGCGAAGGTACCCACCAGCGAACGCAGTTTATTGGGGTTGCGCAGATCGAATGCAGAATGGGACATCAGCCTCTTCACCCGCTCCAGCGCATCGCCGGACGGGATACTGGCCTGTACCTGCAGCCACTGGTTGACCACCAGCGTCTCCCCCTGCCAACTGCGATAGAAGTGTTCCAGCGCGGCCTCACGCTGGGCCGGGGCCGCGTATAGCGCCAGCGCCTGCAACGCTGCCAACTGATCGGTCATGTTGGTGGCGGTATCGAACTGCGTCTGGGCCAGCTCCAGTCCCTGCGGACCCGCCAGCGCCAGGTAATCCAGACACATGTTGCGCAGGCTGCGAGCGCCGATCTGGGCCGCCTCTGGGGCATACGGTTCACTGGAGCTCAGGCGTTGGTAACAGGCCAGCAGGCGCTGACCATGGGCTTCTGCCAGAGCCTGCCGCACTGCCCGACGGGCCGCGTGGATGGCATCGACATCGGCGCCGCCCTGCCCGCCGCCAGCTCGGCGAGATAGGCTTCGCCGGGCAGTCGCAGCATCTCCGCCACCATCGCCGGGTCCAGACCCGTATCGTCCAACAGTGCAGCAATGGCCGCCAGATACTGTGGTTCCACCGCCACGGCCTCAGCGCTGGCCAGTTGCTGCCGGGTGGTGTCCAGCACCCGCAGCGCGAGTTGCTGGGCCGCATCCCAGCGTACGAAGCCGTCCTCCTCTGCGCTCATCAGGGCGCACAGCTGCGCCGTGGTGTAGGGGTATTCCAGCCGTACCGGTGCCGAGAAGCCACGCAACAGTGCCGGTACCGGCGGCTCCGGCAGCTGCTCGAAGACAAAGCTCTGCTCGGGCTCGGTCAGCACCAGGACGCGGTGGGTATTGTC
Organism: Kineobactrum salinum; assembly: GCF_010669285.1. GTDB lineage: Bacteria > Pseudomonadota > Gammaproteobacteria > Pseudomonadales > Halieaceae > Kineobactrum > Kineobactrum salinum. The sequence continues at coordinate 4,336,198 of NZ_CP048711.1, read as the reverse complement.
GGCCGTCTCCGGGGCCGGCTGCTCGCCGGCCAGCCGCAGCGGCAGGTTGCCGGGACTGCCCAGCAGGCCCACTGCCACCGGGATCATCAGCGCCTCTTTGCTGGCCTGGCCCGGCGTGGGCGGACAGGACTGGCGCAGCGTGAGGGTATAGCGCCCGGTCTCGGCATCGAAGTGACCGCTGGCGGCCAGCCGCGGCGTCCCAGCCTGGGAGTACCAGCGCCGGAACTGACCCAGGTCCACCCCGAGGCATCCTCCATCGCACGGACAAAGTCCTCGCAGGTCACTGCCTGACCGTCGTGGCGGTCGAAATACAGATCCGAGCCCCGGCGGAAGCGCTCCGGCCCCAACAGGGTGTGGATCATGCGCACCACTTCCGCACCCTTTTCGTAGATGGTGACAGTGTAGAAGTTGGAAATCTCGATGAAGGAGTCCGGCCGCACCGGATGTGCCATCGGCCCCGCATCCTCGGCGAACTGGGCGCTGCGCAGCAGGCTGACATCCTCCACTCGCTTGACCGTGCGCGAGCCCATATCGGCGGAGAACTCGGCGTCGCGAAATACCGTGAAACCTTCCTTCAAACTCAACTGGAACCAGTCGCGGCAGGTGACCCGGTTGCCCGACCAGTTGTGGAAATACTCGTGGGCGACGATGGCCTGTACCCGCTGGAAGCCCGTGTCGGTAGTCACTTCGGGGCTGCACAGCACACAGGAACTGTTGAAGATATTCAGGCCCTTGTTCTCCATCGCGCCCATGTTGAAGTCGTCCACCGCGACGATATTGAAGATGTCCAGGTCGTATTCCCGCCCGTAGACCTCCTCGTCCCACTGCATGGCCTGCCGCAGCGAGCGCATCGCATGGTCACATTTATCCAGGTCCTTTGCCTCGACGTAGATCCGCAGGCTCACCTCGCGGCCGCCGCAAGTGCGATAATGATCCTCGATAAAGCGCAGGTCTCCCGCCACCAGCGCGAACAGGTAGGCGGGCTTGGGGTGCGGGTCCTGCCAGCGCGCCCGGTGACGGCCATTGCCCAGATCCTCGACCGGTGCCGGATTACCGTTACTGAGCAGTACCGGATACCGGTCCCGGTCTGCCTCGATGCTGACATCGAACACCGACATCACGTCGGGGCGGTCCAGGTAATAGGTAATTTTGCGGAAACCCTCCGCCTCGCACTGGGTGCAGAACATGGTCCGCGACTTGTACAGACCTTCCAGCGAGCTGTTGTCCTGGGGATGGATGCGGGTACGGCAGGACAATACGAATTGCCCGGGGACCTGGTCGATGCACAGCAGGCCGCCTCGCTGCTGGTATTCACCCTCGGCCAGTACCCGGCCATCCAGGGCCAGTTCCAGCAACTCCAGCTCTTCGCCGTGCAGTTCCAGCCTGGCAGCGGGCGCGGCCTGGGGGTTGCGGCGCAAATGCAGCCTGGCCGTGACCAGCGCCCTGTCCTCGTGCAGGTCGAAGTCCAGCTCGGTTCTGTCGATCAGGAAAGCCGGCGGCTGGTAGTCCTTGAGATGGATGACTTGCGGGTTCGCATCGCGCATGGCGGGCCTCAGATGAGTGACAGGACGGCCTGGTAGCCGCCGTATTTGCGCAGGTTGATCACCCCTGTGTCGAAGATCAGGTACTGTCCCTTGATCCCCAGCAGGGTGCCAGCCACCACCGGTGTCTTGTCCAGATTGAAGGATTTGACCCTGGCCGGATATTTCAGCACCGGGTAGTGAATCGTGGTTTCCGGTTGTTCGGCCAATACGCTGATGGCCTGCAGGCCGAAGCGCCGCTGCAGTGCGGTGATATCGTCAGCGCACTCATCCATCAGGCGCCGGCGTTCGGCTTCCAGGTCGGCCGCTGGCGACGGCCCCTTGAGCATGGCCTGCCAGTTGGTTTTGTCGGCAATATGGGTCTTGAACAGCGTCTCCACCAGCCCGGACTGCAGCCGGTTACTGACCCGGAAAATGGGCCGGGCCTGGGTCGCGCCCTGATCCATCCAGCGCGTGGGCACCTGGCTGTGGCGGGTAATGCCCACTTTCAGGCCCGAGGTATTGGCCAGATAGACCACATGGTCGGTCATGCAATGCGTCTCGCCCCAGTCCGGCTCGCGGCAGCTGCCCAGGTGGAAGTGGCATTTTTCCGGGCTGACAATGCAATTGTCACACTGGGCCAGGCGCCGGAAGCAGGGATAACAGTAACCCTGATTGAAACTCTTGCTGGTCACACGGTCGCAGTGGATGCAGTTGACAGTACCGAGAAAGCGCAGCTCAAGGGCCTGCCCCAGATGAGCATTCAATGCCACCCGGTTGTCTCCCAGCACCATCTGGTAGGCTACCGTTTCCGCCAGTGCGGTCTGCATTTTGCGCAGACCGCCGCGGGCCAGTTCCCGGCCCAAACTATTGCTCCGTGGCGCGGTCGCGCCAGGCCAGCACGCTTACACCTGGCTCCTCACACTGGCTGCCGGACTTGTGGCCCTTGTCGATATAACCCACCCGTTGCTCCGGTGGCAAATGCCGTTCACCCCAGGCGATGACAGCCTGCATCGCATTGGCTCGCTGGGGCGCGGTCAGCGGACGGCCATCGCGCCATTTGCCCAGCTCCACCGCGCGCCGCAGGTCCTGATAGACCTCCGGCGACAGGGTCTCGATCATTTGCAGGTAATCCATCTGCCCTCCCGGTCTTTGCACAGGCCGCGCATTATACCTGCCGTGGCCCGCTGCTGTCCCGGCTGGCGCGCGACAGCAATGCCAGCAGCACGCCCAAAATGCCGCCCGCCAGCAGGCCGCCGACATGGGCGGCATTGGCAATGGCGCCAAAACCGAGCACTTCGATCACACCGGCCAGGCACAACAAAAGCCACCCCAACATCAGTGCCATGATCGCGCGGCTGGGCTGGAAGTGCCAGCGTGGCTGCAGCCGTGCGCCCACCCAGCTGAAACCCAGCAGGCCGTAGACCACGCCCGACATGCCACCGAAAATCGTCGGCCCGCTGAACAGGTACTGGCTGCCGTTGGACACTATCGCGACCACCAGGAACAGCCCCAGCAGATGCACATGACCCAGCGCCCGCTCCACCCGGTTGCCCAGTTCCCACAGCCAGAGGCTGTTGAAGACGATGTGCAACCAGCCGAAGTGCAGGAAGGCCGGGGTGATCAGGCGCCAGTATTCATGTCCCATGGTGCCGAATTGCAATGCTCTGCCCTGTACCGAAAATGGCGCGAAAGTGAACGGCGCCATCCATGACAACGGCCCCACATACACCAGCAGGAAGCCGCCGATGCTCAGCACAATAAGCAGCAGGGTAACGCCAGCGGCACGCCAGTCCGCGCCTGCGTCCGCGGCCTGCCGGGTCAGCACCGGCTGCCGCTCAAGGCTTATCTCACCGGCGCGCCAGGCCCGGTACAGGGCAGCCACTTCAACCGCCTGGGAAGCACTGGCCACTTCCAGCACCTGCTCCCCACCCGCTTCGTAGACGCGGCAGGGAACCCGGTGCTGCTGCAGCAGGGACAGGAAGGGCGCAAGATTTTCTCCCGCGGCCACCCGCAGGGCTGTATGTCCTTTGGGCATCAGTTGACCAGAGCGTTGTTCCAGCGCAGTTTGTCCCGGCAGCTGGCATAGAAACTGTGTCCCACCGGGTGCAGCAGGGTCAGGCGGTGAGGCTTCTTGGTGACCACCACTGCATCGCCGGGACGGGCCGTCATATTGACCTGGCCATCGCAGGTGATGGGTGGATGAATGCGGTTGCGCTCGAGAATGTCGAGCCTGATCTCGCTGGTGCCGTCCACCACGATGGGACGGCTGCTCAGCGCGTGGGGGAACATCGGCACCAGCACCACAGCATCCAGCGTCGGATGCATGATGGGTCCGCCACCGGACAACGAGTAGGCCGTGGAGCCGGTCGGGGTTGAAATAATCAGGCCGTCCGCCCGCTGCCGATAGACAAAGACATCGTTGATATAGAGCTCGAATTCAATCATCTGGGCCGAGGTGCCGGAGTTTACCACCACATCATTCAGGGCATCGGCCCTGCCTACCGTCTTGCCGTCGCGCACTACTCTGGCATCCAGCAGGAAACGGCTCTCGCGCACATATTCCCCGGCCAGCACCGCCGGCACCTGGGTGGCGATGTCGTCCGGCGTGATATCTGTCAGGAAACCCAGCCGGCCGCGGTTGACCCCCAACACCGGGGTCTCATACTTGGCCAGCGTACGAGCCGCGCTGAGCAGGCTGCCATCGCCACCGACCACAATCACCAGATCGCTGTCCTCGCCAATTTCGTCAAGGCTGCCTCGCGTCAGCGCTATCTCCGGCACCAGTTCCCCCAGCCGGGTTTCAAGGATCAACTCCCGCTCGTGAGCCTGTAGCAGCGCGATCAGCTCCCGCAGCACTTCAACCAGACCGTCCTGCTGGCTGCGCCCTACCAGACCAATCCTGTCAAACCCTGTCTGCATACGCCCTGTGTCCCTGCCCCAAGCGGGCCCCATTATAACCACGAAAGCCCATCGCTGCGTATGCAGCTCTCACAACGGGCGCCACAGCTCCCGCGGACTGTTGCCGGGGCGCTGCCACGGCAATTCGGGAAACCACGGCTCCGCGTCCGGACACACGTGCCGGCCCGGATTGCCAATGGACGCTGCTACCGGGCCGGGAGTCACTGAAGGGACGAGCAGGAAGATGCCGATGCTGGCTTTATGAGAGCCCCACGTTGTTCTTACTGAGCACCTGTTCCGCCCGGTAGCTGGAACGCACAAACACGCCGGACACGACCTCCAGGAAGCCCTTTTCCAGACCCCGTTGCCGGTAGTGTTCGAACTCCCGGGGGCCAGGTAGCGGTCGATGGGAAAGTGGTTCGCTGTCGGTTGCAGATACTGGCCAAAAGTCACAATATCGACCTTCGCCTCCCGCAAGTCGTCCATGGTGGCAAGGATCTCCTGCTCAGTCTCGCCCAGGCCCAGCATCAGGCTGGTCTTGGTCAACACATCCGGCCGTACACTCTTGGCGTGGGCCAGCACCGCCAGCGTCTGCTCGTACCCGGCGCGAGGGTCGCGCACCGGATGGGTGAGACGCCTGACAGTCTCTACGTTCTGCGCAAACACTGCTATGCCGGAATTTACCACTGTTTCCACGTCGGCCAGGACGCCCAGGAAATCGGGAGTCAGTGCCTCCACCGCCGTGGCGGGATTGGTCTGCTTCACCCGGCGCACGCAGGCTGCGTAATGAGCGGCGCCGCCATCGGCCAGGTCGTCACGATTGACCGAGGTCAACACCACGTACTTGAGCCCCATTAAGCGCACTGATTCGGCGGTGTTGGCGGGCTCCTCGGGATCCAGCCAGCCGCGCGGGTTGCCGGTATTGACCGCACAGAAACGGCAGGCACGGGTACAGACGTCTCCCATCAGCATGATGGTGGCAGTGCCGGCACTCCAGCACTCGCTCATGTTGGGACACTTGGCCTCCTCACACACCGTTGCCAGCCGGTGCTGATGGACGATGCCCTTCACTTTTTCGTAACTGGCGCCACCGCGGGCCCGGATTCGCAGCCAGTCCGGCTTCGGCAGGCGAGCCTCGCCCAGGGCCGCCGCCTTGATGCCATCCTTGATCGCTGTGATGCCACGCTCATTGGTGAATTTCGCACCGCTGGCGATCTGCACGGTGGGAATAAGCTTGCTGTCAGCCATCGGGGCCCCGTCGAAATGGTATCGGTTCAGTGAACAAAGCGCCGATTATAACCCATAGCAGCGTTGATCACAGGGCCGACAGCCCAACGCCACAGACGCCACCCGTTGTGCGTTGCCGTACAGACACCCGGGGTCCACTTCGGCACTCTTCATGCCTATTGGCAATAGTCGGCATCTCCGGCATTAAATTCGGCAACAGAGGGTAAGGTATGATGTTGATCCTGTTGGCAGTGGTTCTCGCCGGCCTGTGGCTGCTTGGTATGACAGGCGCCTTTTCCATGTTCGGCTTTCTGCACCTGCTGCTGATTCTGGCTTTCATTCTGGTACTCGTGAGGATCATGCAGAGTACCGGCGGTGCCGGAGGTCGATCGCAGGTTTCAGACCAGACCTGAGCACGTCTGGCCTGACAGCACATCCGCGCCAGCTTAACTTCCCAGAATCCTGGCGTACACAGCACCATCATGGCCATAGCAACTACAGGCGGCGTCCAGCAGGCCTGTGTGATCAATCACGGTCAGCTCGCCGCGCCGGTAATCGATCAGACCCTGTTCCTTCAGCGCTCTCGCGGCGCCGGTAACGCCGGCGCGCCGCACGCCCAGCATGCTGGCCAAAAATTCGTGAGTCATGTGGAAACTGGCCGAGTGGCAGCGATCCAGGGTCATCAGCATCCAGCGGGCCACCCGCTCCTCCAGGCGGTGGAAACGGTTGCAGGCCGCAGCCTGGGCCAGCTGCAGCAGCGTCACGTACAGATAGCGCTCCAGACGCCGCCGCAGCGCCGGCTGCTCCCGCAGCTGGCGCAGAAAGTCATCTGCTGCGATGCGCCACGCCCCACCCTCGCCCTGCACCAGCGCCGGCAGCGGTGCCTCGGCCACACCCAGCAGCAGTGAGGTTCCGAGCATGCCCTCGGTACCGACCAGGCCCACCTCCAGGCTGCCGGGATTGGTCGCCGGGGCCATCAGGGAAATAAAACTCTCGCAGGGAAAATACACAAAACTGACAGGGTCGCCTGTCCGCGACAGCAGGCTCCCGGACTCCAGCTTCACTTCCTCACAGACCGTCAAAAAACGGTGCTGGTCCTGCGCAGGAAGGGCCGCCAGCAGGCGATTGCGACTAGCGGGAGGCGGGGTTTTCGTCACACTGAATCTCCGCTTGCGGGCAGGGACGCACAGCCGGGTACCAAGGCAAGGCTGCGCACCCCCCATCGGACGCCCCCAAGCATGCCTTATTTCTCCCGCCATTTATGTGCGCCAACCCACCGAGAGCCAAGCCGGGCAACCGCAACCAGCCGCTACCGTCGTGTGCGTAACTGAACAGACCCTTCATCTCCCGATGGACTAGTCTTCAAGGAGAAGGCCGGCGTCGCCTCGCGTGGGAAGCGGTTTGCCCACACCCTGCGACTTCCGGACTTCGACACAACCGGTTTTAGGCGGCACACTGGTGTCGCACATAGCCCGATTCAGCAAATGACCAGGAGAGACTCACGATGAACGATCCCGTCAGGAAAGAAATGAAACAGCTCACGCAGGATTTTGCCGGGCTGCGCAGTGATATAGGCAGGCTCAGCGAAGTGCTCGCCACCGCCGGTGCCAACCGGGGCAGAACCCTGTACCAACGGGCCGCCGATCGAGGTGTGGAACTGGGCCATCGGGGTGAAGCCGCCCTGGACTCGGTACACCAGTCGATTCGTAACAGGCCTCTCGGTACCACGCTCGCCGTCATCGGCATCGGCTGCGTCATCGGCTTGCTTGTAGCCTCTTGCGCGAAGAGCTTCGATGAGGGCAAGTAATGCACGGTGCCGACCCATATCCCACCCGGCGCAGGGAAGTCGGGCCAGCGTTCCCCAGGCTCGAACCGGTCATCCATTCCCGCAATCAGAATCGCTGGGATGGGCCGCTGGATGAGTTTTCGCTGTCGCGCTACGAACGGGACGGGTTTCTGTGGTTTGAAGGTTTCTTCGCCAGCGAGCGTATCCTGCCTTTTTTCCAGGAGCTGACTGAACTGGAACGAAACCCTGAGTTAATGGCCTCGGACCAGATCATCAAAGATCCGGAGAGCGGGGAGCTGCGCTCCGTTTTCGCCATGCATGAACTGTCCGAGGGTTTCAGTGCATTGACCCGGGATCCGCGCATTCTGGGCATGGTCCGCCAGTTGCTGGGGGGGATGCCTATATTCACCAGTCGCGGATCAACGACAAGTATGGCTTCAACGGCAACGGCTTCAACTGGCACTCTGATTTCGAAACCTGGCACTCCGAGGACGGGATGCCGCGTATGCGGGCGGTGAGCGCATCGCTGATGCTGACCGACAACAATGAATTCAATGGCCCCCTGATGCTGATTCCCGGCTCCCACCAGTATTTCATTCCCTGCGCAGGCGAAACGCCTGCCAACCACTGGAGGGACTCGTTGAAAAGCCAGCGCCTGGGCATACCCGATCAGGAAATCCTCAGAGAGCTTGCCTCGCGTGGTGGAATAGAGGCACCCAAGGGTCCACCGGGGTCTCTACTGTTGTTTGAATGCAACACCCTGCATGCCTCCAACAAGAATCTTTCACCGTGGCCACGTTCCAATCTGTTCTTTGTCTACAACGGCGTCGACAACCACTTGCAGGCGCCGACCGGGGGCACCGAGCCAAGACCGGAGTTTCTCGGCGCTCGCCGCAATACTGCCCCGCTGGACATGCTCGATCCGGTGCATCCCTGGGAACGGCGCGGCTGGGACTATCCGCAGCGATAGAAACCCGAAAGCCGCCCAGGTTCCTTGCAACCGACCGCCGGACTTGGCATGAGCTGCCGCGAGAAGCGGTTACCGGCCAGCCAGGTCCGGCGGCTCACTAGCGGCCCCGCCACTTCGTAAAATAAGTACCCATCCAGACTCGGCACGCTTCTTGCTGTACCCAGATAACACAGCTCGCGGATACGTCCCGTGAGTCAGTTGACGCCACTTGGGTGAGGTAAACCTGATGTCCTGCTCCAGAACACCAACTTGCTTGCCTCCAGGACCGCCAGCGCTGGCCGCAGTACACAGCGCCCTCTGGCTCCGTCTTTCAGAGGCCCTTCCCGCCCTGCAGCTCCGTGCTGCCACAAAAAGGAGATACGACTCCCCCCCGGCACCGCCGCGACGCTTCTCGCCGGCTTATGTTGCCAATCAACAACAGCTATATACGCAAGCGTACATGAACATGACCACCCGGTCCTACCACGAGACCACCAAGGAGAATGTCACATGAACATGCGCAAGCCAGTCAATCTGCATCCGGCGGTAAACCAGAACCTGTTTCTCGCCGCCCTGCCTGCGGAAACGAAAGCCTTGGTACTGGCTGATCTGCAGCAGGTGTCCGTCAAATCCGGGGAGATCCTGGATCAGCCCGATACCGAACAAAGCTATATCTTCTTTCCCACGGATACCGTCATTTCACTGCAGTATGTGATCGAATGTGGCAAGGCCAGCGAGATCATGACAATCAGCAGGGATGGTATCGTTGGCATTTCCAACTGGCTCGCCATTGGGGGCAGCTATGTGCAGGCCGTGGTGCAGCGGGCGGGCAATGCATACTGTATCCGGGGCCAGTCTTTCAAGCAAAAATTTGACCGCGACGCAGCGCTGCGCAGTCTGACCCTGCGCTATCTGCAATCCATGATCAGCAGTACAGCGCAGGCTGCTGCCTGCAACCGACACCATACCATCGATCAACAACTGTGCCGCAAGCTGCTGCTGTTGCTGGACCAGACGGTGGGCATGGAATTGCGCCTGACCCATGAAGCCATAGCGCAGGCACTGGGCGTGCGTCGGGAGGGTGTCACCCAGGCGGCCGCCAGACTGCGTGATCTCGGCGTTATCGATTACCGGCGCGGGCGTATTGAGGTACTGGATCGTCAATTGCTTGAGCAATTGAGCTGCGAGTGCTATCAGGCGATCAAGACCCAGAACGCCCGCCTGCTGCCGTATCTCAACAGCGGATTAGCTGGCAAAGCCAACAAGACTCGGTACGGCAGCGTACTACCGCGGGCCCATGCCTATTAAGCCAGATGCGCATGCAGGGCTGCAGTTCACCAGAAAGGGGCAGTGGAGCCCTTGCTGGCTCCCCCGTTCTGCGACCGAGGACTCGTCCGTATCATTCCTCCGGCCGGTAGTCAGCAGGGTTCAGCTCATGCTTCTTCAGCAGTTTGTAGAACTCGGAACGGTTGCGCTGCGCGAGACGGGCCGCCTGCGCGATATTGCCCTGGGTGGTATGCAGCAGCTTATTGAGATACTCGAGCTCGAACTGGTCCCGGGCATCGGCGAAGCCGGTAAAATCCTGCGGCTTGCGACGCAGGGCCCGCTCCACCAGGTCTGCGGGTATCAGTTCTGAGCGGCACAACACCACGCACTGCTGCACAACATTGGCCAGCTGCCGGACATTACCGGGCCACGGGGCGGTCAGCAGCAATTCCATCGCCTCCGCAGTGAAGCCTCTGGCAACGCCCTCGGACCGGAAAAGTTCCAGAAAATGATTGGCCAGCAGCGGAATGTCCTCGCGCCGTTCACCCAGACTGGGCAGTTGCAGGTTGACCACGCTCAGGCGATAGTAGAGATCTTCACGGAAGCTCCCGTTGGCGATAGCCTCTTCGAGATTGCGATTGGTGGCGGATATGATGCGTACGTCGATCTTCTGGGCCCGGTCAGAACCCAGTGGCTGCACCATCATTTCCTGCAACACCCGCAGCAGCTTGGCCTGGAACGGCAGCGGCATTTCCGCCACCTCGTCCAGGAACAGGGTGCCTCCGTCCGCGCTCTGAAAATAGCCGTCACGTTCCCTGGCTGCGCCGGTAAAGGCGCCCTTGACGTGGCCGAACATTTCACTCTCGAACAGCTCTTCCGGAATGGCGGTACAATTGAGCGCCACAAAAGGCTTCTGGGCGCGCGGACTGGCGGTATGGATCGCCCGCGCCAGCACCTCCTTGCCGGTGCCGCTCTCACTCTCGATGATGATGCTCGCGTTGCTGGCTGCGATCAGTTCCACTTGTTGCAGCAGGGACTCCATCACTGCACTGCGCGACACAATCCCCTGCCGCCACGGAGGCACCGCTTCCGTCTCGCCTGTGGAGGCAAGGCAATTGGAACGCGCGGCGCGCTTGATGGTGGCGATCAACTCCTCGGCGTTCAGCGGTTTGGTCAGAAAGGCAAAAGCACCCTGCTTGGTCGCCGCCACCGCATCCGGAATGGTACCGTGCGCCGTCAGCAGCACAACCGGCAGCAGTGGAAACTTGACCCCCACCTGTTCCAGCAGGCCCAACCCATCCATGCCGTCCATCTTCAGGTCGCTCACCATCACCGACGGCTGCCTGTGCTGCAATGAAGCCAGCGCCCGCTGAGCACTGTCGACGGTTTCCACCTGCATGCCGGCGCGCTGCAACCGGATGGCAAGCAACTGCAACAGGTCCGGATCGTCGTCCACGACGAGGACACGGATATCTGCTGTCACGGCATTTCCCCATCACGGCTGTCGGGAGCCATGTCACTTTCGATATCCTTCAGGGACTCCAGCTTCTGCTGGCTCTTGTTCAACTGCTCATGAGCTGCGGCGAGCTGTTTTTTCAACTGCTGTATCTCCTGGTGGCGCACAGTGATCTCCACTTGCTGTTGTTCACAGTACTCCCGCTCGGTCGCCATCGTTGCCAGCAGCGCGATCTCCCTTCTCAGCGCATCGGCGAGTGGCGCGAACTCGCCATCCGGGTCGACAAGCTGCAGCAGGCTCCGGGCATAGTGCAGCGACGGATCAGTGGAGTCCATTCTGACCTGCAGATAGGCCAGCTGAAGCCGTGTCAGATCGGAAGGCGACTCCACGTGCCGCGCCAGCACCGCGGCGTAGACGTCCACCCGCTGCAAAGGGCTCAACGCCTCGACACGGTTCGTAAAACTGCGCCATGCGGGAGTCCAGCGGACGCCCACTCGATCACAGGCGTCCTGCCGGTGCTCGCTTTCAGGCGCCGGCACCCCGGCACAGGCCGTCAACAGGCATAACAACAAGAAGCTACTGTACTTGATCATGCTGATCAGCGACCTCCAGTGTCAACCGAAAACAGGTCCCTTTGGCGGTTTCCAGAATGCGGATGTCGCCGCCGTTGCGCTGCGCATATTCCCGGGCAATTGCCAACCCCATGCCTGTACCGGGGATCAGGCAATCGTCAGGCCTGGCTCCGGTAAAAAACCAGTCGAATACCCGCTCCCGGTACTCCTGCGGAATGCCCGGCCCCCTGTCGGAGACATCCAGCCGCGCTTCCCGTTGCCACTGGTGCAGCCTGAGCGCCACGGTACTGCCGCGGGGAGAATATTTGATCGCATTTGAAAGCAGGTTATCGACAATCAGCTCCAGCTGCCTCTCGCTGCCGCGGGCAACAAGCGGCTGAAGCTCAGCCCGCAGGTCGACATTGCGGGCACTGGCACCCAGTCCCTGCCGCTCGATAACGCCGCTCACCAGCGTATCCAGGGGTACCGCTGTCTTGACGGTGGTATCGTCCAGATGGCCGTGAGCGCCAAAGCGAAGCAGTTCCTCTATCATCGCCTGCAAGCGGATACTGTTATCCCGCAAGATCCTGACGATTCGCTGCTGTTGTTCATCCGCGCCAGCTGAGGCGGGTTCTGCCAGCAGCTCACAGGCCTCCCTGATATTGGTCAGCGGGGTCTTGAGCTCATGCGAGACGTTCCTGAGAAAGTGGGATTTTTGTTGCTCCAGTTCCAGCAGACGGCGCCGCAGCCAATCGAGACGATCCCCCAGGTCCACCAGGTCACGTGTACCGAAGATCTCTATCGGCCGCTCGAGGTCGCCGCGCCCGAGATTGCGCACGCTGCGATCGAGCTTCCGCATGGGCCGCGAGGCGAGAACGACAAAAGCCACCGCCAGGAAACCGGACAGGGGAATGACGAGCATGGCCTGGGCTACCAGCACTTGCTGTAGCTCCCGCGCCTGTTCCGACATCTGGTTGGCCTGCTCCGCGGACTGCATGCGATACTGTTCCAGCAGCGCAGTCACTGACCGGCGCAGCATTTCATACGGCTCCCTGTCACTGTTTGGTCCAGCTTCAGGAGACACATTGCGGACCAACTCGGCTACCCTCTGCTCGGCCTCGTGGGCGGCTCGCAGGAGTTCCCGCGCCTGTGGATTGCCATTGTCGGCAGCGACAATATCCAGCAGCCTCAGAACCTCACGGCGCCGGGATTCGAAGATGCCGTGATAGGTTTCATCTCCGAGCGCAGCATATTGCCGTGCGGAGCGCACCATCTCCCCCACCCGATCCGACAGCCGCCGGCTGACATCCGTACGCCACTGCACCGAGACCATGGCCTCGCGGCTGCTGCGCGCGAGCGCATCCACCTGGACAATGGCGGTAATGATGCCGGTGGCCAGGGGCAGGGCTGCCAGCACAAATCCCAGCACTGTCAGCCGCAACTGTGTAAGTGCCTGGAATCGTCGCAACATCATCGAGCTCCAAAAGACTGACCATCCGGGCGTATTGGATAAGCGACAGATTGGCATCTTGCCGGACTACACCTGCGCTCCCGCCTGTGCCCCGCTCGAGGGGCAGAGCGACCCATACACAAAGGAGCAGCGTTGCCGGACAGCGACAGTGTAGGACAGAACACAGACGATTTCACCCACCGGCAAGCGGCACCATTGCTGCCCCGCAGTCGGTGTAATGTATGCGTTCCTCATCAGCCAAGCGCTGCACTCCCCCAACCGCCACCTGCGCGAACCCCGGATTTGTGGGTTTACGAACAGAACTCACCTCAGTGGACGTCTAGTCTATGTTTGATCCGCCGGCTCAGGCAATCATCATTCGCGCCCGCCGGGAACGGCCACCTGATCAGGAGTCGCCCAATGTATAAGCTCAACACCACGGCTTGCCACCCTGCGACAGCGAACCGCGGTGGCACATCCGATCCATCAGTAGCTGCGAGTCAAATATGAACAGATCCGTCTCCGAAACCGCGCTGCACGCCCAGGCCCCCGCCAACAGTGCGGAGCCTGCCGCATCCGGGCAAACGGTAGCGCCCGGCCCGCGATCGGCCGGGCGAAGGGACGGACCCGACCAGATGCAGAGCGTGAACGGCGACTGCAGTGGCGATAGCGACAACATCCAGCAACAATTACAGCGCATACTGGTCGGCGATTCACCGCCAATGCGTCACCTCTTCCGGCAAATTGCCAGGGTCGCACCGACCTCGGCTTCGGTGCTGATAACCGGCGAGAGCGGCACCGGCAAGGAACTGGTGGCACAGGCGATACACCAGTTCAGTGCGCGCGGGGAGCGCCCCTTCCTGCCGATAAATTGCGGAGCCATTCCTGCCCAGTTGATCGAGAGCGAGCTGTTTGGCCACGTCAAGGGCAGCTTCACCGGGGCCACCCGCGATCACAGCGGGTATTTTGAGAGAGCCAATGGCGGCACCCTGTTTCTCGACGAGATCACGGAGATGCCGTTTGACCTGCAGGTAAATCTGCTGCGGGTGCTGGAAACCTCCACTTTCGCCAGAGTGGGAGGCAGCAGGGAACACACTACCGATACCCGTATTATCGCGGCAACCAACCGGGATCCAGTGCAGGCAGTAGAAGATGGCGACTTCCGCGAAGACCTGCTTTACAGGATCCAGGTATTCCCGGTCCATTTGCCGCCATTGCGCGAACGCAATGGGGACATCGAGCTGCTGGCGCGGCATTTTCTTGAGCAATACAATCGCGATGAGAAGCAGCGCAAGGCGCTCTCCGACGAGGCCGTCGATGCATTGTGCCGCTACAGTTGGCCGGGCAACCTGCGCGAACTCAAGAACGTTGTCCAGCGTTCCTGCATCATGGCGGAAACCTGTATAGAACCAGAAGACCTGCCCGCACACATCACCTTGCCGGACGGTGGCAGCCCGAACCACAACTGGTCCGTCCCGGTAGGCCGCTCTTTGGCGGAGATGGAGAAAAAGCTCATCCTCGCAACGCTGGATTACTGCGGCGGACGCAAGGAGAAGGCTGCCCGCATGCTCGGCATATGTCCCAAAACCCTGTATAACCGTCTGCGGGAATATCAGCGGCGTGCCTAACAGCCATGAAACAGCGAAACACAGCGGCTCCGCCCGGCAGTCCATCCGCAGCCAGGTCAGCCCCTGAGGATTGCCAGGGGGGTGGGCCTCCTTCGCAAGAGGCCACCGACCTTGAACAGTTGCTGGCGATGCTGGACCGAACCGCCGACGGTCAGCAGCAGAAAGTCTGTATTGGCGAGATCATCGCCGCAGTGGGCAGCCGTTCCTTTGCGCCACTGTTGATGCTGATAGGGGTATTGATTGCGTCACCGCTGAGTGGTGTACCGGGGTTTCCTACACTGGGAGCGATCATCGTGGCATTGGTCAGCGGCCAGATGCTGGTGGGACGCAAGCACTTCTGGCTGCCACACTGGTTACTGGCGCGCAGCGTACCGCGGCAGAGAATGAGCGAAGTTATACGGTGGCTCAGGCCTTCCGCGCGCTTTGTCGACAAACTGCTGAAACCCCGCCTGGCGGTCATGGTCAATGGTCCGGGAAGGTATATGATAGCCCTCACCTGCCTGCTCATCGCCGGTGCCATGCCCTTCCTCGAACTTATTCCCTTCTCGTCATCGGCGGCGGGCGCCACACTGTCGGCCTTCGGCCTGGCGCTGGTTTCCCATGACGGGGCGCTGGCAGCGCTGGCCTATCTGGTGACCGGCCTGACCGCCTGGCTGTTGATCGCCGGCTTGTTCTGAGCTTCGGACCCGCGGCACCGTGCCTTATCGGCTTTGCCAGCAGTGATACGACCCTGGAGAAAACACCAATGGAGGCAGTACTGGACGCAACACAGTGGCCCGCGATGGCGGCCACGCTCATCGCGGCATGGCTGGTCGGCTCCCAATCAGCCAACAAGCGGCGCTGGGGCTTCGGCTGGTTTATCCTGAGCAATGTCCTGTGGATAGTGTGGGGCTGGTACGCCAGCGCCTATGCGCTGATTGCGCTGCAGGTAGGCCTGTTTGCGATCAATATCCGCGGCAGCCGCAAAAACGAGGCCGCCTCCGCCGACTCCCGGATCCGGCCCTCCCGGGAAGCCAGGCCATGACACCACACCCACGCTTTCTGGTACTGCACCCCGGAAATAGTGGCTCATCTGCCGATTTCCGCGCCGCCAGCTTGCTGGTCCCAGGAAGCCGGCCGATTTGTAAATGCACCCCGAATACTGTACGTTTTCCCGCCATGACGGCACCATACGCACACACTGTAACAGCAACAATAAAAATACCGTGATGTGCTGTTGACCCGAGCTGCCGACGGTTGCCTGCCAGTAGCACCCGAATGGCACGTGAACTGCATGGGTAAATCAATGTGAATGCTGCGACGGCCGGTGGAACGTTCCGGCCACCAGGTTCACTGCATTTTTTGAACGTAGTACAACACACCATGGACAAGACCGGGCTCACCGACAATACCCATCCCTTCCTCGTGTGTGCAGCATTTGACACCGCGGCCTCGGCCGATATTGCCGTGCAATATCTCAGTGGCCCTGCCGGCTTCCAGCGCGACCGCATCGAATGCCGCCAGTCCGCTGAGAGTCAGCCGCGGGCAGCCAAGCGCACGAAAGGACTGATTCGCGGCAAGCTCCATGTCGGGCTGGGTCTGGGCTGTCTGGGCCTGGGCTCCCTGCTCGCGCTGTTGTGGCTGCGCTACGGACCACCGGCACTGCAATCCAGCCCCCTTTTGATCGCCTGCGCAGCCGCTTTCTTCTGCCTTGCGTTCGGCTTTGTGGTTCGGATGGTGCTGTCTTTGCGCGATGAGCCCGGCCCGCCGTTGCCGGGGATGGCGGACCCATTGGCAGCCCCTCCCGGCGCCTGGTTGGTGATAGTGCACTGCTCAAACGAGACCGAACGGAATCATGCCAGGGCGGTGATGGGAAATTCTGCGCGGCTACTGTGACGGGCAGCCCGGCACCCATGACCACAACCTCACGGGAGTAGCTTGCATGCCCGCCAAAAACCGTTTCCGCCTTGTTCTGATCCTCTCTGCTGTTGCTGTGCTGCTGCTGGTATTGAGAGCCAGCCTGCCGTGGCTGGCCAGGGATTACCTCAACGACCGGATGGCGGACATGGGCGAGTACAGCGGATATGTCTCCGCCGTGGATATCGACCTGTGGCGCGGAGCGTATACCTTGACGGACGTGACCATCACCAAGACCTCCAGGGAGATTCCGGTACCGCTGTTCCGGGTGGAGGCGGCGGATTTGTCCATAAGCTGGTCCGAGCTGTGGCGCGGCGCGGTCGTCGCGGAGATCGATTTCCATCACCCGGAGCTCAATTTCGTGGACGATGTAGAGTTTGGCCGCCAGAGCGGCGCGGGCACCAACTGGCAGCAGGCGCTGCAACGCCTGACGCCGGTGGAGATCAACCGGCTCGGGCTGCACCAGGGCGCCATTCACTTCCGCAACTTCAACTCCGACCCACCAGTGGACATCATCCTGGCCGACATCAACGGGGTTGTCGACAATATCACCAATATCGATCGCAGCGCCGGGGCCCAGCGGGCCAGGCTGCATATCACCGGCATCATGCTCGACAATGCGGAGACCTCGCTCGACGGCCAACTCGATCCATTGGGGGACTTCCAGAATTTCAGCCTCAGGTTGAAAATCACCGGAATTGAGCTGCGGCGCCTGAATGCTCTCAGTGAAGCCTACGGCAATTTCGATTTCGAATCCGGCGATGGCGACTTCCTGCTGGAACTGCAGGCCGAGGATGGCCAGCTGGAGGGCTATGCCAAGCCTCTGCTCGACAACGTCGTGATACTGGATCTCGACGAGGACCTCGAACAGGGACCGCTCAGCGCCGCCTGGGAAGCTCTGGTCGGCGCGCTGGGACGACTATTCCGGAATCAGCCGGAGAACCGGATCGCCTCAAGAATAGAGATCCGGGGCAACCTCGACCAGCAGGACATCAGCGGCTGGCAAGCCTTCGTCTCTGCGCTGCGCAATGCCTTTGTCGATGCCTATGAAGCCACCTTCGAACCCGGCTCCTGAGCCGGCGCGCCGCTGGTGGAACTCATGGCGGAGGTGTCAGGCATCGCGACGGGGAGCTTGAGCGTCGCCACCAGGGGCCGATGGTCTGAGGCCAGCCTCGCGAGTTGGGACTGCGGCGTGTCGATGGCGGTGACCTCAACTCCGCCCCCCAGAAAAATGTGGTCGATACGGGCCGCAGGTATATTGCTGGAAAACGTATTGCGGGGCCGGTGAGACGCCAGTTCTATCTGGGCATCATCGAG
This sequence comes from Kineobactrum salinum, assembly GCF_010669285.1. Classification (GTDB taxonomy): domain Bacteria; phylum Pseudomonadota; class Gammaproteobacteria; order Pseudomonadales; family Halieaceae; genus Kineobactrum; species Kineobactrum salinum. The sequence goes on along the minus strand of NZ_CP048711.1, from coordinate 4,318,251 downwards.
GCGGGCGCGCAACATCCTGCATACCGCGGACCCCGGGGTGGCGTTGAAATCACCGCACAGGATGACCGGTCCCTGGCAGTCGGGGTGTCCCAGCCAGTTGCGGCCCAGCAATTCCTGGACCTGGCGCAGGCGCTCGCCTGGCCACAGTCCGAGATGCGTGTTGATCACCTGGATCTCGGTTCCCATCACCTCCACCGCGACCCAGACGGCGCCCCGCGGTTCGCGCCGTGAACCGGGCCCGGGCACCGGTGGCAAACAGGCTGCCTTGACCAGGCGCATCGGCAGGTGGCTGAGTATCGCGTCACCGTATTGCTCGTTCTCTACATGAATCACTGGATGGAAATGGTGTTCCATCGTCAGGTAGTGAGCAATGACCTGGGCCTGGTTTTCGTGACCGCTGCGGGAGCGGCCAACATCCAGTTCCTGCAGGGCCACGATATCCGGTTGGGTGCGCGCGATCACGCGGGCGATGCGGCGGGCGGAAAGCTTGCCATCCATGCCAATGCAGCTGTGGACGTTATAGGTGACGATGCGCAACTGGCGCGAGGGTTTCTCCACCACCTGGATGCGCTTGTTGCGCGGTGCGAAGGAGCGGCGGCCAAGGTGCTGCAGTGCCGCTTCGCGCAAATCCAGCGGCCGCAGGTAGTCCCGCGGCCTGTCGGGCAGCAGCGTATCTGACGGCAACAGGGCGAAGGCCGTGGTTTCCTGCGGCGTAGCACCGGCGTGGGAGCCGTTTTCCTCTGCAAAGGTAATCGGCTTTGCTCCCGCGTGCCAACCCAGCAGCACCAGCTCGCCTGCCTCCGGATGATTGCACAGCCGGGCGAGGTCGTCGGGCAATTCGGCAACAAAGGGATGCGATCGCCCAAACAGACTCGCAGTATCACGCGGCAGGGCAAATTCACCGGTGGCCGTCCAGGCGCGCAGAGCCCCCTTTTGGTCGCGTGTGATCGCCACCGGCACCCCGTGGGCGCGCACCAGTTCGCTGGCGAGAAAAACCCGTTGCGTTGCGCCGAGATCCCCGGGCGGATACACGAAGGCCACTGGCCCCAGCGACGCCACCTGCAGCTCCTCAGAGTCCGGTCCGGACTGGAACACCGAGAACAGGCGCTGGAACCTGCCGCCACCCAGCAGCCGGACTCGATGGGTCTCCACTGTTTCCGGCGCGCCCCCCGGGGCCGGCCCGGAGCGGGTTTCGAGTCCCGCCAACACCAAATCCACCGCCTCTTTGACGCTGTAGCCCTGCAATTTATGGTAGGAACTGGCGTGGTGCTGGCCATGGTCAGAGTATATCCAGACATCGTAATGACGGCCGGGGGCGGAATGTGCCGCACGCCACAGGCGAGCGATGGCGTCATCTATACCCTTCAGGGTCCAGTGGGCAAACCGCGAGGCCGGTCCGCGCCGGTGGGATTGCTCATCGTAACCCAGCAGATTGATATGGATAATCGGCAGGCCACGGTTGATGTCTATTCTGCCGCCAATGACACAGAGTTCGCGCAGCAAAATGCAGATCGCCACCCGGGTGGGTACGAACTTCAGCTCCTTCAGGAAATTCCTGCCCTTCGCCAGACCGCGTCCGAAGTCAACCAGAGCCAGCACCAACTCGACCGGCAACAGCACCAGGATGCGCACCAGGCTGTACAGGTTGGTGATCAGCAACAAAAACGTGGCATTCGGATTGGCGGCGCGGATGCTCGGCCCCCAGCCCAGCGCGGCAGGACAGAAGTGCGCCTCGGCCGCGCCACCCGTGAAATTGTCGGAATAGGCACTGCCTTGGGCCAGCAGCGGCTCACCCTCCTGCTCCAGTCGGGCTTCCACTTGCTCCGCCGCTTCGGGCTCATACATGCGCACCAGCTTGCCGGAACCGCTGGAGCGAAAGGAAAACGCGGGCACCGCAGTGCGAACCCCGTAGAACAATTCGGCCTGGACCGCCGGGGTAGCTGCGGGCAGTCCCGAGTACATGGTATGCAGCTTGCAGGACTCGCGCCGCAGAAGCCGCTTGAGAAAGGGCATCTCTCCCCGCTCCAGGGCCAGGGCGAGTTCGGGCCGGGAAAGCCCGTCCACCTGGATCATGACCAGCCCGGGCCGGGTCGAGTCGACGGCCGAGTCCGGCAGCTTCATCGCCCGGGTCAGCCAGTGTGCCCGATTCAGCCGCCGACGGCTGAGCCGGAGAAATGCGCGGAAATGACGGAACATCCCGACTCCTTGTTGCAATGGATGAACTGAGGTCCGGCCTCAGGGAGGACTGCTGCGATTGCTCGACCACTCAGTCAATGCTTCATCCCCTGCCTGGGCCATATACTTGACAATGTCCCACTCGGTCCTGATTCGCGCCACCACCTGTTCCCAGGCAGTTTCGTCACCGTGTTGGTGCTCTGACGGCACCACGGCCAGGGATTCATAACAGGCCAACGCCTTCGCGGCACAGCGCGGCATGGAAAAGGCCGCCGCGGTGTCGTGTGCGGCTTTGCGCAAAGACTGCATTTCCAGCTCCGATTTCGCCCCGACCCAGGACAGCGCGGCACTGAAGTCCGCCACATCCGCGGTCTGCAGCAGACGGCCATTGTTCCCGTCCCGCACGACTTCCCGCACACCGGAAGCGTCCAGCGCCACCACCGGCAGGCCGGCTGCCATCGCCTCGGTCAATACCATCCCCTGGGTTTCGCTGGTGGATGCAAAGGCAAAGACGTCCATCGCCGCAAGCGCGTCAGCAAGTCGTTCGCCCTCGAGCACACCGGGCAATATCAACCTGTCGCTGATACCGGCGCGCGAGAACAGATCCCGTATCGCCTGCTCCGACGGGCCCTTGCCAACGACAAGAAAGCGGGCCCGCGGATGCGACGCCACGTAGTCGGCCGCTGCCTGTGCCAGGAATTCCAGGTTCTTCTCCGGCGCCAACCGGCCCAGGTGGCCGATTACAAATGCGTTGTCGTCGATACCCAGCTGGTGGCGAAAACCGGCCCGGTCACCCTGGCTGAATCGCTCCAGGTTCACCCCGGTGGGAACCACCAGGATCGGCGTAATGACACCGCGCTCCAGCAGCAGGTCCCGTATGCTTTCGCTGGGGGCAAAAACCTGGCTGCAGAGGTTGGCGTAGAGCGTTGCCAGTTCGATCACAAAACGTTGCAGTAGCGGCGAATCTCCGGGCACGTAATGGGTATATTGTTCATACAGCGTATGGTGGGTGAACAGCAGCGGCAAACTGCGCTGGCGCGCTATGCGAAGCGCGGTATTGCCGAGCAGGAAGGGGTGCTGGGAGTGAATGATATCGGGCTCGAAGTCGTCCAGGATACCGCTCAGCCTGCTCGGCACCGGCAATGCCACCGAGAAGTCGCTGGCATTGAAGTTCTGGATCGCCGGAATACGGACCACACCGTGTTCGTCCGCGGCAGTGCCTGCGAACTCGGGAGCCACCACCAGCACCTGGTGACCGGCCTTGCGGTACTCCGCGCTGAAGGCCTCAACTGATCTTGCCACACCTCCGACATGGGGCGTGAAGGTATTGGTGAACAATACGATATTCATCGGGGGGCGCCCTCGTGCGAAAGAATCATAGAAGTAACACCCGGGGTGACGCTCACGACCTCATGGCCGGGCAGTCTCAGCTCTATTGGCGGCGGCTCAGCGTGCCAGTCAGCCTGCCACTCAACGCGTGTCTGCTCATTGTCCAGTGGCGTGACAATCACGGAAACCGTGCCGAAGCTTGTCGGAGCGGGGCCGAAGGATACCGGGGAGCGCTGTGTCAGCCAGCGGGCCGGGACCCCCGCGCAGAGAATCAACCGCTCGCCCTCCTCCCGCACAAAGCAGTGCCGGAGCATCAGTATCCATTCGGCCGAGGCCCAGACATGGTGTCCATCACCCATGCAGCCTCCCATGGTGCGGGGGTGGATCGCTTCCGGCCACTGCCCCGTGGACGTGGCCAGGCCGGCTACCGCATCCATCAAATCCAGGTAGCGCGGATTACCGGCACGCAGCAGGACCTGCGCCACATGCAGGGTCAGGTAGGCATTGAGTCCCGAATGAATCATGTCCTGGAAAAAGGCATCGTCCAGGAAGCACTTCGCCAGCAGGAAATCGACCGTGTCCTGCAGCCGGACATCGTCCGGCGCACAGGCCTGCAAGGGGTACCCTGCCACCAGAGAACCGATCGCCCCAGAGTCCAGGCGCCGGTAGGGGGAAGCAGGCATGCCCGGACGCCGCAGCCGGCGCGCGCATTGTTCGAGGCTGCGGTCAATCGCGGCGGCAAAATCCTGTGCCGCCGCGGTAAAATCCGCGGCGGCTCCGGCGTCCTGATCAGCGATCAATTCAGCAGCGGCGTGCAGGCCGGACACGCTCCAGAAGTCGTCCCAGTAGTAGAAATCGTTGGGGCCCAGGTGCTCGGCGCTGAACCCCGCAGGCAACAGACCCGCATGCGGTGCGTCCAGTTTGCTGTCGAGACGTTTGCGAATGATCCAGCGTGCGGCCCGCTTGATCGGACCGTGCCATCCCGGATCGAGCCGGGCACCGGTCAACTGTTCAAAGCGTTGCAATATCCACAGGACTTCGCCGTTGGAGTCCCACTCCCCGTCCTGTGAACGAAAATAGCCCAGCGGCGTCTGCCGCGCCGGGAAGCGTGCCAGCGCGCGCTCGGCCCGCGCATTCAGACCCAGGCACAACAGCGCATGGATCAGAAAGGCGGCGTCGCGAAACCAGAACCGCTTGTAGGTATACGGCCCGGGGTAGACGTCATCGGGCGAATGCAGCACCAGCGAAGAGACCGCGGCATCATACAGCATCTGGTACCTGGGCTCGGGGCAACTGAGCTTGCAGGCCTGGGCCCTGATCTCGTCCCAGGCTCCGGCTACCAGAGTCTGCGGCCCGGACTCCCGCAGCGGCATCGTCGCGGTAATCGTCCGTTCAATTCCCGGCTGCAGCGGAAACATCGCGGCCGCGGTGGCCATCCCCACCTTGCAGCTGCCCTGTTGGCTGTCTTCATGTTCGTCGAGGTGTATGAAGACATCGCCATGCTGGTAGTCGGATACATGGTGCCTTGCCACCGGCTCGCTGAATTCCAGGCTGTGATGCTCATCGACGCGCCAGCTGCGCCTGTCGTCAGCGAGCGCCACCTGATGGATAAAACTGACGCCTTCCGGATTGCAGGAACGCAGGGCCAGTACCAGCCACGCCCCGGTATCCGCGGTAGCGGTGGCCGCCAGCCTGCACACAGCCTCGCCTTCCACCACCTCAACCTCGACCCGGGTAGTCAGCTGCAGGCCCGCCTGGCCGGTGCGGGTCACCACGGCCACACCGCGATCCAGCTCCTGGTGCTGCTCAACCTCGACCGCTCTGGAGGGCAGCAGGCAGCGACCGTCGTCGGTGATGATCCAGCAGTCGACGGACCAGCCGTCCAGCAACGGCGTCAGCAGGCCGCGCGGATCGACGATGGGCAGTTCCTCGCAGTCGGGATGGCCAATTGCGGTCCAGTTGCGATGGGTCAGATTGATGTGGGAAATGGAAAACGCTCGCGGAATAAACGAGGGATCGCGAGGGTCGAACTGGCGGTCTATCCAGTAGGGCCAGACCCAGTCCAGATTGTGCTGTATTACCTTGGTGTTGATCAGGCCGCGGGCGTGAAACACAAGACCTGCCCGCAGCAACTCCACCGGCTCATCGACCTCGGAGGGCTGGGCCAGCGCGCGCAGCCTTGCCATCAATTCAATAGGGTCCAGGAAGCCCTGGCGGCGCGCCGCGCGGCTGAGGATAAAGCGCCAGGGCAGCCAACTCGCCCAACTCATAATGCTCCTTTTTCGTTGTCACTCGTTTCGGTGTATTGCCCCAGCGCGCGCTGGGCCAGACGATTGAAGTACACTACCGCGGCCACGGTGGCGACGAAGCCGGCGCCATAGAGCAGCCACTGCACCGGTGTCCGGCCCAGTTCGCTCTGGGCAACAGCGGCGATATCAGCCGCGAGTGACCCCAGATAAACATTGTGCAGTGAAAATGGAATGAACCCGACCAGCGAGCCCACCGCGTAGCCCCCCAACCGGAAACCGGTCAGGCCGAAAAAATAATTCGAGAGCTTGCCGGGAAAGAACGGGATCAGCCGGGTCAGCAGGACGACCTTCCAGTCGTTGCGCGACATCTCGGCGTGCACCAGTTTCAGCTTGCTGTGCTCGACAATGAATTGCCTGGCCCGCTCGCCAAACAGGTAGCGTGCGATCAAAAAAGCCAATACAGCTCCCAGGGTAGTGCCTGCCACAACCAGAACAGTACCCTCGACGACGCCGAAGACAAAACCCGCTCCGGCGGTAAAAAAAATGCCCGGCAGCAACAACACCACCACCAGCGCCATGATCAGGATAAACAGGACAGCCGCCCAGGCCCCCTGCCGCTCCACCCATTCCAGCATGGCGAGCAGCTGGATGTGGATATCGAAATAGACCAGTATCGCCAACAGGATCCCTACCAGGACCACGCCGGCGGCCGTCGCCCACAACGGTGACAATGAGCCTTTCCCGGCGGCGCTGCCGGCTCCTTCATTCATTCCACGGCTCTTTCATTTAACCGGCGATCCAGGTTGTGGCAGCTCATTTGGCGGCGCCCCCGACATAGCTACACATCGCCGGCCGAGGTCATTTCCAGCGAGAAATTACGGCGTTCGGCCTGTTCCAATTGCAACAGTTCCTGCAACAGTTCCTGTACACTTGCAGCCGCGGTCTCCCGCAGTGCCCCTTCCAGCAACTCCTCGATATAGCTGTACAATTGCTGCCCCATTTCATTCACCGCATCAATACGCAGCGGGCCTCCGGCCGGCACGAGCGAATTGACGTACTCGATCGGCTCCTTCTCCAGTGTGTATTGCAATCGGGTCGAGAGCAAGCTGGAATCCGCCCTCTCCATGAACTCCAGAGTCAGCCTGGCCAGCCTCTCCTCTCGCCGGCAGGCATCTTCGAGCAACAGCAATATGCGCTCGTTCTCGGTCCTGCGTTGCAACTGCTGGTACTGGGCCGCGGCGTGGGCGTGAGTGGTGGCAGCGGCAGCCAGCAGGTTTTCCAGGGATTCGTAAGTATTCAATGTTCCAGCCTCACTGTGGCTTGTCCTCCAGTACAGTCCAATATAGCGGAAATACTGAGCAGTGCGTGTGTCACCAGTAGTCCCACCGGTGCTTAAAATGGCGTATCGACGCCCGTGACGCTGTGCGTCACCGCACATTGAGGCGCTGGCTCGCTATTCCGGGACGGCTGTAAGCCTTACCGGCAGCTGTGTATAAAATACAGATGCTGGGTCTGCAGTAGCGATGCTGCATACCACGAGCTTGCCGTCACTGGTGCGGCCCACAACGGTGCGGCCTTTGGCATTTTCCTTGCTTTGCTGTTTTGCCATGGATGGGTCCACCCGGACCCGCTTCTTCAGGAGACAGCCACAATGCCAGATTTATCCAGCAAGAAGGCCAACGCTCCCCTGCAGGGAAAGAAAATCGCCTTCCTCCTAACCGACGGTTTTGAGCAGATAGAATTGACCACGCCCTGGGAAAAACTCAGGCTCGCGGGTGCCCAGCCGGAACTGATTTCGCTCCAACCGGGAAATGTGTGCGGTTATCATCATCTCGACAAGGGCGATGAATTTCCAGTCGACAGCTCCCTGCATGAGGTCTCGGTTGATGACTATGATGGCCTGGTGCTCCCTGGAGGTGTCGCCAATCCGGACGCACTGCGCACTGAGCCCACGGCGGTCGACTTTGTAAAAGCTTTCTTTACCCAGCACAAACCGGTAGCGGCGATCTGTCATGGCCCCTGGACGCTGGTGGAGGCCGATGTCCTCAAGGGCCGCACGCTGACCTCCTGGCCCAGCTTGCGCACTGACATCGAGAATGCCGGCGGGCACTGGGTGGATCAGGAGGTATGCGTGGACCAGGGACTTGTCACCAGCAGAAAACCGGATGACCTGGAAGCCTTCTGCAACAAGGCCATCGAGGAATTTGCCGAGGGTCGGCATCAGCGTCAGCAGGTCTGAGCATCGGCACAACCCCGCTACAGCCACTGCTCAGCCAATCACGGTGCAAGCTGGCCTTCCTCCTGAACAAGGTGCTGTAATATGACAGGGCACATAGGGAGGGCTGACTGTTGGCTGCCTGGGAGCGCATAGCATCGATTTTGCTGGAGGAATTCACCGACCTCCACGATATTGAAGAGCTGACCCGGATCGGCGCAAGGCTGTTGCTGGCCCTGGTTCTGGGCGGGCTACTCGGCTGGGAGCGCGAGCAGCAGGGCAAGGCCGCTGGCCTCAGAACACACATGCTGGTCTGCCTGGGTTCAACTGTGCTGGTATTGAGTGCAAACACTGCGGGTGCAATGGATGATCCAATGAGCCGGGTGGTGCAGGGCATCGTGGCAGGGATAGGATTTCTCGGTGCTGGCACGATCATCAAGAACCAGGCGCCCGGAGATATCAGGGGGCTCACCACCGCCGCCAGTATCTGGTTCACCTCCGCTATCGGCATTGCTGTGGGCCTGGGCAGGGAGGCGATTGCCATTCTCAGCGTGCTGGTTGGCCTGGTGATTCTGCAGGCACTGCCTTCGATGCTGTGGCGCAACGACAAAATTCCCCCGGACTGAAATACCGGGGCACATCTCCCGGCGGGCCAGCAGCACACCGGACCCCAGAACCCACTGCCGCGGCCTGGCATACAAACTGCATCTTTTTCGGAGCCCATGAACCTGGTGCGGTTGTCATGTCAACACAGATTTCCGGGCCCCCATATCCGCGTGTGACTTCAAGCAGCCATCACACACAGGGAGATTCATATGCCTTACGACAATATCAGCGAACTTCCCGATCCGGTGCGGGATCACGTGCCCAAACACGGTCAGGAAATATACATGGAGGCCTTTAACAATGCCTGGGACGAATACAGCGATCCCGATGACCGGCGCGGTGACAGCAGCCGGGAAGAAGCGGCTCACAAGGTTGCCTGGGCCGCGGTGAAACAGGTGTATCGCAAGGGCGAGGATGGCAATTGGCACCGGCAATCCGACTGATCCTCAGCATTGCGGTGCCACCATTAGGATCCGGTCCGGCGAGCCGCAGACCACCGCGACCCGGGCTCGTGGAAAATTGACTGGCCGGGTAAGTGTTGCCCATGCAAGTGTTGCCCATCAACGACAGTTTTGCCCCGTCCCCTCCTCCCGCTCGGCTTTGAACACTCAGGCGCGAGCCGCGAAATTTATATTTATGCCCGCCCTCCGAGAGCCGTGTGCGCCGCCAGCCGGCCGTACTCCACATTTGGAGCGGCCGACTGTGCCGCTTCGGGGGCAGACCAAAATCAATGGCACGAGATTTGCTTTATATACGTTACCCACAACCCACGTTCATTACAGGGAGACAAATCAATGCCATTGGCAAAAAACCACACTGGAACCGCCAATCATGAAACCTTTGCGCAACCACGCAGGGTAGGCAGGGGAGCCACTGCCCGCCGCTGGGCAATCTGGGCGGCCCAGGCGGAATCGGGCACTGAGCCCTGCTTTGCCACGGCGCACCGCTTCCAGTGTACGCGCCGGAGCTGCCCCTGGTGGGACGAGTGCCAGGGCCTGCAGGCGGACTGGCGCCGCTAGTCGAACGCACTTCCATGGTGACCGACACCCGGGCAGCCGTTGCAGGGGTCGGCGTCAAGACCACTCCGGTCCGGTAAATTTCCGTATGGATCAGACCCGCCGGATCGGACACTGACAAAAGACGCCTGCGAAAGGCGAAATATCACATCACAGGGAGACCGCTGCAATGAATATCAAGGACATCATGAGCACCGACACCCAACTGGTCAGCCGGGATACCAGCGTTGCTGCCGCCGCCGAGTCGATGAGCCGCGCCGGGGTTGGTTTCCTGCTGGTCGGGGACGACGACCAACTGCGGGGAACCCTGACCGACCGCGACATCGTGCTGCGGGTGGTCGCCAACCACAAAAATCCCGAGCATACCACTGTGGGGGAGATACTCACCGACCAGCTGCTGTATTGCCGCACCGACCAACCGGTCGAGGAGGTCGCCCGCAACATGAGCCAACAGCAGGTCAGACGCATGCCGGTACTGAATGCCGACAAGCGCCTGGTCGGCGTTGTGAGCATCGGGGATATCGCCCAGCACCTGACTGCTGATCTTGCAGGAGAAGTCCTGCAAGGAGTCACGGCCGAATTTGCCGCAGCCTGAGAGGCGGCAGCAGATGGCACCACGAGCCCTGAGTGAGAAGCGGTAGCGCCGTGCCGCTACACGCGCCACAGCGCTATGTCAGCGCCCTCACCCGGGACACCCTCGCCCTGATCCTGGCGGGCGGAAGAGGCAGCCGCCTGGGTGGCCTCACCCGGGAGCGCGCCAAACCCGCCACGCCCTTCGGCGGCAATATGCGCATCATTGACTTTCCTCTGTCAAATTGCGTGAACTCCGGTATCCGCCGCATCGGTGTATTGACCCAATACAAGGCCCACTCGTTGATCAGGCACCTGAGCCAGGGCTGGGGATTCCTGCGCGGCGAATTGGGCGAGTTCGTGGAGCTGCTGCCTGCCCAGCAACGTACTGACGGGTCCTGGTATGAAGGCACTGCCGACGCCGTCTACCAGAACATTGACATCATACTCGCCCACGACCCCCAATTTGTGCTGGTGCTGGGAGGCGATCATGTCTACAAGATGGACTACGGCTCATTGCTGGCCAGCCACGTGGAAACAGCTGCCGATATCACGGTGGGCTGCATGGAAGTACCGGTGGCAGAGGCCAGCGCATTCGGGATCATGAATATCGATGAAGATGGCCGGGTCAGGGCCTTCCAGGAAAAGCCTGAGCAGGCCGCAACGATACCGGACAATCCGGAACTGGCACTCGCCTCAATGGGCATCTATGTCTTCAACGCCGACTATCTGATCGACGTGCTGCAGCGCGATGCCGCCAACAGCCATTCCGGACACGACTTCGGCCACGACATCCTGCCGCTGGCCGTGCGTGAGCACAGGGTCTTTGCGCAACCCTTCAGGGACCCGCAGACAGGCAAGCGGGCCTACTGGCGTGATGTCGGCACTATCGACAGCTACTGGACCGCCAACCAGGAATTGATCGGAGTGCTTCCAGAGCTGAACCTGTTCGACCGGAAATGGCCAATCTGGACCTACAAGGCGCAGGGGCCACCCGCAAAGTTCGTTCTCGACAGTGACGGCCGGCGCGGCATCGCCATGGAATCCATGGTTGCCGAAGGCTGCATTGTTTCGGGCGCACTAATACGGCACTCGGTATTGTTCAACAACGTGCGGGTGGAAGAATTCTCCACGCTGGAGCGCGCGGTGGTGTTGCCGGATGTCGTGATCGGGCCACGCTGCCGCATCAGCAGGGCGGTCATTGAAACCGGCTGTGTGCTGGAACCAGGTACGGTGATCGGAGAGGATCCACAGGCCGACCGTCAGCGTTTTGAGGTGAGTGCCGGCGGCATTGTACTGGTAACGCCGGAGATGCTTGACCAGCAGGTAAAAGATATTCTCTGATGTTATTCCCTCGCCCGTGGGTAGCTGCACCAGCACAGCGAAACAGTGTGAAAGACGCAATCCTTCAGCAGGACTGTACGCCGTCACTCAGGCAACAGCTATTGATGCTCGTCAACTGTCAGCCAATGAGTGCACCACAAAATGCTAGACTTGTTCAGGTGGAACGTTGCTTACCCAGATGAGGATGCCCGTTATGCGCAGGCAAGCCGGCCCCAGAATCTACAATCTGTTCCCATTGCTCGCCGGTACGACCAGGGATTGGACATTGTGGCTACCGCATATCGCCGACATGCATTTCAACTGGGTCTATATCAACCCGTTCCACTATCCCGGATTCTCTGGAAGCCTCTATGCAGTCAAGGATTATTACCAGCTGAACCCGCTGTTTGACGACGGCAGTGGCCAGCCAGCGGACCAGCAATTGCGAAAGTTCACTGGCCAGGCGCAAGCGCAGGGGCTGGCTGTCATGATGGACCTGGTGATCAACCATACCGCCCGGGATTCCCTGCTGGCCCAATCCAATCCTGACTGGTTTCAACAGGACGGGTGCGGCGAACTGCAATCACCGCACGCTGTCGACCCTGATAACCCGCAACACATTACCGTGTGGGGAGATCTGGCGGCAATCGACTACGCCGATCCCGAGCTGCGTCCCGATATTGTGCAGTACTGGCAGCAAGTCCTGCAGCACTACCTGCGGCTCGGGTTCAGGGGCTTTCGCTGCGACGCGGCCTACCAGGTCCCGGCGCAGGTCTGGCGCGAACTTATTGTCGGCGCAAAGAAAGTGGCTCCGGATGCGCTGTTCTTCGCCGAAACCCTGGGCTGCGCCAGCGAACAGGTCTACGCCCTGCGCTCCGCCGGTTTTGACTTTCTGTTCAACAGCGCGAAGTGGTGGGATTTTCAGGCTCCATGGTTGCTGGAACAGTACAATGGCTTTCGCACTATCGCGCCCTCCATCGCCTTTCCGGAAAGCCATGACACGGCCCGGCTGGCCGCCGACCTGGAAACGGCCGGTGTGTCGGCGGCTGATATCGAAGCCCACTACCGCTTCCACTACAGCTTTGCCGCGGCTTTCTCCACCGGCGTAATGATGACCATGGGCTATGAGTACGGGCTTCGCGAACCCCTGGACGTCGTCAATACCCGCAAGACACCGGTGGAGCCGCCGCTGTTTGACATCAGTGAATTCATAGCCGACATCAACCGGATGAAGGCCTCTGTGCCGGCACTCAATGTCGAGGGGCCGCAGACCAAAGTCAGCACTCCAGAATCCCCAGCCATCGCACTGCGCCGCGATTCGCCCAGCGATGAGGATTGGGCGCTGCTGCTGGTCAATCCCCTTCGCGACAGGCGCGTAGCGCTATCCGCGAGGGACCTGGATCTGCAACTGACATCTCAACCCAGCGCATTTGAGGTTACCCCGCGCAACGAAGGCGTGGACTTGCAACGGGACTCCCGCCTGGTGCTCAACCCGCTCGAGGTACGGGTGTTCCACGGCGGCATCAGGCCGGAAGCTCCATCGTCCCGCGAGCGGGCTGTCACGGCCAACCATGCCCGGGCCGCTCGCAGCCAACCCATCGTCATCGAAAATGTACGACCGCAGATAGACTGTGGAAAATATCCGGTCAAGCGTGAAGTGGGCGATGTACTGGAAGTTGATGCCACCGTGTTCCGGGATGGCCACGACAGAATCGCAGCGGTACTGCTTCACCGGCAGGTCGGCAAGCCTGGATGGCAGGAAACGCCGATGCGCAGCATCAATCCCGGCCTCGACTTGTGGCGGGCGAGCTTCAGGCTGGAAGCGAACGCCACCTACCAGTATACCGTCGAAGCCTGGTCGGACCACTTCGAGAGCTGGCTGGACGAAACCGGCAAAAAACTGGGGGCAGGCCAGAGCATAGCGCTCGAACTGATCGAGGGACGCGAATTGGTAGCGGCGGCTGCGGAGCGGGCTCAGGGCCGGGACCGGCACTGGCTCGACCAGCTGCTCGCCGAGTTCGACCGCAGCGACGCCGAGCCCCAGCGTACCGAACTGCTGCGCTCCTCGCTGCTGCGCCAGGTCATCAGCCGCTGGCCGGACCGGTCAGCCGCGGTGCGCTACGACGTTGCGCTGGAAGTCGTGGTTGATCGTATCCGCGCGCGCTTTGCCAGCTGGTATGAAATGGTGCCCCGGTCACAGGGGACAGACCCGCACAGGGGCGCAAGCTTTGCCGATTGTGAAGCCCGGCTGCCGTCCATCCGTGCAATGGGCTTCGATGTGGTTTACCTGGTACCGATACATCCCATTGGCCGGGTCAACCGCAAGGGTCCCAACAATACCCTGGGAGCAGGTCCCGACGATCCCGGCAGTCCGTACGCGATAGGGTCCAGCGAAGGTGGCCACACCGCCGTGCATCCGGAGCTGGGCAGTCTCGAAGACTTCCGCCATTTTGTGCGGGCGGCTCAGGCCCTGGATATGGAAGTAGCGCTGGATTTCGCAATCCAGTGTGCGCCGGATCACCCCTGGGTCCGCGAGCATCCGGAGTGGTTCATCAGACGCCCAGACGGCAGTATCAAGTACGCCGAAAACCCGCCCAAAAAATACCAGGACATCGTCAACCTCAACTTCCACGGCGAACACCAGGAGGAACTGTGGCAGGAATTGCTGAATGTTGTTCTGTTCTGGATCCAGCAGGGTGTGAGAATATTCAGGGTCGACAACCCGCACACCAAACCGGTGCCGTTCTGGGAATGGCTCATCGCAGAAATACGGCAGCAGTACCCCGACGTCATCTTCCTGTCAGAAGCGTTTACCCGGCCGCCGATGCTGCACATGCTGGCCAAGGTGGGATTTCAGCAGTCCTATACCTATTTCACCTGGCGCAATGGCAAACATGAACTGACCGAATACCTGACGGAACTGACGATGCAGTCGGGCCGGGAATACCTGCGCCCGAACTTTTTCCCGACCACGCCCGATATCCTCCCCACCTACCTGCAGACCGGCGGTCGGCCCGCGTTCAAGATCCGCCTGGTGCTGGCTGCCACGCTGTCGAGCGTATACGGCATGTACAACGGCTATGAACTGTGCGAGAACCGCGCGGTGCCCGGCAAGGAGGAGTATCTCGAATCCGAGAAGTACCAGTACAAAGTCTGGGATTGGGACCGGCCGGGCAATATCCGCAGCTATGTGACCAGAATCAACCTGATACGCCACCAGAACCCTGCCCTGCATGAACTGAAAAATCTGCGCTTTCATCACGCCGACCACGAGCAGATACTGTTTTACAGCAAACTGACGCAGCAGCCGCACAACCTGCTGTTTGTCGCGGTAAACCTGGACCCTTTCAACGCGCATGAGGCCACCCTGTACTTCCCGCGGGAGGAGCTGGGCATAGCTGAAAACGAAAGTTTTGAAGTTGAGGAACTGCTGAGCGGCGAACATCAGCTGTGGCACGGCCCGGCACAACAACTGCGGCTGGAGCCCGAGCGCCCCGCCGTGATCCTCAGGGTCAAGCCCCGGCACTGTATTGAATCATCGATGCCCAAGCAATGAGGAGTCCGCATGCCTGACACCGACCCCCTGTGGTACAAGGACGCGATCATCTATCAGCTGCATATCAAGGCGTTCTTTGACTCTGACAACGACGGCACGGGCGACTTTGCGGGACTGATCCAGAAGCTGGACTATATTACCGAACTGGGAGTCACTGCGATCTGGGTCCTGCCCTTCTATCCCTCCCCCTGCGTGACGACGGCTACGACATCGCCGAATACAAGGCCATCAATCCCCGTTACGGCAGGATGCAGGACTTTCGCCGCTTCCTGCGCGAGGCCCATCGGCGCGGGCTGAAGGTAATCACCGAGCTGGTGATCAACCACACCTCGGACCAGCACCCCTGGTTTCAACGCGCCCGCCAGGCAAAACCCGGCTCTGCCCGGCGCGACTACTATGTATGGAGCGACACCGACCAGAAGTACCTCAATACCCGGATCATTTTCACCGACACCGAGACCTCCAACTGGGCCTGGGATCCGGTCGCCCAGGCCTATTACTGGCACCGTTTCTTTTCCCATCAGCCGGATCTGAATTTCGACAACCCGCGAGTGCTGGCTGCGGTCATCAATGTCATGAAGTTCTGGCTGGACATGGGCGTCGATGGCCTGCGGCTGGATGCTATCCCCTATCTCTGCGAGCGCGAGGGCACCAACAACGAAAACCTGGGCGAAACCCACGCCATCCTCAGAAAAATGCGGCGCTGGCTGGACAACAATTACAGCGACCGCCTGTTTCTCGGCGAGGCCAACCAATGGCCCGAGGATGTGATGCCATATTTCGGCGATGAAGATGAGCCCGAGTGCCACATGGCCTTTCATTTTCCGCTGATGCCGCGAATGTACATGGCGCTGGCGCAGGAAGATCGTCATCCGGTGACCGACATCATGGGCCAGACCCCGGCCATACCCGAGGCCGCCCAGTGGGCGATATTTCTGCGCAACCACGACGAACTGACGCTGGAAATGGTGACCGACAGCGAACGGGACTACCTGTGGAACTTCTACGCCAGCGACCCGCGCATGCGGGTCAATATCGGTATTCGGCGCCGTCTCGCTCCGCTGGTGGAAAACGACCGCAACAAGCTGCAGTTGCTCAACAGCATGCTGATGTCGATGCCCGGAACGCCGATTGTCTATTATGGCGACGAGATCGGGATGGGCGACAATATCTTCCTGGGTGATCGCGACAGTGTACGCACCCCCATGCAGTGGACGCCGGATCGCAACGGCGGTTTTTCCGCGGCGGACCCGGCCCAACTCTACCTGCCTGTCATCATGGACCCGGTCTATGGCTGCCAGGCCCTGAACGTGGAATCCCAGCGCCGCAACCCCTCCTCCTACCTCAACTGGATGCGCCGCCTGGTGGCGGTACGCAAGTCCAAGCCGGCCTTTGGTCGCGGGACCCTGCGGTTTCTGTACCCCGGCAACCGCAAAGTGCTGGCCTATCTGCGCGAATACGGCGACGAGGTCATACTCTGTGTCGCCAACCTGTCGCGCACCGCCCAACCCGTGGAACTGGACCTGGCGTCGTTCCAGGGCCGCATTCCGGTCGAATTGCTCGGCAACAGTCCGTTTCCACCGCTGGGCGAACTGCCTTATTTCCTGACCCTCGCTCCCCATGGTTTCTACTGGTTCCAGCTGGCGACAGAGGCCGAGGCCCCCAGCTGGCACGTGGAGCCCGCGCTGGCCCTGCCCGAACTGGCCACCCTGGTACTGCCGCGAATCTGGGGCAGCCTGCGGCAGGGGCAGCCAAAAACGCAGCTCGAAACGAAAGTAGTGCCTGAATATCTGCAGAGCCAACGCTGGTTCGCCGGCAGGGAGGCCGGTATCGACAGTACAAGCCTGGTGCTGTCCCAGTCGCTGCGTGACGACGACACCGGTTGTCTGCTGAGCATTTTCTCCGTAACGCTGCGGGACGGCTCTTCCCAGCAGTACTTCCTGCCACTGGATATTCAATGGGAAGATCAGGAACGTGACGCGCGATTGTTCATCGCCCTGGCGCTGGCCCGCGTTCGCAGTGGCAGTCGTCCCGGTTTTCTGCTGGATGCTCTGGGGGACGACCTCGCCACCGCTGGGCTGATCGCGGGCTTCGGGCCGGTGAGCAGAGGGGGCAGCCAGAGCTACGGCCCCATACGCTTCAGCCTCTCGGCCGCATTTCCCGACACGGTGGAGCTTGCCTCCGCCCCTGTCACACGCAACCACGAAGAGCAGAGCAATACCTCGCTGCGCCTGGGAGAACACGTGATGCTCAAGGCCTATCGGAGGTTACAGGGCGGCGTCCATCCAGAACTGGAGATCGGCCGTTTCCTCACCGAGGTGGCAGGCTATGCTCATGCGGCACCATTGTTCGGGCCATCGAACTGGTTCCCGACGCCGGGCCGCCCACAGCACTTGCAGTACTGCAGGGCTTTATTCCCAATCAGGGGGACGGCTGGCATTTCAGCATCGACTACCTGTCGCGCCATCTCGATGATATTCATCTGTCGATACAGCCGGATGCTTCCCAACACCACGATCATGCGGGCTTCCTGCCGTTGATGGAAACACTGGGGCAACGCGTTGCCGAGCTGCATCACGCCTTCGCAATGCCCGTCGAAGACCCTGCCTTTGGTGCAGAAGAGGTTTCACCGCAGGATCACAACTACCTGTTGCTGCAGATAAAACAGTACACCGACAGTGCCCACGCCAGCCTGCAGACGCTGCTCAGGGGCGACATCGAACCCGCCTTGTCGGCAAATATCGACAAGCTGTTGCTGCAGTGGACCAGAATCGACCACCTGGCCAGGACCCTGCTCCCCGAACGCCCCACCGCACTGCGTACCCGCTGTCATGGTGACCTGCACCTGGGCCAGGTGCTGCTGGCTGAACAGGATTTCTTCATTGTCGATTTCGAGGGCGAGCCAATGCGGCCGATTGCAGAGCGTCGCGCCAAGCAGATACCCCTGCGGGATCTGGCAGGGCTGATGCGTTCCATCGACTACGCCGGCCACGCAGCGGCGAAGTCCTATCACCAGCGCCATGCCGGAAACCCGGAAGGCGATGCCCTGGAAACCTGCAGACACTGGTGCCGACTCGCTACGCAGACGCTGCTGGACAGCTACCGCAACCACATCCAGGACTGCCGCTCCTGCCCTGTGGCGGAAGAGGAGTTTGATCGCCTGCTGGCCCTGTTCATCCTCGAAAAGGCCTGTTACGAGATTATCTATGAGGCCAATCACCGTCCGGCCTGGGCCGACATTCCAGTGGCCGGTCTGCTGGACTGGCTGGATCACTGCAGTGAGGCGGGAATCAATGGCTGACCCGCACAGAAACAGTGACCCCTATCGACAGAATGTAGAAAGACTCAGGCGAGGCTTTTCGAGCGGGCAAGGCCACGAACCGGGCCCCGGTCCGATGAACTGACAACAGGCGCTGCTGCGCCAAGGAGAACATGTGAACGCTGCGAATGGCATCCGGGTATGGCCCGGCGCACCCTACCCCATGGGAGCAACCTGGGACGGCAGGGGAGTGAACTTCGCGCTGTTTTCGGAGAATGCGGAGAAAGTGGAGCTGTGCCTGTTCAACGAGTCGGGCAGCCGCGAACTGACGCGCATTGTATTGCCGGAATACACCAACCAGGTCTGGCATGGCTACCTGCCCGACATACGTGCGGGACAGCTCTACGGCTATCGTGTATACGGACCCTATGCGCCCGAACAAGGCCACCGCTTCAATCACCACAAGTTGCTGATCGATCCCTATACCAAGGCGCTGTCCGGGCCCTTTCGCTGGACTGACGCGCACTTCGGCTACCGCATTGGCGACCCCGGGGAAGACCTGTCCTTCGACACTCGCGACAACGCCCAGGGCATTCCCAAGTGTCAGGTGGTCGATACAGCGTTCACCTGGGGACGCGACCTGCCGCCCAACGCCAATGGCACGAAACCATCGTCTATGAAATGCATGTACGGGGCTTTACTGTCAACAACGAGCAGGTGGCGCCCCAGTACCGCGGTACCTTCGCCGGACTGTCAGACCCGGCGGTGATCGACTACCTCCACAGTCTGGGCATCACCGCGGTCGAGCTGTTGCCGGTCCACGCCTTCATCGATGAGCGGGAGCTGGCCGCTCGTGGGCTGCACAATTACTGGGGCTACAATACGCTGGCCTTTTTTGCGCCGCATCCGAATTACCTGGCGTCCGGCGCGCTGGATGAGTTCAGGACCTGTATTCACTTGCTGCACGAAGCCAATATCGAGGTATTGCTCGATGTCGTGTACAACCACACTGCGGAAGGCAATCACCTGGGGCCGACGCTGAGCCTGCGCGGCATAGACAATGCTGTTTACTACAAGTTGCTGGAAGACGAGCCGCGCTTCTACAACGATTTTACCGGCTGTGGCAATGCCCTCAATCTGCGCCACTACCGCGTGCTGCAACTGGTGATGGATTCGCTGCGCTACTGGGTGGAGGAAATGCATGTGGATGGCTTTCGCTTCGACCTGGCCACCACCCTGGCACGGGACAAGGAATGTTTTGACCGCCACTCGGGTTTTCTCGACGCAGTCTCACAGGACCCGGTCCTCTCCCGGGTCAAGCTGATCGCCGAGCCCTGGGACCTGGGCGACGACGGCTACCGGCTCGGGGATTTCCGGCCGGGGTGGGCAGAGTGGAACGATCGCTACCGCGATGTGGTGCGACGATTCTGGAAGGGTGATGACGGGCTGGTCGCCGAGCTCGCGTCCCGGGTAAGCGGCTCCAGCGACATTTTCAACAACCGGGGCCGGCACCCCTGGGCCAGCATCAACTTTCTTACCGCCCATGACGGCTTTACCCTGCACGATCTGGTCAGCTACAACGAGAAACACAATGATGCCAACCTCGAGCAGAACCAGGATGGCAGCGACAATAACAACAGCTATAACCACGGTGCCGAGGGCGAGACCGACGACCCCGAAATATGCGCCCTGCGATTGCGCCAGAAAAAAAACCTGCTCGCCACCCTGCTGTTGTCCGAAGGCACGCCGATGTTGACTGCCGGTGATGAATTCGGCCGCAGCCAACGCGGCAGCAACAATGCCTATTGCCAGGACAATGAGATCAGCTGGCTGAACTGGTCCACAATCGATGAGGATGGCGAGCATTTGCGGGATTTTGTGCACGCGCTGACACAGCTGCGGCAGGACCATATCGTATTCCATCGCTATCGCTTCTTCCAAGGTGAGACATTGCCCGGCACCGCCGTCAAGGACATCACCTGGCTGCGCCCCGACGGCCAGGAAAAAACACTGCAGGACTGGGAAGAGCCCTGCACTCAATGGCTGGCCTATCTGCTCAGTGGCGAAGCGGGAGAGTATCACCTGAGCGCAGAGGGGGAGCCCGAGCCGGACGACACCTTTTTGGTCATCCTGAACGCGCAGGACGACGCCATTGACTATCAGTTGCCGACCCTGGACCCCGCCGGCCGCTGGCAGGTCGTATTCGACACCTGGCACCACAACAGCTTCGGCGTCGGTTCGGTTCATAAAGAGGGCTGCAACTACACCGTCAATCCCCATTCCTTCGTGCTGATGGTCCGGGGCCACAACGCAAGCCCCCACCTTCCTCCAATTCCGGTGAGCGGGAGGGCAGTTCATGAAACGGCAACACCTGATGCCCTTTGGTTGCGAGACAGCCGCAGACAACAGCACCCTGTTCCGGCTGTGGGCGCCTGCCATGACAGAGTTGGCAATCGAATACACCACACCTCAGGGGGACTTGCGCAGCGCGCCCATGGATGCCGCCAGCGATGGCTGGTTTCACGCCCGTATCGACGAGTGTGGCGCCGGCAGCCTGTACCGCTTTGTACTCGACAACGGGATGCGGGTACCCGATCCGGCCAGTCGCTACCAACCGGACGGCGTACACGGCCCCAGCGAAGTGATTGTGCCAGGGAGCTTCGCCTGGCGTGACGGGCACTGGCGGGGACGCCCCTGGGAGGAAGCGGTAATCTACGAACTGCATCCGGGCTGCTTCAGTCCCGAGGCGGGCTATCGGGGTGTAATACAGCGCCTCGACCATCTGCTGGAACTGGGGGTGACTGCGCTGGAGCTGATGCCGGTGTCACAGGCGCCGGGTCGCCGCAACTGGGGTTACGATGGCAGCTATCCCTATGCGCCCAGCTGCATCTACGGCCGGCCGGAAGACCTCAAGCACCTGGCCCAGGCGGCGCATGAACGCGGCCTGATGGTGTTGCTCGACGTGGTCTACAATCACTTTGGACCGGAAGGCAACTACCTGCATGCCTACGCCCCGGATTTCTTTACCGACCGCTATCATACGCCCTGGGGCCAGGCCATCAATCTGGACGGCGCAGGAAGCGGCACAGTGCGCGAGTTCTTCATCCACAACGCGCTGTACTGGCTGACCGAATATCATCTTGATGGCTTGCGTCTCGACGCCGTGCATGCCCTGCACGACAGCTCGGCCCCGGATTTCCTGGAGGAGTTGGCCAGCCGGGTCCGCGCGCTGACAGGTAGTGAACGCCACGTTCACCTGGTCCTGGAGAATGACCACAACGCAGCCCATTACCTGCAGTCAGGGCACGATGTCCGACCCGGCTATGACGCGCAGTGGAATGATGACATGCACCACTGCATGCATCTGCTGCTGACAGGCGAAAGCAATGGCTACTACCAGGATTACGCCGACAACAGCCTGCGCCGCCTTGGCCGCTGCCTGGCCGAGGGTTTTGCCTATCAGGGCGAATACTCGCCCTATCGCCGCAGCTGCCGCGGCGAGGCCAGCAACCATTTGCCGCCGTCAGCCTTCGTCGCCTTCATGCAGAATCACGACCAGATCGGCAACCGGGCCTGCGGTGATCGCCTGTCAGTGCTCGCGCCCGCTGCGCCCCGGCAGGCGCTGACTTCGATACTGTTGCTGGCCCCGTCACCGCCACTGCTGTTCATGGGTGAGGAATGGGCTACCCGCCGGCCCTTCCTCTATTTCTGTGATTTTGACCATGAACTCGCTGAAGCCGTGCGCGATGGCCGCAGGGAGGAATTCAGCCACTTCCCCGAATTCGCGGCCGGGGATACCTCGCAGCAGATTCCCGACCCCAATGCGCCGGCAACCTACCAGGCCAGCTGTCTGGACTGGAGCGAGCTGACCCAGCCCGACCATCAGCACTGGCTGGCCTACTATCAACAGTTACTGGCCTTGCGTCACCAACACCTGCTGCCGGTGCTGGCCGCGCTCAATCGCGGGACGGCCAGAGTACTGGCAGACGATCGGTATCTGCAGGTGGAATGGCGAAGCGGCGCGATGCGCTGGAGCCTGCTCGCCAATCTTGCCGATGCCGCGATTGAAGTCGATGCCGACGGCCTGACCCCGGACCAGCCCCTGTTTGCCAGCAACAGCCTGCAGCCCCAGGGTAGCCGCTGGCTGGCTCCGCCCTGGCACACAAGCTGGTATCTGCACTGCGCGGACCATGGCGAGCCGGCTCGCGACATCCCAATGGCCAAGCGGGAGACGGGCAATGGCGACAGCACCCATGAATGAAGCCATGTTGCAGAATCCACGGCTCAGAGCCACCTATCGTGTGCAGCTCAACAGCAGCTTCACCTTTGATGATGCGTCTGCGCAGCTTTCCTATTTCGATGCACTCGGAGTGAGCCACCTCTACAGTTCCCCGTTTCTGAAGGCGCGCGCAGGCAGTACTCACGGCTACGATATCACTGACCACAACAGCTTCAATCCCGAGGTAGGCGACGAACACAGCTTTGCCGCGCTGACCGATGCGCTGGCCGGGCACGGCATGGGTTTGATACCGGATTTCGTTCCCAACCACATGGGTATCGGCAAGGCAGACAACAACTGGTGGCTGGATGTGCTGGAGTGGGGTCAGGCATCGCCCTATGCCCCTTACTTCGATATTGACTGGCAACAGGCCACCGCCCCTGTTCGCGGCAAGCTGCTGCTGCCATTCCTGGGAGACATCTACGGCACAGTATTGGAGGCCGGCGAACTGCAATTGCGCTGCGATCCATCACAGGGCAGTTTCGCCGTGCATTACCACGAACACCTCTACCCGATCGGACCGCGTCACTACGCCGGCATCCTGGCCACGGTCATCGCGGTCTCGCCGGCTTTGGCGCCTCGTGAGGAGCTGCAGGCGCTGGCCCAGCAATTCCGGACCCTGGGCATCAGTGGAGCTTCGGCGGCGCGGCAGCAGCAGTTGCGGCGGCAGGCCACGCAGTTGAAAGCTCGCCTCGCTGCCCTGCTCGAACAACATCCGCAGCTGCTGCAGGCCATCGAACACGGCCTGCAGCAGTACAACGGTGTACCGGGCCGCGGTGCCAGCTTCATCCATCTGCATCGCCTGCTGCAACGCCAAACCTACCGCCTCGCTTACTGGCGTGTGGCAGCTGACGAGATCAACTACCGCAGGTTTTTCGATATCAACGATCTCGCCGGTATTTGCGTGGAGCGCGAAGCGGTGTTCGAGGACGTCCACAGGCTGATGCTGAAACTACTTGCAGCAGGCAGGATCGACGGGCTGCGCATCGATCACGTCGACGGCCTGTACGATCCCGCCGGCTATTGCCGCAAGCTGCAACGGGCGGCAATGGCAGTTAGTGCAAACAGCGCACAGCCGCTGTATCTGCTGATGGAAAAGATTCTGGCCGACCACGAGCGACCTCGGCCGGACTGGCCGGTAGCCGGCACCACCGGTTACGAAGCCCTCAATCATATCAACAGGCTGTTCCTGCCACCGGCGACACTGGCTGCACTGGAACGTTTTTATCTCCGTTTCAGCAGCCAGGAGAGCTTCGATGAGGTCCTCACCCGTGCCAAACGGCAGGTCATCGAGCATGTGCTGGCCAGCGAGATACAGGTGCTCGCCAACCGATTTTCCCGTCTGGCGGAAACCAGCTGGCACACCCGGGACTTTACTCTGGCCGCGATACACAGCGCCCTGACTGAAATCGTGGTGTATTTCCCGGTCTACCGCACCTATACCACCGCGGCCGGTCCCGATCCCGCCGATCGCCGTGATATCGACTGGGCCGTCGGCCTCGCCAGGCGCAACAACTCTCTGATCAATCCCGCCCTGTTCGAGTTCCTGCGCGGGATCCTGAGCACAGACCTGGCCCGGCCCCGCAGTGGCTTCAATCGCAACGAGGTGTTGCGCATTGCGATGAAATTCCAGCAGTACACTGGACCGGTAATGGCGAAAAGCCTGGAGGACACCGCCTTCTATCGCTACTTCCCACTGCTGTCTCTCAATGAAGTGGGCGGCGATCCGCGCCGTGTGGATTCGTCGATGGCAGGTTTCCACCACTTCATCGCGGACCGCGCCGAGCATTGGCCCCACGCGATGGTCACTACTGGCACCCACGACAGCAAACGCGGTGAGGACGTACGCGCCCGTCTCAATGCGCTGGCCAGAGTACCGCGGGAATGGGAACTGGCCGTGCGCCGATGGACCCGCTTGAATCGCAGCAAACTGCGGGTGCTGGATGAGCAGCAAGTTCCCAGCCGCAACGAACAATACTTTCTGTACCAGACCCTGGTCGGCAGCTGGCCGGCGGCCTGGAGTGACGGCGGCAAACCCGATGACGATGGACTGGCCCACTACCGGGAGCGAATCTCCTCATACATGCTCAAATCACTGCGCGAGGCCAAGCTCAATTCCAGCTGGCTGCATCCCGATGAGGCCTATGAGAGCGCTGTGACCGGCTTCGTCGACCAGTTGCTGCACACTCCGGATACCCCCTTTGCGCTGGAACTGGGGGAGTTTGCACAAGGCCTTGCACCACTGGGGGTCGTCAACAGCCTGGGCCAGACCACTCTCAAGTTCACCCTGCCCGGTGTTCCCGATATCTACCAGGGCACTGAACTGTGGGATCTGCACCTGGTGGATCCCGACAACCGCGGCCAGGTCGACTACCAGCTGCGTACGAGGCTGCTCAGGGAAATCAGTGCGCAGGCGACACACGATCCGGCCGGCCTGGTCAGCGAACTGTCGGCGACCTGGTCCGATGCCCGCATCAAACTGTACATCATCTGGCGACTGCTGGACCTGCGCCGCCGCAGGGCAGAGCTCTTCAAGAGCGCCAGCTACCACCCGCTGGAAGTGACGGGCGCTGACGGCAACACTGTCTGCGCGTTCGCGAGATCGCAGGGCGGCTCCCAAATAGTGACCGTGGTGGCCTGCGCCGCCACCGTCACAGCAGGTGGCCGCTACCCGTTCGGCCAGGACTACGCTGGCGCCGTGCTGCTGGGCGAGTATGGCTCTGGCGGTCTGCGGGATGTGTTGACCGGTATCAGGTTCCGGCCCGAGGGCGCGGCGGGCTCGCTGCCACTCGCAGCCCTGCTGGCGCGGCTACCGGTGGCAGTGCTGGAAACTGACTGAGACCCGGATGAGTTTTGACAGGATTCAGTGATCAATCTTCTCAGTCTGCGAGTTTCGCCGGTTCACAATATCGAGCTCCGCGCGGTAGCGCGGCAAGGCCCCGGAATGCTCCCGCTGCAGAAAACTGATCAGCGCCTCGCGCACCCGGCAGCGCAGCTCCCAGGCACGGCCGGAATCGGCGGCAGATACCAGTATCCGCAGCTGCATGCACCGCTCACTGGCATCGGTCACTTGGATCGAGGCTACCCGGCCATCCCACTCCGGCGCCTGTTCGCAGATTCGCTGCAGTTCCGCCCGCAGCGGTTGCAGCGGCGTGCTAAAGTCCAGCCAGAGAAAGACCGTACCCAGTAATTCGGCGGTTCTGCGGGTCCAGTTCTCGAACGGGTGCTGGATAAACCATTGCAGGGGAATGATCAGCCGGCGCGAATCCCAGATCGCCAGTACCACGTAGGTACCGGTGATTTCCTCCACCCGCCCCCATTCGCCCTCCACGATCAGAACATCGTCGATGCGTATGGGCTGGCTCAGCGCGATCTGCAGTCCCGCCATCAGGTTGCTCAACATTGGCTGGGCCGCCACCGCGGCGACAATGCCGACCAGTCCGGCCGATGCCAGCAGGCTGGCCCCCACCGCCCTTACCCCGGGAAACGTCATCAGCATGATCGCGACCCCGACCAGCAAGACGATTAGCTGCACGCTGCGGCCTATCACCCGGGCCTGGGTGTAGATACGCCGTGCCGCCAGGTTGTCAGCCACAGTCAGCGGGTGCCGGGAAATAATCACCTGCATCCCACCCTGAATGAGCGCCATGGCCATCCAGGTCAGCGCACCGATCACCACCAGCGCATTGGCGTGCTGCAGTGCCGCAAGCCACCGCCAATCGGGCGCTCCCAGCCAGACTGGCAACACAAATACAGTGGGCAACAACAGCATCGCGGGAGGCCGGGTATAGCCGACAAACAGGTTCGCCGACGGGAGCCGTGCGGTAAGCCGCAGCAGCAGACGATACACGATCTTGTGCGTCACGATGCCAATCATCAGGGCTGCCAGGACAGCCAGCGCCAGCCGGATTGCCGGCTGGCTCAACCAAAAGCTCATGGTGTCAATATCCATTGTTACGTCCCATCACTGTGATTTTACTGGCAACATGGCGGTCCATCGCCGGGCAAACCAGACTGCAAGCACCGGAAAATAATCGATTCAATATACATGCCAGATGGAATTGCGGCCGAGCAGAAATACCAGTATCGCACCGCCCGGCGTCGGCGAACACAGACGACAGGGGCGCTTGCTGACGGCACTGTCCGGCGCTGTACAGGCAAATCACCTTGACTACACACTGATCGGGTCTAGCCTTTTCTGTAGATATGCAACGGCAGCGCAAGACCATGGAAATCATCGAAGCCCAGTCCGGATATACCTCTTTCACTCTGCAGGTCAATGGCCAGCGCTACGCGCTGAATGTGGAGCCGCGCCGTACGCTGCTGGATGCGCTGCGCATCGATTGCGGCCTTACCGGCGCCAAGAAAGTCTGTGAAATGGGGAACTGCGGCGCCTGCACCGTGCTGCTCGATGGCGCCGCTGTCTATTCCTGCCTGGTGTTGGCGGTAGAATGCGAACAGCGACAGCTCACCACCATCGAAAGCGGTGCCACCGGCAATACGGTCGGCGCGTTGCAACGGGTGTTCATCGAACACGATGCGCTGCAGTGTGGCTACTGTACCCCAGGACAGATCATGAGCCTCGCGGCGCTGTTCGATCGCGACCCGTCGCCGAGCGAGGCATCGATCACCGAGGCGGTCGCCGGCAACCTCTGTCGTTGTGGAGCGTATCGTCATATTCTGCAGGCCGCGCAGTCACTCGCCGCTGCCGGCGCGAACGCGGCCGGATCCGAAGATGACTGATACGCCGCCGTGCCCGGTGATGTCGGTACCTCGGCGGGAAGCCCACCAGAAGGTGACCGGCCGCGCTCATTACAGCAGCGACATCCTGTTGCCCGGACAACTGTATGCCGGCATTTTGCGCAGTCCCCATGCCCGGGCACGGGTCCGGCAGGTGGACGACTGCGCGGTGCGCAAGGTCGCGGGCGTCAGGGACGTGATCACCCCTGGCGATGACCCCGGCTTTTACTGGTATGGCGAGCAGGTGCCCACTCTGGGCGAGGAGCTGCGGTTCGTCGGCGACGAGATCGCCGCGCTCACGGCCGACAGTGAGGAAGCGGCGACGGATGGCCTGCGCGCATTCGCAGTCGACTACGAGGTGCTGGAACCCGTGGTCGGTCTCGATGACGCCGCGCGCGACGGTGCGCCGCTGGTGTACCCGGACAAACCCGGCAATCTCGCCGCCAAACCACGGATCTACTCCCGCGGTGACATCAAGGCCGGTTTCGCTGCCGCCGAGGTGGTGGTGGCGGGAACCTGGACCACCCAGACTGCACTGCACAATGCGCTGGAGCCCCATGGCTGCAACGCCTGGTGGGATGGCGAACTGCTCAATCTCTGGGTATCCACCCAGTCGATATTCACAGTGCGGGACAACGTAGCGAGCAAGTTGGGCCTGCCACTGAACCGGGTACGGGTCCACGCACAACACATCGGCGGCGGCTTCGGCGCCAAGCAGGTCGACTGGAAGCCAACCGTGATCGCAGCCATTCTCGCCCGCCGCAGCAATCGTCCGGTGAAGCTGATGCTGGACCGCGAGGCAGAGAATCTGGCGGCCGGCAACCGCAACGCAACCCGCCAGCAGCTCAGACTGGGGGCGACCCGGGATGGGCGGTTGTGCGCGATCGCGGCGACGATCGATATCGACGGCGGCGCCTATACCCTGGGCGGCGAGAACAGCATGGTGGCCGGCTGCTATCAGCAGCTGTACGACTGTGACAACGTATACACAGAACAGCGGCAGTACTACAGCAACACCGGCCCGGCCGTAGCCTTTCGCGCACCGGGCTATGTCGAGGGGACCGCTGCCCTGGAGCAGGCGATGGATGACCTGGCCCGCGAGCTGGAGCTCGATCCCTTCGCCCTGCGTGAGCGCAATTACAGCTCCCGCGACCAGATGCGCGACAAGGTGTATTCCTCTCCCGAGGCGCTGCGGCGCTGCTACAGCGCAGCGCGGCAAGACTTCGATTGGCCGGTGCGGTCACAGCCCGCCACACCGCGCAAGTGCCGCGGTATCGGTATGGCCGCCAGTGTATGGCCGGCAGGCAGCAGGAACCCGCCTGCATATGCCACCGTCATCGTCCAGACGGACGGTTCAGTCAGTGTGCTTAGCGGCACCCAGGACATCGGTACGGGTACCCGTACTGTGCTGGCGCAGGTCGCCGCCCAGGCGCTGGATCTGCCCGTCGATCAGGTAGAGGTTGTGATCGGCGATACGGCGACCGAACTGTATGCACCGCCCAGCGCCGGCAGCGCGACCCTGGCCACGCTGGGGCCCGCCGTGCACGCAGCGGCCCTGGAGGTCCGGCAACAGGTGCTGACACTCGCCGCGCAAGAGCTGAAGGCCGAGCTGCAGCTACTGCGACTGGAAAATGGTACCGTCGCCGGCACGGCCGAGAGTCCCGCTGTTCCGCTTCGGGAACTGGCTGGCGCGGCTCCCCCGGGATCACTTCGGGCCAACAGTGCAATCCAGAGCAAACCCGGTGCGGTCGCTACCTGTACGTTCGCGGTGCAATGCGCGGAAGTGGAAGTGGATCTGGATACCGCGGAGATCACGCTGCTGAGGTTAACATGTGCACCGGACTGCGGCGCCGTCGTCAATCGCCTGCTGGCCGACAGCCAGGTCATCGGCGGTGTCACCCAGGGCCTGGGATTTGCCCTGACCGAAGCACGGCTGGTCGACGATGCCACCGGCCTGGTGCTCAATGCCAACCTGGAGGACTATCTCGTTCCCACCGCAGCTGACGTACCACCTATCAACCATGCAGTCGTCAATTTGCCGGACGTTTCCGAAAACCCGCTGGGCATCAAGGGGCTCGGGGAGCCACCCATGATTGCGACGGCGCCGGCGATAGCCAATGCGGTCAGGGACGCGTTGGGTGTGCGGTTGCGAGACTTGCCACTGACGCGCCGGCGCCTGCTGGAAGCACTGAAACAGTCGGGGACGGGACGATGAGACCGCTCAGCTACACTGCCAGCGCCACGCTCGATGAAGCTGTCGCCGGACTGGCCGCCGGCGACCGGCTGCTTGCCGGGGGCACGGATCTGCTGCCGCTTCTGAAGGCCGATGTGCTGC
This sequence comes from Kineobactrum salinum, assembly GCF_010669285.1. Lineage (GTDB taxonomy): Bacteria > Pseudomonadota > Gammaproteobacteria > Pseudomonadales > Halieaceae > Kineobactrum > Kineobactrum salinum. Next base: position 4,288,599 of record NZ_CP048711.1, on the reverse strand, counting down.
GCGCATCCCGCCTCGTCGACATCAAGCGAGCCCCTGTGCCCGATGACATCCGGAGAGTAGCGGGCCACATCCGCATTGGCGCGCTGGCGACGATAGCGGCGATTGCCGACCACCCACTGCTCGAAGGTCCCTGTTCATTGTTGCGCCAGGCAGCCAGGGAAACGGCAACCGCCCAGATTCGCAACCGTGCGACGTTGGGTGGCAATCTGCTGCAGCGGCCGCGTTGCTGGTACTACCGCAATTCCCGCAGCCATTGCTGGCTCAAGGGAGGAGCAGATTGCCCGGCGATCGAAGGGCATCATGAGCACCATGCCATTTTCGACGACAGTCCGTGCCGGGCAATCCATCCCTCTGACCTCGCCGGTTGTCTGCTGGCACTGAACGCCGAGGTCGTCCTGTTCGGCCTGGCTGGTGAGCGCAGTATACCGCTGCGCGAATTCTATCAGCCACCCGAAGACGAGCGGCGCAAGGAAACGGTACTGGCGCCCGACGAGATAATCACTGGCATCGATATCCCGGAATTGCCCGACAACTGGCGCAGTATTTACCTGAAGGCCATGGAGCGCAAGACCTGGGCATTTGCGCTGGTGGGCATCGCTATCGTGTTACAGCGCAGCGGCGACACCATTGACGAGGTGCGCATCGCCGCCACCGGTCTGGCGCAGATCCCGCGCCGGCTGGTGTACTGCGAACAGGCCCTGGCTGGCACCGCCGGTACCGGCGACCAGATAGGGGCCGCACGTGATGCTCTGGGCCACGGAGCCCACCCTCTGCCGGACAACGGCTACAAACTCGATCTCGCCCGGGGCCTGCTCGAGAGGGGACTGCGAACCTTGCTGAGCTAGTGGGCCACAACCCGCATCGGCGTTGGGCCTGGTCCGACGCGAGGACCTGATGCGATGGATGGCACTGCGTGGCGATGTCAGCCGCTCAGGACTTGCAAGGCGCACCGCTGGATAATTGGTCGGGCGACTCGGCCGCACATGCTCAGGCAACAGGGATTTTTACCGGGGCCCCCGGGAATTTTACCGGTACCGACATCAGGTGAGCATAGTGCAGGGCCAGAAAGGGCGTCGCCCTGCGTTTTTACGGTACTGTGGGGAGCTGGCATCCCCTTTGCTTGGTTCGTTGTGGGACTGGACAACGAGGAGACATGATATGCAAAACTCCAATCGGAACGATGACATCAACACACTCAACGAATTTCTCAAGTCCGAGATGTCGGCGGTGGAAACCTACGACCAGTGTATCGACAAAAAACCGGACCCCGCGGTCGTGCAACAGCTCAGTGAGCTGCGCCAATCCCATGCCCAGCGCGTGGATCTGCTCAGGGAACGTATCGTGGCCCTGGGCGGCGATCCCACAGACAGCTCGGGCATGTGGGGAAGTTTTGCCAAACTGGTGGAAGGTGGCGCCAAGGCTCTCGGCGACAAATCCATGCTGGGGCGCTTGAAGAGGGCGAGGATCGGGGGCTGAACGAGTATCGCGGCGAGATCGACAAACTGTCACCGGATACGCGGCAACTGGTCACCAGCATGATTCTCCCTGCCCAGGAACAAACTCACGCTACCATGAGCCGCATGACCCGTTGAATCAGCGGGTCGACCGCTGCCACACTTGGCAACGGCTCATTCCTGCTCCAGTTTGTTGGGAGCCACAAAGGTCACCTCTTCTTCGTACCTTTCGATCCAGTCCGATGGGGGAAGTGGCAACGCGCGGCTGTCCTGGGTTCTTGCCGGCGAAAATGCCGCAGCGGGCTGCTGTGTACGCAGCTGTTCCAGCCAGAACACGCCGTCGTACTCGCCGCTGTTGCCGCGTGTCGCTACCAGATCGACGTCGCCGTCACCATCCAGGTCGAGCGGGACAAACGCATCATACATGCCGCGGACCCGCCGCGATATGTCGTGGCGCTGCCAGCCCAGACGCGGATCGCCCGGATTCCGGAACCAGGCAATCCGCCCCACAGTCGAGGAGGCGGTGACACGCGGATCATCTTCATTGCGTGAAGCGCCAGAAAATCCGCCGGCCAGAATGTTGAGCCCGGAGTAGCCGCCGCTAATCACGTCGAGATGTCCGTCGCCATCGATGTCGGCGACGGCAATACCGGCGACAAAGTCCGGCAGAGTGTCGCCAATCGGGAAATAGATCCAGGGCTGGTCCAGGCTCGCAGGCTGTTGCAGCCAGCCCAAGCCAGCCATCAAGGGCGACCCAGGCACAGCTTGTGGCGTCTCATAGACTGCCACGATCAGGTCTTGCCGCCCGTCCCCGTCGAGATCCGCGAACACGGATTGAAAAGCGCTGGAGACCCCCTGCCAGTCCTCCGGTGCCGCAAAGCCGGGTACGATCCGGATCGGATGTTCCTGCACGATGAGGTTTCCGTCGTCCTCAAAACCCACTACCTCGAGTATCGCCATTTCCAGGCGCAGCCGGTCGGCGACCAGCACGTCCAGGTCCCCGTCACCGTCGATATCCACCGGCATGGCGGTATTGGGAACGAGCTGCGTCGCCAACACCTGTTCGCGCCAGCTCGACTGATCGAGTGGGTCGCCGTCGATCAGGAACAGGGAAGTCGGGCGCTCCGCAGTCTGCGGCCCGGCCGGATCGATAATATCGGCGGCGCCCTTGTTGGCCCCCAGAATGTCCATTCTCCCGTTCTGATTCATGTCGGCGATGAACACCCGGAGCCAGGATCCGCGGCCTTGGGTGATCTCGGGTATCAGCCGGCCCCAGGGTTCCTTTCGCGCGCCGTCGCCTGGGTTCTGGAAGTAGACCAGGTGCGCTTCCTCGCTCGCGGCCATCACGTCTGGCCAGCCATCGTCGTTGATATCGCCGACAGCGACATCCTCGATTGCTCCGACCTCCGCGCCTTGCCCTATGGTGACATTCGCCCACACATCGGGCCGTTCAGTACCAAACGCGATGCGCAGGTGATTGGAGTCCTCATGCGCGGAAATGATGTCGAGGTGTCCGTCGCGGTCAATGTCTGCCATCACCAGCCCGTCGGCGCCCCTGATGGCGGTACCGCCATTGGTTTGTTCATCGTCGACCAGATGTTCATGCCACGAAATATAGCGTCCGTCGGCAGCTTTCGCCTCGCCGGGTGATTCGGCCACGCTGGGAGTGCCGGCATTGTCCGCTGATCCAGGCGCAGGTGAGGGCCCGCAGCCCGCAGCAAGCAGGGCGAGCGCGGCGAGAAACAGAGCATAACGGGTCATGGGCGGGGTACCACACTGGTTCATTTGCCCAGCCTCGCAATGTCCTGGCGAATGGCATTGGCGGCTAGCACATAGTGCAGACATGCCCACAGTGCCGCTATCACGCCGCAGATCAACAAAGCACTGGCCAATGGTGTTGCGAGGCCGCGGCTCACAAAATGGTCGCTCAGCATCCCCACGCACACGGGTCCCAGCCCCAGGCCGATCAGGTTCAGGACGAAAAACAGAACGGCGGACGTCAGCGCCCGCATACGGGCGTTCACCAGACTGTGGGAAACGGCGAGCACCGATCCCAGATAGGCTGCCGAAAGAAAATGGAACGGCGCCGTGAGCAGCAGCGCGATGGTCACGGACCCGGAAGTGAGGATCATCACCAGCACCGGCACAATAAAAAAGGTGAGTATTGCCGGAATCCACAAGTACCAGCGGGCGTCCCGTACGCCAAAGCGGTCAGCGGTCCAGCCCCCGAAGAAGGAACCGAGCCCGCCGCCGATTCCTGTGGTCAGTGCCATCCAGGCGCCGACGGTACTCAGGCTGAGGTCAAAATTGCGCAGAAAATATGATGGCAACCAGTTGCCGATGCCATAGATGATGAATGCCTGCAGGCTGGCCGCCAGCGCAATGTTGCGAAACGACTTGCGCGACCAGAGCAGACGGACAACGTCCATCATCGGTGGCGTTGTGATGGAGCTCTTTACCGCTCCCTCTGACCAGCCGCGGACGGGTTCGCGTATCGTCAATCGCACGATCACGGCGAGCGCGACGCCGGGCAGGCCCACCACGAAGAAGGCCTGGCGCCATCCGAATGTATCCGCAATCCAGCCACCGAGCGCAAACCCGAGCAGGATACCGATATAGATGCCAATCGAGTAGATGGAAAGTGCGACGGCGCGGTTTCCCGGCTTGAAGATGTCGGAGATCATCGAGTGTGCCGGCGGGCTGCCGCCGGCTTCTCCCACACCAACCCCGATTCGCGCCAGCAGCAGGTGGGTGTAACTGTTGGCCAGACCGCTGACGGCGGTCATCACGCTCCATACCGTCAGGGCCAATGCGATGATGCTGCGACGCACACCCCTGTCCGCCCAGCGGGCGATCGGAATGCCGCAAACCACATAGAACAGCGCGAACGCAAAGCCCGTCAACAGACCCAGTTGCGTATCGGAAAGTCCCAGCTCAGCCTTGATAGGCTCCTGCAGGATGACCAGCAGCTGTCGGTCGATGAAATTGAACGCATAGACAATGGTGAGAATGGCCAACACATAGCCGCGGTACAGGCGGCTCGCGTACGGTACCTTCACCTGCTCATCCGCTTCGGGAAGCTGCGTGGAGGGCACTGCCAGACCGGCTCTTTCATTGTTCATTTTGACCTCGCAGGTAGCGCTGCCATCAGCAACGACCAGAAATGTTCATTGAAGTTATCCGCCGCAGCATCACCAAGACGCACGACCACCAGATCCAGACTCGGCACGATGTAGAGTTTTCGTCCCAGTGCCCCTTGCGCGGCAACCAGATCTTCCGGCGCTGCAGCGGCCAGCACATCCTGCCCCGCCTCGCCAGGCGGCGGCTGCAAAGCGTAGCCATTGAGCCACCACAGAAAGCCGTAGGCCGGATTGAGGCTCTGCGAGGGAGAGGTCGCGGCATCAAGATAGTCTTCGGACACCAGACTACAACCGTCCCAGACACCGCGCGCCAGGATGAGCTCACCGATGCGGGCCAGATCGCTGGCAGAAGTGTAGAGACCCAAGGGGTTGGCATCCACGCTGGCCGTGACCCAGGGACGCTCTCGCCAGGCGGTATCCTCCAACCCGAGAGGTTCGGTCAACCAACGCGCCGTCAGAGTCGCGATATCCTGGTCGGTGACCTTTTCAAGCACAGAGGGAAGCTGACTATAGGCACGTGTGTTGTACCGCCACAGCGTACCGGCTGATGCCTCATGCTCCAGGCCGGGCGTCAACCCGGAAGTCATGGACAACAGATGTCGTACGGTGATTGCCGCCTCATGCTCACCGGCGCGGCTCCAGCCAGCGCCCAGATACGCGGAGACCGGTGTCTCCAGCTCCAGCAATCCCTGGTCCAGCGCAATGCCTGCGAGCAGCGATACCACACTCTTTTGCAGCGACGCCACGTCTTCAATCGGCGCCCCCGCCGCCGACTGCCCGCCCAGAAACAATGGATATCGGGATTCGGCGCGCTCTGTCACGGCCCAATACCGCTGCGCAATGATTTCACCTCGATGCACGATCACGACGGCGCTGGTGCTCTGGCCCCTCGCATAATCCAGGGCCGACTGGAGCGCAGCACTGTTCCAATCGTCGCCGCCGACAGCCCAAGCCGATCCCCCGGATGAGCCAGCGGCGATGACGAAGGCCAGCTGCGCCAATCCAGCCAATCCCGGCTTGACAAAATCGCGAAACTGTAGCGCCAACGTCATCATTACCCCTGATCGATGTGGTGCTCTTGAAGACCGCAACACTCAGAGCCGCCAGGTCGCCCTGAACCCAAGTGTCCGCGGTCGCAGTGTTCCGAAGTTGCCGATGACAGCCGTGTCCGGCTGACGAAATACAAGGTCGTCATTGTCGAGCAGGTTTTCGCCGTACAGAACCAGGGTCCATTTATCGGTAATCCAACCCAGGCTGGCGTTTACGTTCTCGTAGGCTTCAAGTTGCTGAAAAACCGGACTGGGTGTGTCTGGCTGCCCCACGGTATTGGGTTGCGTGTTGGGATACGAACCAACGTGCTGGACGTCTGCGCGCAGATAGAGGCTTCCCCGGTCTTCGAGCATCCAGGTATACTGAACGAAACCGGACATCTTGAAATCCGGTGCGGTCAGCTCAGAGCCCTCGGTAGCACCGCTGAATGCTGCCTGCTGATCAGTAATCGAATCGATCTCCGCTTCCTGCAGGGTCAGATTCAACCCGAGCTCCAGGTTGTCACTGGGTCTCGCCAGGACCTCGACTTCCAGTCCCATCGATTCCGCATCGCCCGCGTTGGCAAAGAAACGGGTTCCGTCTGACGGGCGGACCGCCAATAGCTGGATGTCTTCCCAGACAATGTAGTACGCCGCCATATTGGTCCGGAGCATACCGTCGAACCAGTCAGCCTTCAGGCCAAGCTCATAGTTCCAGAGCTTGTCGGCGTCGGCGACATCCGGGATGACAATGTCATTGGGATCAATCTGGCTCTCCAGGCCGGCGTTCGCATTGGGCAGCGCATTGCGAAAGCCCTCTGCCGCGGTGAAGTAATACGTCATGCTGTCAGCAGGTCGCCAGCTCAGCGCAAATTTGGTGGTCACTTCGCTGAACGTATCCGGCCCAATCACATTGCCGGTCGACAATGTCGGCTCGGGAATCTCAGTACTGCCGCCTGCCAGTACCGCCCCGGCAACCGCGCCAGTCTGGTTGAACGCTCCCGGCAGCTGCGTCAACTTTCTGCGGAAATGCGAGTAGCGCACGCCCACGGTCGCAGTCAGATCATTGCTGATGTCCCAGGACAACTCTCCAAACCCCGCGGTCTCGCGTTCCTCCAGTTCAGTTGGAACGTAGTAGAAAAGCCCCTCGTCGAGTCCTGTAATATGCAGACCTACGAGAAAGTTCGGATCGGTAGAGCGAAGCGCCTCCACATCCAACTCCCTGTCCATATAGAACGCGCCCACTGTCCACTGCAAGCGTGAATCACTCTGTGAAATCAATTTGGTTTCCTGCACCAGAGCCGGCGCAGAGGTACGGGTTGCGATAATGAAACCGGGGAAAACGCCCGTCAATATCCCATTAAAGTCCTGATCAAACTTGACCTCGAAGTCAGAATAGTTCGTTGAAGACTGCAGCGTCGCCCACTCAAAGTCGTATTCGAAACTGACATTGTAGTTCGTGATCTCCGTGCGGATTTCTCCGGGAATAATAGTGTCGACCTTGTCTTCACCCAATTGAGGATCAATGAAATCAAGGTCTCCCGGCTCCCCTACATCGTGCATCACCATAAGCTTCGCAGAGAACCTGTCGGTTGGCGCCCAGCGCAGCGAACCACGCGCGCCCCAATCGCGACTGCCGTTCGCATTGTCTTCGCCAGTACCGAGGTTATCGATCCAGCCGTCTTCATCGCGGAAATATCCGACCGCACGCATTGCCAGCGAATCGTCCACGAGCGGAATGTTCACCATCCCATCATAGCGCTGCCTGATGGAGTCGCTTTTGGTCAACCCCCCGTCCACCCGAAGCTTCGCGTCAAACTCATTGAACTGCGGTTCATTGGGAAGAATTCGCACCGTACCTGCCAATGACCCGGATCCGAACAGCGTACCCTGCGGTCCGCGCAGGATTTCAACGCGCTCTATGTCAAACAGCCGCACGTCAGGCGTGAATGCGCTGGTTGTAGATACCGGTACGTCACCGAGGTATACCGCAGTGGAATTCTGGAGCCCGCCGCCGGGCAGTGTATTGATGGAAATCCCGCGAAATGTAAATGTGCTGGCATTCTTCGTGGTTCTATTGAAGCTGACCCCGGGGATCTGGCGGGCGAAATCCTCGAAGTTCTCGATGCCTTGACGCTCCAGTTCGAAGGTGGACAGGGCGGAGATCGCAATCGGCACATCCTGCAGGTTCTCTGACCGCCGGGTGGCGGTGACTACAATTTCCTCGAGACGTACCGCCTGTCTTTGCTCGTTACCGGCCACATCGCCGTCCACTGAATCGGGTGTGGCAGCGCTGGTGCCGCCGGCTGGTACTGCAAGGGCCAGTCCCAGCCCGGCCAATATCCTGCATGCAGCTATACTGTGCTTTCCCATATCACATCTCCCTTATTTTTTTGGCATGTGTGGTGTCGCTGTCACATACTCACTCTAGCGTTAATGAATGTCAATACGTATCGCGTTACGAGGGATCGTACAGGCAAATATATTCACTATTGTATTAGCGAATATTTATCTTCGCGCAAAAATGCCGTACATTGCGCGCCATGCGAAACCATCCACCTGTCCCTAATCAGCTCATTGACCGTCCCGCCAGCCGCCGCGGAAGGCGTCAGGCTGTCCCCGCGACTGTGCCCGGGGGCGGCGCCCGGATCAATCGCGCAGCGACACCGGCAACATAGTCCGTTATGGCCACTACTCCCAAACGCCAGGGTTCCCGGCGCAGCAAGGCAGAGCAACGGGCAGAGAGCATCGAGCAGATACTCGATGCTGCCGAGTACCTGTTCTCCAAAAACGGTCTGTACGGCGTGACACTTCGGGACGTAGCCAGGCACGTCGGGATCCACACAACACTCGTCAACTACTACTTCCAGGACAAAAGGAGCCTGTTCGACGCCGTGTTCGCACGTCGAGCTGGCACGACAAGTGACCGAAGAATGGCCGCGCTTGCACGCTACGAGGAGGAGGCAGGTGCAAATCCCACCGTAGTAGGCGCACTGCATGCATTTCTCGATACCGATCTGGATCTGTACTACGAGGGCGGCCCTGAATGGATGAACTATGCGGCTTTTTGCGCCCGCGTCAGCAATACGCCGGAGGGCGGGGAGCTAATGGATGTCTACTTCGACCCGGTCGTTCTCAGACTCGTCGACATCCTGAAACGTGCCTTGCCGGAGTACCCGGAAGAGGACATATTCTGGGGCTACCACTTCGTGACAGGTGCATTGATGAATACTCTTGCGCGCACCGGTCGCATCGACCGTCTGTCGGGGGCCTGTGCCACGCGGATGATTTCCCGGCGGTGAAAAGGCGCATCGCCCGGTTTATGGCTGGCGGGTTTCTGGCGCTGGGGGAGTTGGACCCTGAGGACGCAGGATCCGAAGAGACAAGCTAAGTGTGCGAGACAATGCCCGCCGGTGCGTTTCGTGCCTCAACGTACCCTATGCCCTCGAGGCAGCACCGCGTGCATCGGGTGCGCTGACAAAGGAAGCGCACCATCGTCCCCCGGTCTTTGTCCCAAGCCTCAGGCGGCGGGGGGCTATCCGGTGCGTTTCGTGCCTCAACGCACCCTATGCCCTCAAGGCAGCACCGCCTGCATAGGGTGCGCTGACAAAGGAAGCGCACCATCGTCCCCCGGTCTTTGTTCCAAGCCTCAGGCGGCGGGGGCTATCCGGTGCGTTTCGTGCCTCAACGCACCCTATGCCCTCAAGGCAGCACCGCCTGCATAGGGTGCGCTGACAAAGGAAGCGCACCATCGTCCCCCGGGTCTTTGTTCTAAGCCTCGGTGGCGGGGGGCTATCCGGTGCGTTTCGTGCCTCAACGCACCCTATGCCCTATGCCCTCGAAGCAGCACCGCCTGCATAGGGTGCGCTGACAAAGGAAGCGCACCATCGTCCCCCCGGTCTTTGTTCCAAGCCTCAGGCGGCGGGGGGCTATCCGGTGCGTTTCGTGCCTCAACGCACCCTATGCCCTCAAGGCAGCACCGCTTGCATAGGGTGCGCTGACAAAGGAAGCGCACCATCGTGCCTGAGGGCTTCCACAACAAGATGGAAATGATGTCCAGGAGAGCTTACGGGTTCAGAAACTTTGAAAATTACCGACTGAGGGTCTTAACCCATTGTGGATGGGATGGCATCATCAACCGGGTTTAGTGAAAACCGGCCCATCCCCCGTTAATTGGGTAGAGCCGGTAAAGCCAAAACCGGCCCGTCCCCCGTTAGTTGGGTAGAGCTGTCCGCCCGCCGAACTGCTGTGAGCCCGGATCCATCGACGACAAACCAGATTTTGAATGTTGGCGGAGCGGACGGGACTCGAACCCGTTATCCGACTTTTCTCGACTTTTTATGTCTTTAAAATCAACGGGTTGCGGGACAGAGGGGGACAGAAAAAGGCGCATTTGGGCGCTCCACCGCCGAGAAAACCGCCGAGCTATTTGTGCCTTCCGGCGATCCCCAGCAACTGCCCCAGGGCCTCTGCCACTTGACCTTCGACAAGGGTCAATTGGTAGGTGCCATCAGGACCCTCGACATAGGTCCTGGAGTCCTTCTCAAAGCTGAACCCCTCCCGAAATAACTGGACGACGATTACCTGGTTGTAATACAGCGCCAGTGGTCCGATCTCCTCCGGGAAGCCCCCGTCCGAGAATACCGCAAAGTCCGCCCCCGCCTCAACGCAAGCCACCGCCGCCGCCTTCCCAAAGTAGTCCTTCCCGAACCTGGGCTTGTAGACCTCTTCACTGACCTCGATCATCATCTCCCGTGGCGTCTTCCCTATCGGATTCCACACCTCGTCCTTCAGCTCTCTGGTCGCGCACCAATGCAGCACCTCCTCTAGCGGAATGCCGTAGTGGTCAGACACAGCCTGGTACAGCGCCGGCTTGAACGACATCGGAGTGAAGCCCGAGGGCACCATTTCTTCTGCCAGGGTATCTTTGCCGCAGCCGGGTGGCCCATTCAATAACACACAAAGTTTCATAAGATCCTCTCGCCCGGCGGTGCCGGAGCCTCGTTTTAGGGGGGAAAATAGGGGGTGCTGAAAGACGGATTGCGGGAGCCTTAAATCGGAATCCAAGGCGTTCCTACGCGGCTAGTTCACCGCCCGCGAAGGCCCTGACCAGTGCCAACGAAGCGTTGGTCCGGCCGACCTGGCCAAATTCTTTGTGGAGCGTAATCATCTCGATCCCGCGCTCCGCGCTGTAGCCCATCGACGCATGCCAGGCGTCGCCGGCAGCCAGCGTGTTGAAACTCTCGATGGAACAGCCCATCTCCATTTCCTGAAAACGCTTGTGGTGGATATGCCCTACCCACCACCGTCGGTACTTCGTCCGCCCCCATGCTTCGGCAGCGTGCTGGGTCATCATGCCGGCCAGACGATTAGCAGGAATCCGATCACCATGAGTAATGCCAATGAGATTGTTCCCGAATTCGAGGAAGTAGAATTTCCCTTTGGTGGGTTCGACGATGACGCGGGCATGGTTTTCATAAATACCTTCCAGGAACATTGAGAGCGCGCGGGCGCTGTGGGGGTCATGGTTGCCGGCGGCATTGACCACCCGCACTGTTGCGAACTTGGTCAGCATCTTGTCGATGGCGTAGCGAAGGAGCACCCCAGCGATGCGCATGAGACGGTGATGGGAGAGATCGACGTCTAGCGCATGCCCGGACGCTGGTGTTTTATTGGAGGTGTCATCCATGTGTAGGAAGTCCCCCACATTAACCAACAGCCCCTCCGAGGAGGCCGGGGCGCAATGCACCAGGTAATCAATAGCGGCCCGAAGGTCTGCCGTAGCGATCTCAATATTGAAGTCTTCACCGAGGGTCTCCTCCCCAAACGCGAGCATGCCTAAGTGCCCATCGCCGATGACGATGGCCGAGAGCATTTGATCTGTGTCGACGGGCGGTGCGGGTGTAGAGGGGGATGGTGCGAGGGAGGAAGCGAGACCGGCGCAGAATTCTCGAAGCAGCGCTTCCTGCTGCTCTTTGCCGGGCTCACCTATCTGCCAGTAATCCAGTAACTCACCGTCGGCGCGGCGCCTCTGGCTGATCCGTTTCAACGAGATCCCCTCCGGGAAGGGGGTATTCATCTGCGCATCCGGCGAATAGCCAGCAGCCACCGCCCGTTTTCTAACCAGGCGGACAACGTCCTGGGCTGTTTGCCGCGTGACTCCTAAACTCCGAGCGGCGGCCCGCAACGAGCCACCATCGGCAAATGCTTGGACGACTTCCTTCTGCCGCTCGGTTTCACAATACTTCAGCAAGCCAACATCAGGAACTGCCATATATTTTGCTCTGGTTGCTTCGGGGTTATCGTGCAGCGTTGATCTCTTTGGAGACGGTATCGTTGATCCTCTTGTCGACGTCGACCACGCCCAGCGCAGCATCAATGGCTCGATCAGCCAGACCCAGGACACGGGCCGCCACCAGTACCGCCTCTTTCACAGCAGCGAATTTCTCCCCGCCGCGGCCGGCCTCCGGTAGATTCTCCTCTGCCTCCAGGACCAGATCAGAAAGGTTCAGCATCAGCCAGATAACGAATTTCGCCACTTGAATGGCCAGGGTCAGGTTCATCTCAAAATTCCTTGTTCAGTAGTTACAGGTGAGTGAAAAAACAAAGCCTTCGAGGTGATAGCGGTCGTCCCGCCAGCGCACCCCTTCTTCTCGGTCAAGCATCAGCCTTAGCGCGGGTTGGCAGTCCCAGCTTGTCCGTGGTGGTGAGGGTGAGCACCCAGTTAACAACAGCCAACAGGCCAACAGCCAGGGCATCCACCGTCTCGCCGTCCACTGGTATCTCATACCCAAACGCCCTCGCAGTGTCTGCCAATGCCCAGATGGCCGTGATCAAAATCGACGCGCTGATCTGGCGCCGCTTCCACTTGGCTGGGTCGATAACGACCCGACCAACCTTCAACAACACGAGCACCGCTTTCATTTTCTGGAACATTTGTCACCCCGATATAGGTATTACCTATATTACCATGCAAGCGTTAGTGTTGCGTAATTTTCAACCGAATCGTCCGGTCATCCACCAGCCCATCAGAGGTCGTGATCCTGTTGGTGATAAGCGGACGCTGCCCTACCACCCCTCCCCGCACCAGGATGGTCGCCCGCTGGTCGTTATGGACCGACGTCACCTCCACCAAAGTATCGTCAACGATCCACTCGCTCGCGACGATCACTGACTCTTCCGGTAACCACCGCGTCCAGTTGATCCTGAAATCCAACGTCGCATCGACGTCCTTCACCCCTGCAAACATCACCTTACCCTCGCATTAAACTCTCGAACCTCGGCCTCGACGAAAAACTCGCGGACCTCAGCCTCTACAAAAAACTCTCGTGCCCGCGGCTCGACATGGAACTCACGCAACGCCTCCGCCGGGATGCGAAAGATATTGGCCGAACCAGTGGCGGGCCTCAGCGCCACCCCCGGCACCGCGCCTGACGCCACGGCGTCATTCCGAGCGCTGCCTGTCGCCGGTCGCAGCGCCACAGGAGGCAGGCCACCTGACCCGTGACCTGAGCCAGAGGCCCCACCTGAAACCGCCGAGATCGAGACAGAGGGCACTGCACCGCTGGCAACTGCATCACCGGTAGCGCTCCCGGTAGGCGCTCCACACCTGACCCCTGGCACAGCGCCACCGACTACAATCACGTCCTTATTTGTCGCCCGCCCAGTAGGAGCACCCAGGGCCACCCCTGGCACAGCGCCGCTCGCAACGGCGTTGGCTATTGCTGTGGCTCCGCCGCTTGGCGGATGCGCCACGACGCCTGGCACAGCGCCGCTGGCCACGACGCTGATACCCCCAGTCGCACTGCCGGTTGCTGGTGTAAGCGCGACAGAGGGGACGGCGCCAGAGGCAACGGCACCGGTCCCGCCTTCGGCGGTGCCGGTGGGCGGCGTGAGGACGGTACCGGGCACAGCGCCGCTGGCCGTGGCAGAAGCGGTCCCTACTGCAGTCCCTGTTGCAGGGCGCAGGGCGACACCTGGCACAGCACCCGAGGCGAGGGCATCGGCCGGGGGCACGTTGAAACCGCCCCCATCAAACGCTCCACCGTCGAACGCCCCTTCGACGCCCACGGTGCCTGTCGCGGAGCCGGATGCTGCGCCCAGCGTGACACCGGGCACTTGACCTGTGGCAGTGCCATCGGCCGTTGCGCCACCTGCCGGAGGTGAGGCGGTCACTCCCGGCACTGCCCCGGAACCCGTGGCATTCACCGAGGCTACCAGCGTACTGAATGGATCGGACACCACCACATCACTGGTGGTAGTGCCATCGTCCCAGACCACGGCCAAGCGGTAACTGGTTTCAGCCGCCAGCCCAGCGATTGCATCACCGGTGAACGGATCAGTCGTTGTACCGGGCGCAGTGTCACTCCCGAAAATGCCGTTGGCGACAGTCTCGTTGATGATGTCCGTGTCGAGCGGATCAGACTGCCCAGACGGATAGACAACCCAGTACAAGGTAGCCATTAGAAGGTCACCGTCACGTTAGGGGTGATGCTGGTGGCAGTGATGATGCTGGCGGATGGGGCAGTCAGGATCGGGGAGCTGCCACCCACAACTGGTCCGGTGGGTGCAGGATCGCCGCCTGTGCCTATGCCTATCTCATAAATCCAGTTATCCGGGTAATTTGAGCTACCCGTAAATCGACCAAACCCAAACCCACCGCCCGTTGTCACAGTAGACTGCACCGCCTCTAACTGCCAAGCCGGGGGCTCTGAGTCACCGTCATCCCAGAACGACCCCTTCACTGCTGTGCCTACTACACGCAGGCGCAAAGACCTGTCAATAAAGTCGGTGGACCCAGGGGCAGAATCTAGGCTGCTGGAGGAACCTTCATCGTAGAGACCGAGCCACTCGGTGCCTCCAGAGGCTCTCTGCTTCCGGGCCCAAACTGCATGTTCGTTGGTTCCGCCGCTACTCCCCATACGCGAGAAGAGGTAGATGTCATTGCCAGCGCCCTGAATCCTGTATCTGATATAGATTTCGAGGTCGTCAATTGCACCCACGTCCAGGCCGGCGATTTCTGATATACGGATAGCACGGCGGGCAGCCGTCCACACGTTGTTATCCACCTTCAGTGCAAAGACGCCAGAAAAGTCCTCCACGGTGAGGCCGCCAGGGGCGCCATAGTGAGTCGCATAGCTGATGTCGCTGGGAGCAGAGCCCGCGTCAGCAGGATTTGGCGTCCAAAAAAGTTGGGCCATTACTCAACACCAACCGTATCAACCAACGCCTCGTAGGCATCCTCAACTTTCAGCGCCCACGGCCGGTAGGGGTGGTCGATACGGCACTCATACAGTCCAGTTGCCGAAACACCCGGCAGGCGGCCCACGGCCTGCCACTGCTGAACGCGAGGATTGAAGCCAAGGATCTTGGGAGAGTGCGCTGGACATGGGCCAGTGGCACCAACAATCACGAAACCTTGAGCGTTGACCGTCACCGGGAGCGTAGGTACATCACCGCGGGCTACCAGCACGTCATATAGCGTTGCGTTGGCGAACGGGTACACGGTCTCTTCGGCCCCAGCCAGGAGCTGAGTCTTGAGGCCCGTGAGCGCAGTGGCATGATCGGGCAGTCCAGTGATGAGCGCATCCAGCATCTGTCCGTTGGCTTGTCCCATCGGATCGCTAGGCGCCAGGTTGACCTCACCCTCACTGCGCAGACGGTCCATCAGCGCCAGGCAGATGTCCCGCACCGGATGCTCAGGCGTTGCCGCGGTGTCCGACAGCATCCCGTACAGGCCGGCGCCTACCAACATCACTGTCATCACATTGGCGGTGTAGTACTTGGGCACCGCCTGAGTGAATGCCTGGGCTTCTTGCAGCGCCAGGGAATGGTCAGCATTGGCCGTAGCCAGGAAATCTTTCAAGGTCATGAGTTGCCCCGCATCTCGTATGTTTTCACCGCCTTCTCCAGGTCAACGTGGTAGTAGTCCATTCCGTCAGCCCGGCGAACCAGGGTGGCCCAGCGCGTGGCTAGGCCCCCCATCGAGCGGTGGAACTCCAGCTTCTTGTATCCGAGGCGAATTGCCTCCAGCCCGATCTCGATGTTCACCTCGTTCGAGAGGTCACCCTTCGTCAGAGTGACCTCGCAAACGTCATCGTCCACATGCTCCAGGAGCCCGACCACGTCGATTGGCGCAGGACGCCCGTCAGCGGTCAGAGCCTTGTCGAAGAAGACTCTGAACGCATTGGACTTGTCCCGGATCGGCGTGGAGGTGATCTCCATTACGCGGGGTTCGCGGCGATGGTGACCGGGTCGTCGAAGGTGCCTGTGAAGTTGCCAGCGGTGCTGGTGATCGTGCCGTCGTAGTCCACGAAGCAGATCAGCGGCGACGTCGCCCCATCCCCAGTGTCCTGGTAGACAATGCAGCCGACGGCCGAGATGGTCGCCGTCTCATAGGTCGGGCTCGCAGCTGAAAGCGCGATAGCTTGCAGGTCGTTCGCGGCATCAAGCGCGGCGACGATCATGGTCACATCGAAGCCCCCCAAGGAGTAGCCACCCCCCGCTGCAATTTCTATGGTTACGTCATCCAGGTACTCCCAGGCGTCGAGGTTCGCTTCGCTAGGGATTGAAGCCACCAGAACTGCCTTGAACGCACCGGTGCTGTAGTTGATCCGTCCGTGTGCGTAGTGGCGGGACAGGTGGGTAAAATTACGTGAAGCCATGGGTCAAACCTCTTGGTTGCAAATTGCTTTTGCCCGCAGGAGATCTTCCTGGTGGCTCGTGAGGCAGTGGTCGTCCTGCCAGAAAAACACCGTGTTGATCGCCTTGTAGGCAACCCCCCAGCGCTTCGTGTCTCGGTTAACGAAAGCCCGGGCAGATACCGTCTGGTCGGGGTGGCCCGCGAGGACCAGGACGTTGACCGTCTGCGAGCCCCAGACTAGGGCGTTCAGTAGGAACCGCTTCATGCTGGCCACTCCAAGGTAGGAAGCTCTGATTCGATGTCCTCGAAGCCCGCCGGCACCGGCCGCGTGCCTGCCGTAACCTCATCAAGGATTTGGTACAGGGCGGCCCAGGTTGCCTCGCGCAACTCGACTGCCCGCTGCCCCTCGGCGGTGAACGCCGGCAAGGAGCCGGTAGCGTAAGTGCAGGCGCTCAAGATCCCGTCGTAGTTACGGGTCTGGGCAAAGGTGTCCAGGCGGAACTGAGTAGCGCCGACAATCGTCAGCTGCAGCTTCTCTTGGGCAGCTGCCAGCTCCTCGGGGCTACGCTCGACCAGTTCCCATACCTGGGTCCATTGACCTTCGAGCTGTGCCGGTACACCTTCAACGACCTTATGGGTCAGTGATCCTGTAGGCCGCTCGGTAGCTACCACCTGGAACACGCCGAAGTCGGCCAGCAGCGCCGGCCCGGGATTCCGGGGGAAGGACACGTTGAGGTTCTCTGCCCGGAGTGCGGCGATCGTGGTCTTGGTCGGTACTCCGTTTTCAATCTTCACGTACATGTTCAATCCTCAAAGAAGTACCAGCGCTGGGCGCCAGCCGTTTGTATATGAAGTTGAGGTTGCTACGTTCGTGAAGGCTCCTATGACGCTTATTGACCCTCCACGGAGCCTTCTCCTTGTCGCATCGTCAAACGACCGCTCCATGAGCCACCCGTTATGGCCTGTTGATCCGTCGCCCATGAGATCGGCGTCGCTGTAAACTGCCCACCCGTAATCCGGCCCGTCCTCAGAATACAGACTGCCCATCAGCTGATAAGACTCTGAACGATTGGCGTAGACGGTCTCTGGAGGGTCTAAGGTGGGGTCGTCCCCGAGCAACCGGACCTTGGCCGTGTCCCCCGCCGCGCCTATGGGGAGCGTCCTGAGTTGGTTGGTTGGGCTCCCTGAAGGATAGGCCCCTGTGCCGTCAGTCCCGTAGACCAGACCGGCTTGGTATATCATCTCCCAAGACACAGCCCGCCTCACTGGGCGTGCAGCCATGAAAATGACGTATGAACGGCCTTCCTCGTTAAAGTCCGCCGATATATCCACATAGAATTTATACCAGTCAGGTGTCTCATATAACTGAGTACCCCCCACCCCGGCCGCTCCACCATCCGCGAAGAAGGTACCTACTCCCATCTCCGCGTGCGTTGCTACACCGTAGTAGCCCAAGCCTGCGCCAGCATCGTAGAGCATCTCCTGCGGGCCTGGGCCGCTCGGGAATTCCCGGCCGCCCGCCGCCCGCAACATACGGTGGCGGATCATCAGTTCGTGTTCCCCACATACGCGGCGTAGTAGTCAGTGCCCTGACGCCAGATTTCCACGACGTTATACCCGGACTCTCCCAAAGTAGGGGCGGACCCTCCAGCCCACTTCAAAGTACCTGGCCAGGTGACTGCGTACCCACTGGGGCCGTCCCCGATCATTAATGTGATCGAACTGCCCGAAGTAAATCCAGCGCTGAACGTAGGCGTGCTGTTCGCCGACAGCACCCAGGTCTGGATAGTCCCGTTCTGGGGGTCGAGGGCCGGGGTAGTACCTGTGACGGAGTAGACCTCCTCGGTAATCCGGCCAGTGAATGCCGGACTGGCCGCTGGTGCATACCCCGCCGCTGCGTGGTCGCCCCGGCCGTAGGCAGTGTCCCAGTTAGTGATAGCCGGGTTCTCGGTACCAAGAACAATGACTTCGCGCCAGTCCCCCCAGCCGTCAAAACTGTTTCGGGTCTTCACCCAAGTCAGCCCGTCAATATAAGCGTCCCCAGGGCCTGTACCACCAAGCGGCGAATGCAACGAGGTAACCGTGATGCGGCTATCAGTTGCAGTTCCTGTGTGCTCAGCGAGAAGCCGAAGCGGGTCAGTCCCAGATCCAGGCCCGGTGCTTGTCCCTCGTATATCTGGGAAACCAAGACTCATAGATTCAGTCTTGGTCACCTCCCAGACGCGAGAATCACCCGGGGGGAGGTCCTCCACCAGCATGGTGGTTTCAACACCCACAGGTCCCCGCTTGGAGTACCGCGCATCGCCCCAAGCCAGATCGAAGGACAGGGCCAGGCCGCCGAGTGACAGGCCAGCCCCAACAGTGATCTCCTCAGCAGCACCCGCCTCAGCCGTGGTGCGGCCTATCAGGCGGGCGGAGGCCAGAGTCAGCTCGTGTCCATCATTCCAGTCAGTCGGCTGCACCAGGGCGTCATCGAGGCCGTCCGGCTGCGCGCTGACCTTCTTGTGTACGATGAGCATAAGCGGTGGGGCCTCGGATCGGTCTAAGAAATATAGGTGTTACCTATAATATCACACCCAGGAGAGCCAGAACTATTACTCTGGCCACTCCACAAGTTCGACTTCTGCAGCGGTTGTCGCCGCCATTATCATAGCCCTAACACTCTTGCCTTTGGCATGGGCGGTCATCGTACTCATGCCGAGCGCAATTCCTACCTCCTCCAAGTCCAGCGCGGTGAGGTCGACGGTGCTGTTGTCCTTGAGGGTCCACGTGACCTCGAAGCCCGGGATCAGCGACGCCAGCTGTACGGAACCTTGAATCCGGGCCTGAGACACTTTATCCGCGTCAAATACCAACCCGTTCCAGGTGAACTCCCCGAACTCCTCAGCGCTCCGATGGCGCTTCATTTCCTCCCACTTCCGTTCCTTGAGTTCCTCCAACGGCACAGGCTTCAGCGCAAGTTGGCCTGTTTGTAGATCTATATGGAACCCAGGCTCTTCGTGCAGCTCCTCAGTCTCGATATAGGCCGCCCCCGTAGGGACATTAAAGGGGATATCCCCTTCTGGTATCGACATCCTGTTTTTGATAGCGCCTGTCGTGGTGTCGTATACCACGATGTGTTTTATGCTCATCACCGCTTGACCCCCAAAACCAGATAAGTGCCTCTGAGTACGTTGATGGTGCTAGAGACCCCTTCCCTCTCCGCATAGATTCGGACTGTGACACTGCTCTGAGCGGTGGCGATGGTTACCATACGGGCGAAGTAGATTGTGGCACCCCCGGAGTTCGGAAAAGTATAAGCCCCTCCGCTTAGGATGTTATTGCTTTTACCGTCCACATAGACCGCTGCCCGGAGGGTAACCCCATCGCCAGTGGAGCCTCCAGTAGCCATCAAGGAGCCCATAATCAAGACTCTCTTCAAAGTCGCGGTCCCTAGCGACACTGTCAGACTCCCTATTTGGACGGGGCTCGTAGGTACGTTCGAGTACGAACTGATTGAACCCGCAACCGGCACAGTTATAGCGTCGTCTGCAATCTGGAGGGTGTCTACAGCCAGGTCTCCGATCTTAGCGGTAGTGATGGCTCCGTTCTCGATCTTGGCGTTGGTGATTACCCCGTTGGTGATCTGCGCCGCCGTCGTGATAATGCCTGCAGCTGCGATCAGACCCCCGGTGATCGTGTTCGCCACGATCTTGTCACCAGTGATCGAGTTCGCTGCCAGCTTGTCGGTCTCAATAGCCCCTGCCTGGATCTTTACCGCCGTGACTGCGTTGGTTGCGATCTTCCCCGCAGTGATCGCGCCCGCCGCGATTTTACTTGACCAGATTTGCCCTGCAGCGATGTTGTCTGCATAGACCGCACCGGTCGAGAGCTTACCCGCCGTGATTGCCCCAGCCAAAATCTTCGCTGAGGTAACAGCCCCGGCCTCAATAGTGGCCGCCGTCACTGCGTCAGAAGCGATCTTCCCCGCAATCACTGATCCGGCCGCCAACTTCGCCGCGGTGATCGCGCCAGCCTCCAGCTTCGGCGTGCTGATCGCCCCAGAAGATATCTGTGTTTCCGTGATCTGCCCGGTAAGTTTCGCGGTGGCTACAGAGGCAATCTGGGCATCGGTCAACTGGCCCGTAGTGATTTTCGCTGCGTCAATACCTGCGATCTGGGCATTGGTTAGCTGCCCTACGATCTTCGCCGCCGCGATGTCTGCCAACTGCTCATTGGTCAACTGTCCTATAACATCGACCGCAGGTACCGCCGCCGTCCACTCCGTCCCTGTCCACCGGTAGAGCTTGTTGTCTACCGTGTTGAAGATGATCTGGCCTTGGTACTCTCCGCCAAAATCAGTGCCGTTATGGATCGGTATAGCGTTGACCCCGGCATTGGTAAAAAGCTCCTCAACTTCCTCCGCCATATCGTCCAGGTCGGACTCGAACTTATCCCAGTCGGTCGGAGGCTTCCCCTCCGTCGCCGGCAGCAGTCGCCGGCCAGAGGCGACCACGATGCCTGTGTCGACCAGCTCCCGAACAGTCACCGCCCGATCCAGCTCGTTCTTGCTGCCGCCAGCCCGGACGGTCAGCGCATCCCTCACGGAGGTGAGGAAGTGCCGCAGGTCAGGGTTGACGCCTGCAGGGACGTTAGGGATCGCCGGGATCGGGCGGAATTGCCTGGGATCTGCCATCAGCCGGTATCCGTCAGATCTTCGTGGAGCG
The DNA here is from genome assembly GCF_010669285.1 of Kineobactrum salinum. GTDB lineage: Bacteria > Pseudomonadota > Gammaproteobacteria > Pseudomonadales > Halieaceae > Kineobactrum > Kineobactrum salinum. The sequence continues at coordinate 4,267,629 of NZ_CP048711.1, read as the reverse complement.
CGACGTAGATCACCTCTCGATCATCTTTGACCGAGAACGCCCACTCCGTGGCCTCGAAGCCCGACGGTAGCGCGGTGATCGGGCCTGTCACGTCCTCGTCGAAGCGCACCGTCAGTGCTGACTCCCCTACCGGGCCGGCCCAGGAGTTCTCGCCTGCCTCAATCGTGACCCGAACAGGGTATTCATTCGCGCGGATTTCGAGGAAGGCAAAGTTGGTCGGCTCGGGCATCGTATACACCCGAGATTTCCAGAGGAATTCCATGTTGCTGCCGAAGTCAAACTCAGCCAGATAGTTGTTCTCGTCCCGGACCATCAGCCGGCCATGGGCCGTGTTGAAGTAGGCCACATCGGAGTGCTGGGTGGTGTTTGTCCAGGCGTTCGCCCCCTGGTTGAGGTCGAGGATCATGCACCCTTCGGTGTCGTCGATCGTGCGCTTCCAGTACAGGACATAGCGCCCTTCGGCGTTCCCCGCCAAGACATTGTCCCCAGTAGGCATCATATTCGCCCACAGGTTGTTCATTATTAGCTGTTCGGTGACTAGCGTGAACGACTGCCCCTGTACAGCCACGATCCCGTCGGCAGCGGTGTACATCGCCCACCCGCCCATGTCGACGATGGTGTGGCGCGAAGTACCCGCCCAGCCCTTCTCGGGGGTGAACATCGACAACGACGCCGGGTGGCTCCCGCCCACCATCACTGGTAAGCCTTCCGTGACGACCAGCAAGCCACCGGCAGTCCAGACGATGCCGAGGATCTCATCGCGGCAGGTGATGCTGTATTCCAGCGGCCATGCGTGAGGGAGGTACGGCTCGCAGAAGTACACCGTCTTCTTCGCGAAGCCCGCCAGAATGCCATTAGGTCCAAGGGCCAGGCCCTGCAATGGACCATCCGGCCACAGCGTGGCGTCATCGTCGGGTGGCCCCAGCCAGGTGAGGCTGGGTAGAAGTTCCTGCAGCTCGTCGTTGGGGACCGTGTCCTCAAAGGTCGAGGTGGCCAGCGGTAGATCCGTGACGTACTGGAACCCCGTGTCCTCGGTACCGGTATTGGAGCGGTAGACCCGCCACAGTGCGCCAGCCCCGAAGTTGTACCCGGTCAAGGTGGGGGTGCTGGGGAGCGAGACGACGACCGGGTCGTTCCGGTACCGGTCCAGGCCTCCAGACGGCAGGCTCGGCGGCCCCTCGGCGCCAAAGGCGTCGACCAGGGTCACCAGGTAATATACGGTCTCGATCTCAAGCAGATTCTCCGGGTCCTCAACCACCTCGGGAGCGCCCGCCGGCAGTGCCGCAGTAGGTCCGTCTTCGGGGCGCGGAACACCCAGGCGGTAGACCGAGCTGTTGGAGCGGACCTTCGGGTAGCTGGAATCGGTGTAATAGAACCGCGCATAAGCATCATTGGCGACGGGGCTCAACGTAGCCGACACCCGCTCATCGAACTCCACCCAGCCGTGTTGGTAAGGGAATACGGATTTCGTCGAGGCCGCCAAAACCTTATCCGTTGGTTTCGGGTACCGTAAGGCGCGGAGGTTGTTCCTCTCGAACAAGCAGTTGTCTGCGATCTGCGCCAGGCTGTCCGCCATCTTGCGCGCATCAATGCCTGGGGCGATGCCGCCGAAGCTCTCTTGCAGGATGCTGGTCATGGGGTGAACTCCATGAGCTTGCGGACGTTGCGGACATCACCGTGGAACCAGCTAGTACCCGTCTCCATGGCTGTCAGGTAGGGGAACTGCTTCGGGTGCCGGCGGATATAGTCCCGCGCCTCGTCCGCGGGGGTGTCGCGGAAAAGCGCGTCGAACGCACGGCCGTATTTGTGTTGGCTGTAGCTGGTTAGGTATTTGTGCAGGCCGAACGCATCGTCGTCATGCACACTCTGGTAATACCCTAAAGTGCGCAGGCCAGACCACTCGCGGCGGCCATAGACCGCTATCAGCCGCTCGGAGAACCAGGTGTTAACAAAGGTCGGGCCGAACTCTTCGCGGCATTGATCGGCGGTGATGAGCATCCGTTCATCGAGAAGCTCCCATGCCTGCTCCCCTCGCTCTTGGTAGGCCAGCTCCGGGACAAACTCCTCGACCGAGAAGTGCTTAGGGATGTACATAGGACCCCCCGATCAGCTCCTTGATCTCGATGACGGTCTCTTTAGTGGATTGGCTCTGTTCTCGGATCACGACGACATCGATCTGCATGGTATCCAGGCGCCTATCTACCTGCTCTATCTTGTTGTCCAGTGTCTGGTAGTTGCCCGCAAAGTCATGGCTAATCGCTGCCGCTCGACTCACCCACAGCAGCCAGGAGGTTGCGCTGATAATAGCTGTCACCGTCACCCCCGTGAGCACTGCGAACCCCACTTTCTTCATCGCTTCTGCGGTCACCAAAAAGACCCCCCGGATATGCCATAGGTATTACCTATATTTTACCTCGAAGCGAAGGTCACTGCCCGCGTTTATATTTACTCATGATCGCTCTCCAGTCCTGGGGGTTGATCGCGTACTCATCGGCCCAGACCCCTTTATTCTCTCCCTTGACCCTGTTCGCGGCCTCGGCGTAGATCGTCCGTAGGCCCGCGGGCATCTCGTCTGCGTAGGTGTGCGTGTACCAAGCATGCCCTGTCCGCAGCATCTCGGCGTTGATATCCTTCCCACCCAGAAGAATCCGGGCTAAGTTCCGTCCGTGCCGCTCCTTGCCATAGGAGTGGATCGCCACGTTCTTGCCCAAGATCATCGCCTTCAGCGCCGCCCCTGCTGCGTCACCCCCGGGCTGGCTTGACTCAGCGGTGTCGATTCCGAACAGACGGACCCTCTCCGTTCCCCCATCCGGGAGGCTGATCTCCACCGTGTCCCCGTCTAGGACCCCAATCACGCGCGCGGTATAGGGCGCCTGTTGCCGGCGCTCTGGCTTACGCTCTTGGACCCGGACCATGTTGGAGTACATCCACCGCTCAGGGCCAGTCTCCTTCACCCTCCCTTCGCCGCGCAGGGCGGGGATCTGCCGCAGCAGCGGCAAGCTCTTCAGTGCCTCATCGCCGCTGATCCCCTCTCCGTCGCCGAATAGGTCGTAGAGGTGACTGGTTGTTGGCCCCATCCCGAAGGCGAAACTGCTAGCACTAGGGTCCCCGGTGACCGTATCGTAGATCGGGTCGAAGAACGGCGCACTGGTGAACAGTCCGGTGCGGTCAGCCCACTTCGCTACCATATCCGTCCAATCTTCGTCGTTCGCTTCGTAGCTGCCTTCCGCCCCGAACGACTTGATACGGTTGCGCAGCTCATCGCTCATCGCCCCGAACAGCATGAACAGCAACAGGCCGGGGGCCAGCAGGGCCGCGTTGTCCGCGATTGCAGCTGCCGCGGTCGGGTTCTCCTTGTGCCGCGCCGCTACCTCCCGGGCCAAGCCTCCCAGCACGTTCTTGTTGAACGAGTAGGCGAAGGTCTTCAGGTGGAAGATGAAGGTGCCCAGCGGATGGTTTGCCCAGGTTGGCCGTTCGGCCACACTCGGGCGGAGCACTGACTCGTTCACGAAGCGGTTGATGCCATCGCGGACATGCTCTGCGTCCAGCGCGTGCTGACCCATACCACCCTGCGTTAAAGATTCCTTCGTGCCCTTGAACGTGGCGTCTGACAGCCACCGCCTCACTACTGCCTGGTCCAGGCCAAGCTCCTCCAGGTATCTCTCGTGTCGCTTGCTCCCTTCGCCTGCTTTCACGCTGCTCTGGCTAATAAACTGGACAGCGACCTGGGTTGAGACCATCCGGGTGTAGTTCACCAGTGGCTCGTTCATGTTGTATCGGAACAGGTACGGGAGGGCTCTACGGAAGAAGCGCCCTCGGCCAATCTCGCTCGCATAGGGCGTGTACATTTCGGTAAGCATAACGTCCGCGATGTTGCGGTCCACCGTGCCCATTGCCTCGGCGAACTCCCGCAGTTCGGAAAAATCCTGGACGTTGTTGAACAGTGCTGAGGCAAAGCCCCGGAGGTTGAGTTCCCCTTTCGCCCGTACAAACGCCACCGCCAGCTCCGGGATACTCGCGACACCAGAAAACAGCAGGGTGCCGAGCGACTCGAAGGCGCGGACCTCCCCGATCAGGTTATAGCGTAGGCTCTTGGGGTCCAGCGCTTTGTCTGGCCGCTCCATGTAGTTCTTGATGATCTTGTCCGTGCGCATCGCCAGGGTTTTCTTTTGGCGGGGCGACATGCCTTCCCCCTGCCTTTCAACCGAGCGCGTCACCAAGTCCTTGAGCCCCAGCTCCGGGTCATACCACTCGTACAGCCCTTCATTAGGCTCGCGCAGAAAGCCCTGCTCTATGGCCTGAGCCTTGGTCTCGAACCCATACTGCTTCAGGTACTCGCCCAAGATTCGCTCGTTGCGTGCATAGCGATCCGGCCGCTCTTCTGGGGGTAGTGCCTCTCGATGGTGCTGGGTAGTTCTGCCTTGTTCAGGTATTTGTAGCCCCCGAACCGCCGCTCCCGCTCCGCCCGCTTCACTGTTGCGCTGAAATAACTGCTGAGCGCCGCTATCGGGTCAGGGTTCAGGAAGCCTGCGTCGATCAATGCGTTGGCTGTCTGCTGGTCGATCCGCCGGTCATAGCCGATCCTCGCCCGGACACTCATGAAGCCGTCCGGTGCGTTGATCTGGTCGTTCATCGTGATGTTCTCGAACACCTGCTGGGCGTCTCGGAACCCACGGGCGGCCAAGATCTGGACGAATTCGTCAGAGCGCCCCATAATCTCGTTCACGTCGTACAGTCGGGGGAAGTAGTTCTCCACGTTGCCTAGAGTCGGCATCGCCTCCTTGAGATACTTATGATAACTCCGCAGCAGCTTGCGGATGCCCAGCGCCGTCGGTGTCAGCTCCTTATCGGGCGTCTGCCGGTTCAGTTGGTCATAGACCTGGCGCAGGGCGCCGCCCTGGACATTCCGGGGGACCAGTTTCTGGAGCCGCCCAACCCACCGCCGCTGTTGCAGGGCGATCTGGTTCAAGACCGCGGTGTTGTTCCCCTTGGAGCTGTTCTTCTTGTAGAAGGCATCCGCCAACTCATGAAGCCCCATCCCACGCAGGTTGTTGTCCTGGTCGAACAAGATCCCCGCCGTACTGGTCCCTGCCAGCGCCTCGATCGGGTCCTTCATGAACCGCGCGTAGAGACTTTCAGCCCTCTTGAATACAGCCTGGTCGGTATTCTGTGCGGGGGTAGTCGCCTCCGCAGCTGCTTGGTTCACTGCAGCTTTGAGGGCCTCCCCGGCGTCGAAGTATTCCTGCTCCGCCTGGGTCATGTTCTCCATCGGCCCCAGCCCGAAGCTCTTGGCGCGCGCGAACACGTTCTCGCCTTTGTACATCTCGATCGCTTGCTCGAACTTCATGCTGCGGGTCATGCGGGGGTGCAGCCTGCCTTTGATCGCGTTGAACGCTTTGCGTAAGGTATCGACGCTGCTGCGGAAATACCGCTCAGCCAGGCCTCGGTCTCTGCTGGTAACCTCCCCTCGCGCGCGCGCGCTGATCTTATCTGCGAACCACTCTTTGAACCCGCCGCGGGCTGAATAGGCCCCGTCCTTCTCCCTCTCTGCCTCAAACGCTTGTAGGAGCACCCGGGCGATACGGCCCTCCATCACCGTTGTCGGAGCATCCACTATTCCTCGCAGAGAATTGTATACGCCGTGCCCAACCTCATGACCCAAGCGCGCCAAGAATTCAGCGCGGTCCTGGTGTGGCCTGACGACGATCACGCCCTGACGCCCTTTTGGGATGAACACCCCTAGTTGGCCCGGGTCCTGGAACTTCTGCTCGATAGCGGCCTGCTCCCCCGCCGTGATATGTCCGGCGCGGAACAGTTGGTCCACTGCGGTTGGGTCGGCTATCACCAGGCCGAGGTCGCCCAGCCCTAGTTCGTTCAAGATGCCCTGGGTGAAGTTCGCCGCATGCTTGCCCATGCGTCTTCCGTAGGTGAGCGTCCGGCCCAGCGGCTCGCCACTTTTAGGCTCCGAAAGGCCAGTCGTCGATTGTTCAGCCTCGCGGTCAGCGGTCAGCGTGGCCTCGTCCAGTTCACCTCTGACCTGGTTCTCCTCGGCCCGAAAGTTGATCCCCGCTGCTTCCTCGAACGCCTCTTTCCGGTTCCGCAAGGCTTCCGCTCGACGGTCCTGGGCCGTGCGGCGCCGAGATGCCGCATCAGCCGTATCCGATGTCGTTGCTGGTTGGGGTCGCTCTGGGAGTTTCCCCTCTTTCCGCTCGCGTTGCCCTGCTGCATGCGCGGCGTTCGTCGCCTGGTCCACCCGCGTCTTCTGGTAGGTCGGGCTCGCCTGATAGATGCCCTCCTCAATGTCGTTGCGCAGGATCAGGCCCTTCACCAGGTCATAGCCTACGATCTCGCCGCTCTGGATATGTTCTACGCCATCGACGCCCTGGATCTCATCGCGCTCGATGAAGTTGCTCTCGGAGAACTCAGCGATGCGGTCGCCGCCTATCAGATCTGTCGCCTGCCCTGTCCGCTCCCCATCCTCGTCCCGGTAAGCGCTTAGCTGTACCGACCCGTCTTCGGATCGGCTGATGCCCGGGGCGGAATTGCTGCGCTTACGTAAAAAAGTCGCCGCTTGCTCCTTCCGCGCCCGGCCGTAGGTAAGGATAGTGCCCTTCCCTTTACCTATGATCCATTTGCGCCCCGCACCGATCATCGTTTCCGCCGGTATATCCCCGTCATGGAGCATATCGCCGTATTCCGCAAGCACCGCCAACCCGGTCTCGAAGGCCGAGAGGGCCATCTCTGTTTCCGTGAGTTCCGTGCTCCTGCCTTCGGCGATGTTTATCTCCCTTCCCAGTGAGGTGATATCCGGCGCCAGCAGGACTATCCCCGAGGCTCTATCTTCAGTACTGCGTAGGGCCAGGAACTGGCTCTCCCAATCAGGTTCGGTCTCGATCTTCCTATCTGTCCCCGCTATATTCCTCGTGCGGCCCAGCTTCCTCCGCCCGCCAACGCGGCCCGGTGCCCAGGAGAGCAAAGCCTTTACTGCTGAAGCAACCGTCATCTCGGTCACACCCTTATCCAGATGTGCCCGCAGCTCCTGCGGCAGGTTGATCATTACCGAACCCGCTAACTGGGTCGGAAGAATCTCGTCCTCGATAAACCATCGCTTGCCTGGGACTCTCCGCTTCACGCCTGCGAGTGCCGCATCGACCAGTTGCTGTTCTACCTCTGTGCCCTTGTTGGCGAAAACCCGCCTAACGATAGCTTTCGTAATCCCAGGGGCGTCCTCCTGTAAGGCGCGGTAGCCCTCGTCACTGCGGCTTGTCGCTAGGTTGAGCAACATGCTGCGGTATTCCTCGTCGGTGGTCACCTGTCGCTGCACCAGCCGAGCATCCCCCACCGACTCGCTCGTGGGAAGTAGGTCCACCTCTACCGCGCCCGCTGCTATATCGGCATCTTCGGCGACCGTGTATTGGTCGGCCAGGTTGTTTCTGATAGCCCGCAATGCGATTTCGAGGGAGGCGTAGCCTCTCGGCCGCGCTACGATGAACTCCCCCTCTTCTGTCTTGCTCACCTGGTAGGCAAGCGGACCTTCGCTGTCCTCATTCAACTGGCTCGCCCGGGCCTCTGCGTCCTTCGAGTTTTTGTATCGGCGGGGGCGCTCCCCGTCCACGCCGTTTACTTCAATCCGCACTTTGGGCCGGGTATCTGCGCCCTCGACCAGGTCTCCACGGATCAGGTCCTCACGGGTCTGCGCGTTCGGGTCGTCGTCCAGGGCATCATCAGCCGCAGCGGGGGTGTCCTGGGCCGGTGCCTCGGTATCTTGCGGGGCAATCAACGTCGCTGTGCCCCCGGTCTCCCCCTCGGCGGCCTCGCGCTCAAGTCGGTCTACCACTTCCCCCAGCCTGTTCATAGCTTTCACCCGGGCGCGCTCTGCCTTCGGGTTCTGGAGCTTCCCGCCGAGCAAAATGCTGCTGGCCGCTTCTCGCTGTTCTTGGTCAGGGTAGAGTTCCCTTAGGGCCATCCTGATCGAGGCGAACGCCCCGCCCTCGATAGGGTCCTCTTCTGTTCCACGTGGAGCGGAGGCAGCGGGTTTTTTAGGGGCCAGCTTTGCGATGGAACCATCGACAGCGCCGGACTTCTCGGGGCGATCCTCGCGCGCGCGAAGTGCGGGGAGTTTTATAGCAAAGCGTCCGTCCTCCAGGGGGACGACCTGATACCCGATCGCCGTATTTTCCCCTGTATCGGTCTTCCGCGCCCTCGCATCCAATACCCGTGCATGCGCTCGCGCAGTCGGCTCGTCGTCGAATACCTTCTGAGTCTCGGGTTCGGCCGGTTCAGCACGCGCCGCCTCCCGGCGCTGGAGCACCGTCGCAGCGTCCGTAACCTCGACAGCGCCGCCTTCTGGTTTCTGCCGCTCGGCTTCCGCGAGGTCCTGCCCCAGGTTCTGCTGGTTGGTGGCTCTCTCGAATATCGGGTTGCCGTCAGCATCGTTGGCGATAACCGCGGTACCGTCCGTGTCTTCCTTACCTCCGGGGGTGTTGAACAGTACCTCCCCCATCAGCGCCTCAGAGCCTCCCTCCTCCAGAATGGCTGCGCGCTTCTCGGCGTTAGTCGTATAGGCCACGCCGTTCTCGGTCGGCGCCTGGAGCACCCCCTCCTCCAGGAGAGCCTCGGACGGCTGAGGGGAGCCAGCGGTCACCTCGACACTATCCTTGCTCGAACTCGGGTCCATCATCGCCCTGATCTGCGCGTCAATGGTCTCCTGCGACTCAGCATCCATGTGGGTGCCGCGGTCCGGGTCCATCGCGGCCCGCACCGTGGCGTCAATGCTGCTCGCCTCGTCGATACCCCCGGCCGCTTCGTCAATCGCTGCGTCGATCTCACCGCCCAGGCCGTCGGGGTCGTAGCGGAACTGCGTCCCCTCTTTGACGGCCGAGACAGCACCGCCCAGGGTCCCGCCGACCAGGCCGCCTTTGATCATCGCCTCGCGGATTTCGAGCTTGGCCTCGTCGCCGAACATCTCGAAGTCAGGGTCATGGATGCGAGTAGCGATATGGTCCACCACTGTCTGCATGCCTTCGGTCACCGACTCTGTAGCGGTAGTGATACCGGCGTCGGCACCGATGCGGGCAATGAGCTGGGGAGGTCTTTCGTCGGGACGCCCGCTCGTTTGGCAATCGCCAGGGCCTGCAGCGGCGCGATAGTGTCCAGCGCACCCTTGACCGCGCCAGCCATGAGGGCTGTGCCGGGGGCGTCGATCCCATCGGCCATAAAACCCATCTGGGTTTCGCCCGAATTCTGGGCGAAGTTGGACGCCAGTACCCCGGCCGCCGCGCCCATATCCACTGGGCTTCTGCCTTTCACCCGCGCGCGGAAGGCCCCGTAGGCTTTCTCGCCGACCTGGCGCTTGAGCCCTTTGCCAATAGCCGCTTTCTGCCCCACGGTTAGCGCAGCTCGGCGCGCTGCAACCCCCGCGATGCCGCCGCCGATGGCCCCTGCCACCAGATCGGCCCCTAGCTGGGGTACCTGCTCACCGAGTGCTTCCAAGAAATAGGTGCCAAACGTCGCCAGGCCGTCCACATCATCCCAGCTGTGGATCTCCGGCGGGTTGGCCGCGATCTGCTCCATGTTCCGCTGGACACCTTCCTCGCCCCAGGCTTCGACAGCGTCGATACCCGTCAGCCGGCCCAGCGCGTTGGTCACAGCGTACAGGCTGCCCTGCATCTGATCTGCGCCGCGGTCCACGGCCCGGCTGAAAGTGCCTGGTTGTTCCGGTGCTGTAGGGCGTATGGAGCCTATCGTATCCAGATAACTCGACATGAGCGCCCTTATTCAGTGAAAGATCGGAGTGGGCTACCTTCTTGGGCAGGGCGCTGTTTACTCGCGCCAGCTATTCCGATGCGCTGAGCCCATTCGATATAGGCTTGCACCTTCCCTGGGTTATCCCAGTCCGACCCGTCAGGGGACAGTGCCGCCTCCGGGAAGGTCTGGTTAAACGCCTGCAGTGTGTTCGGGTTCATGAGCTTCTCAGCCAATTCCTCTCCGAAATCAGCGTACTGTGACTTCGCCATCGCTTTACCATTGGCGTCTTTACTGTTCATCAGGTCAGCAGGCATAAACGCATCTCGGATATTCGCATGCAAGATCCGCTGGGAGACTATAGGCACCTGTAGTGTCGGAGCCGGCACGGGTTCGCCGTCCGCACCAAGGAGCCCCTGCTCAATCAAGTTGCGCTTTAGATCCACCCCGCTCTGAGGTATCGCGGTATTGCCTTCGGCAGTGCGCAGTGCCACCTCGGGGTTATTCCCGCTCAGCTGTGCGTTACGCAGGACGCGGAGCCCCTGCTCGCTAAGAGCGTTCTCGCCTTGGTATCCCTGCGGCGCTTGCTGCTCTGATGCAGCTCGAAGTCCCTCTGCTGGGTCAGTTCGCCCGGGGGCTTGACCTGCGGTGTACAGGTCTTGGCGGAGGGTTGCTAACTGGTCTTTGGTCGTGAGCAGGTCTTCCATCCCCCGGGTAAAGTTGCCTCCAGCCCGGCCGGTAACAAGGTCAGTGACCCCTGATACCACTTTGTTCGCGACACCTACTCCGTCCCGGAAACCTTGGGGGAGCTTGTCATACAGCTGCCCAGGGAGTGCGACGGCGGAGTCTATTTGCCCCGAGCGCTTTTCCAGTTCGAGCAGGCGTGCGTGCTGGGGAGAGCCAGGTTCTGCCAGCTCGTCCGCTGACATCCCTTCTGGATCAGGCGCGTTCAGGTCCCCGTTCGCGCGGGCCTTTTCTGGGTCATAACCCTCAGTCTCAGTGCGGGCTTTCTGAAAAGCCTGCGCAGGGTCCAACCCCTCATAGCCAGGGGGGATCTGCTTTTCCAAACCGGCGATCTGCGGAGAGCCATAACGGTCACCCTCCGCCATAACTATTGCCATTGCGGTTTTAAAGGGGACCATCATGGGGGTGTCGCCCTCGTCGAGCTTCCCACGGTTCGCGGTGTAAGCTACGGGGCTCCCCTTACTATCCCTACCCTCAACGAGCACCATACCAGTGCCCGGATCGTAGACTAGCCGGGCGTCGTTTGCAGACCCTCCACTCCCTATAATCTCCTTGAACCGAGGGTCGTCATTCAGGATTGTCATCCCCTGCTGTACGAAGATCTCGTCCTCTTCCGCTGCTGCCCAATCCCCGTTGTGCTTGTTGAATAGATCTACTTTGAGGACCGTCGAATCCGCGGCTACCCGCGCATTGTTATAGGTCTCAGCAGCTTGCCGCGTTACCTCTTCATCGCCAGAAGCTCTCGCGTTCGTCGCCCTGATCCATGCGGCTCCTTTCTCCTCATTGAGAGCTTGCGCCGCCAAGGCGAGGTCGTGATTAGCACCGTGTTGCTCTTTCTGGAATTCGAGTGTCCGATCAAACTCGCTGGCGCGCGCATCCCGGGCCATCCCTGCCTCGGCACGTCGGGCTTCCAGGCTTCGGTTGAACTGGTCTTCGTTCTGGCGCAAACCCTCCTGCCGCTGCGTGTAATCCAGGATCATCCCGGCCCCACGGAGTCCGCCTTGCGCCAACCCATTACCGATGTTTCGCATACCTGATTCCCTACATCATCACCGCGGCCATCATGGCCATCGACGCGAGCATTTGTGTATTCTGGGCTTTGGCCCCTGCAGCTGCCTGGCGGTTGGCGTTATCGCGGTTGCTTTTCAAGTTGGCCGCCTCGGCCATCCCTTCATTGCCCGCCGACATCACCCCCCGGCCGATGTTGATCATCTCGTTGCGGAAGCCCACGTTGCGGTCAAACTGGTTCAGGCGCGCATTGTTCACGTTGTCCGCCGAGCCGGCGGCCTTGTTCAGCGCCATGCCGACGTTCTGGGTCTCCTTCTCGGCTTTGGTCTGCCGGAAACCATAGCGTGCCGCTTCCCGCGAGCTACGAGCCTTCCCGATCCCTACCGAGTTGTCTTTCCCAACTCGCTCCTTCGCATCGTTGATGATGGACATGTCCCGCAACGATGCCAGGGCGCGGTCCTCGACCGGGATATAGTCTTCTTCGTAGTTTTCACGTTGACGCCTGCTGACAGAGGCCAGGGTGGCCTCTGGGTCGTTCGCGTCATACCGAACAGGAGGCCTACCGTCGGTCCCAATCTGGTTGGTCCCGGCGGTAATCCGTTCCATCAGGTCGTTGCTCGCCGTGAACATTCCATTAGAGATCATGTCAGCCTCTTACGGAGAAAAGTGCCAAAGCCAGACAGTTCTTCATCAGGAACCCGAAAACCTTGCGGAGGGCCGAATTGGTCGGGGCCTAGTTTGGCACCCTTCCGCGCTGTTGCTCGGTCGTACTCAACATAACCACGCGCAGCGCCGGCGCCGACTACGCCCCCGATCGCTTCTGCTTTCGCAGCGTCTTTCGTTGCCTGTGCCTGGAGCTTGGACGAGGCGTTTTTGTTCGCCACTCTAGCCGCCTGGGTCAGCCCTGACTGCGCGCCCCGCGCAGTGTCCCGTCCAGTTTTGATCACGTTCAGCGTGTCCGCGTCGATACTGTCACGAGCGCCCTGATCAGCGGCGATTCTGAGTCCGGTTTTTTCTTCGCTCGTGAGGGCAGCGTTGTTCGCCAGCGACATCCGCGCCGCGCCGGAAGCGCCGGTCTTCTCGGTCAGCTGCCTGAAGCCCTTCTCCTTGGCGGCCGCTGACGCCGCCTCCAGGTCAGCATTGCTTCGGCTAGAAAGCATTTCGCTACGGGCGCCTGCGTCGGCGTTAGTCAGCTCCTTGATAGCCGCCTGTTCAATCGGCCTGAACGCTTTTTCGTGGCGCTTCAAGTCCTTCACTGCCGTCTCGGCGGCGAGCTTCTCTTGCGCGCTGGCTTTCTGTTTCGAGGGCGAGCTAGCCACCGCGGACCTCCTTGACCATAGTCACAGACCGTTCTCCAAAACCCAGGGCAGGAAGGACTTTCTTCCATCCCGGCCGTCCAGTCATTTCAATCTCAGCGCATCCGTGCCCGTGCGCCCACTCCACCAGTATGTCGAACAAAGGGACCCACTGTTCTCTGGGCACTATCGTGGAGAGGGTGCGGATCTCCATCGTCACTTTCTCCAGGTATTGCACGAACCCGGTCGTGACCGCACCTACCACCATGCGCGCTTCTTCGTCGATAATCAGCCAAAGCGTGAGACCCCCGGACACTAACTCGTCACTGATTCCGTCGACGTCATTCTCTCCCCCATCATGCTGTAACGCTCGCGCGATATAGATGGCTGCAAAGTCGATCGCATCCGCGGTGTGAGCTGTTTCTACCCGCCTCAACACCAGCATCAGATTCCTCCATAGCCGGTGGACATCAACCGGGACGTGTTCCCCGGCGGGCCAGATTCTTCGCTTTGCCGATCTCCTCGTAGAACATCTGAGTATACGTCGCCGCCTTGCGAGCGTCCGACCATTCCTTCCCCGGCTGTCCGAGCAGGTTCGAGAGCGCGCCGAACACCAGGCCGTCGCTAAACTCATCCAGGACCGACTCCTCTACCCCGGGGGCGCGGCGCGTCGGCTTAATAGCCGCACGGCCGAGGATGCTGACCGCCTGGCTCCCGGCTCGCAGCGCCGGGGCGACTATCAGGGTGTCCATCGAGTTGTCCGCCAACATGACGTAGCTCGGGAGGGCTGCCCTCTCTGCCCGCCAGTCGCGGTACTCAATAGCCAACAGGCGGGGGTTCGTCGTCTTCAACGGGTTCTGCCCGCCCGCGGTGACTTCCAGCGGCGCGACGAGGCGCGTGTATTCCGGCAGGTCATGGACCAGGACCTCGTAGTCCTCGCCGTACATCAGCTCGTCGATCGTGTGGATGTAGGCTTGCGATTCCTGGAAGAAGGCCTGTCCTGCGGCTTGGAGCGCCCGCACAATTGCCGGGCGAGGGCAGGCCATTACTACCGGCTGGATGTCGGGGAATAGCTCCGTGTATTGGGCCAAAGCCATCAGCTGCCTACCTCTGTAGTGTTCGGTGAAGTCTGTCCCAGGTTGGTCGCTTTTACGCCCATACCGCCTGCGAAGCGCGTGAACGCCTCCGTGCTACGGCGCTCGTTACCCTGGGCTTTGCTGTGCTTCCCATAGGCCCGGAACAAGAGGTAGTCCACGATCGTGGGTAGGTACGTCTCCGGGAGAGGTATCTCGCTCTCATCAGTAGTCACCTCGTCTGGGTATACCGCTGCGGTGATCCGCAGCTCGGTGCCAGCGATCACAGGCGGGTACACGTAGAAGATGCGTGGTGTATTCTCGTCGTAGCAGTAATGGTATAGCGTCGCGGATTCCTCACCGCCTTCCCATCCCATATCTTCAGCGTCCAGGTGGTTCTTGGCGACCCGGGTCACCGCGCTGCCCGGTACGTCTAAGAGGCGGTAGTGTGCGGCGGCGAGCGTTTGCTCGGCTCCAGCCACCAGTGGTGCCGCCACGACGGCGCTGAAAGCCTGGGGCTTCATCTCCATCATGGCGTGCAGGCCATCATTGACCCAACGAATAAGTTCCGGGTCAGTCCATCGGGTCCCGCGACGTCTTGGACGATGTCGCGGACACGTGAAAAAACAGCTGACGCCGGAAAAGGCATTACTTGATCTCGATGTCGACTTCTTGTTTAGCGGCTGCGCCTTGTGCGGCATAAACCAGCTTCGCATTCAGTGTCCGTGGTACCCCTGCTTTGAGACAGAATACGCCCAAGGAGTCTGTCACGACCCGGAGGTCCGCTTTACAGGTCACCGTGCGTGCGCGGTCTTTATCAACAACGGGGGTGGATGTTTCTTTGGGGGCAGCCGCGTCAGGGGCTGCTGCAGGTTTCTCTTGAGCCATTTCGGTCTCCATTCGGTTAGGATGAAGAGACCCCGCCCGAAGGCGGGGCCGCTACCACTATCACTGCGCGGTGTCGATACAGAGGATGCTGAAATCCTGATCAGAGCCGTTCACGGGGCTGTGGAAGTCCGGCTTCAGGAAGCCGAAGATCTTGCCTACCGAGATACCGCCCTTGTTCTTGTAGTCGAACCACTCTTCGTTCCAGTCAGGAGCGCCGAGGTCGCAGAAGCCCAGGGCCTGCGCCCCACACATCAGCATCCGCTGGCCTACCACGTCCGCGTCCGCACCCCACTTGTAGCCGGCAGCGCCCGCATTCGCCGAAGAACCAGTGGTAGCGCCGCGGGTGTTATACACGTGGCGGTACTCGTGGATGATGAGGCCATCAGCCATCACTGAGGTGGTGCCGGCAAACAGCGGGTTCTTCTCGCCGCGCTGGAAGGCGTGGCGGACGTTCGCGATGTAGTCGGGGTCCAGCTTCAGTTTGGACATGGCAGTGGGGGTCACGAAGCAGTGGTACATCTCCTGCCCGTTCGGCCCGCGGATACCCTTGATATACTGCTCTTTGGCATAGGCCTTCGACAGCACCATCATGCGGTATGTGGGGGTGTCGCCGGCAACCACTGCGGTGATGTCGCCATCAGCCAGATCACCCTCTGCACCTGCAGTAGAGTCCCAGCGCAGGTGACGTGCGGAGGTCGGTGCAGTAACGTCGGACGCGAAGGCCAGATCTGAAAGGTTCAGGTTAGTGGCGCGCACAGTCCGCAAAGAGCCGTTGTTCTTCTGGGTGTATGGGATACCCGACATAGTCAGGAACGCCATCTGGTCCAGGCGGTCACCCAGCCAGTAGCCCAGGACATTTTTCGAGGTCTTGCGGAAGTTCACGATGGACTTCTGCTCAGACATCTTGCCCTTGGAACGGTTGGCGTGGCGCAGCATGTCGATGGTGATGACTCGGTCGTATGCCTTGATCGCCTCCTCGTTGCCTTCCAGGTCCGCATCGCCCACGACGCCGTCTTCTTCCAGATCGGGGATCAGCGTGATAACAGCCTGGTCGCCGCGCTCGGTTTTAGTCAGCTCGGTGATGCGTTGGATCATAGCATTCTCGTCGTTGCCGACGAAATTGAACATGAAGGAGTTGTTGCGTGCGATTTTCCAGACGTCGCGTGACCACACTTTTTTTCGTTCAGTGGTCAGCTCGGTAAAATTAGTATCAGCCATTGTGGCCTACCTCACTTGTTGACGATTCGATAACTACTTGCGGCAGCACTCTCGGGGCTTACCTTGAACCGTCCCATCTGTCGTGTGGGCCGCCGATCTCAGCCATGCCCCGGCCGGAGGGGTCCTCACTAACGCAGAGGTTGTCTCGATCTCAGTTGTTTAGGCTCCAACCGGAAGAGCACGATATAGGTATCACCTATATTAAGGCATAGCTCATTGTATCTGCTAAAGAAAAAACGCCCGCCCCAAAGAACTTAGGGCGAGCGGTCCCACCGCTCCATTCCTATAGGAGGTCGTCGCCCCGCAATTTTGCGAGGGTCGATTCGGGCAAAGCGTCGAACTCTTCCTCCGTGAGTGTGTCCAGTTTCAGCGTACCTGCATCCTCCTGCGCATTGGGCTTACCTCCAGCGCGTGTGGGCTGGGCTGCAGCTGCGGCCGCGTTCGCTTTCCGCTGGCTCACCGTTTTTTCGGCGGCTTTGGTCGCTGCAGTGGCGGCCGCTGTAGCAGCTGCTGTGTCTGTAGCGGCAGCGCTCTCCTCCTCGGCCCCTTTGATCAGCTCCGGCCGCTCCAGGCGGATGGTGCGGTCAACTGCCCGGGTCAATGCCTCCGTCTGGGAGTACCCCGCTGGAGGTAGCTGTCCCGCAGGATCATGGCCTCAGTCGCCAGCTCATTGTCGAACTCCGCGCTGTCGGGGTTGAACACTGGGTAGTCCGCCTCAACCTGGTCGACCGCAGCGGCGTATTGCTCCGCCACAGTTCGCGCGCCTACTTCGCCAACAGCAGTTGCCACTGCCTGCTCGCTGCGGGCCTCAATCTCTGCCCGGGTCTGCGCCCTCCCCGCCCGGACCCCTTGCTGGACGGCCTTCTGCATCTCCTGGACCAGGATGGCTGCAGCCTCGCTGTTCTTGCCGTCCAGGTTCATGTCCATCGCGCGGGTGATCGCATCAGTGTCGATAGTCACATCGACATCAGTGTCGTCCTCAGTCGCTGCCGTTACCTTGCCGGCGGCCTCCAGTGCGGCGAGCCTTTCCTCGGCGGCAACCCGTTTCGCAATCTCCCTGTCCAGGCGTCCCTTCGGGATGCCTCTCTCGGGCTGCGGCTCGGGTTCCGGCTCCGGCTCCGGCTCCGGCTCCGGCTCCGGCTCCGGCTCCCCTTCGGGGTCTGCCTCGGGGTCTGCCTCGGGGTCTGCCTCGGGGTCTGCCTCGGGGTCTGCCTCGGCCTCCGGCTCGGGGTCTGCCTCCGGCTCCGGCTCCGGCTCAGGGCCACCCTCCTCCTCAAGGTCATCCTCAAGATCGCCAGGGGCGCCGCCCTCGCCCATCTCCTCTGCGTAGATAGCCGCCTCCTCGGGGGTCAGCTCCTCCTCAATGGTGCTCGCGCCGAAGTAGGGGTTATCGCCCAGGTCATCGTTCATGGTACCCATGGTGGTTCCTCTATCGTTGTGGTCTTACGGGGGTGCGGGGCGCGAGCGCCGCCGCGGTGGTTTGCTCAAGCTGCTTGGCTTTCGCCTGCATCAAGACTTTTTCGAGCTGGTTGCGCGCGTTGGTCAGGGCCAGTTCTTTGCGGACCTCGAAGCCTTCGCGCTCTTTCTGGATGTCCGCTTCCAGCTCGACCATCTGTAGCTCCAGCTCGACCGGGATCGCCCCGCTCTCTGCCAGCAGCTTCTGCGCTTCGGCGCGGACCTTCATGGCCTCGCCTTCCAGCTTCGCCAGATTCAGCTGCATGGTCATCAGTTCCATCTGCTGGATCTGCTGCTGGAGTGCCAGTTCTTCTTCGGTCGGCTCGCCGCGACCAGTCATAGCGCGCACTTCCTCAGCCAGGGCGTGCTTGTCTGCCAGGTTCGAGTATTCGATGATCCGGTCGGGCGGGATCGGGATACCGATCTCCACGAGACTCATTGCCTCGGCAAACTGGCTATCGTTGAAGGTGTCGCGGCTCGGCTGGCTCGACACCACCACCTCGTACTTGCCGACGGTGATATCGTTGATAATGTGTCCCTCCGGCGAGGGCGTGTTGATCTCCACCTCCTCGACCTCCGACTCGCCGGGCTTGGGCATCGGCCGCGTGATCTTCATCAGCCGAGGTTCGGTGTAGAACTGCTGCAGTAGCTCCAGCAATTTTCTGGCGACCAGCTTGCGGGTGCGCGCCAGGTTCTCCATCGGGACCTGGATCTGGATCTGCGCGCGCTTCTCCTTGGACGCCAGCGCTACGCCCGACACCTCGGCCGACTCAAGCCCCAGCATCCCGTCGTTGATGCCTGAGATCTGGCGGATGTTGTTGTGGGCCTTCTGGCTTATACGGTCAATCCCGGACGGTACCGTGTTGGGTTTGATCTTCTCCGGGCTCTCGCGGCCAGCGTTCTTCTCGATGACCAGTCCGGTCTCCGCGCCTTTGCTCGCCAGCTCCTCTGCCGTCATATTCGACAGGGACCCAACCTCCGTGATCCAGCCGCTGTTGGCGGTGGAGTTCACGATGTGCAGCTCCTGGCTGGACAACTTGTTCAGGTTCTCCTGGGGGCTGATGAGGTTCGTCACCGCGCTCATGGTCCGGCCGCGACGGAAGAACGCGAAATACGGGATGATCGTGAAGGTGTTGTAAGGTGACCAATCATCGTGCAGCAGGACCTTGTCCACCGACACGCGCCACCGGATACGTCTCTCCTGTTTCTGGTGCAGGAACAGCTTGGTCTTGGATGCGAACGCGCGCCGCTGTTCCCGGTTCCAGCCCGGAGGCGCCTTCTTGCTGTCGCCCGTTGCCGGGTCTACGAAGTAGTACACCAACGTGTTCTGGTAGAACTGGCGCTCGATTACTCGGACAGAGCGGACCTGGCGGTTCGCAGCTTTGGTGCCCCACCACTCCGCGTGACTGTTGGCCGCTGCGTCATCGTCAGAAAAGGAAGTCTCGTATCGAAACGAGTCCTCACCTCGGGTGCGTTCGTTGCGGGCAATGTGCTCGACCTTGTTCCGCTGCTCCTTGCCGTACTCAAGCTCGACCTCGTCCAGCGACCACCAGCGGGTCTTGGTGACCTCCTGCCAGGTCGCCGGGTCGTAGTCCTTTCCATAGGGGTCTGGAATCACATCCTTCGGGTCTTCGACCGTGATGGTGGCGCTACCCTGCAGGTTCTCGTCGAACTCCATGCGGATGTCGTAGTATCCGCGCTCTTCGATGATCCCGTCTGCAAACGCCTCCGACTCCTTACTGTCAAAGTCATTCTCGTACAGGATCTGCATGATGACTTTGCTGATGACCGTGGCCACTTCCTCGCTGCCATCCTTCGCCGGCTTGAAGCGTAGGTCGGCGCGGCGGGTGATCTGCTCCCCCAGGATCGCGTTGATCGTCGGGAAGACCTGGTTGATCGTGAGCGCAGGTTTGCCCTGCTTGTCCAGCTTCGCCTTGTCGGCCGGGTCCCACTGCTCGCCGCGGTAGAAGTCGTCCTGCTTGCGCGCCCGGGCCATGTACTTCTCATGGCCTAGATCCTTCGCGCGCACATACCGGTCCCATTCCTCCAGCGCGCTCTGTTCCTCCCGCTGAATTTTGGGAACCGTGGCCTCAGCCCTGTCTTCCGGTACGCCGCGTTCTGTCATTTTCAAGTCTCGAATATGAGGGTGATCAGGTCGTCCGCCAGCTCATTGCAGTCGCTGGGGTCGGAGATATTCAGCTCTTGCGAGCGGTCGTACATGCGCATGGCGATATTGGCTACGTAGCTATGTCGGAGGTCTGGGTCCTGGGCCAACCCTTCCTGCATCACTGCCCGGGCCTCACCGAAAGGCGTCAAGACCGTGGTCGGGGGTGCCTCACCGGTAGCGAACCATGGCTGGTCCCCATCCTCTCCCGCGGCAACCAACTCCGCCCTGCTGCGATGCTGGTAGGTCCCTTCGGACAGGCTCCGCAGCCAGCGGACCAACGTCCCGCCCAGGCTCATGAGTTGTCCTCCTTGTCGTCCTGGCCCTGCAGCCGATCCACCTCAGCCTGGTTGGTCGTGGTTGACAGGATCAGAGCCACCAGCTTCTCCAGGGACTCCACGACGAAGCGCCCTTTCTCAGTGGCCACCAGGTAGCCGTTGCTGGCCGTCTCCACTGTCAACCGCGTGCCTGTTTTGTAGTAGTTCATACCGTTCTCCTTTATGCGCTCATGGCGCTTTTTGCGGTGGTGTCGTTCACCTTGAACTTCGCTAATTTGTCCCGCCAGCTGGGCTTCTTCTTTTTGATCAGCGTGGCCGGCGCCATGACCATCAGCATCATCCCAATCCAGGCAATGAAATCGACCTGGTCATCGTTGACCCCGGTAGGGAAGCGCAACAGCTCGTTGACGAAGGCATCGGTCCACGGCGCGTTGTAGGGGATATGGACCTTGCCACTCTCGAACATGCCCTGGATGGCGCGTGCCCGGGCCACCTTGTCCTGCTTGCCTGGTTTCAGCTCGTGGTAATAGAAGTCCCACAGCTTTCGCTCTTTTTTCATCTCCTCCAGGAACGGGCCGATCGACATCTCAATCATCCCCTTCTCGATCCCGTACATGTTGCAGCGCCACTTCACGTGCAGGTCCAGGATCTTGGTGCAGAGGTCCTTGGCGCCCCAGTGCCCGCGCCACACGTCCCGCACCCAGAGGCGGCTATGCTGGTCAACCGACACGACGCCGCCGACACTGAAGTCGTTCTCTTGCCGCTGGCCGATGGCCAAGTCCCAGGCGCTGTACTCGACCATGGTGTCGGCCGGCGGCAGGGAGACCGGGTCGTCGTAGTCGTACCAGACGATGTTGTCCCGGTTGAAGTACGCGCCCTCCTCGGGCACCGGGTCCTGCTGGTAGAGCGCTGCCCAATCTCGCGGGCCGATCATCTTCTGGATGCGGCGCAGGGCCTTGGTGTCGTACCGGGCCGGGTGCAGCGCCATACCCTTCTTGCGGTACGGTTCGTCCTCTTTCGCCTCAGCGGGGTAGTTCACGATCTCCCACTGGTCTGCGCCCTCGCCCATGGCCGTTATCAGCCGGCCGGCGAGGTCGTCATCGTGCCAGCGCGTCAAGATCACCAGGACGCCGCCGCCGGGCGCCAGGCGGGTGTAGGCGGTCGAGGTGTACCAGTTCCAGGTGTTCTCGCGCGACGCCTCACTCTCGGCGTCCTCCCGGTTTTTGACCGGGTCGTCGATCACCAGGACATGTGCCCCTTTACCTGTGATCGCACCCCCGACGCCGGCGGACGTATACCCACCCCCTTCGGTCGTGGTCCACGCCTCCGCGCCCTGGCTGTCGTGGCTCAGGCGCGTCTCAA
Source organism: Kineobactrum salinum (assembly GCF_010669285.1). GTDB lineage: Bacteria > Pseudomonadota > Gammaproteobacteria > Pseudomonadales > Halieaceae > Kineobactrum > Kineobactrum salinum. The sequence continues at coordinate 4,246,400 of NZ_CP048711.1, read as the reverse complement.
AGAGCACGTGGTATGCCGGGTCCCGCAGGATCTCCCGGTTGATCCGGCTAAAGCCCATCGACAGCGAACCCGAGTAGGACGTCGCCATGACCTCGTGCTTGGGGAACTTGCCCAGGTGCCACGCCGGGAACTTCTTGCTGGTCAGCTCACTTTTACCGTGCCGGGGCGGCATGGTCAGGAGCAGCCGCGGTGACAGGCGGTCCGCCACGTCCTCGCTGAACTGCTCCAACCTCCGGCAAATGTCCTTATGCACCCAACCCGGGTCATACTCAGGGCTGAACCGCATCACGAACGGCAGGAAGTTCTGTTGGCACAGGGCGCGTCGGGCCAGCTCCCGGCGGGCCAGCTCGGCCGGCCGGTCCTGCAGCGCCTGCCGCTCGGCCTCCTCCTGCTCCCTGAGCCGCTTGCCGAAGGCCAACCGATCCTTCCGGTCACGCCGGATCTCTTTCAGGACTTCCGGGTCGTTATCCCGCCGCTCCAGCTCCTCAGCAGAGAGTAGACCGAGCTTGGCAGCAGCCTCTGTCACGCGCTAACGAGGATCTTCAACAGTGCAGCGACGCCGCAGCCGGCCAGCAAAAGCACCGGATACAGCACCGCGTTGCTCATGAAGGCGCCATCAGCGTAGCGGTCTACGACCAGCATCAGCTTGTCATCGTAGTAGTCGTGTAGGTAACGCCCGAGGCGCTCTGGATCGCGGCGGTCGCTCACGACTGCAGTTTCTCGCGCAGCGCGTAGCCCATCAGGGGCCACATCTCGTTCTCCGTGTTCTCGATGGCGACCTTCTCCCCCTTCGCAGCGTTGTCGTTCTCGGCCGATACGGCGCAGGAGGGCCGGCCAGTGACCGCGAAGCCGTTCTGGGCCTCGATCACTGCCCAGCGGAGGATCTGCCCCGACTTCGACACGTGCTTCACGATCTCCACGTTGACCATGTTCGCCCGCACATCGGCCAGTGACACGCTCGGCGCGGTTCCTAGTGCTTCATCAGTCATCTACTAGCTCCCATTGGGGTTCAGCGCTCGGCTCGTCCCCGTCCTGTGTCCCTGAACCTGTGTCGTCGTCATCTGCCACGGGGTCCAGGCTATTCAGCCCGTCCATATCGGCAAGGCGCATCAACGCCACCTCGTCCATACGTTCGAGCGCTTTGGTTGTTTTCGGGGGTGTGATGTCGCGGCCTTCGGCCTCTTTCGTCTCCTGCTCACGCACGATGACCTGCACCGGGGCGAACCCGCCCAGCATGTGGAGCTTCGCGAGGCTGTCGGTCGCTTTGATCTCTTCGGTCGCGTTGAAGGCTTTGCGGTGCGCCTCCAGGTACATGCTCGTCGCCACGTCGATATCGAAGCGGATGCCCTGGATCATCTGGTTGCGGAAATACTCCCGCAGCTTGTCCATGCCTGGCCGGCCCAGCAGCTCTTTTCCCCTGGTCGGGGACATGCCGGCCGCTTTCGCTGACGCGCTCAGGGAGACCCCACGGATGTGGTTCAGGAAGAAGGTCTCCTCCTGGACGGTCAGGGCCTCAATATTCAAATACGCATAGATCCCACGGACTTGGGCGTACTCGGGGTCTGTGAAGGTGGCGGGCTCAGTCATGGCCCCGATTATAATATAGGTAATACCTATACTCCTATCGCTTTGGCAGCCACCAGCGAAACAAGGTATAGTGCAGAAAATCCAAGGAGTTACCCTCTATGCGCGCTGCCCTTTTTGCCTTGTTTCTGGTCCTTTGCCCTTTGTCCTTTGGAGCACCTACTACCGGCGAGTTCGTACAGTTAATAAAATCCGAGCCTTCCATTGACGTGGATAGCTTTAGCTACGGGTATGTTATGGGTGCTGCTTTCGGTTCGCGGAATACGTTCTGGTGCTCCGAAACATTTGACCTGACTGAGCTGTCAGCGTTAGTACGTTCTCGGATCTCCCTCCACCCAGACCTCCTCCCCCTACCTCATAGCGAGGGAGTCCTGAACCTGCTCCAGCGTGAATTCCCCTGTGAATAGGGGCTCTGCTGCCCTCTGTGCCCTGCTCCTGGTCACGTGTCCTTTGTCCTTTGGTGAAGAACTCACTACAAAGGAATTCGTCGAGTTCCTCCAGTACGACAACGACCCCGCCAACCCAGGCTTTATGTCCGGGTTTATCCAGGGGTGATCGCCGCCACTGCCGGCGTTCGTTGGTGTGCCTCGGCAGACGCTGGTGTTACAGGCGACTCCCTGGAGGAAGAGATCCGGTACGCACTGCCCAGGCTCGACCCCGAGGGCAAATACTCCCCAGAAGAAGCCATTGCTGGCTACCTCGCGATAAGGCACCCCTGCGAATAATTTTTTAGCGCAGAATTTTTTGCAGGGGACAAATGTCAGTGGACAGGTGCCTGTGTCGTTATACGGGTCCCCGCGTCGCAGGTCCCCTGTCCCCCGACAAGCGTCCACTCTCAAGCGACTTCCGAAAGCCGCAGGGACCCCCGACAAAGTTCCCCGCACATCGCGCCCAGTAGCAAGCCAACGCACGCTGTCAGGCGTCCTGTGGCACAGGTCACAGGTCACGTGCCACAGGCAGCCACCCCCTACCGGGATTCGGGTCAGCAGCCCTCCGTCCACGCCAGGTGGCCTGTGTCCTGGGTCAGGTGCCCTGTGCCAGGTGAGGCATCACAAGGCATGGGGGTGTTGTGTTGTGGGTAATGTCGCTTGTCAACAGGCATACGTCGCGTGTCCTTGGTCCTTGTTAGAGGGACATACAGGGACAGAAAGGGTCGGGTGAAAAAGGTTGTGAATATTACCTTTTGGCCCTTGGCTCGGTTGCAGTGACCTTTGACCTGTGTGCAAGTTTGGGGGACGGGGGACAGAGGGCGTCACAAACGGGCAAAGGTGTTACATGTGTTACGTTTGTTTTTCTGAAACGTCAACAGCTGGAGGGCACGCGGTTGCTGGGTTTACAGGATATAACAGTGTTTTGTTGACATGTTGACGTTAAAGGTCAGAAAGCACAGAATCCAACACTTTTAAAATCGAGTGTCTCATTTACCAGTTAACCGGCAGAAACGTCAACAACGTCAACACTGCCAAAAACCACCCCTCCAGCCCAGTGTACATGCGGGTCTACGGTGTTACGTTTGCTCAAAAAAAACGTCAACAAAACGTCAACAACGTCAACAGTCCCTCGGCCCTCGACAATTAACACTTGACAACCGTCAATTGACCCCTAATGGGGGTATTGTCTCGTGAGCAATTTCGCTCACCGGGAGACCCCTCCGTGGGCGTCAGTATCGCATCCAACCGTCAACCGACCTCCGACAAAGGACAACTGACATGCGGCACAACACCTCCGCGAGCATGCGCACCCTCAAGGGGATGTCATGGATCGCAAACCGGCAACAATGGCAGACCTACATCAGCTCAGGGGGCAAGCGCCATCACCTTGGTATGTATAGCGATTGGTGGGAAGCGGTGTGCGCCCGGAAGAGGGGAGAGAACCGGTTCCGACAAACACCTCGTACTCAAACCCTGACACACCCTAGATACAGTGTAGGGCAAAGGACACAGGGCAAGTGTCAACCTCCCCGGGAACGGCCTCGTGCCGCCACAGGCCACAGGAGTATCCTCATGAACATAAAAACAGTCTGCCACTATACCGGCTTCCACCGCCACATACAGGTGGTCACCTCCTACAGCCACAAGGGGGGCGGCTCCACCTCCATGCAGACCTACGACAGGGTAGGTAGAGACGGCATGGCCCTGCGCAGCCACACCCTCTTCACCACTGAGGAGGAGGCTATCCAGCACTTCAACACGGTACGCACCACCCTGATTCTTCAAGACCAGGAAGAACAGTGGGGTTTCCAGGCCGCAGCGTAACCTCAGCCCTCCGATAATGGGGGTATTGCCTCGTGAGCAATTCCGCTCATCAAGGAGCACATCATGGGCTTAGACATAGCATTCCACCGCATACTGGCCACCAAAGCTGGCATCTCCACCAAAGACATCCCAAACGGTGACCCCAGCGACATCGAAGTGGCCCGGGAACAGGTAGCGCAGGGGGAAGCAAGCCCGGGCTACCTACACTGGCTGCAGCGGACAGCGACCTGTGTGCAAGTCCCCGGCATGGACTGGTGGGTCGAAGACAATGGCTCACCCGAGAACTTCGTCATCCGCGCCAACCGATGGGGCTACACCTACGCTCCACTCACCGCGTGGCTCAAGGAGCACAGCATCCCTTGGATTGAGTTCTAACACCAACCCCCCAACACCAACCCCTCAGCAATGGGGGTGTTATCTTGTGCAGAATTCCCTGCGAGAAGGAACACACCATGCGCGTCATCCTACCAGTCACTGGCCCATACACCGCCAAGGACCAGATCAAATCCGACCAAGCGACCAAGTTCATAGGTCAGGGGTCATCTCGCTCCTCCACCGAGAAATACCGCAAGGCATGGGGAGAGCGAGCCAACTGCGGCGACTACACCGACAGGGATGTGGTCTTCATATCCGTCGAGGGCAACCGGGGCGGCCGCAAAGAGCCTGACTTCGAGGAGATTAAGCGAGCAATTGCCGCCAACGCCTCCTTCATCACTGACAGCCTGCTCAACCGTTCACGCCCCTACAACATCGGCGAGCGGCAAGTGGCCCAGTACCTCGATCTGATGTCGTACACGGAGACTGCGCCCGGCTTCTGGCAACCGTCAACGACCGAGTAACCTCAGCCCTCCAATAATGGGGGTGTTATCCCATGCACAGGGCAACCGTCCCTGAACATAGGAGCACAACCCATGATCACATTCCTGAACTTCAACTGCGTCCTCCGTCAAGCGGCCTATAACAACGGTCGCGCGGCCCTCCAGCTGGTAGACGCCAGCGACGGCTCTCCGATCGCCACAGCATCGGTGAACATCCCCGAGGTGCGCTGCCCGCACGAGCACACGTGGATCAAAACGTGGAGCGAGAACACTGGCATCCTCGAAGCCCTCACTGCGGCCGGCGTGGTCAAGGACACAGGGAAAAGGGCCAGCGTCAACCAGTTCGGGAGCGTTGCCGCGCTGGTCCGCATCACCCCCTAACCACACACCCTCCAGCAATGGGGGGTGTTGGCTCGTGAACAGGCATCCCGCCTGTAAACGAAGGAGCAACACATGTCATACGAAATGGACGAGATCATGCAGGAGATCTTCGGCGAGGACACCTACTCAGAGCCCGCGTGCGTCTCTCTACTGAACGCTGGCAGTAGCCGGTGCCAACAGCCCGAGGCAGATCCACGCGGCGACAGCCTGCTGCTGGAGTACGCCTCGGACGGCCACAGCGCTGGCCTTCACTCAACCTGTCACTGGATGGAGATGTAACCATGGGTGGTAACCACTTTCACGTAAACGCCGCCAACCAGATCACCACACACGGCACCTGTTTCGTGCCCGGTGAGACGACAGCGCACGACATCGCCGCGGTCATCAAGATCGTCGGTGAGCCACTGGCCCTTGAACAAGACAACGGCCACTGGTACCTGACCAAGGCCAAGCAACAAGCGGCCTGACCCCTACCCCTCAGAAATGGGGGTGCTATCCCGTGAGCAATTACGCTCAACAACCAACCGCACAGCGGTAAAGGAGATCCACCATGAACGCAGCAACTCAAGCAGTAAACAACTTCAGCGAAATCGACACGCTGGTCTACCCCCCACAGCCGAGCCCGCAAGAAGCCAAAGCAGCCACGCACGACATCGAGATCGTGGAAACCGAAGCCCTGCGCTTCATGGTCTCCAAGGCCTTCGAGACCATGTCCGGGTGGGCCAACCTCGACGAAGTTCAACGGGCAGTGGTCGATTCTTATCTGGCAGGCATCCCGCTGGATGAGATCGTCATCAACTTGTGCCCCGCGGCCAAGCCGACGCTGTGCCAGCCGCACCTCAAGGCGATCCTGAAGCAATGCACACGCAACGTGTGGTACACCGCTCGCCGCTGCCAGCTCGACCAGCACAATCTGGTGGCACGGAGCACAGGCGCCAGCCGCGGGGTCGACGGCCTTGAGCTGTCCGTGGCCGACTGGGCTGCGCAGCAGGACATGCCGTGGGACGACGAGACGCCCTCGTTCGCCGAGCAGCTGGAGGAGCTGGACAAGCTGCACAACGTGTTCAGCATCCTGTTCTACCACGCGCAGGTCGCGGAGAGCGGCACCAACCGCCCCTTCCCGCTGCCGTTGTACTCGCAGCAGGTGTCGCCCACCGTGTGGGTCGAGGCGTTCAGCTTCGAGGAGGCCGCCAGCCTGATGGAGAAGGACGAGGCTCGTAAGCAGGAGCAGAAAGCCGAGGGTAGCGCCTCGATCCTCGCAGCCCTGCGCGGTCGCCGCAGCTAGCAACACTGCCCCCTCACGGGGGGCTTTTTCTCGTTTCCACTCCGCCCCGGCCCGGCGCCAGGAGCGGCAGCCGGCCAGGCCCCAGCGCCAGGGCGGCTACGCCACCCCCGGGCCAGGGCACATCTCTGGACGGAGCCTCAAACAGAAATATAGGTATTACCTATTGACGCGGTATAGGTGTTACCTATATCGTCACTTCCTCGCTGATGCAGCGGGGCACTTACAGGAGCAAGTGATGGACATCGTACAAATGCACGCCGACAACTGGCCCGCGTCAAAGGTCGCAGGACACGCGCTCACGCTCCTGAAAAAACAAGGCACTCGCGCGATGAACGCAAACGGCAGCGGTTGCGTCTACTCCTCCCTCGACCACCCGAACCGCTGTGCCGTCGGTCTGCTGCTCCCCGACTACGCATTGATGGCTATCCACAAGAAAGAGCTGCACTGGTCCGTCGGTAATTTAGCTGACAGGTTGAGCGAATACCACTTGCTACCCAAAGTGACAAACTCGCTCAAACACTACCTCCCCATACTCAAAGCCCTCCAGCGTTTTCACGACAACAACACCAGGGCCATCAAACAACTGACCACTGACACAGGATTCAGTGAAGAGGACCTGCGTCAACTGTACGAGGAGACCCGCTCGTGAACGAGAACGCGAAAATGTGGGCCAAAGAGCTGCCCAACTTCAAACAAGGGAGAAATACGCTGGGCTCCGAGAAGGACGGCCTGTGCTGCTTGGGCGTGGCCTGTGTGCTTTACGAGCGCGAGACAGGCAACCGCCTCCCCCGAAGACCCGGCGAATCCGGCAAATTCGGTGACGACAAACTCGCCGGCCCCTTCCGCGTCGTGCAGGCGTGGTTGGGCCTCAAGGGCGCTTCCGGACGCTACTACTTCGGGGCCGAGAACGGGCGAGACCGGACAAGCCTCGCGCTACGGAACGACTCTGGCATGACCTTCACCGAAATCCAGAAGATCATCCTGTCCGAGCCCGAAGGGTTGTTCATGGAGGACGCAGCGTGACAACCCACAGACGCAAGATGGAGAGAATCTGGTGCGAAGAGGTCGCTGAAACCTTGCGTGAGTGGGCGGACAGCGACACCGGCCCTGAGTGTGTCTTCCTATGGGGAAGAAACATTTGGGGGATATGCCACCACCTGCAGCACCGCTTCGGCCCAGACAGCAGCACGGTAGTAACGGCCCTGATGCACCATTGGCCCCTCTACAGCGGCAACCCCGACTTCCCTGCCCCGCACCCGCGAGCCGATGCTGGCGTCGCCTTCCACTACAACGGCATCGACAAATGGCAAGAGACCTACGGCGAGAACCGCAGAGACCTGTGTGAGTTCTTGGCCGCCATGCTCGATGAGTGGGTCGCCTACTCAAGGAAAAGGAAAGCATAATGACAAACGAAAACATATTCATGCCCCGACAGCACGCCCGCGGCAAACGCAGCGGCACCTTGCCGACCGGAAGCCACGCGCCGAAGCCCTGGCGTCCATTCAAGCAGCACCAGGGACTGAGCCTGAAAGAGCGTAAGGCGCAGCGCAGCGAGGCCAAGGCGAAGCACCGCAACAAGCCCACGGCTCCGGCGAGTGAAGGCTTCTTCGCCTGGCTGATGAGGAATAGGAAAGCGGTGTGAAACGGATGTGGATCAACCAGCCTTCGTCCTTGCAGGACCACCACGACCTGCACGGGACGCTGGTGCTAGCCGCACAGCCCCCGGCGGGTGGGCAACACGCGCAGATCTGGTTTACCGAAGGCGACGTCATCTCCATGGTCGTAAAAACCAATGTGTTGTCACTCGGATGGCCCGAGCACCTGCGAAAAGGTAGCGCGAAAAGTGAGCCGGCAGCGTGGCGCACCGAAGACTATCTGACCGACCGATCAGCCACTACATACGACCGAGAAGTTGCAAAAAGGTGGGTAGCCAAAGGTTGGCCTGTTGAGGCGCTCTGGACGAAGTAGGGTTAACACGATGAAAAAAGACATTGAAGCACAATTGCGTGGGACGGCAGAGATGCTGGAAGCTGCCTACCACCGAGACGGCGGAGAAATACCAGACGATCTCGAACTTGGCGCTCTAATTTGGCTCATGAACAAGGGCGACGAAGAAATCAAGCGACTCAAGACCCGTGTCACGGAGCTGGAGTCACTACTCCGCACGAAGACATACGCCGAGGAAGCAGAAGACGTAGCGCGCTGGCTGGACGACCACTGCCTGATGGAAGAGGCCGAGAAGGTGCGGGCCATTTATGAGGCATCCCACGGTGTATAGCCCCTTCGTAATGTTCGCCGGACTCGTAGTGAAGGTAGTCCCCGACGCCCCGGTAATAACCCGCGAGCTTCGCAAAGCCAAGCGCCGGTTTGGCCCCAGAAAGCAAATGGTCGCCCGAATCACCGGATGGAAGAACTGCATAGCAGACACAGAGATGATGAGGGATGGGATAACCGTGTACGTAAACCCACGAACCTACGCCGAAATCAAAAGACGCGCGGCCCAGGAGCCAGGAGTATGACATCCGACCTCGAACAACTGCTCGATGACGCCGCCAATTATGTAGTCAGCGCCCACACTACGTTCGACATGAACATCAGATACGCGAAGCGCCTACGGGCAGCAGCAGATGTGGTAGCCGCAGAGTGGTCCTACATCCACGAAAAACTGCCGCCAGAGGGCGAGCCTGTCATCGGCTGGCACCCCAACTGGATCTGCGATGACTTCAACCCTCGCGGGATACGCGAATGCTTCCGCTTTGGCGACGGCACCGAGTGGCATAACGCTCGATGGAACGACAGCCAAGACTGCTACGAGACAGACAAGGAAGCCCCCAAAGCATGGCGGCCCTACCCGGTAGCCCCGAGGAGCACCTCATGACCCTGAAACTCTACGCAGGCCGAGACATTCGCAGCCTCGGACACCTGTACATGAACCACCTCATGGCCATGGTCGTCGAGAACCTGCACTCCACGTCAGCCATCGCAGCGGAACTCGCATGGCGCGACCAAGAGATCAACTGGTTAAAAGGCCAGCTACTCCAATCCCAGACAAGGAGCACAGTCCCGGGTTGGCAACCAATGTCCACCGCCCCGAAAGACAGACCCATCGTCGGGTTGTGCCGGCACGATGCGGATATATACGTCCTCGATAGTGGCCTCCTCACCACTTACGGAGCACATGCCGAAGGACTAGATTACGCAGATGATGGCCCTCACGTGATCGTTTGGGGCGGCGAAAACGAATACTTCGACGGGGGCCACATCCCAGCCTGGTGGTTTCTGCAATACAGCAACTGGGAAACAGTAGCGAACCCAATCGCGTGGCTCTCGATACCGGACTACGAAGCGCTGCTCAACGAACCAGTGCCCGAAGCAGAATGAACTGCTACTACTGCCAAACGCCCACGGCGCTCCTTTCCGAACGATACCTGGTGCGGAAAGCCGTAAAGCCTAAAGGCACTCCTTACCGTTGGAGGGTCATCGGCACAGCCTGTACGAGCTGCGTCGAAGTCAAACTCAAAGCAACACAGATAGAGGGCAACACACCATGTGCATGATCGACGACGCCGACGAACGCTGCACCGTGCTCCACGAGAAGCAACAGCGCGCCAGAAAAGAACACGTCTGCGCCGAGTGTCACAGGACAATTGGCAAAGGAGAAGTGTACCTGAACGAAGGACTCCTGTTCGAGGGCAAGATCAACACCCACAAGACCTGTGCCCACTGCCTGGTCGTCCGCAGCTGGATCAGCAAAGAGTGCGGGGGCTGGATCTACGGCGAAATCAAAGAGGACTTCGAGGAGCACGCCCGCAACCCTTTCTACGAGGAGACCCTGAACTATCTATGCTCAGGGATACAACGCAGATGGCGGTGCCAGCACGAACAGCTGTTGCCAGTATCCGAGCGACCCATGACCACCCACGAAAGGGAAAAGGAAACTCTACGATGAAAGCTGATTATATCGACCACATGGGCGACGACCTCCGGGTCGTCAATGCCGCACGAGTCTCCTTCGACAAGGAGAGTGACTGGGCCACCGACGAAAACTCCCCGGACGGGCATGGCCTCCCTACTGGCATTCTGAAGGAAGAGGATGCCCGGCTCATCAGCTACCTGGCCCGCAACGGCCACTGGACACCGTTCAGTCACCCGATGATTACCATGCGGGAAACCATCCCGATCTTCGTGGCACGTCAGCGCTTCAAGCACATGGTGGGCTTCACGTACAACGAGGTCAGCCGGCGCTATGTCGACGATACTCCAGAGTTCTTCTCGCCTGACGTATGGCGTGCCCGCCCCGATGCCAGCATCAAGCAGGGTAGCGGAGACCGCACCATTAAAGAATTCGTCAACCCCTATGGTGAGCCCGAGCACCACCCTGTAGAACACTGGTTCGATCGCTGGATGGAAGACGCGGAGTTTAATTACAACAAACTCCTGGAGTGGGACGTAGCACCGGAGCAGGCCCGTATGGTCCTGCCCCAATCCATGTACACCAGCTACTACGTCACCGGCTCACTGGCAGCCTGGGCCCGTGCTTACAAGCAGCGCATCGACTCTCACGCGCAGAAGGAGATCCAGGACCTGGCCAAGCAGTGGGATGCCATCATCCAGACACTGTTCCCAGTGAGCTGGGCGGCCCTGACCGGGCAGCGTCCCGTCGGCACCGGCACCATTTAACCACAAGGACCACATATGTTTTTTCTCATAGCAGCACTCATCGCCCTCTGGGCCTACTGCGGATACTTGGCTGCCGGATACGCCTACGCCACGTTCCAGAGCATAGGAACCTACCGCTTTGCCAGGGCGCATCGAGTAGCAGACACCCTGGCGGCCCTGACGCTCTGGTGTCTAGGCCCGATCGGCTTGGTCGCCATGCAGCCCTACACGGCACAAGGCCGCCTCTACTGGTGGGAACAGAAGTAATGAGCGAAGAAACGATCGTCGACATGTACAACGCCGGCTGGACCGATAAGCAGGTGGCCGAGGAAGCACTCGCACGCCTTGAGAAGCAAGGCACCTGCGCACGAGACTCCACTGGTTGTTTCTATTCATCCGACAGCTCGACTAGCCGCTGCATCGTAGGTGGCATTCTCCCAGAAGACCTCCTGCGCCACCTACGCGAAAAAGGCATCAACTGCTCAGCAGACGAACTCAACTATACGATACCCAGCGACTACTACACCAAGCTCGGCGAACAACAAAGAAAACAACTACAGGAGGCACTCGACCGCTACGACGCCGTGCTGCTCTCACTCCAATCGTTCCACGATACAGAAATGTCGAGCGTCGAGGCATGGCAACGATCAAACCATGGCAGGCGAGCACGGATGCACCTGGTCAACGCCGTTAGGGTAAACGAAGCCACCCTCGAACAAGTATTTGCAGCGGTTCGAGCATGACCGCGGTACAACTCTGCCTCGACTGTGACGAGCCCACCGGCCGCTGCGAAGAAGACGAGATCCACCACAACGACGAAGGGCCGCTCTGCGAAGGGTGCTACGACATAAGGGACGAACAGCAATGATCGACATCCAAAGACTGGAGGACATCAAGAAGTTGATATGCACCGTCGACCACTACGAAGAAGGCGTGCGGCATTTGAACTTGTTCATCCAAGAAGCGGCGCAAACACAGTACCTCGAGAAAGAAGGAGAGCACTGCCCAACCTGCGGCTCCAACGACTTACAGGGGGGTTCGGTCGACGTCGATAGTCCTCATGCTTCCCAACCCATGTCCTGTGGCGACTGTCGCGCGACCTGGACCGACCAATACCAACTCACGGGCTTCGCTGATCTCAAGGAGGGAGCGTGAAATATTACTTCCGATACAATAAATCCGACAACCCATCCAGGTTTATCCAGGGCAAAGTTTATGTCTTCAACGACAACCCCAACACCAGGGGAATAAAGACCGTAGACGAACAAGGGCAGAGCTATACCAGGGGGTGGAAAGACTCCCCACGCTGGACCCAGGTCAAAGGACCCGAGGCAAGTGACGATCGCTACTTTAAGCGGACCCGGGTCAGCAACGCCTCCGCCCGGGAATTCACTGTGAGCAAAATATACAAACTACCAGGCGGGGAGCAATGCCTTATAGGCACCACTGGGTTGAAATCAACCCCCGATGGGAGCTGGAGCCCTGGTGAAAATCCTTGGGAAGAAGTGACCAAGGCCGAGTGGGATGCGCAAGAAGCCGACGGCGGCGATCGCTACTTCAAACGGATCGGAAATAGTGAAGTATATGCCCTTGTCCACGGTTCAATCTACAGAGTCCTAAAAGGGGCAACCACATTCCGGGATGCCGTCGGAAACAAAGTAGCACCCCTCGCTCCCCGCAACGCAAAATACTGGGAAGAAGTAACTAAGGCCGAGTGGGGCAAGCAAGAAGAAGAAGGCAGGGATCGCTACTTCAAGCGGCTCAAAGAAAACAGTATCCGCGACTTCGTTGCCGGCAAGATTTACAAGATGCCAAAAGGGCAAACATTAATTAAGGACACCCAGGGGCGCGGGTCGAACCCGGAGGGGGATTGCGACCTCTGGCAGGAAATGACCCCGGCCGAGTGGAACCACCAGGAAAATGGCATCACCCAGTGTCCAAAGAGCATCTGGGGCGCCACCTTTTACACAACTGACCCCGAACACCAAGCCCGCTCCCGCATGTGGCGCTCCCTGTCCAGCGGCAGGCGCGCAGGCAAAACGGCTATGGCGACTTACGCACTCAACCGCATCCCCTCGATACCCAGCATTACCCGGGACGAGGTCATACACGCACTAACCACTAAGGAAGCACCCATGACCACTACAGTAACCATCGAACAAGTGACCCTCGTCAACGGACAGCGGGCCACTGACCTGAGCCCCGAGACCCTGATCCGCTACATCGAAGCGCAAAAGGAAGCCATCGACAAGCTGAAAGATGTAGGTATCACCTCAACCTACATCCTGGCCCAACAGCAGCGCCACCGCGACAACATGGACGCGCTGGTCAAGATCCTGGACACGCACGAGAAGGCGCCGGCGACAGGAGCCAACGATGGGTTGGTCCCCAACGATACAACCCCCAACAGGGCGCTCTGAACCGGTTAACCCAAACGATCACGGCTTGCAACCAGACCCAAGTCCTTGGCCTTCTAACCAGGGTCACTGCTGGCTCTGCAAGCCACCTATCCGAGAGCAAAGTGGTCCCTGCCGGTGGGGTACCTCAAGACCAATGAATTCGCCGGCACCGATTTCAAGAGAGTGAACGCTATGGAAAAAGCAACGACAACAGCGATCATCTGCCTGGCATGCGTAGGTATTCTAGGGATAGTAACCACCCCTGACGTACAGACCGTCGCCGAGGAACAGAAACACTACTGCGAGATGGTGCGCCTCGGGCGGGAGCACACCGACCTGGGCTGGCCTGACTATCGCGGAAACTACGACACCACCTGCATGGAGCCACGCTGATGCAGTGCCACCGCCTGCGCTACATAAACGAGGAGACCAACACCCAGATCGATGAATACTACGCCAACCAGAAACACGCACTAAGGGAGCACTCCCATCTCCAGAAAGAAGGTTTCACGATGATCGGCGTCACCCCGGTCGAAATCCCTACAGGGAAGCACGAACTGATCGAATGGCTCAACAGGCAAAATAACGTGGAGACAACAGCATGAGAACAGCACGCATCGCCGCCAACCCAGGCCGCAATTGCCGCCCAGCAGTAGCCGGAGTGGTACGGGAGTTCCGCCGCTTCTGCGAAGAGCAGAAGATCCCGATCTCACGGATCGTCCACGAGACTGGCTACCAGCGCGTCGCCAAAGTGTTCAGCGGGGAAGCCACGACGCTACGGGAAACCACCCTCGAAACACTCAAAGGTTGGATGAGAGAGGAGAAGCAGCGCATCAACTACCAAGGCCCAGTGATGTCCTTGGTACCACCCGCCCCCGCCGAAGACACCGTGGAGGAGGACAAAGGACAATTGACACTCGACACGCCGATGGCTACCCACGACATCGAACTGGACATGATCCATTGCTTGGCTCAGGTCGTGGAGAATTTCTACCCGATAACCTCGCGGGAAGAGCGCCAAAGAGCGCTGAACTACATCACTGCCCGCTTCGGCTCGCCTACTATTTGAGCGCAAATATAGGTGTTACCTATTCAAACCCCATTCGGATTCGTGGCACCCGAGTGGGTAACCTTCGCCACACCACAACCCAAAAGGATACACAGTATGATCTCCATTAAAGTAGTAGTAGTACCCGGCACCGTAAAAGAAGTTGCACTGAACGACGGTGCCACCGTTCGCGACGCATTGGACGCGGCTAGCCAGTCTTCCGAAGGCTACGCGATCCAGGTCGACGGTGTTTCCAACGCGACACTGGACACCCCGCTGCGCGACGGCCAGCGCGTTGCTTTGTCAGTTGGTGCCAAGGGCAACAGCTAGCACCCGAAGTAGCACCCAGCACCACCTGAGAGACTCCCCGTGCCGGTTCACGCCGGCACGGGCCATATTCGAGTGCCCGCACTCACTTCTCCGCCCAGTCATGTAGAGGAATACACAATGGCTAGCTTCACGCAGACCTTGATAAACCAGGCCCTTCAAGACCTGAACAACACAATCGACTCCCTCCGCAACGACCAACAAACCACAGAATCCGCCCGCCTCTCGTCCATCTCCCGCAAGGAGCAGGCGATTCGAGAATACCTGGCCGCACGCCCCACGTACCACGCTCTCGCAGACCACATCGCTTGCCGCACCAACGCCCAGATGCTCGCCCGCTTCTACTCAGCAGTAACCGGAGGTCGACAGCCCATCCAACTGTTGGAACAGCTCGGCCATCGCCACCCCGCGACCATCAACGCAATCTTGAATGCCCCCAAAACCACGCTGGTCAGTATCCGCGACACCTGGAGGAGCTACAAGCGCCGCATCCCACAGTACACCAGAAACTTGGCCGCCTGCGAGGAACAACTGAACAAGCTCCAATTCGAGCGCGGCCTAGCGGAGTTCAACTCCACCGGCAAAAGGACAATTGACTTGGAAAAATTGGTTAATGACGTTGGTCGAATGACAGGTGTGGAGCAGGCGCTCGCCCGCGTCACCCCCGAAAACGATCTCACCTATCTACGGATCTATACCAACGAGATCTACGCCAGCGACGCACGCAGCGACAATGAGTATAGGAAAGATGACATCCTCATCGAGCCCTTAGTGCTCGACTTCCGGCTCAACCCCGCCAGGGCCAAACTGGACATTGACTCTGTTCTGGGGCACAGGTACGAAGCCTACGATGATCGCGAACTGATCCACCCTCACTGG
Organism: Kineobactrum salinum; assembly: GCF_010669285.1. Classification (GTDB taxonomy): domain Bacteria; phylum Pseudomonadota; class Gammaproteobacteria; order Pseudomonadales; family Halieaceae; genus Kineobactrum; species Kineobactrum salinum. Next base: position 4,230,765 of record NZ_CP048711.1, on the reverse strand, counting down.
ATCTCTGATACAGAACCCTGCCTGGGTGACTTCGGGCCAACTATCACCGAGCTGGAGCACGCCGGCGACTATGCTGGCGTCATCGAGATGTACATCATGTTCCTCGCTCAGTTCGACTCCGAAGATTCCGCGGGCCGCTATGCCATCCGCTGGGGCGAGGGGCACGACTGCGAGCATTACCAAGGAGACGACCCCGCCCCCGATCCATGGTCACCTGACGATTCGGGCGTGCTAGTTGACAGCAGTCCTCAGCTTACCGCAGAGCGCTGCCAAGCCCACGAGCGTAGGCGCCCCTCTGCTCCGGCACCGGCACCAGCACCAGCACCGGTAGCGCCCACAGTCGCCCCGCCCACCGTCAGTCCGTTCGCCGACGGCTCCAGGCCCCCCTACCCAGTCCCCGTAGGTGAGCAGTTCCGTATGGTCGCTGACGAAGGGGGGTTATCGGCGGGTACGATCCTCACCCTGCGGCGCGACGACACCTCTACCTGCCCCTTTTTCCGCACCCAAGAAGGGCGGGAAGTCTGCATGGCTTTCCGCTACCTGACGCCGTACTCCGAACCCGAACGCAGTCCTTATCCCTCCGGCGGCCGCCCCGAACACCCTGTTGCCGTTGGTGATATGTTCCAAGTAATCAGAGGGGGTGCCGGAATAGCTGTAGGCACCATCGTCACATTGTCACGTGACGACCGATCCTACTGCCCCTACTTCAACACTCCAACGCAGAGCCATTACGCCATCTCTTGGGACGCCCTCGCCCCCATCACCGCCGCAGAACCAGAGACAGAACCAGACAACCCCTGCCTGACAGGCCGGCCCCAAGGGGTACGAGTTGGACACGTGTTCCGGCTTGTCAACGGACCCTACCAAGGCTGGCAAATAGGGGACTGGGTGGAGCTTTCTGGTGATTATGACACCGACACGCCTGAGTTTAGACGCCTCTCAGATGGTTCGACAGCTAACGCCTTCTTCCGCCGGTTCGCACCTTTGACCCATGACGAATACGTCGGACTAGCTTTCGACCGCATCACCTCCGAGACACGGCGCCCCTACAATGGTCGACCACAACACGATGTAACAGTAGGCGACGTGTTTGAAGTACGGACAGGAGACCCGGATGCTCCCCCCGCGGGGGCCATCGTGACCCTAATCAGAGACGACGGCAGCACATGCCCTTTCTTCAGCGACGGAAGCGATCACGAGGAACACTGTCTCTCCTTCGACGATCTCAACCCTAAACTCATCACCACCGCTCAAAACCGGCCAGCTCCAGCCCAAGTTCCAGAGGCAGTCCCTTTCCTTCGACCTTTCACAGAGATGCCAGATTTCGCTGTCGAAGACTACATCTACCAAGTCGCGATCTCCGACAACGGAGCAGGCTGGGACGTTGGGGACACGGTGCGCCTCGCAGAAGATCCCGCCCAGGGAGACACCCCTACCTTCTATAATGACGATACAGGCAACGACGCCAGCATCCCTTGGGATGCGATAGCCCCGCTGACCCATCAGGTGTACCTAGAAATCGCCCGCGAGCGCGCACGGAACGATGAACGTCCCTACCCAATGGCTGGCAGACCACAGCACGCCGTAACAGAGGGGGATACCTACACCCTGCTGGAGGACGCCGGTTGCTTCGAGGAAGGGGACGTTCTCGAACTTTTCACCGATGACAGTACCTCGTGGCCCACGTTTATCTGCCGCGGCAAGGTCCGCGACACGGACTACGACGAGGACGAAGCCGAGCACTACTATCACGATGACATCGAGTTCCACGTCCTCGCACCCCTTCAGATCCAGAACCCTTAATAGAACTTCGCCACACAGGAGCGTGACATGGCAGACCTCTCAATCATCCGACACCAGTCGATTTTCGACCCGACCAAAGTCAAAGTCCCTATTCACATAATCGGGGCCGGCGCGACCGGCTCCCGCATCTGGCTCGCCTTGGTGGAGCTGGGTATGACCGACATCACGGTCTACGACTTCGACAACGTCGAGGCCCACAACCTGGCCAACCAGATCTACCTGCACGACGACATTGGCAAGCCGAAGGTCCATGCGCTACGGGACTACTACACGCGCAAGACAGGGAAAGAACCCCCGGAGGGTATGGCCTTCGTCCCGCGAAAAGTGGACCAGGACAACACAACCTTCGAGTCTATGCCTGGGATCGTTCTCCTGCTCACAGACAGTATGGCCAGCCGCCGCGACATCTACGGCGCTCTCTTCCCTCCGGTCGGCGTACAGTCCGCTACCATCGGCCTGATCGAAACCCGGATGGCGTCGTCCTACGGCAACATCTTCACGATCAACTGCCTCAACAAAAAACAGCTGATGTACTGGGCTGCGACCCTACCCACTGACGAGCGCACCGAGACCACGGTCTGCGGCTCCAGCATCTCGGTGGGACCTACCGCCTCTGTTATCGCCAACCTGGCAGTGTGGCAGCTCATCAACCTACTTACCGACCGAAACGCCGTGGAATACGAAATCAGCCTGTTCCTGAAACCCCTCATCGTCAATATGGAGAACCCCCGTGACTACTCAACAGCAGCGTAAGCCAGGAACAACCCCTTCACCCATCCGGTCCTTACCAAAACCGACCACACCAGCCCCCACCTTCAAATACAAGGTCTCGACGGCGGCGATGACAGCTACCCGCACCGAAATCCAGGGGGCACCGAAATCCGGCCCCCAACCGCCTCGCGTGTCCTACACCCCGGAGGTCGAACTCCAAATGCGATACATCATCGCAGCCTGCGACGATGAGGTGGGTTGGATGTGTTATGCCGAGATGCTGGAACCCGACAGTGATGGCGCCGACCACTTCCTGATCACCGAGATCTTCGTGCCCAAGCAGGAGGTCCACGCCACCACCACCGAGATCGACCCCCAGGGCCTCAACGAGCTGGCCTTCAAGCTGATGGACGAGGGCAAAGACCCCGGTAAGCTCATCGGCTGGTACCACAGCCACGTGGATATGGGCGTCTCCCCTTCCGGCCAGGACGAGGAAATGATCCAAAAACACTTAGAGTCTAACCCAGTCATGATCCGCGGCATTATGAACAAGAAAGGCGCGTCAAAGGTTGATGTCTATTACCGGGAACACGGGGTCGCATTCACCTGCGTAACAACCGGGGTCTATTACCCCTTCACCACCAACCCTCTGGAGGGCCTGGACGAGATCCTCGCCAAGAACGTTGTCGAGCAGGACATCTACCCCTACAACGGCTACGGCTACCCAAACAGCCTCTATAGCGGAGCCACACACGGGATCGACTACTATGGCAACGCCCGCCAGCCCAAAACCAGCGCCTCCAGTCCAGGGAAGCCGTGGAATACCGGCCTTGCGGGTAAGGGCGTAACAGATGAAGACGACGACTTCCCTTCCCTCCTAAACACGGCCTCCCACGTCGAGACGGGGTTTGGGACGCGGTGGACTGTAAATACACCGCTACACTTGCGCCCAGATGAATGGCATGAAGACGACGCCTATTGGGAAGAAGGACACCACAACGACATCATCGCTGACAACGGAAATTTCTTCAAATGAGCCGCAGGAGCTGCCCCAGCAGCTCCTTACTTCTTGACTAGAATATAGGTATTACCTATTATGGACACCATGACCCCAGCCCAATTCCAGTCATTTGTCGAAGACGCCCTCTCCCAGATCCGCACAGCAGCCTGCGCCACCATCCAACTCGATCGCTGCTATAGCCGCGCCGACCAAATCGGCCGCCTCGCTCACGACATCCTGACTACATACCGCCCTCATTTCGACACACATCATGCCCTCACGGAGACCCCCATGAGCATAGGCCACAACCCACCCCAAACTGTAATAACTGACCGCGCCCGACTCGACGCCGACATAGCAGCGTTCCTGGCCCGTGGCGGGGTCATCACCGCCGTCGCTCAGGGCGTCGGCAAAGATTCACGCATCACACCTCCGTACAACCCAAGCATGTTCTCCCATGCGAAGAAGTAGCTCGGCCGACAACAGGCGCGCCCTCCTACTGGACTTCCTGGCTGAAAACGGCGGGGGAGCCACATTAGATGCTCTCGAAACCGGGACTGGAGTACACCGCGCCCAAGTCTCTGCGGAGATGAACATCCTGATGCGTGACAACGTCATCGAGATCAGGAGAGTCGCAAACGACCCCGTGGTCTACACCCTGACCCATCCTGGTACCCGTCCAGCCGAGCTGCTCGCCAGACCCTGGGTAAACACCCGATCCGACCCCTCCCACACGCCGCTCTACTGCTGACACCCGAGAAAGGGGTATTTTCCATTAGTGATGAGGTATAGGTAACACCTATACTGGCAAACCGGCCTATAGGAAACAGCGCATGTCCATCGTGTCCCTAGATTTTGAAACACCCTTCGGAAAAGGGGCACAAAAGGGGCATATCCTCCACAAATTCAGCCTCCGCAGCTTGACCTACGAGGAATATATCCTCGATCCGCGATTCAGGGTCTTCGGGGGAAGCATCAAGATCGACGATGGCCCCACGAAGTGGTACTCCAGCGCAGAACTAGAGAAAGTTCTCAACGAGATTTTCACCCCTGGGAACGGCCACACCATGGTCGCCCACAACGCCATGTTCGACGGAGCCATCCTCTCGTGGTTCTACGGCCTCGCTGCAGCGCGCTACTGGTGTACCCAGCGCATGTCCAAGGCGATATGGAACCAGCGCTCAGCAAGCCTGGAGGCGCTCTGCGTCTCGTGCTACCCCGACGACGAGACCATCCGCAAGGGCAAAGAACTGGAGTCCTTCGCCAATCTTTATGAGCTGGACCCCGAGCAAGAGGCCGGCATGGCCCGGTACTGCGACAACGATGTCGATATCATGTTCGCCTGCCTCAAGGTCCTCTGGCCCCTGATCCCTGACGATGAGATGGAACTCCTCGATCTGACGCTTCAAGCGTTTATCCACCCAGTCCTGGAGATCGACGAACAACGGCTTCTGGACTTCCTCGACGAATACAACACCGAGACCAACGCCATCATCGCTGCATCCGGCGTCAGCCGCTCCGTGCTCGCCAGCCCGAAGAAATTTGTCGCCTGGGTGAAGGACAACTTGGGCCTTGATATCCCCATCATCGACGCCCCCACGGCCAAGAACCCCGACAACCGTAAAGCGGCCCTTGGCAAAGATGAATTGGCCTTTGTCGATTTCTGCCGCGAGAACAACGAGTACCAGCACATCTGGAAAGCCCGGCTCCGGGTGGCCTCCACCATCGCTAGGAGTCGGGCCGAACGCATGATCAAACATGCGCGCCTCAACGGTGGCCGCCTGGCCATGCCCCTTAATTACTATGTCAGCCATACGGGTCGTTGGGGTGGGACAAACAAATGCGTAACACCTGACCACGAAGTCCTCACACCTGCGGGGTGGGTCCCTGTCCCCGAAGCCGAGGGGCTCCCAATACTCGTCGTGAGTGACACTCTCGCCGCCAAATGGGAGATACCTTCCTGGAACAAATCCATCTACCAAGGGCCGTTGGTCAGTTTTTCCCACAGTTCGGTTAGCGGGAGGTTCACTCCAAACCACCGGATCGCGACTCTACCCCGCACGACGCGAGACAGAATTACAGCGGCCCCAGAAGCTAGCCACTTTATTACCCTCAAGGGGTCACGCAAGATCCCGACCACTGCTACCTTTACCCCCTGTGATACGCTCCCATTCACCCCGAGCAGGCCCGCGTCCTTGCTATGGTGCAGGCAGACGGGTGCTTCATGACGGGGATTACTAGCGTCGGCCTGAAGAAAGTACGGAAGATTCAACGAGCCGAAGAAATACTCAACGCTGCCGGTATACAGTTCTCACGAAAAAACCTCAGCAACGGCTACTCAATATTCACCATACTTTTCCAAGACACAGCCTGGATACAGGGTGTACTCGCTAAATCCAATAATGGTAAAGGCTTCGGCCCCTGGGTACTCCAGCTGACCGCCGAAGCCAGAACTGCGCTAGTAGAGGAGACGCGATATTGGGATTCTCATTCCCGCAAAAAAAGCTGGGTTTACTATTCAGTCGATAATGACAACATAACCTGGCTATCGACAGCTGCAGCGCTATCCGGGTACACGCCCTCCATACACTACGACAGGCCCAATAACGGTGGTCGCACGCTCTTATCTGCGCTCAACATTAAGACCACAAACACGGCACACCTTGAGCCTTCCAATGTAAGCGAAGAGGCCCACTATCACGGACCAGTCTACTGCCCGACCACAACAACCGGCTATTTCCTCTACCGCCACAACGGGCGAATAGCGGTCACCGGGAACTCTAACCCTCAAAACCTCCAGCGGGGGTCAGAGCACCGAAAGTCAATCATGGCGCCGGACGGTTATATGATCGTCGTAGCTGACCAGTCAAACATCGAAGGCAGGATGAACGCCTGGTTCAACCAGGAGCACAAAATGCTGGAGGTCTTCGCCGACCCTACGCGCGACCTCTACTGCGAGTTCGGAGAGCAGGTCTTCGGTTACCCCATCACTGCCGAGGAACACCCTGACCAGCGATTCGTGTCCAAGACCTGCATCCTGGGATTGGGGTACCAGACCGGGGCGCCGAAGCTGCAACGCACGCTCTATGTAGGTTCCAAAGGACGGATCAACCTACCGCTCGAACAGTGCATGGATATCGTTTGGAACCAGTACCGCGGGGGATATAGCAAGATCACCGAGGGGTGGGAGCGCGCACAGCAGGCCATCGGAGAGATGATCACTCTCAAGCCAGGCGAAGAAACCCAATGGGGATGCCTGCGCATCCAGCACAAGCGCATCAAGCTCCCCAACGGCATGTACCTTAACTACCCCGGCCTGAAAGCCAGTGAGGACGAACGCGGGCGCATCCAATTCTCCTACTGGAATGGGGAGTTCATCACCAACCTGTACGGCGGCAAGCTGATGGAGAACATCATCCAGGCCCTCGCCCGTATCGTCATCGCCATGAACATGCTCGACATCAACCGCTGGCTCCTGAAGAACAGGGATCGCTACGGCGCCCTCGCCCGCGTCGTGCTGACCGTCCACGATGAAATCCTCGCTATTGGTCTCTCGGAGCACGCAGCAGAGATCTTCGCCAAGATGAAAGAATTCATGTCCCGCATCCCCTCCTGGGCCGACAACGGCACGCTCGTGCTGAAAGCCGAAGGTGGATTCGATAAGTGCTACAGCAAGTAGAGGTACCGATGAGTAAAACAAGCACCCTGTTCCTTGAGCGCACCAAAGGCGAGCGCATTCTTATCAACGAAGGGAGGAACGAGATCGAAATGGAAGTCAGCCGGGTCCGTGACAACGGAACCGTGACCCTTGTCTTCCGGGGACCAGCCCATGTCAAAGTAGACCGGTTAGAGCGCCGCCGAGCACCGTCAGAATAACTGGAGCACACTCTATGAAGCTATCCTTCATCGGCAGTGCGCACGGGACTCCTTCGGTCAAATCCTTCACTAAGGAGGGGGTTCGCCAGTACCCACTGATCAAACACTTCAACAGCACCGACTATGAAGTTGAAAAGTCGCGTGAAGGCCTGCGCGAGCGAGTTAAATATATCCAGACACACGCCGCCCGCGGCGACTGCATGCTCAAAGGGTACCTGACCAAACCCCTCTCAAACGAGTCCCGTGCCGGCGCCGTTGACCGCGACGCGCCGACCGAAAACTTGATCCTGGACATCGACGGGCTCACCTTACCGACGCTGCCTGCCTTTGAACCGCCCTTGGATCGCACGGTACTCCAAGAAGCCTGTGAGCACATCATCCAAGGTTTGCCGGCGCCTTTCCACGATGTCAGCTATATCGTCCACGCTAGCTCCAGCCTCGGGATGAAAGGCCAGAAGATCTCTCTACATATTGAATTCTGGCTTTCTGGACCAACAGCACCCCGAGCGCTGAAAGAATATGTGACGTATTTAAACTTCGCCGTAGAGCTGTTCAACAAGAACCTGACGCTCACCGCCTCTGGTACCGCACTGTCCTATGGGCTAGACCGCTCCGTAGTAGACAACACCCACATCATCTACATCGGCACCCCTCGGTTCTTCGACGGGCTCGTTGACCCAATCCCGGACGAGAACGACCGCATATTTTTGGTTGAGAAGACGAACCTAACCCTCGCGCTGGCTGAGGAGATCGAAAAACACGCCGACGCATCCAAGAACCGGCGAGCGACCACCGAACGGGTAAACGCTCTCCGTGCCACGATGGGCTTACCCCCGCACAAAGAAAAAAGCCAGATGGTCTCCGTAAACGGGCAGCGCATCCACGTGGTGACGAACCCAGAAGAAGTGGCCATGACCTTTGCCGCTGACAACGGTGACTTCGTAGCCTACAACGTCAACGGCGGCGACAGCGCTGCGTACTATGTGCTGAAGCATAAGCCGCAGATCGTTCGGAACTTCAAAGGCGAGCCGAACTTTTTGTTCGAGATTGCGGACCCTGAAACCTACCACTGGCACCTGGAACAGTTCATAGGGAAGGTGGAGCCCGGCAAAGAAACTGGCAAAGTACCCCCCATGCCTTTGGTCTTCCGGGACGAAGCCAGCAACGGCTACTACAACGCCCTGCTCAACACCGAAACCGGCCAAATCGCGCGCATTGCCAAAGCAAGCCGGGACGGGCTCCCGGATTGGATGGTCCAATACGAAGGAGTCATGCCTGACAACGTCCCGATCTGGAATTTCCAGTTCAACCCTCAGCGAGACCAATCCATCTGCTTTACCGATAGGTTCCTGAACAAATATATCCCCAGCGAGTACATGCGCTATGACAACGCCATGCCCTCCAACTACACCGCCCCGCTGAGCTACGACACCGGCCTTGAGTTAGAGCGCTACTGCCCCGTCATCGCCGAGCTGATTCTCCACGTTGTCGGACGCGACGTGGCCACGTTCAACCACTTCTTGAACTGGTTGGCGACTGCTATTCAGATCAAAGACAAACTAGCCACTGCATGGATTCTGCAAGGCACCCAAGGAACTGGGAAAGGCATATTTTTCGACAACATCCTCACCCCCTGGTCGGGCACGGCATCGGGGATAGCCAACCTTACACCACCAAGGTGCGACTGGAGAATATTGAGGACCAGTTCAACCAGTGGGTAGAGTGCGCCCTGTTCGTCGCCTTCGATGAGTTCCGCCTGGAAGACAGCGCCCAAAGCAAACGGCTCTTCAACAAGATCAAGTCCACCATCTCCGAAACCATGGAGCCGATCCGGGGTATGCGGGAGAACCTGCGCAACGTCCGCACCTACACCAACTATTTCTTTTTCTCCAACGACAAAGACGTAATGTACCTGCCAGCGGACGACCGCCGCTTCAACGTGTCCCCCGACAAGAGACCAAGCTCACCGCCATATTCCAAGACCTGCAGTACGTGGTCGATGTCCTGATCCCCGGGGAACTGTCAGTGTTCGCGCAGGTACTGAAAGACTACGAGATCGACTTCAACCAAGCCCGAACAGTGTTGGAGAACGAAGCCAAAGAATCCATGAGGGCAATCAGCTGTACGACTGTCGAGGACTTCGTCACCGCGGTTATGTCCGGCGACCTGGAGTATTTCCTCCCCATCATGGATATGCCGTTCTCTACCGGCCAGAACTATCTACTCCCCGCCCAAACCATAGTGCGCGCGATCATCCGGGACACAGCTAATGCAGCAGAACACCGGATCACAGTAGACGAACTGCGGTACCTCTACAACGTTATGGTTGGTCGATCCGACAACGCCAGGAAGTTTGGCAAGCACATGTCCCGCCAAGGCCTGGACAGCCACCCAATGCGGATCGGGGGCAAGGTCTCCCGGGGATTCGCCATCCACTGGGGGCTCTCCGATAACGCCGTAGAAGAACTCCAAAAACTCTACCTCACCGAGGTCGACCACCAGTTCGGTGACGACGGGAAAATAACACCACTACTAAGAGCACACGACTAAGGACCCCATCCATGGCAAAACGAATGGTAATTTTCGACATCGACGGCACCCTCGCCGACAACGAACACCGGGTACACCACCTGAAGGGTGAGACCAAAGACTGGGAGGCGTTCTTCGCCGACCAGCACCTAGACACCGTCCGCAAAGATGTAGCGCGGGTGTTCAGCCTCTACGCCTCCGACCTTGACATGTACATCGCCGTCCTCACAGGGCGGGGAGAAGAATACCGTGAGGTAACCGAACGCTGGCTGGACAAAAATGGCCTGCTACCCAACACACTAACGATGCGCCCCGCCGGCAACCGGACCAACGATGACATCCTCAAAATGGAAGCCATCAAAAGCTGGCAGGAGGAAGGCTACGAAATCGTCGGATTCTACGACGACCGAAAAAGGATCTGTGACGCAGTTCGTACCCACGGCATCACCGTATTCCAGATGGCCGCTGGTGACTTCTGATGGGCGATTTTACGTTCGACCCAGCAAAGGCAAAGGCGCCAACTAAACCGCCACCACCGACTAGCGACTTCACCTTCAACCCGAAGACGACCCCCGGCACCGTCCCAGCTCAAGTGCCACAGATCCTGGTGCCTGGCAGCGGCCTCGTGCCCACCTGGTCCGCCACCATGCTCAAGAAATACGAGACCTGTGCCTACAGCGTCTACCTGGAGCGGGTGAAGAAGGTACCCCAGGAGAAGAACGTGGCCTCTGACAGAGGTTCCGCGCTCCATGACATCGCCGAGTGCTACGTCAAATCTGAATGGGAGGCTATCGCGGATACCAGCCAGCCATTCATCAAGGACTGGGAGGACAAGATCTACCCCAAATTCCGGGCGGACTTCGATCACCTCCGCGATCGATTCGCCGAGGGGAAGGTCGAGGTTGAAGGCAATTGGGGCTTCACCGTCGACTGGGAACCCACCGGCTGGATGGGTAAAGACGTCTGGGCCAGGGCAAAACTCGATGTCCTGGAATGGCAGGACGAGAACTGCGCCAGGGTCATAGATCACAAGTCTGGTAAGAAGTTTGGTAACGAGATCCCCCACGCTCAACAGGCGATGATCTACGCGATCGCTGCCTTCATGCGCTACGAGCAGCTGGAGTTCGTAGAGACCGACTTCTGGTATCTCGACCACGGTCTATACAGCCCGCAGCGCTACTCCCGCCAACAGGCATCACAGTTCCTGCCACGCATCACCCAACGGGCCACTGTCCTCACCTCAGATACCGAATTCAAGCCGACACCCAGCAAAGGCAACTGCATGTGGTGTCCCTTCCGAGCCAACGAAGCCTGCGAATGGAGGGTCGAATGACTCCCGATACAATTGCGTCCATGGACATAGAAACCTTGTCCACAAACACCAACGCCAAGATCCTGTCCTTCGGCATGGTCATGATCGACCCCAGCAAAGACCTCACCTTCGAGGAGATCTGCGCGACGGGCATCGAGATCCTGTTCCGCACCGATGTGCAGGCCGACCGCCACGAGTCACTCTCCACGCGCAAGTGGTGGAGCGAACAAGGTCCCGAAGCCCAGCGGGTCCTGGAGCCCGGCGACGCCGCCATCCACCCCGAGGATTTCTACAAAGCCCTGGAGCATTACGCCAGTGCGATCGAAATGCAGAAGTGCCGCTGGTACACCCGCGGACCACATTTCGATATCTCGCGGATGGACTCCCTGTTCGAGACATACAACATCTCAGCGCCCTGGAAATATTACAAGGTCCGCGACATCCGCACCTGGCTGGAGGAGAACGGCCTGGAGGACAACATCAAGCTGGAAAAGCCCCCCGGCATGATCCCCCACAACGCGATGCACGACGCCGCCTTCGACGCCTGGATGATGCTGCAGATCCTCCACGGCAAGCCGCTGGTCCGTGACTCTGGCAAGAAGCCACCGCTCACCTTCGAGGCCATGAGAGCGATCGGAGGCGCCCGATGAACGAATCCATGGTGAACAACATGGACGCCGCCGAGATCGCCAGGCACCTGGAAGATGGCAACCTCGACGAGGCCACCATCAACAAAGCCTGCGACTTTCTCATGATGTGGGACGACCACGACAAGCGCGGCGACGAACGCATCGAACAGCACGTGCACGACGAGATCTGCGAAGAGTTGGATAGAGAAATCGCCGCTCAAAAAATTGCGTTCACCGCCTTGGAAAAGGAACTGGCCGACGCCCAGAACACCATAAACAGATTGGAGGCCCTACATGACGCCTGATGACATCCGCAGCTTACGCAATACTGACTTCGCCCTTCACAAAGACATCCCGGCCGTATTCGCCTATGTCCAGCGAGCAATGCCTTTCAAACAGCGGGCAAAGGTCAAGGGTATCGCAGGGGCCGCCATCAACACTGCTTTCGAGACAATAGCGAAGCTGTATGAGGCGGAGCTAGCCCTACGATGGACACCAGTCTCTCAGTGGGAGGACCACCCGGAGTTCCGGGCTAGCGACTGGCAACACTTGGTGGCCAATGACCTCACACTCCTGGGCTACGTCGATTGGGTCAACTTCCAGCTGGAATCCCGGGAGGACCACCTCGCCCGCGTTACCAATCCTTCGGCATCCGCGTAAATATAGGTGTTACCTATGACAATGACCCTGATGCAGCAGCAGGTGGAGTGCGCCAACTTCTGGGCACGCCACCCCCGCATGTTCAACAACGGCGACCCCGGTACCGGGAAAACGATCAGCTCCCTGGCCGGCTGGCGGCAGACGATGCGCGGGCGACACCTGGCCATTGCCCCGCTGACTATCCTCCGCCCATCCTGGGGGCGGACGCGAATAGTTACCTCCCGGAGTTCTCCTGGGCCGTAGCTCACGGGTCACCTGCCAAGCGACAAGCGGCCTTTGACTCAGGCGCCGACATCATTTTTCTCAACCACGACGGCGTGAACTGGGTGGCCGAGAACCTGCACGTGCTCAAGGGGTTCAGCCACTGCACCGTCGATGAGTACACCGCATATAAGAACCGAACCACTGACCGCAGCAAAGCGATGGGGCTGATCGCCAACGAGATCGAGTACATCACCATGCTCAGCGGCACCCCCAACAGCAACCGGATCACAGACCTGTGGTTCCCGGCATTTATGCTCGACGGAGGCAAGAGGCTGGGCGAGTCGTTCTACAAATTCCAACAACAGACCTGCACCCCGATGGACATCCCGGGTGCCTCCTCTCCCTACGCCAAGAACTGGGTGGAGAAGGAAGGGGCACGCGACGTGGTGGCCCAGCTACTCTCTGACATCACCATCCGCCACGTACTCGAAGATTGCGTCGACATGCCAGCCAACACCCGCCGCACGCTACAGGTCGAGATGCCGGCGGCCGTGATGAAGCAATACCGGGAGCTGGAGAAAAGAGCAGTCCTGGAGACCGCGGGAGGCGTCATCACCGCTGTCCATGCCGGAGCCAAAGCGACGAAGATCCTGCAGCTGTTGTCGGGGGCGGTTTATGGTGCCGAAGGGGAAATCATCAAGATCCACCCTCACCGCGCCGAACTGGTCATTGACCTGGTACTACAGCGCGAGCAATCCGTAGTCGCCTTCAACTGGAAACACGAGCGCGACAGCCTCGTAGCCCTGGCCACTAAACACAAGATCCCTTCGCCGTGATCGACGGTGACCTCACAGGGAGCACCCGCACCACCAAAGTCCAGAAGATCGTTGACGATTTCCAAAACGGCAAGCTGCGGGTCATCTTCGCCCACCCCAAGAGTGCCGGCCACGGCCTGACGCTGACCCGAGGAACCACCACGATCTGGGCCTCGCCCACCTACAACGCGGAGTGGTTCCAGCAGTTCAATGCCCGCATCTACCGCAAGGGGCAGACCCGCAAAACTGAGACCCTCTGTATCGCAGCCCTCGGCACCAAAGAGGAAGACGTCTACGCGCAGCTGTTCAACAAGGTCTCCAATATGAACGAACTACTCGGCCTGTTCGCGGGCATGACCAGAGTTCAGGAGGCAGCATGAACCGGGACACCTTCACGCGCAACCAGGCGCTCGCCGCCATGATCTGTATGCAGTTCGTCGAGGAGCACCACTCCAACTACCAGACAGCGCTCTACGAAGACATTTTTGAGTTTGCCCAAGGGTCCTTCGAGCTGCGCGACCTCGTCCTTGACCTCGCAGTAGTGCTCGACGCTATCTACGAAGAACACCGAGACGTGTTCATGGAGTGGGGCCGCTGCTACGACTACGAGTACCTCTACGGGATTATGCAGCGCCTCTTCACAGCCTGGAGCACTGGCAAGGTCGATAGCCCCTTCGAGTACACCCGCGAGGAACTCACCGTCATCGCAAAGAACCTTTTCACAGAACACCTTACCCCTGAAAGGAGTACCGCCAATGGCTGAAGCAGCCCTGAAAATTGTCGAAGAAAACCCTTACGAAAAACGCACCATCGCTGATCTGATTCTACAGCGGAAGAAGCACGACGAGGAGCGCGCCGCGGCCAGCCGGCAAGAACGTCAGAGCAAAGCGCAGATTGCGCTGATCGACGAAGTGCTGCTGGCGTTCCACGAGACCAGCCCAGAAGTCGCCATTCTGCAGGAAGGCGGGACGCGCATCGGCTTCACCGAGGAGACCATCTTCAACGCCTCTGGTGAGGTGAAACAAGCATTTTCCGAATGGGTCCGGGAGACAGGCAACATGCACCTGATCACCTGGCACATCAACAACGCTGCAGCCAGAGAACACCTGGCGTTGTATGGGGAGCTTCCCCACGCCGAACCGTTCAAAAAGACGAAAGTCTCGATGACGACGGCGAAAGCAAAGAAGAAGTAGGGGAATCCCTACTGGACACCGCCGTAGGTAGCGCCTATTATATAGGCAATACCTATATTCGCTTTACCACCTGAACCAAGAGAACTCACTATGTCCCAAACCACTGAAGTAGCCCTGTTCGGCGACAAGACCGCCGACCTCCCGGCCCACTTGCAAGACGATTCAGTCGGCGCAATGGGTAGCGAGAACACCTCAGTAAAAGACTACGCGATGCCCCAGCTGAAGCTGCTCCAGGCGCTCTCGCCTGAATGCCGTTCAGTCGAGGGTGCCAAGGAAGGCATGCTACTGAACTCAGTCACGCAAGAAACGTTCGATGCTGTCTTCGCCATCAACCTGTACTTCACCAAGGAGTACGCCATCTTCAAGAAGCGCCTCAAAGGCGGCGGTTTCTTCGGTAATTTCGACACCGAAGCCGAAGCCCTGGAGGAACTCGCGACCCTGGAAGGCGACCCTGCCCACTACGATGTGGTCGAGACCGACAAGCACACGCTGCTGCTCCTGGACGATGAAGGTGCGCCTACTGGGCCTGCCCAGATCTTCATGTCCTCCAGCAAGCTGCAAGTGTCCCGTGTCTGGAATACCAGCATCAACCAGAAGAGCCTCAACAAGCCCCGCTTCTCCCGTGTCTGGCGGGTCGGTTCCATCATGGAGAAGAACAAGCGCGGCGACGAGTACGCCAACTTCACCATCACCGACTGCGGCTGGGCACCTCCTGCCCTGTACGAAGCGGCCTTGGACGGCTACCGCGCCGTCTCAGGTACCGCGGCTCCTGCCGAAGCAGCGTAACCTCGGGGGGCGCAAAGCCCCCACCCCCATAACTCAACAGGAATCAACACCATGGAAGCTATCCAGGCTTATCGTACCTCCGACGGCGAGACTTTCTTCGATGCAAGTGCCGCCGCCACCCACCAATCAGCCATTGACAACGCTGATTTCATCGCCAAGTTCATCGCGGATCATGAGATCAACGAACGCACCGCCAAGACCATGGGGCACTACCTGCCGGCGTTCATCGTCGCAGTAGAGCAACGTGTTATTGCTGGCGGCGAGTTCGATGTCCAGAGTGGTCCACAGGCCGAAGCTGTCTGATTGAACGAACACGGCTACATTAAGTCCATTCATCGACACGTTCCCCTACCCACCTATTCGTGGAAAATCCATGATGCGTTCAACGGGGGCGTGTTCGATGCTTTTTATTCTGATAATGGGGGGCTGTTGTTTGTCGAATATAAGTACCAACCCAAAATACCCAAACGCGCCACCACCATGCTGGTCCCGGCCTCTCTGGTCTACAGAGTACCTGGGGGAGGGAGCGTCATGCTCAAGGAATCCCTGTTGCCGTAGTTCTCGGCACACCCCTTGGTGGTGTATTCTTTACTGACTTATCCTGGGAGGCCGGGATCAGTCGCACCGACCTGGATCG
Source organism: Kineobactrum salinum (assembly GCF_010669285.1). Taxonomy (GTDB): domain Bacteria; phylum Pseudomonadota; class Gammaproteobacteria; order Pseudomonadales; family Halieaceae; genus Kineobactrum; species Kineobactrum salinum. The sequence goes on along the minus strand of NZ_CP048711.1, from coordinate 4,214,610 downwards.
GTACGCATTGCCTCAAAAAAGCATTGCTCGTATCATCCTAGACCACTGCAAGGGAAAAGTGCATGTCACCTCCAACACAAAGATATACAGCCACAGCCAACGACAAGAAACGAGCGGCCAGGCTCCGCAGGATCTGGGACAGCAAGAAGGGAGAGCTAGGGCTCACCCAGAAAACTGCCTCCCGGACACTCGGGATCTCCCAGCCGTCACTAAGCCAATATCTACACGCGGTCATCCCCTTGAACACGGAGATCGTCTTTAAATTTGCGGCCATACTAAGGGTAAGCCCTTTGGAAATTGACCCTAGCTTAGAAAACGTAACTTCACTGCTGAACTACAAGGCTACCAACCTACAACAGATCAGTGTGTCTCTAATAGGATCACTCACCGGGAAAAGCGTAATGGGAAGAGCACCTGCCATAGTTGAGGATCTATCGTCCGATTCCAACTACGCTGGAATATCAGTGGATAGTAACGACCTCGACGAACACGGAATCCCACAAGGTTCCACTTTGGTTCTCGACCTGGATAAGGACCCCAGGGTGAAGAATCGTATGGTTGCGTTCCGCCTGCGGAACGAGAACGGCTACAGAGTTGGCCAATATATGGACGCCACCTCCACGGGGCATCGCGTCGCCCAGCTGTTGAGCAAGGCACCCCGCGTCCTCCGGTCCTCCGACATCCTCAGCATGCACCTGGTTCAAAGTGTACAGATGCCCTAGCGGGCTCTTTCGCTGCACCAGAATATAGGTATCACCTATGGAAAAGCACGACACGCTAGACGCCGCAAACGCCGATGAGTACCGCAGCAAGAGCGCCTGGGCCGCCGACCGGGGTATCACCCTCGGCGTGATCCATGGCTGGATGAAACGGCACTGGACCCGAGGGTATCACTACGTGGTCATCGGCAAAACGACCATGATCCATACAGAGAGGGCGAACACATGGATTGGCCAACGGGCATCCAGCCAGATGGATCAGGGCTCCGCATCCGCCTCTGGCACAAAAGCCGAGTCATATACTCAGAAACCCTCCCGGGGGACCCGACGAGCAAGACGCTTCTTTCCGCTGCAGTCAAGCGGCGTGAATGGCTTGTAGCCCGGAAGAAACTCGGGCTCCCCCTTTACCTCAGCGACGATGACAACGAAACCCGGGCCTTCCGCCAGGTAGCACGGGACTACTTGGATACCCTGGACGCCAAGCGCTCCACCCAAATGAGTTACCGGAGCCTTATGAACACCTATTGGGCGCCGTTCTTCGAGTGGCCGATCCAGGACATCACAGCTGCCGACATCAAACGGGAGCTGGCCACTCGCGAGGTAAGCCGCAAGACCAAGCGGAACGCCCTGATCGTCCTGCGGGGCGTCCTCAGCCACGCGGAAGTCTTCCCCAACCCGGCGGACAGGGTGAAGATCCGGCGTGACCAAAAGAAAGCCATCCAGCGTTACCTCCCTGCCGAGCGAACAGCGCTCCTGAAACAACTCACCGGTCAGGTGGCTGTGTACTTCGCGCTGATGTTCGGATGCGGGCTCAGGCCAGGAGAAGTCAGGGGCCTCCTGTGGACCGATTACAATGGCGAGGAGCTGTCCGTCACGAAGCAGATCACCCGCCGCCGGCCAGAGGCCACCACTAAGACCTATATGCGGCGGGACGTCTACGTCCCCCTCTGGGTCCGTGCCTACCTGAACAACCATAGCACTCGGTTCAACGGAGGCTATATCTTCCAGACGGAAAGCGGCGGCCCACACCTGGACACGGACGTCTTTAACGAGGAGTGGCAGAGAGCACATAAGCGCGCCAGGATTCCCTACCGAATCCCCTACACCTGCCGGCACACCAGGGCGGCCGAATTACTCTCCACAGGCGTCGACCCGGTTGATGCAGCGGAGCAACTAGGACACAGCCTGGAGATGTTTCTCAGGACGTATTCGGAGCTGATTAAGGAGTATGCGACCCCCCGGGATAAGAGCCGTTTTGAGGGGCTCGCCGCCGAGATACCGCCGAGGAAAGAGGGCTGATCTATATTTCTCTTTATAAATCAGCTACTTAGTTGGCGGAGCGGACGGGACTCGAACCCGCGACCCCCGGCGTGACAGGCCGGTATTCTAACCAACTGAACTACCGCTCCAGAAAGGATTCCCCGAATCGAATGGTGGGTGGTGACGGGATCGAACCGCCGACCCTCTGCTTGTAAGGCAGATGCTCTCCCAGCTGAGCTAACCACCCCCTGACCGAGAAGGCGCATTATAGAGATAAAACCGGAGCTGTCAAACCTTCCCACCGAAATTGCGGGAATATTTTAATACCCTGAAAATCACCTGTATTTGATAGTAAAATCAACCGGTTTCCAGCGCTTCCAGGGCTGGGTTCCAAGACGCATTACACAGGTCCACCCGCGATGGAAATTTACAAGGAATTTCATTTTGAAGCTGCTCACCGCCTGCCCAATGTACCATCCGGGCACAAGTGCGCCAGACTGCACGGCCACTCTTTCCAGGTGCGTGTGACCGTCACCGGCGACGTCGCCGAGCCCAGCGGCTGGGTGATGGATTTTGGCGATCTGAAGGCCGCGTTCCAGCCGGTGCTGGACCGGCTGGATCACTATTACCTGAATGACATCGACGGCCTGGAAAATCCCACCAGCGAAAATATAGCCCGCTGGATCTGGCGCGAGCTCAAACCGACCCTGCCACAACTGTCGCAGGTGGCGATTCGTGAAACCTGCACCTCGGGGTGCATCTATCATGGTCCGCAATAGTATCCCTTGTGTGGGGCTACCAGGCTGTCACCAAACCGTTACAGGACGGTAACATTTACAAAACACCTTGACCTTTGTCCAGAGTCTTCAGATACAGTAGTGCGAAGTCGGTCACAAAAAGCGTACCCGCTGAAGCACAGGGGACGGTGTTCCCGAATTGTGCTTTCAGTTACATTCCGTAGCAGAGGCGAAAAGGTTATGCACACTTGGACAGCCGGGAATCCCAATCACTAGCTTAGCCTTCCCTTTGCACTTGCAGCCTTAGATGTCCATCCTAACCCATTGTTTTAATTTGATTTAATTTGATTGTGTATTTTTTAACCAATCTGTAACATGGCCCTCGTTTGCTGGCGCGAGGCCTCGCTTAAACAAAATACCCACGTACTTATCCACAGATTTTGTGGAAAAAAGATGGTCCAGCCAATCGTGTTACTTTTCTGCTGATGGAGTCATTATGTCACTCAGTCTCTGGCTGTCCCTGTTGGGTGTTTGTCTGCTGGGTGCGATGTCACCAGGCCCCAGCCTCGCGGTCGTGCTCAACAATACGGTCGCGGGTGGCCGCAGTGCCGGCCTGGTCTGCGCACTGTCCCATGGCCTGGCGGTGGGACTCTACGCGCTGGTGACAGTAACGGGGCTGGCGTTGCTGATCGCGCGCTCTCCGCTGTTGTTCACCGGCCTACAACTGGCCGGAGCGGCCTACCTGGTGTATCTGGGGATGCGCAGCCTGCGCAGCAGCGGCGCCATGCCCGGCGCGTCGGCAGCGAGCGCGGGAGCGCGGCCCTCCTCCCCCGTCAGGGCGGCCAGCAGCGGCTTTTTGGTGGCCTTCCTGAACCCCAAGCTGGCAATTTTCATGCTGGCCCTGTTCAGCCAGTTCCTGCCGGCGGAACCCAGCCTCGCCACCCACACCCTGATGGTGGCAACCGTGGCCACTACGGACACGCTCTGGTATGCGCTGGTAGCCCTGCTGATCGCCACCGGGCCGGTGCTGCAGCGTCTGCAACGCAGTGCCCGGCTGGTCGACAAGATCTTCGGCATACTGCTGATAGTGCTCGGCCTGAGCGTGGTCCTGCGCCTGCTCTAAGCGGGCAATGATACAGGCTGTACTGTTTTTACCGCAGCCCGTCAGGCATCATCCCAAAGCAGTGCTCGCCTTCAATGCAAGGTAGGATCGGGCTCACGCACGACCACGGCCTGCAGCCGCTGGCCCAGCATGATGACAAAGCCCTGATGCCGCTGCACACCGTCGAAGCTGTAGTCGAACCGGTATTGTCGCCACACCCGCCAGCGACCGCGCTCGTCGCGGCTCAGCGAAAGCCGGTTTAGATGCACCGTTTGATCCAGCAATTGGAAGTCGTCACGCTCACCGGCGCGGGCAACTGCCTGCACCGCCAGCTCGCGCACACGGATGGATGCCAGGAACCAGACGCAGAGAGCGCCGAACCCCAACACCGCCACTATTTCTCCAAGGGTAAAATACACAATCCTTCCTGGGCCTGTTCAGCCGTCGAGGAAATCGCCGACGATCTGGTTGAACAGACGCGGTTTCTCAACATGAAGCCAGTGACCGCAGCCCTCCATCTCCTGGATCAGGGCCTCGGGAAAACGCTGTTCGATGGCCTCTCGGTACTGGGGCTGGATATAGTCGGAATCGCCGCCCTTGACGAACAGTACCCGGCCATTGAAGGGCGTCTCGGCCGGCAAGCCGGCTCGCAGCTGCTGGTAATGATCTCGCAGCGCGGAATAATTGAAGCGCCAGTGGTAGTGTCCGGAATCCCCGCGCTGCAGGCTGAGCAGCAGAAACTGGATGACGCTCTGTTCCTGCAGATAACGGCCCATCAGCTCGGCCGCCTCGTTGCGGCTGCGGCAGGACGCACCGGCGACTGCCTCCAGCGCTGCAAATACCGCGTCGTGGCTGGGGGGATAGGCCACCGGTGCGATATCGGCCACCACCAGCGCATCGATGCAATACGGTGCCTCCAGTGCCAACTGCATCGCCACCTTGCCGCCCAGGGAGTGGCCGACGAAATGCGCCGTTTCCAGGTGCCGATGCTGCATCCAGCGCTGCACCGCCGCCGCCAGATCTGGCAGCGCCATACTATCGGTCCAAGCCGAACGTCCGTGATTGGGCAGGTCCAGGCTGTGTACGCGGTAACGATCCTGCAGCGAGCGCGACAACGCTCCCAGATTACTGCCCATGCCAAACAGTCCATGCAAAAGCACCACATCGGGGCCCTCTCCAGCCACCGAATCAAACACTTCAGCCGTCATTGCCGCTGCCTCATCCGCGAGATTTTGCTACCATGCAGCGCACTATAAACGAACTGGAGCCACTATGCGTTATTTCCGCACCCCGGGCCGCGTCGCCGCGGTCGTTCTCATGCTGCTCGGCGTGCTGGCCTGCAGCGGCACCCCGACCTACAATCCCACGGTATTTGCCTACGAGCTTGATCAGGAGCGGCTGGACGCGGGCAATATCAAGACCGTCATCATTCCCCACATCAACCTGGGCGCGCCGTCCCGGAATTATATCGACAAGGAGGCTCCCCGCATCGACGGCATGGTCCGCAGCTACCTGAAAGACAATGGCTACACGGTGTTGCCCCAGCGCGATTTCATCCAGCACTGGAACGTGGCCACGCGTGCCTTCGGCGACCCGCTCGACCCCACCACCGGCCGCGTGGACATGAATACTTTCGTGCAGGTCATGCAGAATGTCCGCGATCAATTGCGCGAATCCAGCGACCTGGACGCCTTCGTGTTCACGGACCTGATTGAATTCCAGGTGCCCTTCAGCGCCGGGATGAAACATATCGCGCGCTGGGACGGAGTCAGCCGCAAACCCTCCCTGCAGGGCCCTGGCACCAGCATCTCCGCGGATTTCGACTGGTCGCAGATGGCCTCGGTGGCCTCGCTCCAGATCAGCATCTACGACATGGAACTGCAGCGGGTGTTTGCCAGCCGCGGGGGACTCGACGCTACCGATGCAATCGATGCCCGTTCCTCGACCGGCCGTTACATCCGGCGGCGCAGCATCCTGGAGAACGAGAATTACATCAAGGAAGGCATCCATCTGGCCTTCCATCCGTTTATCGAAATGGAGGACTGGCCGGGCAACCCCTGAGGCCCACCTCCGAGGATGGCCCGGGGCCCGCCGTGCCGGGTCAATCCTCGAAGCGCGCCTGCGATTTTTTCGCCTGGGCCTCGATGCCCGCCATCAGGTCCACCTGACTGAGCATGCCCGCGTTCCAGGTCGCCACGTAGTTCAGTCCGTCCCGCACCGGGTGGTCGCGGCAGTAAACCAGCATCTCCTTGCTGCCACGCACCGCCAGCGGTGATTTGGCGGCAATATTGCGGGCTATCGCAGTGACTTCGCGCAGCAGGGTGTCACGGTCGGCATAGACGCGATTGACGAAGCCCACTTCCCGGGCCTCTGCGGCCCCCATGTCGCGGCCGGTATAGGCGAGTTCCCTGGCCACACCGTCGGGAATCAGCCTGGGCAAGCGCTGCAGGGTACCGACATCAGCGGTCATGCCGATATCGATCTCACGGATGGCAAAATAGGCATCTTCAGTGGCGTAGCGCATGTCACAACAGCACACCAGATCCACCCCGCCGCCGATACAGGTTTTGTGAATAGCTGCCAATACCGGCTTGCGGCACTTTTCGATCGCGCTGAGATTGTCCTGCATCTGCAGCACCTGCCTGCGCAGCTGCTCTGCCCGCCGCGCCGGGTCGGTGGCTTCGCCCCCAAGTGCACTGAACATGCCCAGGTCGATACCAGCGCAGAAATGCCGGCCATTGCCCGCCAGGATCACGACCCTCACAGAGGGCTCCGCATCCAGCCATTCAAAACAGACCTGCAGCTCGCGCCACATGGCATCGTTCATGGAATTGGCCTTGTCCGGCCGGTTCAGAGTGACCACGGCAACATGCTCTTCGACGGCCAGGTCCAGGGTTTCAAAGCGGGGCATCATAGCTCAGGTACTCGCACTAGCAGGCTGCTGAAAAAGGCATGATTTTGACGCACTCAACTTCCTCGTCGTTCCGTGTCCCAAGTTTGGTCAACGGCGAGTCGGATTCGTGGCAACTTCACCGGATTGGGGATTCGGGGCCGATTTCCGCTGTGACAAGGTCCTTCATAGCCTCTATCGCCTCCATAAGCCGCTCATGGGCGCTATCGATTCCCCGTATCCCCTCACCACGCCGCCTCGGGCAGCAGATTTCTGATACGTATGAGATTGTAGGCAGCCATCACCCTCAGGAAGTCCTGTCTTACCCGAGTCAGACCTCTGAACTTTGTCTGCCTGAGCCCGCCGATCTGCTTGGCCCAGCCAAAAGGTTCCTCCACCCGTTTGCGCACCCGTTGGCTGATTTCGTAGCCCAGATGACGGGTCGTTCTACCGTCAATCGCAGACCCGCCTGCACGCTTCAGGTTTTGGGCAACGTGCGGGGTAACATCCAGAAATCTCAACACGTCGACAAACTCCCGTGTGTCGTACCCTTTGTCAGCTCCCAGTGTTGCGCCACTTTTCAATACCGTCGCCATGTCGATCGCTGCATCGCGCTCGGCAGTGCCAGTGGCCGAGGTAAGATCGGCATTGACCAGCAGGCCATTGCGGTTCTCCATCAGGGTGTGTCCGGTGTAGCTGGGGCGCGCTCCCATACCCTGGCCCTTGGACGCAAGCAGAGCCTCGGGATCCGTGCGCGAGGCATGGGTCTTGTTGCTGCGCTTCTCGCCATGGAAGTTGCGGCCCGCATTGCGGCCGACGCCATCAGGGTTGTCATCGTCCGAGCCATCCTTGCGGCGAACACTCTTGTGAGACGCCCAGGCAGCTATCAAAGTGCCATCAACGCTGAAATGGTCGTTGGACGTGAGACTACGTCGGCGGGCCATCTCGACGATTTCTTCGAAAAGGCGGCGCCCGATGTCGGCCTGCGCCAGTCGATCCCGATTCTTGGAAAAGGTCGAGGGGTTCCACACGGGATCGTCAACACTCAAGCCAACGAACCAGCGAAACATCAGGTTGTAGTCCAACTGCTCCATCAACTGCCGCTCACTGCGAATCGAATAGAACACCTGCAACAAGGAAGCGCGGATCAGACGCTCAGGCGGGATGGACGGCCGGCCGCAGTCTGCGTAGATCTCATTAAAAATAGAGTCCAGGTTGGTCAACGCTTCATCGACCAGTTTACGCATCTTGCGGATCGGGTGGCGCTTGGGAATGCGCTGTTCCAGCGAAACATAACTGAACAAGTCACCGCCTTCCTGGTAATCACCGCGCATTGTTTGGTCTCCAACCTGCGATTGCGCTATTTTCCCTCATTCGAGGGAGTTTTTCAGCAACCTGCTAGGGCTGTCCTTGTCGGTTGCTCATCATGATACCAGTGATTGTCGCAGGAGCCAGCGCCGACACACTAGGCTTCAGTCTCCCCTGCCTGTTCTGCGCGCAGGTGACGGTGCATCTGCTCGCGCATCACAAACTTCTGGATTTTACCCGTCACGGTCATCGGAAACTCTTCAACGAAATGTACGTGACGGGGAATCTTGAAATGAGTGATGTTGTCGCGGCAAAACTCCTGTATCTGCCCGGCGTCCAGAGACACGCCTTCCTGCAACTTGATCCAGACGCAGACCTGCTCACCGTAACGCTCATCGGGCACGCCAAATACCTGCGCCTCCTGGATATAGGGATGGGTGTAGAGAAACTCCTCCACTTCCCGCGGATAGATATTCTCGCCACCGCGGATAATCATGTCCTTGATGCGCCCGGTCACCTGGGTATAGCCATCGGCATCCATCACGCCGATATCGCCCGAGTGCAGCCAGCCCTCACTGTCGATGGTCTCAGCGCTGCGCTCGGGATCATCCCAATAGCCCTGCATCACCGAATAGCCGCGGCAGCAGATCTCGCCCTTTTCACCTACTGGAACCACTTTGCCCTGCGCGTCCACCAGCTTGATCTCGCAGTGGGGTGCGGGGCGGCCCACGCTGCCGACACGCTTCTCGACGGAGTCATCCACTGTGGTCATGTGATTGACCGGGCTGGTCTCGGTCTGACCGTAGGCGATCAACACCTCGCTCATGTGCATCCTGTCCATCACCCGCCGCATGACCTCCACCGGACAGGTCGAGCCGGCCATAATGCCGGTGCGCAGGCTGGACAGATCGAAGTCGGCAAAGTCCGGCAGGTCGAGTTCGGCGATGAACATCGTGGGTACGCCGTGCAGCGCGGTACAGTACTCCTCGGCCACCGTCTCCAGCGTGGCCCGGGGCTCGAAGGCATCGCCCGGGAATACCGCGGCCGAACCGTGGGTGACGCAGGCCAGGCTCGCCATCACCATCCCGAAGCAGTGGTACAGTGGCACCGGAATGCAGAGCCGGTCATGTTCACTCAGGTGCATGCCGTCACCCACCAGTTTGCCGTTGTTGAGAATATTCAGGTGACTCAACGTGGCGCCCTTGGGGTTGCCGGTGGTGCCGCTGGTAAACTGGATATTGATTGGATCGGTGGGCGCCAGCGCAGCGGACGCCGCCGTCAGCTGGTCCATGGGCTCGGCTGCGCCGCGCCGGCAGACATTGGCAAAGTTGAACATGCCGGCAGTGACGCCCTCCCCCATCCTTATCACACAACGCAGATGTGGCAGCTTCTGCGACTGCAGCTGACCGGGTGCGCAGCTGTCCAGCTCCGGCGCCAGTTGTTGCAACATACCCAGGTAGTCGCTGCTCTTGAACTTTTCCGCACAGATCACGGCCTTGCACTGCACCTTGTTCAGCGCGAACTCGAGCTCGTAGCTGCGATAGGCGGGATTGATGCACACCATGATCGCACCGATCTTGGCGGTGGCGTACTGGGTGAGGCACCACTCGTAGCAGTTGGGTGCCCAGATCCCCACCCGATCGCCGGCTGCGATGCCCAACAGCAGCAGGCCGCGGGCCAGCTCATCCACCCGCTGCCGGTATTCCCGGTAGCTCCAGCGGATCCCCTGGTGGCGGACGATCAATCCATCGCGCTCAGGAAAGCGCTCGGTGGTGGCGTCAAATACTCGGCCGATGGTATCGTTCAGCAGCGGCGGCACCGTGGGGCCGGCCAGTTCGCTGTAGGTCAAAGTCTTGTCCATTATCGTGTCAACTCTTGTCAATCCGGCCTGCCATCGCGGAGCGGACAGAGCGGCTTCCACTTGAACGAGGCGCCTCACCAGGTGCTGACGAAGTCCTCCGGATCCAGCTGCGGCAGGTTCTTGACGCTACCCTCGCGGGTGCCCAGGTACAAAAAGGCGACTATCTCTTCATGCGGTTCCAGTCCCAGGGCCGCTGTCACATAGGGATCGGTCGCTGCGTTGCCGGTGCGCCACACTCCCGCGTACCCGAGACTCTCCGCGGCCAGCAACAGGCCATGGGCGGCGCAGCCAGCCGACAGGCGCTGTTCCTGCGCAGGCACTTTGGGATGCTCCCGCAGCGACGCAACCACCACCATCAGCAGTGGCGCGCGCAGCGGTGCCTGACGCGCCTTTTCCCGAGCCGGGGTGTCCGCGCCGGGGTCGCGGCGCAGCAGGCAGCGCTCCAGCACTTCGCCAAAATCCTCGCGGCGCTCACCGCGAATGGTAATAAAACGCCAGGGACGCAACCAGCCGTGGTCCGGCGCCCGCAGCGCCGCACGCAGCATTTCCGCGAGCTCGGCTGCAGTCGGCGCGGGCCCGGTCAGTCTGGGGGCGGAATTGCGGGTTTGTAAAAACTGCAGGATATCGGCCATGGAGGTAATCGGGCTGGCAACGTGATCGGGAGTGCATCATACCGCAACTGGCGCCCTTGCAGGCAATCGGCCAGTCGCGAACAAGACAAGCGTGGCGCAAGTGATCCTTGCCCAGAACCCCGGACCAGCCAGCTGCTGTGCCCCTGCCGCAACCAGCTTGGTAATTTTTCACTATATCCTCGCTCTATCATCCGCAGCTGCTAATGTTTAATGTGTTAACTTGGATCAAGACAAGCCCGCACAAGCGTATTGTGATGCTTGTCATTCGAGGCAACAGATACCACACTCAGGGAGAACCAGACCCTGCAAAGCGAGGCCCATCTACAGGAACAAGCAACATCATTCGGAGCACCAGGCTAGCGGCAATCAGCAGTACCCAGATAATTACAAGGAGTACCAGCATGATATACACGCGCAAACCAGTAATCCTGCAAAAACGCCCTTTGGCAGCCGGAGTTTCGGCGCTGCTGGGCACCCTGATAACCACCACCATGATCAGCGGCGTACAGGCCCAGGAGGCCCGGCGAGGCTCTTCCGCCGCGATGCTCGAAGAGGTGGTCGTCACCGCCCGCAAGCGAGAGGAGGGTTCCCAGGATGTCCCGCTGGCGATCTCCGCGCTCAGTGCGGACCAGCTGGAAACCCTGAAGATCCGCGACCTGACCAATCTGTCGGTACGACTGCCCAACGTTGCGATGGACGATGTGGGCACCGCCCGTGGCACCGCCAACTTTTCCATCCGTGGCCTCGGGGTGAACAGCTCCATCCCCGGCATTGACCCCACCGTGGGTGTGATCGTGGACGGCGTCTATGTAGGCCTGAATCAGGGCATCGTGTTCGATACCTTCGACCTGGAAAGCGTCGAAGTGCTGCGCGGGCCGCAGGGCACGCTGTTCGGCCGCAATGTCACCGGCGGTGCAGTACTGCTCAACAGCAAGCAACCAGCAGACGAGTTCGAATTGACCCTGCGGGCCGCGGTCGACCAGGGTCCCGACGGCGGCCCCAGCAGCTACCTGATGGGCAGCGTCGGCGGTCCCGTCAACGACTGGCTGGCTGCACGCATCACGGCGTACTACAACGACGACGAAGGCTTTATCGAGAACGAGCTCAACGGCGAGGACCTGGGTGAAATTGAACAAATCATGTTGCGCCCGGTGGTGGTGCTCACCCCGTCGGACGATCTGGAATTCATCCTGCGCTATGAATACAGCGATATCTCCGGCCATGGCCCGATTGGCCAGAGTCACACCAATGGTTCCGGCGTACCGGGGACTCCGGTCAATTTTGATCGCGATGAGTTTGAAGTCTCGCTCGACGAACCGGGCTTCCAGGAAAGTGAGACCAACGCCTTTACCGCCGAGATGAACTGGAACGTGGCCTTCGGCGAGGGCACAGTCACCAACATCTTCGGCTGGCGCGACTACACCTCGGACGGCCTGGGTGACATCGACTCCCAGCCTGTCTGGCTTTTCCACGCCCCCTCCTGGCTGGAATACGAGCAGATCAGCAACGAGTTGCGTTACAACGGCCTGTTCGCCGAACGCTACAACGTGACCACCGGCATTTTCTATTTCGAGAGTGAAGTCAACTACCACGAACGCAGGGACATGGCGGGCGTACTGACCGGCGGAGTCATGCCCCTCGCCCGTTTCGATGGCGGCGGCAATCTCGACACCGAAACCTGGGGCGTCTTCGTGTCAGTGGATTACGACCTCAATGAGCGCTGGACCCTGAGCGTGGGGGCCCGCTATTCCGAGGAGGACAAGGACGCCGAAATTGCTTCACTGAGCAGGAATATCTCAAGCAATTTACCGATACCACTGCCCACAATCCCGCTGGCGCAGTCCTGCAATATTGTGCTGCGGGGCGACTGCGCCTTCGATTTTGTGGATTCAGACAGCTGGAACAGCTTCTCACCCAAACTGGGCTTTACCTACAACCTGGATGACGAATCGCGTATCTACGGTCACTACAGCCAGGGCACCCGCTCTGGCGGCTACAACATGCGCAATACCTCATTCGACCCCGCCGACACTCCTGGACCCTTCGACCAGGAGACCGTGGACAGCTTCGAGCTGGGCTACAAGTCATCGTTCGGACGCGGCATCCTCAACGCAGCAGTCTTCTACAACAAAATCGACGACATGCAGCGCGAAATTAACCTGCCGGGCCCCATCGGGGTGATCCAGCTGGTGCGCAACACTGCCGAGGCCACGATCATGGGGCTGGAGGTGGACGCCACCTACGCCCTCACCGACAGCCTGGTCGCCATTGCCTCGGTGGGCGTGATCGACGCCAGCTACGACGAGGTGCTGGTGGACCTCAACGGTGACGGCGTCATCGATGGCGCCGACGAGGATCTGGATCTGCCGCGGGCGGCGGATCTCACCTGGACCGTGGGTCTGAACCACGACCTGGAACTGGGCCGCTGGGGCTTCCTAGCCTCGCGGATCAGCTATTCCTACCGCGATGACTCAGCCTATACCGACAACAATCTGGGTTTCATCAACGATCAGAAACGGGTCGATGCGGGCCTGGACTTCTACAGCAACGACGGTCACTGGGTATTCTCCCTGTATGGCCGCAACCTGCTGGATGAAGTATTGCATGGCAATGATACCCAGCTGCCGGACGACATATTCGGCGTACCGCTGGGTGGGACCTTCGCGCCAATGTCCAAAGGGCGGCGGATCGGGGTGGAGTTGACCTACAACCTGTAGTTTTTCCGGGACAAAAAAGGCAGCCTCCGGGCTGCCTTTTTTTATGACGCCGTTTTGTGCCACGGTGCCAGGCTGGCGGTAGTCCCCGAAGCATTCAGTCGCCGCTCATGTCGCCGTAGGGATTGGCGAGATCAAGCCCGATCCGGTAGTCCCCGACCTGCATCTCATGCTCAGCAATGCTGACATCGCCGTCCCCCAACACACCGTGATCAAAGCGGTAGGTGGGCGCGATCGTGCCGGCGGTCATCGCCTCGTCGTAGTCCCGCTGCCTCTCGCGCACCGCTTCGTTGGCTCGCTGCCACTGCTGCCATTCCTGCCGGGAGTAGCGCGCCTGCAACATTTTTCCGGTCACTGCCGGGCTCAGCATCGTGGCGGAGGCATTATTGCCGCCGAAGCCCTTGGAGTTGATGATCGCGTAGCGCTGGGCTGCCGGCTCCACCTCCCGGTGCGCCGTGGCAAAGGCCAGGTTCTGCTGACAGACATCCTCCGCCAGCGTATCAATCGTGGTGATTCCCGGGATAATGCCGTGCGCCCAGGTACCCAGCGTGGCGGTGAGCTGATCACCGGAGGCAGCGCCCAGGGAGTGGCCCAGATAGCACTTCAACGCCGCCACCGGCCACTGCTCGATGCCAAAGGCTCCTGCCGTGGCGGAGAGAATCTGCGATTCGGTGACCCTGTTCTGCGGTGTGCCGGTGCCGTGAGCCTGCACCAATCCGCCCTCCCGAACCGCGCGTTCGCCCAGCATTGCCCGCGCCGCGGCCACCGCCTTCGCCATGGTGATGTAGTTGCCCACCCCGGGGCCGGAAATCGATTTCTTGTAGCCGTCGGCGTTGACGAACACGTCCGTGGCGGCGCCGAACACGGTGGCACCCAGCTCCAGCGCCAGCGCGTCGTCGAACAGCACTACCATCTGGGCCGACTCGGCAATGGTAAAACCGCAATTTTCCGCGAAGGGCCGGCAGGCCCGGCGGTGATCAGGGCTGGTGCCCGGCGGCAACCCATCCAGTTCCCGCAGCTCCTTGTCCGAGGCCAGCGCGCCCATCGCGCTGTAGCCCTCCATGACTTCCGGGTTCACCGGCGCCTCCGATGCCCCGATGAACGCAACCCGGGCGCGGCCACTGCGGATATCCTCGATCCCGTGGCGCAGGTTGTAGAGAAAAGAGGCGCAGGCCCCCAGGGAAGCGCCGGTTGCGCCCAGACTACCCAGTACATAGGCGTTGACGAAGTCCGCCGGCATTTCAGCCATGGACAACGGACAGAACTTGGAGGTTACCCGCTGACCGTTGTAGCGCGCCTTCATCATCCCTCCACCGCCGGCATTGTCCAGCTGGCCCATCGCACTGCCCGCGTAGACGCTGATCTGGTCGGCGGCCACCCGCTGCTGGATATGCTCCCATTCCAGCCCCAGGCTGCCGAGCGCATCGGAGGCCGCGTAAACCATCATTTGCAGCCCACGCGGATGATTGCGGGACTGGTACAGGGTACCCGGGTCAAATCCTGTGGGCAGCTGGCCCGCCGCCTTGACCTCGAATTCGCGGGTGACCGGCAGCAACAGGTCCATCGTCCCCTCCACCTGCACCGCGACATGGGTCGCTGACAACGGCGAGACGGACCAGCCCGGGGGCACGGTGGCGGGCAGTTGCTGGCGCCGCATTGCAAAGCTCAACGGCGCCGGCTCGCCCTGCAGCCCCAGGCGCTGGTTCCAGGGCACGGCATCCACATCAAAATGGTTGCGCTCTACCCGCCTGATCAGGCTGTGGTCCAGGATAAAGCGCTCGCTGTCTGCCGTATCCGCCAACCCCATCAGCCGCGCCAGCGCCGCCAGGGTCCGCCGGCGCTCTGCCGTGGGCAGGGCCTCGTGAACCAGCCGCTTGTAGGCATGGTGGCCGGATGCCCGACCGGCGCTGTTAACGCCGCCAAAACCCACAATAACCGGCAACCGCTGCTGAGCCATCAAAAATACCCTCTGAAAGATGAACGAAATATGGCAACCAGTGTAGGTGGATAGCGACAATTTAAATATGCCATTTTCGCCACTTTATATGGTATTTTTGCCCGATAGCGACAGGAGCCGCCTCATGTACACAGCCGCCGCCCTGGTTTACCCGGATGCTCTCGCCACCAGCCTGACGCTGCCCATGGAAATCCTGCGGGCGGCGAGTCAGATGGCAAGGGGCGAGAACCGGCATGCGGCCCAGGCCAGCTTCGTGCTGGCCGGTCCTGGCTGCGGGCCGCTGACGCTGGCCAGCGGCCTCACCCTGCATACCACCGTGGCGCGGGATGCGCTGCCGCCGCTGGATTTGCTGCTGCTGCCCGCGATCTGGCGCAATCCGGCCGCCACGCTGGGCGAGTGCCGGGACTGGTTGGGGACATTGCGCAGCATCGCCGCTGCCGGCACCCGTATCTGCAGCGTCGGCACCGCCAGCTGCCTGCTGGCCGAGGCAGGCCTGCTGGATGGGCGCCCCGCCACCACCCACTGGAACTACTTTGAACACTTTGCCCGGCGCTACCCGCAGGTCAAGCTGAAGACCCGTCACCTGATCACCCAGAGCGACAACATCTATTGTGTCGGCAGCGTCAACTCCATCGCCGATCTCACCGTGCACATCGTCGAGGGCTGGTTCGGCAGCCGGATTGCCCGCGCCATCGAACACCAGTTCTCGCCCGAAATCCGCCAGCCCTTTCGTTCCGCTGCCTGGCAGGACCAGCCGCGCGCGGCCCACCACGACGAGACCGTCCTGCAGGCCCAGCAGTGGCTCCAGACTCACGTGGGACACCCGGTCAGCCTCGCTGCCATGGCGCCGGCGCTGGGCATTAGCGCCCGCAGCCTGAACCGGCGTTTTCGCCAGGCCACCGGGATGACGCCCCAGCACTACCTCAACACCCTGCGTATCAACAGTGCCCGGGAACTGCTGCGGCGCAGCAACCTCAGCATCAGTGAAGTGGCCTGGCAGCTGGGCCTGCAGGACGCCAGTTACTTTTCACGCCTGTTCCGGCGGCTCAACGGCATGACGCCGATGAAGTACCGCGCGGCCGTGCGCGGCAAGCTGTTTGACCCCCAGCAGGCAGATACCTCCCATTGAGTCCAGAGCCGCGCCAGCTTGAGTCACAATCATGACTATGGCTTAATGGGCGCCCATTTTCCGGAGCCCGCCGTCCCGGCGGCCTCACGAGGCTGAATCGCACGATCGGAGACCCGCAATGAACAAAGAATCTGTAGTCATCGTCAATGGCGCCCGCACTCCGATGGGCGGGCTGCAGGGCAGTCTGTCCGCCGTGACCGCGCCGCAGCTGGGCAGCACTGCCATCGCCGCCGCGCTGGAGCGCAGCGGGGTCGCGGCGGCCGATGTCAACGAGATTTTCATGGGCTGCGTACTGCCGGCGGGCCTGAAACAGGGCCCCGCGCGCCAGGCGGCCCGCGGCGCAGGCATTCCCGACGCGGCCGGGGCCGTGACCCTGAACAAACTGTGTGGCAGCGGCATGCAGGCCACCATCTTCGGCTATGACAGCATTGTCGCCGGCACCAACGAGATCGTGGTCAGCGGCGGCATGGAGAGCATGAGCAATGCGCCGCACCTGTTGCCCGGAGCCCGCAGTGGTGTGCGCAGTGGCCACGTCAGGATGATGGATCACATGTTCCTCGATGGCCTGGAGGATGCTGACAGCGGCCGGGCGATGGGCAGTTTTGCCCAGGAAACCGCCGATGCGCGCGGTCTGAGCCGGGAGCAGATGGATGCCTTCGCACTGGAGTCGCTGAGCCGCGCCAAGCAGGCCATCGAGGACGGCTCGCTGAACGCCGAAACGGCACCGGTCACCGTGGCCACCCGCAAGGGGGAAACCGTGGTCAGCGACGACGAACAGCCGCACAAGGCCGCGGTCGAGAAGATCCCCAACCTGCGCCCCGCCTTCACTCCCGACGGCAGCATCACCGCTGCCAACAGCAGCTCCATCTCCGATGGCGCCAGCGCGCTGGTGCTGATGAGCGCCGCAACGGCCGAGCAGCGCGGCCTGCAGCCGATGGCACGGATCGTGGCGCACGCCCGCCACAGCCAGCATCCCTCGGAATTCACCATTGCGCCGATAGGCGCAGTGCAGAAGCTGTTTGCCAAAACCGGCTGGAGCGCGGCCGATGTCGATTTGTTCGAAATCAATGAAGCCTTTGCGATGGTCACCATGTTGGCGATGCAGGACCTGGGCCTGGACCACGCCAAGGTCAACGTTCATGGCGGCGCCTGCGCCCAGGGTCACCCGATCGGCTCCACCGGCTCCCGCATCATCGTCAGCCTGATGTATGCATTGCAAAAATACGGGAAAAAGCGCGGCGTCGCGGCCCTGTGTATCGGCGGTGGCGAAGCCACTGCGGTGGCCATCGAACTGATCTGACGATCTGACCATTCCCACCAGTGGGCTGCGGCCCGCTGGCCCCGAGGCAGCCCCATGGCATTGAGCAGTATCCCCGACATCCTGGACGCGATCCGCGCCGGTAAGATGGTCATTCTGATGGATGACGAGGACCGGGAAAACGAGGGCGATTTGATCGTAGCGGCGGAGGCGGTCACCCCGGAAATCATCACTTTCTTCTCTGGCGAAGCCTGCGGGCTGATCTGCATGCCCATTACCGAGCAGCGTGCCCGCCAGCTGCAGCTGCCACTGATGGTGCGCGACAACCGCTCGCAGCACGAGACCAATTTCACGGTCTCCATCGACGCCGCCGAACGCAAGGGGCCCGGCATCAGTTCGGTGCAGCGGGCCCACACGGTACGGACCGCGGTGGCGGCCAATGCCAAACCGGCGGACATCAGCCAGCCCGGCCATATCTTCCCGCTGGTGGCCAAGCCCGGTGGGGTGCTTCGCCGCGCCGGTCACACCGAGGCCGGGGTCGACCTGGCGCGCATGGCGGGCTTCGAGCCGGCGGCGTTGATCGTCGAGATCATGAACGAGGATGGCACCATGGCCCGGCGGCCACAGCTGGAAGAGTTTGCCGCCCGCCACGGCCTGCACATGGGTACCATCGCCGATCTGATCGAATACCGCTCCCTGCACGAGCAATCAGTGGAACTGCGCGACAGCAAGCCGGTGCTTACCGAGTTCGGTGAATTCCAGTTGCATACCTTTGCCGACCTGATAGACGACACCCTGCACTACGCGCTGACGCTGGGCCAGATTGAAGAACAGCGGGCCACGCTGGTCCGGGTACAGACCCTGAACATGTTGCGCGATGTGCTGGGTACACTGATCGCCAGCGACGGTCCGGGCTGGTCCTTCCGCCGTGCGCTGCAGCGCATCGCCGACGAGGGTGCTGGTGTACTGGTCCTGATCGGCCAACCCGTGAGCACCGAGCTGGCGCTGGCGGAGGTCATCCAGTTCCCGGAAACACCCAGCGTCACCGGCAGCAGCACCGACGGTGTCGGCAATTATCGCGTCATCGGCACCGGCTCCCAGATACTGAAACGGCTGGGGGTGGGCAAGATGCGGCTGCTGTCGGCACCGGTGCGTTTCAACGCGTTGTCGGGCTTCAGTCTCGAGGTGACCGAGTTCGTGCAGCCCTGACCCGCACGACCCACCGCGATCAGTTCGTCGCCGCGAAGGCGACCGGCTGCGGCCAGCGACTTTTGATTGACCGCTGGACCACAGTCAGAATCATTTCACAGCCCCAGCTCTTTGATCAGGGCCAGCACGTCGTCGTGATGACTCTTGGTCGCAACTTTGCCCATCACGTACTTGAGGCGTCCGTCCTTGCCGATGATGAAGCTCGTCCTCAGGATGCCCATGAACTCCCGGCCCATGAACTTTTTCAGGCCCCAGGCCCCGTATTTCTCGGCCACTGCATGATCTTCGTCGGACAACAGCGTGAAATTGAGATCATGCTTGTCGATGAACTTGCCCAGCCGCGCCACCGGGTCGGGGCTCACGCCCAGCACCACAGTATCCAGTTTCGCCAGCGCCCGCTTACTGTCGCGAATCCCGCAGGCCTGCACCGTGCAACCGGGTGTCATCGCCTTGGGATAAAAATACAGCACCACATTCTTCTGGTCCCGGAATTGCTTCAGGCTGACCTGGTTGCCGTCCTGGTCCGGAAGGGAAAACGCCGGCGCCAGATTACCGGTTTTGGGAAATGCCATAGCTTGTTCTCCTTGTAGGTGCATGCCTGCAGCGCAGACCGTGACTGATCACGCTGTGGAGCGCAGGCGGCGGTCGATGACCGAAACCCGGACCGGAAACTGGCCGCTCAAGGCATCGGCAAAATATTCCTGCAGGGTTTCCCGAATCACCGGAAACGCAATTTCGTCCCAGGGAATCTCCGTTTCCGCGTAGAACCCTGAAGCCGAGCTTTCGGGGCCCACCCCGTAGGCACCATCCTGCACCTGACAGCGGTAGAACATGTGTACCTGGCTGATGTGGGGTACATCAAAGATCCGGTACAACTGCATGTCGGTGACCCTGGCACGGGCCTCTTCCCAGGTTTCGCGGGCCGCGCCCTGCAGACTGGTTTCACCATTTTCCATGAACCCTGCCGGCAAGGTCCAGTAGCCCAGGCGCGGCTCAATGGCCCGCTTGCACAGCAGTACCCTGCCCTGATGGATCGGCACACAGCCGACGATCACCCGTGGATTGACGTAGTGGATCTCCTCGCACGCGGTACACACGAAACGGTGGCGATCATCACCTGCCGGTACGTGGTAGTTGAGTCCGCTGCCGCAACTGGGACAGAATTTCATGGTCTGGTCCGTTGCCACCACGCCATTGCGCTTATTCAGGCCAGCGCCCGGTAGGCACCGCTGAAAAACACCAGGGGCTCACCCTCGGAGCGCTGGTGCAGCGCCTCGACCCGGCCCACGATAATCACATGATCGCCACCGGGGTGGGTAGCTTCGAGGCTGCATTCAAAGCTCGCCAGCGCATCGTTGACCAGTGGCACGCCATACTCACCGATGGTGAATTCCCCGGCCTCCAGCCCGTGATCGCCTTTGCGGGCGTAGCGCGAGGACAGATCCTGCTGCTTGCCCGCCAGCACATTGATTGCGAACTGCTTCGCCCCCGCAAAGACACTGAAGACTTCCGAATTGTTCTGCAGGCTCCACAGCACCAGCGGCGGCTCCAGCGATACCGAAGTGAAGGAATTGGCCGTCAATGCCAACGCTTCGCCAGCATCCGTTACCGCCGTGATGAGACACACGCCGGTGGTAAATTGCCCCAGGGCGTTGCGCAGTTCGCGTCCATCTATCTCCATGTTTGTTCCCCATAGCTTGTGTCGTAACTGTTTCCACCCGGTTTGCCCCAAGCCGGTCGTGGCCACCTCCTCCGTCCAGGGTAAATCACCAGCGCCGGGCGCGCTGCGCGTCCGTCGCCCGGGACTCGACCCAGCGGGCACCGTCCGGGCCGTGCTCCTTTTTCCAGAACGGTGCGTCGGTCTTGAGATAGTCCATTACAAATTCGCAGGCGGCAAAGGCGTCACCGCGATGGCTGGCACAACTGCCGACCCAGACAATGGGCTCACCCAGCGGCAGCCAGCCCACCCGGTGTACCACGGTCGCCGCCAGCAACGGCCAGCGCGAACTGGCCTGCTGCAGGATGGACAGCAGGCTGCGCTCGGTCATGCCCGGGTAATGTTCCAGTTCCAGCGCGGTCACTGCGGCGCCGTCGCTGGCCGCGCGCACATAGCCGGTGAATGTCACCACGGCGCCAGCCGCCGGTTCCAGCAGCGCCGCCTGTAACGCCTCTGCCACAAAAGGTTCTGCCTGGACGGCTGCCTGCAAACGCGCCCCGGTCATTGCCTCAGCCTCCGGTGACCGGCGGATAGAAGGCAATCTCGTCACCCGGTTGCAATGCCGTGTCGCCGTCGGCCACCGTATGGTTGACGGCCCGGATCAGATTGTCCTGCGCCAGCACCCTGCGCCAGGCTTCACCGCGCTGCGCCAGCGCGTGCTGCAATTCATCCAGGGTCGCCAGCTCAGCTTGCCAGGGGAGTTCCAGCGCGGCACAATCCAGCTCTTCCCGAACCCGGGCGAAGAACCGCAACTGCAGTGTCAACATCACTCGCTCCCACGCTGCCAGTGGCCGGACTTGCCACCCTGCTTCTGCTGCAGGGCGATATCAGTGATCACCATCCCGCGGTCCACCGCCTTGCACATATCATAAATTGTCAATGCCGCCACCGACGCCGCTGTCAGCGCCTCCATCTCTACCCCGGTCTGGCTCATCACCCGGCACACTGCCCGGATTCGCACACAGCTGGCCTCGGGATCAAGCTCAAAATCCACCGCCACACTGCTCAACATCAGCGAGTGACACAGGGGGATCAGATCGCCACATTTCTTGGCCGCCTGAATGCCGGCGATACGCGCCACCGTCAGCACATCGCCCTTGGCATGGGCACCTTGCTGCAGCAGCCGGAACGTTTCCGGCTGCATCACGACCAGCGCCGTGGCCACCGCCTCGCGCTGGCTCACTGCCTTGTCGCCTACATCCACCATCCGTGCAGTCCCGGCTGCATCCAGGTGTGTCAATTCTGCCATGGTTCCTCTCATGCTCCCATTTACCAGCTGCGAGAGTGTATCCAATCACTTGCAAGAATAACACCATCGCCCGGGCAGGCAATTGGTAACTGGTAGGGGGCTGGAGTAGCGGCGGGAGAGGCAGGAGGCGGGCGGAGAGCCGAGAGCGGGGGGAGCGCCGGAAGCTCAGCAAACAGTTGCAGCCGGCGGCAACCCTTCACTCAGGCGGCTGGGCTGCAATCGGCGGTCGACAAACAGACTGTTGCCGGATTGCAGCTTGGCCTGGCATTTGGCTTCACTGGCCATCGCTGCGACCTCGTGGTGGGACCTGCAGGCCCCGGGCAGCGGCGCGACCACCCCGATCGACAGACTGAGCAGGGCATGGAAGGAGGCTTGCCCCGACCGGTCCTTGCCCCAGATCCCGCCTTGTTGCTGGTCCCGCTCGCAGTAGAAGTAACCCACTCCCCGCCGGAATTCGTCAAGAATCCGCTCACAGCGCTGTCGCCAATCCGGGCTGGTCATGACAAGAATGAAGTCATCACCCCCGACATGACCGACAAAATCCAGCTCCCGATCAACCTCCCCTGCCAGAATTTCCGCCAGCTTCTGAATTACCTGATCGCCCTTTCCATATCCGTACACATCATTGAAGGGCTTGAAGTTATCCAGGTCGCAGTAGGCGACAACAAAATCACCCCCCGCCGCCAGCTGCTTTTCCAGCGCCTCGTAGATCGGCACATTGCCGGGTAACAGGGTGAGGGGATTGGCGTAACGGGCATTGCGTACCTGCAGTTCTGTGATCTTGCGCAGCAGATCGACCACCCTGCCCAAACCGGCGAACGCCCCCTTGTCGGTAATGATGAACTCCTCTTCCATCCGCAACTGCATATTGTCTGTCACCAACTGGCTCACCTGTTCCACACTCATGTCCCGCTCAACCATCAGTGGCTGGCGATCCATGAACTGAACTACCGGTTTCTTGCCGTGCAGAGCGCGCCCATAGTTGGTGGCGTAGAGGTCCAGGATCCGGTAGCGGCGCACCATACCCAGGGGCAATCCGCCGGCATCGACTATCGGCATCGACAGCACCGCGGGCGAGCTGGAAAACAAGTCGACCACATCCTGCAGCCTGGTTTCAGGGCCCAGCGAGGGGGCGTCGCGCAGCAGTGATGCCACCGATTCGGTGAGGCGGATCCCCGCTCCGGCGGGGCCGCCGCGGGCGGTATGCGAAAACAGCGCCGGAGGCAGCGTCACGGGGGGCAGCGGCCGCGGACGGACAAAATAATAGCCCTGTCCCAGCACAATACCCATGCGGCTGACGCAGTGGAACTCCTCTTGCGTTTCTATGCCCTCGGCAATGATGCGGCAGTCCAGGCCCCGCGCAATATCGATTATCGAGCGGACGAATTCCTGCTTTACCGCGTCCTCATTGATACCCTGCACAAAATGCTTGTCGATCTTGACATATTCCGGGCGCAGCTCGGACCACATGCGCAACCCCGCATAGCCGCCACCCAGGTCGTCGATTGCTATCTCGAAGCCCAGCGAACGATAGTGCTGGACAGCCTGGCGCATGCTCGCGTAATCACCCAGTGGATGCTGCTCGGTCAGTTCGATCACTACCTTCTCGGGCAGCAGCCCGACGTCCCCCAGCATGGCCCCGGTGCAACCAGAGCGCATCCCGGGCTGAAACAGGCTCATCGGCGTGACATTCAGAAACAGTTTGCCGGGCAGCGTCAGTTGCTGAAACCGCGACAGCGCGATCTCCCGACACAGCAGTTCCAGTTCGAACAGCCGGCCCGCACGGAAAGCCGTGTCGAACAGGCTTGCGGGACTGTGCAGGCAACTGTCGGAGGGCCCCCTGCTAAGGGCCTCATAGCCGAGAATACCCCGCCCTCTGATATCAGCGATGGGCTGGAAAATGACACTGACTTCACGTCTGGCGATAATGCCGTCCAGTTCCGCTGCCATTACCGCGTTGTCCATTGGTGCCGCCAGTGCGCCGGCGCCCTCCAGTTGCTGTGCAACAGGCACATTCCTCTCCCCATGCTTGCCCCCATACCCGTCACCGGGCAAGGAAGCACTGCGTCCCGCCCGTCCGGACTGAGCAGTGTAGTGAGGCCATATGACAGGCTTATGACATTTGGTCTGCCCCCTTGTATCGGCATGGACACAGAAGGCTGACGGTCTTGATATGATCTGCAGAAAGGCGCTTTCGGCCAGCCAAGTCTAGAGCTGCGTACGGATGCAGTAACCCGGTCGGTAGTACAATTGCACCGCGGTTATCACCGCGTCGTGCTGCCAGGTGCTACGCTGCACCAGCAACAGCGCGGTGGCCGGCGCACAGTCCAGCAAAGCCGCGACATCAGCGCTGGCACTGCAAGCGGCAAAACTGAAATCGCCGCGGGTAAAGGGGACATTCTCCACCAACCACTCGTTGATGCTGAGCTGCCGAAGATCCACCTCCGTCAATGCCGGCAGTCGCTCCGGATTCAGCCAGCGATCTTCATAGACGTGGGGGCAACCGTCCGCCAGGTGCAGCGTGCGCAGGTGCTGCATCTTCGTCCCGGCGGGCAGTCCCAACTG
This sequence comes from Kineobactrum salinum, assembly GCF_010669285.1. Lineage (GTDB taxonomy): Bacteria > Pseudomonadota > Gammaproteobacteria > Pseudomonadales > Halieaceae > Kineobactrum > Kineobactrum salinum. The sequence continues at coordinate 4,190,303 of NZ_CP048711.1, read as the reverse complement.
CTCGCGCAGCGCCGTGGGCGCCAGCGCGCTGGTGTTTTCCAGCAGCCGGAGGGAATAGCGGGCGCCAGTGGCTTCGATTTCCCGGCGGATAACCGGAATTTCCAGGGTCGCCCTGCGTACGGGCAGTGCCGTCACCCGGGTCCCCGCCCGGCGGCGGCGCTCCAACAGGCCGCTTTCCGCCAGCGCCTGCAGGGCCCGGTTCACGGTGGCGCGGGCACAGCCAAATTCCCGCGCCAGCGCCGCCTCTCCAGGAATCAGCGCACCCGGAGCCCATTCCCGGCGGTGGATCCGCGCCAGTACTTCATCCCTGACCGATTGCCAGGTGCGGGGCGGACAAGCGCTCACAGAGACTCCTTCAACTGGCGCAGCGTGCCAGCATAGGCACGCAGGATCGCGTCGCGCCGGCAGTGGCGCCCGTCCCTGACCAGGTGGCGGCCCGCCGACCAGACATCGCAAATCGAGCGATTGTCCCCGGTGAAGACCAGGCTGTCCAGGCAGGTATCGCCGCGAGCGATCAGCTGGTCCGGGGTATCCTCGCGCAGCGCCAGCAGATCCGCCCACTTGCCCACCGCAATCTCGCCACTGTCGCGGCCCGCCGCCAGCGCGCCACCGCGGCACACCAGCCCGAACAGACGCCGTCCGGTGGACAGCTGCGCCGTGGCCAGTGCGGCCCGGGACCCATCCCGCAGGCGTTGGGAGTACTCCAGCAGGCGCAATTCCTCCAACAGTGAAATGCGCACATTGGAGTCGGACCCGACACCGAGCTGCCCCCCCGCTTCCAGGTAGCGGACAGCGTCAAAAATGCCGTCCCCCAGGTTGGCCTCGGTGATCGGGCAAACACCCGCCACCGCGCCGGAACGGGCCAGCGCCACGGTTTCCTGCGGCAGCATATGAGTGCAGTGCACCAGACACCAGCGCGGCCCCACCCCGGCATTGGCCAGCAGCCATTCCACCGGACGCGCGCCCAACGCTGCCTGCACGTCCGCCACCTCCGCAGCCTGTTCCGCCACATGGATATGAACGGGCCCGTCGCCAGCCAGGGTCAGGACCTCGGCCAGACCCTCCGGGTCGACCGCACGCAGGGAATGAGGCGCCAGCCCCAGGCGGGCGTCGGCGGGCAGAGCCCGCAGCGCCAGCGCCGCATCCTCGTGCAGCCGGGCAAAGCCCTCCAGGCTGTTGCCGAAACGAGCCTGCCCCGGTCCCAGCGGACGCCGGTCACAACCACCGTACTGGTACAGCACCGGCAACAGGGTCAGCCCGATGCCACTGGATTGCGCCGCAGCCACCACCCTGCGCGCCATTGCCGCCGGCTGCCGATAGCCGCTGCCATCGGCCTGGTGATGCAAATAGTGGAATTCCGCCACCGCGGCAAAGCCCGCCTCCAGCATCTCCAGCTGGGCAAAGGCGGTAATCGCCTCCACGGCCTCCGGCGTCAGCCGTTCCAGGAAGCGGTACATCAACTGGCGCCAGGTCCAGAAACTATCCCCCGTCGTCGGCCCCCGCCCCTCGGCAAGGCCGGCCAGCGCCCGCTGGAAACCGTGGCTGTGCAAATTGACCGGCGCCGGCAACAGCGTCGCCAGCTGCAATCCACAGCGGGCCGCGCCACCTGAAACCGCAGCAATGCGGCCATCGGGCGCTATCTCCACCCTCACGTCCGACTGCCACCCCTCCGCGGTCAGCGCCTGCTTCGCCCACAGGATTGTCATCCCGAATCCCACCTTGACAGATTTAATATGTATAGACATATTATAAAATTATCGGCCTGGCGCAAGTCATTGGACACTCAAGGATCGACTCCAGGCGTCAGTTCCAAGGGGCAAAGGGCAAAGGGCAAAGGGCAAAGGGCAAAGGGAGAGACATCACCCGGGGTGCGGCGTTCAAGACCGTATGCGACATGGATGTCGCATCCGAGCCCCCATGGACGGGTTCACGGCGTGTCTTGAACGCCGCACCCCGGGTGATGGCTCGGCGGTCGAAGTGCCGCCCCGCACCCACAGCCAAATACTCTGCGAAGATTGGGTCAGTAATGAACGCAAGCAAAACATGACCGGCATCATCCTCACAAATGCACGGCTCGCCACCATGATCCCCGGCGGCGAACCCTACGGCGCAGTGACCGACCGCGATCTCGCCATCCGCGACGGCCTGATCCATTCCCTGCCGCCCCGCAACGCCCGGCCACCGGCCCTGGCCGACTGGCCCGAGCAGGACCTGGGCGGCCGCCTGATCACCCCCGCCCTGATCGACTGCCATACCCATATCGTCCACGGCGGCAACCGCGCAGCCGAATTCGAGCTGCGCCTGCAGGGCGCCAGCTACCAGGACATCGCCCGCGCCGGCGGCGGCATCGCGGCCACGGTGGCCGCCACCCGCGCCGCCAGCGAAGAGGAACTGCTGGCCGCCGCCCTGACCCGGGTGGACGCGCTGCTGGCCGAGGGTGCCGCGCTGATCGAAATCAAATCCGGCTATGGCCTGGACCGGGACACCGAACTGACCATGCTGCGGGTCGCCCGGCGCATTGCACAGGAGCGACGCGTGCGGGTCCGGACCAGCTTCCTCGGCGCCCATGCACTGCCGCCGGAGTTCGCCGGTCGGGCGGATGCGTATCTGGAGCAGGTCTGCCTGCCCACGCTGCAGGCCGCCCATGAACAGGGTCTGGTCGATGCGGTGGATGGTTTCTGCGCTGATATCGCCTTCTCCAGCGAGCAGATGGCACGGGTATTCGACTGCGCCCGGCAGCTGGGGCTGCCGGTCAAATTACATGCGGACCAGCTCTCCAACCTCGGTGGCACCCGGCTGGCGGCGCGCTACGCCGCACTGTCTGCCGACCATGTGGAATACGCCGACGAGGCCGACGCCGCCGCCCTCGCCGCCAGCAATACCGTCGCGGTACTGCTGCCGGGCGCCTTTTACACGCTGCGCGATACCCACCTGCCACCGCTGGACGCGCTGCGCCGGCACGGGGTGGCGATGGCGGTGGCTACCGACTGCAACCCCGGCTCCTCGCCGCTGAGCTCGCTGCTGCTGGCGATGAACATGGCCTGCACCCTGTTCCGGCTGACCCCCGAGGAGGCGCTGGCCGGGGTCACTGTCCACGCGGCCCGGGCCCTGGGCCTGCACGATTGCGGCACTATCGCACCGGGGCTGCGCGCCGATCTCGCGGTCTGGGATGTCGCCAGTCCGGCGGAGCTGGCCTACCGCATTGGCATAAACCCGCTGTATCAACGTATTTTTGCAGGAAAGCCGTGATGCCGACACCGACACTCACTTTGACGCCCGGCGCCACCACGCTGGCCCAGCTGGAAGCCTTCTGGCGCGGCAACTGCAGCGTACGGCTGGATCCGGCCAGCCGCACGGCCGTGGACGCCGCTGCCGCTGCCGTGGCCGCAGCAGCGGACGGCGAGGCTGCGGTCTACGGGGTCAATACCGGCTTTGGCAAGCTCGCATCCATGCGCATTCCGGCGGCTGATACCACGACCTTGCAGCGCAACCTGATCCTGAGCCACTGCTGCGGCGTCGGCGAGCAGCTGGACCGTGCCAGCACCCGCTTGATGATGGTGCTGAAACTGCTGTCCCTGGGGCGCGGAGCCTCCGGGGTACGCTGGCAGCTGATCCAGTTGCTGGAAGACATGCTGGCGCGGGACGTCACCCCGGTGATACCCGTGCAGGGCTCGGTGGGCGCCTCGGGCGACCTGGCGCCACTGGCCCATATGGGCGCGGCGATGTTGGGCGCCGGCGAAGCCGAATTCGGCGGCCAACGCCTGCCTGCGGCCGAGGCGCTGGCCGCCGCGGGCCTGGCGCCGCTGGTATTGGGTCCGAAGGAAGGGCTGGCGCTGATCAATGGCACCCAGTTTTCCACCGCGCTGGCACTGACGGGATTATTCGGCGCCCGCTGCGGGCTGCATAATTGCCTGCTGACTGCGGCACTGTCCACCGACGCCATCATGGGCTCCACTACCCCGCTGCTGCCGCAGATTCACGCGCTGCGCGGCCAGCCCGGACAGATTGCGGTGGCCGCGGCGATGCGTACCCTGCTGGAGGGCTCGGCCATCCGCGAGAGCCACCGCGACCACGACGCCCGCGTCCAGGACCCCTACTGCATCCGCTGCCAGCCCCAGGTGGCGGGCGCAGCACTGGACCTGCTGGGCAGTGCCGGCCGCAGCCTGGAAATCGAAGCCAATGCGGTTACCGACAACCCGTTGGTGCTGGCCGACACTGGCGAGATTGTGTCCGGCGGCAACTTCCACGCCGAACCGGTAGCCTTCGCGGCCGACATCATCGCACTGGCCGTGGCCGAGATCGGCGCCATTGCCCAGCGCCGGGTAGCACTGATGGTGGACCCCACTCTGTCTCATGACCTGCCTCCGTTCCTGACCCCGGAGCCGGGCCTGAACTCCGGCTTCATGATTGCCGAGGTGACCACCGCCGCGCTGATGAGCGAGAACAAGCACCTGGCCAACCCCTGCTCCACCGACTCCACCCCGACCTCCGCCAACCAGGAGGACCATGTCAGCATGGCCGCCCATGGCGCCCGCCGGCTGGGACGGATGGTGGCCAACCTGCACTGCATCCTCGGCGTGGAACTACTGACCGCGGCCCAGGGCATAGAGTTTCGCGCACCGCTGCAGACCAGTGCCGCGCTGCAGGCGGCAATCCAGCGCCTGCGGGATGAGGTACCCCGCCTGCATGAGGACCGCTACATGGCGCCGGATATAGAGGCCGCCACCGCGTTGATCCGTGCGGGCACACTGTTGCCGCTGGCGGGCGTGCAGGAGTTGCCGCTGTGAGTCCCTATGCTGTCCACCGCGGCAACGGCCCGGTGGTACTGGGCATACCCCATGCCGGCACCTGGCTGCCGGAACCGGTGCTGGCGCAGTTGAATACCCACGGACGAGCGCTGGCGGATACCGACTGGCATGTTGACCGGCTCTACGACGGCCTGCTGCCGGACGCCACCGTGGTGCGGGCGAACTTCCACCGCTATCTGATCGATGCCAACCGCGATCCCTCCGGCAGCAGTCTCTATCCTGGCCAGAGCACCACAGCGCTGGTACCGACCACCGACTTCGACGGCGCAGCAATCTGGTCACAGGCGCCGTCGGAGGAGGATATCGCGGCCCGTCTGGAAGCCTGGCACCGGCCCTACCATGCCGCGCTGGCGGCCGAACTGGAGCGGGTTCGCGCACTGCACGGGGTAGCGCTGCTGTACGAGTGCCACTCCATCCGCTCGCGGGCACCGCTGCTGTTCGAGGGTCAGTTGCCGGACCTGAACGTCGGCAGCAACAGCGGCCGCAGCTGTGCCCCAGCCCTGGAGTTGCAGCTGGTGGAGACCCTGCAGGAACAGCGCCGCTACAGTGTCGCGGTCAACGCCCGCTTCAAGGGTGGCTGGGCCACGCGCCACTACGGCCAGCCCCGGCGGGGCGTGCACGCGATTCAGCTGGAGATCACGCAGCGCTGCTATCTGCGCACCGAGGCACCGCCCTGGCACTACGACGAACAGCTGGCCGAGCCGCTGCGCGAACTGCTGGCCCGGGCGCTGGCCGGCCTCGCCGCGCTGGCGCCGCAGCTGGCCGCAAATCCGGAATAACCCAACAACACGGCGGCAGCCACCGCGCCGGATGTACTTCGAGGAGACAACCATGCCCCAATCCCGTTTCGAGGCTCGCGACATCTATCCCGCCACCGGCCCTGAAATCAGCGCCAAAAGCTGGCTCACCGAGGCGCCGCTGCGGATGCTGATGAACAACCTGCACCCCGACGTGGCGGAAAACCCCCATGAGCTGGTGGTCTACGGCGGCATGGGCCGGGCGGCGCGCAGTTGGAAGGATTTCGACCAGATCGTCGCCAGCCTGCGTGCGCTGGAGGATGACCAGACCCTGCTGGTACAGTCAGGCAAGCCTGTGGGCGTATTCCGCACCCATGCCGACGCACCCCGGGTACTGATCGCCAACTCCAACCTGGTGCCCCACTGGGCCAACTGGGACACCTTCAATGAACTGGATCGCAAGGGCCTGATGATGTTCGGGCAGATGACTGCCGGCTCCTGGATCTATATCGGCTCCCAGGGCATCGTCCAGGGCACCTACGAGACCTTCGTCGAAGCCGGTCGCCAGCACTACGGCGGTGTGCTCAGCGGGCGCTGGATTCTCACCGCCGGCCTCGGCGGCATGGGCGGCGCCCAGCCGCTGGCGGCGGCGATGGCCGGGGCCTGCTGCCTGGCGGTGGAGTGCGACCCCGGGCGCGCCGAATTCCGCCGCCGCACCGGCTACGTCGACGAAGTGACCACTTCCCTGGACCAGGCACTGGAGATGATCACCCGCTGGACCGCGGCCGGCGACGCCAGGTCCGTCGCCCTGATCGGCAATGCTGCCGAGCTGTTTCCGGACCTGCTGGAGCGCAGTATCAAACCGGATCTCGTCACCGACCAGACCAGCGCCCACGACCCGGTCCACGGCTACCTGCCGCGCGGTTGGAGCCTGGAGCAGTGGCGCGAGCTGCAGCACAGTGACCCCAAGGAAGTGGAGCGCGCCGCCCGCGCCAGCATCAAACGCCAGGTTGCAGCCATGCTGGGGTTCTGGAAGGCAGGGATACCAACTGTCGACTACGGCAACAATATCCGCCAGGTGGCACTGGAGGAAGGCCTGGAAAACGCCTTCGCCTTCCCCGGCTTCGTGCCCGCCTATATCCGGCCGCTGTTCTGCCGCGGCATCGGGCCGTTCCGCTGGTGCGCGCTGTCCGGCGACCCGGAGGACATCTACCGCACCGACCAAAAAGTGCGCGAACTGATTCCCGATGACCCGCACCTGCACCACTGGCTGGACATGGCCCGGGAGCGCATCAACTTCCAGGGCCTGCCGGCCCGCATCTGCTGGGTGGGCCTGGGTGACCGCCACCGGCTGGGGCTGGCCTTCAACGAGATGGTCGCCAGCGGTGAACTGAAGGCGCCGGTTGTGATCGGCCGCGACCATCTCGACAGCGGCTCCGTGGCCAGTCCCAACCGCGAGACGGAGGGCATGCGCGACGGCTCCGACGCGGTCAGCGACTGGCCGATGCTGAATGCGTTGCTCAATTGTGCCTCTGGCGCCACCTGGGTCAGCCTGCACCACGGCGGTGGTGTCGGCATGGGCTTCAGCCAGCACGCCGGCATGGTGATCTGCTGCGACGGCAGCCCGGCCGCGGCCCGCCGCATTGAGCGGGTACTGTGGAACGACCCGGCGAGCGGCGTGATGCGCCATGCCGACGCAGGCTACGAAGCCGCGCTGGACTGCGCCCGCGAACACGCCCTGGATCTGCCAGGGATCCTGAGCTGATCCCGGGTAAACAGGGTGGCAAGAGTGCTGCTTGCGACAGCCCGCAAATACCGGTGAACTCTGTCGGCTACCGCACAGATACACCGCACCATCAGCGTTATAGTTATTCCCGCGTCACCGAATCACTCCCCCATCCCTGATAGGTGACGCAGACCTCGCCCCTGGACAGCAATGTCCAGGGGTTTTTTTGTTAGGCTCCCGTCTTCGAGAACAGATTCATGACCATTACACCGGCAATGATCAGGCTCATTCCCAGCACTGCAGGAAGATCGAGCTTCTGTCCGTATATTATCCACGACGCCACGGCGATCAATATAATCCCGAGGCCCGCCCATATGGCATACGCAATCCCGACCGGAATGACCTTCAGCGTCAGCGAGAGGAAATAAAAGGCCGCCAGGTAGCCCACCGCCACGATGAGCGAAGGCAGTGGTCTGGAGAAACCATCCGAGGCTTTCAGGGCCGAGGTCGCGATGACCTCCGCAACAATCGCCACTCCCAAAAACAGCCAGTACTTCATACTCTGCTCCCACTTGAATAGTGGCCGGGATACTATGCACTATCGCCCCAAAAATACACTCTTGTTCTGCTGCAATAGCGTAAGCAGCGGGAATTACTGTCCTGCGGGACACTTGCATTGACATCTTCCATCATGGAGCTAAGCTGGAAATATTTCAAAATTGCTGCACAAATGCGTTGCCAATCAACGCCGCGAAGTCGAAGCATTGGTATCTGGCAAACAGGAGTTCGTATGCATCCGGGCAAAGCACTATTGCTGGTAGTCGTCGCAGTTTTCGTGTCGGGCTGTGCAACTCGAAGCTACGTCGATGAAAGGCTGGCCAGACTGGAGGCGCGCCAGGATGTTCAAGAGAGCAGGATCGAAGAGCTGACGTCCACCAGTTCCCAGGCGCTGGAACGGGCGACAGACGCGGGCAGGCTCGCCCAGGGAAAATTCCTGTACAGTGTCGTGTTCGCTGATGATGGTTTTACCTTTGACAGCAACAATTCAGCCTTGTCCAGCACCATGCAGGCGCGACTGACCGAGTTGGCCAGCGACCTCAAGGCCGACAACCGGAACGTCTATCTGGAAATCCAGGGACATACGGATTCCACCGGCCCGGCAGCGTACAATCAGCAACTTGGTTTGCAGCGGGCGGAAGCTGTTCGGCGCTACCTGCATACCCAGGGTGTGGCGCTGGACCGCATGGCGACAATTTCCTATGGCGAAGACGAACCGGCAGCGTCCAACGACACCACCGAGGGACGTGCCATGAACCGGCGTGTCGTGGTCGTGGTCCTGACCTAGCGGGGATACGGCGAAGCAGCTCGCTGCTGCAATCTGGCAGCGGGACTGCAGGATCAAAGCTCCAACCTGCGATACAGGGAACGAACACTGATTCCGGCAATATCGGCAGCCCGGGCCTTGTCGCCATCACAGTGCCGCAGCAAGGCCTCCAGATAACGGCGCTCCCGGGTCTTCAGATCACACCAGTCCATCTCAGCTTCGACGGCAGGAGCAATATTCGCCGGCATCACATCGAGGCAACGTTCCAGTATGTTCAAGTCGATGATGTTGGAATGCGCGAATATGGTCGCCCGCTCAAGCAAATTGCGCAATTCGCGGATATTGCCCGGAAAAGCGTGTTGCTGCAGCCGTTTCACGACCGAATCGGTCAATCGATAGCGCCCCTCCTCCCCCAGCTTGCCCAATATTGACCTGGCAATCAGCGGGATATCCCCTCGCCGGTCGCGCAGGGCCGGCAACGTGATGGGGAAGACATTGATGCGATAGTAGAGATCTTCGCGAAACTCACCCCTGGACACCAGATCCTGCAGGTTCTTGTGCGTCGCACTCACCAGGCGGAAATCTGCCCGCTTCAGTTCGGTGCTCCCCACCGCCCGGTAGGTACCGGTTTCCAGCAGGCGCAGCAACTTGACCTGCATTCCCAGTGACACATCGCCGATTTCATCGAGGAAAAGGGTACCGCCCTCCGCTGTTTCCAGCAGACCGGGCTTGCTGCTGATGGCGCCGGTGAATGCTCCCTTGGCATGACCGAAGAGCTCACTTTCGAACAGGGTTTCGGTCAGACCCGCGCACTCTATGGTGATCATCTGGCGGTGGCGTCGCGAACTGGTGTCGTGGATGGCTTTGGCGGCAAGCTCCTTGCCGGTGCCCGATTCCCCGAGCAGCAACACCGACGTATCGCGCGGCGCCACCAGATTGACCAGGTCCACCATGGCATTGAATGCCGCACTGCGTCCCACCATCTGCCGGGTACTGAATTCGGCACTGGCTATGGTGACCGGCTTCAGTATTTCCACGAAATATTTCAGCTCGCCATTGCTTGCATGGATCGGCAGCATTTCCACATCCACGTGCTCGCTGCCCCGCGGTGTCTGGTGAATGTGCAGCACCCTCTCCTTCCGCCCGGAGTTCTTGCAGGCCGCCAGCGGGCAACTTTCCCCCGCCTGGTCACAGGGCACCTGGTAGCCGTGGGAGACCTGGTAGCAGTGGGCTTCGTCGTAGCCCTCAATCGCGCCAAAGGTTTCCCGGTAGGGTTCATTGGTCGCCAGTATCCGGTAGTCGGCAGATACCAGAATCGCCGGATGATCGAAGCCGTCCAGCATGATGGCGGCATCATTGTCGGTATCGCGGGCGATAAGCTGCATAACATTCTGCCGTTTTTGTCAATTTCCCTGCCAAGTTTGACAACGCATCTCCGGAAAAGCCACCGGTTTATTTCAGCAACACTGCGAGACGTTAATTTTCTACTGAATAAACAACAACTTAAGAATACATCTCGCGGTTTTTAATATCTGGCACAGACCATGCAGTACCACTGATGAGCTATCGCTTTTAAACCGTCTAGGTGTATTGCGTCATTTACAGCAAGGGAGCGCACCTGTCGTTTGAACAACGTCGAGCGGGCGCCTGAGGAGTCAGATCATGGTCAATCCGGTATCTTTCACGGTGGATTTTTCACACAGGCCCGAGGTAGTGGCCTTTTTCGATGAGCCCACCAATACCTTTTCCTACGTTGTCAGGGATCCGGCTTCAAACGCCTGTGCGGTGGTTGATTCGGTGATGGACATCGACTATGCGGCGGGCCGGCTGAATCTCGCCGGAGCAGACGAAATCATCGACTATATCCGTCAACAGGCCCTGGAACTCCAGTGGATCATCGAAACCCATGTCCATGCCGACCACCTGTCTGCGGCGCCCTACATTCAGGAGCAGCTGGGCGGTAAAATCGGTATCGGCGCCAACATCACTGTGGTGCAGGAGACCTTCGGCAAGATCTTCAACGCCGGCACGGAATTCGCCCGCGACGGTTCCCAGTTCGACCGCCTGTTCAACGACGGCGATGAATACCGGATCGGCAATATGGTCTGCCACACCATACATACTCCCGGCCACACGCCGGCCTGCATGGTTCACGTCATGGGTGATGCTGCCTTCGTGGGCGATACCCTGTTCATGCCGGATGGCGGTACCGCCCGTGCCGATTTTCCCGGCGGCGACGCACGCACCCTCTACCAGTCGATCCAGCGGGTGTTGTCGCTGCCCGATGAGGTTCGGCTGTTTATGTGTCATGACTACATGCCGGATGGCCGCGAGGTTGAATTCGAAACGACTGTCGGGGCGCAGAGAAAATCAAACATTCACGTGCACGCCGGTATCAGCGAAGAGCAGTTCGTGCAGATGCGCGAGACACGTGACGCCACCCTCGACATGCCGCGTCTGATTCTCCCTTCCCTGCAAGTGAATATGCGCGCCGGACATCTCCCACCGGAGGACAGCAATGGCGTTGTCTATCTGAAACTACCTCTCAACGTGTTGTAAACGCCCGTTCATCATCAAGACCAAGTTTCTGGAGTGCCCATGGAGATCAAGAGCCTGGATCAAAACCTGACAGTATCCGCCCAGTTGTCGCTACTGGATCTGGCGGAACTGGCACGACTCGGCGTACGCGCCCTCGTCTGCAACCGGCCGGATGGCGAGGGCGCGGATCAGGTCAATTTCGCCGAGATCGCCCGCGAGGCGGAGAAGCATGGTATCGCGGCGCGCTATCTGCCCGTCACCTCCGGCAAGGTCAGCGACGAGGATGCCGCCGCTTTCGGCAAACTTCTGGACGAACTGCCCGGCCCGGTTCACGCCTACTGCCGCAGCGGCATGCGCTCCACCACATTGTGGGCGCTGGTACAGGGGAAGCGCAAACAGCCATTGACCAAAATCATCAGCGCAGCCAAGGCTGCAGGCTATGACATGAGCGGTGTCACTGCGCGAATAGCCGGCGACGACAGCGGTCACGCACTGGCGCAGTACGACGTGGTCATCGTCGGTGGCGGTGCCGCAGGTATCGCAACTGCCTCCAGTCTGCTCAAGCGTACCGGAGACCTGTCGATCGCCATAATAGACCCTGCCGACGTACACTATTATCAACCCGGCTGGACCTTTGTCGGGGCCGGCATATTCCGCCCGGAGCACACTGCAAAAACCATGGCATCGCTGATCCCCAGGGGCGTGGAATGGGTGAAGGCGGCGGTGGCGGCATTTGATCCCGAACGCAACACCGTCATCCTGGAAGGCTGCCGCATGGTTCGCTACAAGCGCCTGGTGGTAGCCGCCGGTATCAAGCTTGACTGGGATGCCATCGAAGGCCTGCCGGAAACGCTGGGACGCAATGGGGTAAGCTCCAATTACCGCTTCGACCTGGCACCCTACACCTGGCAGCTGGTGCAGAACCTGCAGCAAGGCCGGGCGCTGTTTACCCAGCCGCCCATGCCCATCAAGTGCGCCGGCGCGCCGCAGAAAGCCCTGTATCTGTCCTCGGATCACTGGCTCCGGCAACGGCGCCTGGCCATCGACGTCGAGTTCTACAACGCCGGAGCCGTGCTGTTCGGGGTGGCGGATTATGTACCCGCACTAATGAAGTACGTGGAAAAGTATCAGGCGAAGCTGAATTTCGGGCACAACCTGGTAAAAATCGACGGCGACAGCAAAACCGCCTGGTTCGAAACCACGGACGCCGATGCACAGGTGCAGCGCGTTGCGCGGACCTTCGACATGATTCATGTGTGCCCGCCGCAGACCGCCCCCGACTTCATTCGCGTCAGCCCGCTGGCCGACAGCGCCGGCTGGGTCGATGTCGACCAGAACACACTGCGCCACAAAACATACGACAATATCTGGTCGCTGGGTGACGTGATGAATGCACCCAATGCCAAGACAGCGGCAGCGGCGCGCATGCAGGCACCGGTGGTAGCCAACAATATACTGGCTGACCGCGCCGCGTCCGAAGGACGCCGCTCATCCGGGGTCGCACATTACAACGGCTACGGCTCCTGCCCACTTACCGTCGAGCGTGGCAAGATCGTGCTCGCGGAATTCGGCTACGGGGGCAAGCTCCTGCCGAGCATGCCCACCTGGTTGATCAATGGCAAAAAGCCGAGCCGCACCGCGTGGCTGCTCAAGGAACGCATGCTGCCGCCCATTTACTGGAAGGCCATGCTCAAGGGCAAGGAATGGCTGGTACGGCCCACGATCACGGATAATTGACAGCATTGACCATGCTCGGGCGAATGAAAAAGTTCATGCCGATCTTCGGCTGGGCAAGGGGCTATGACCGGCGAGTGTTCGCCAGCGACCTGTTGGCAGGCATCGTAGTAACCATCATGCTGATCCCGCAGTCACTAGCCTATGCCCTGCTGGCTGGTCTGCCACCGGAAATGGGCTTGTACGCCAGCATATTGCCGTTGGTGGCCTACGCCCTGTTCGGCACCAGCCGTACTTTATCCGTGGGGCCAGTGGCCGTGGCGTCGTTGATGACCGCCTCCGCCATTGGCCGAATCGCCGAGCCGGGCAGCCTGGGTTACATCGAGGCAGCGACTTTGCTGGCGTTGATGTCCGGCCTGTTTTTATTGGTGATGGGCATACTGCGCATGGGCTTTCTCGCCAATTTCCTGTCCCACCCGGTGATCGCGGGGTTTATCACTGCCTCCGGCATCATCATTGCGTTCAGCCAGCTCAAACATCTGCTGGGGGTCAGCGCCAGTGGTGAAAACCTGCTTCACCTGATCGCCAGCCTGGGTGGCCAACTCAACACCGCCAATCCATCCACCTTGATGATAGCGCTGCCAACCCTCGTATTCCTGTTCTGGGTGCGCAGCGGTCTGAAACCATTGCTGGTACGCACCGGGCTGTCGGACCATGCCGCCGGCATGCTATCCAAAACAGGTCCGGTGCTGGGGGTGATTGCCACCAGCGCCTTCGCCTTCAGTTTTGATCTCGGCGCAAAAGGGGTCGCCCTGGTCGGACAGGTGCCGGTGGGCCTGCCTACACTTGCCCTGCCCGCCCTGGCCCACCCCGCATGGAAGGAGCTGTGGATCGCCGCCATCTTCATTTCCATTATCGGTTTCGTTGAGTCAGTATCGGTGGGCCATACCCTCGCCGCCAAACGGCGCCAGAAGATCCTTCCAGACCAGGAACTGATCGGCCTGGGGGCCGCCAATATCAGCTCGGCAGTGTCCGGTGGCTACCCTGTCACCGGTGGCTTCGCCCGCTCCATGGTCAACTTTGACGCCGGTGCCGTCACTCCGGCCGCCGGTATTTTTACGGCGGCCGGTATAGCCGCCGCCGCGGTGTTTTTCACCCCCTATCTGGCCTACCTGCCCCAGGCCACGCTGGCCGCCACCATCATCGTGGCAGTACTGTCCCTGGTGGATTTTTCCATTCTGAAGAAGACCTGGCAGTATGCGCGATCCGATTTCGTCGCCGTGGCTGCGACCCTGGCCATCACTCTGATGTTCGGGGTCGAAACCGGTGTCGCCTGCGGTGTGCTGACGTCCCTGGGACTGCATCTGTACAAAACCTCCAGGCCGCACCTGGCAATCGTCGGCGAGGTACCCGGCACCGAGCATTTTCGCAACATAAAACGCCATCAGGTCATTACCTACGACGACATCCTGTCGCTGCGCGTCGACGAGAGCCTGTACTTTGCCAATGCCAGCTACTTCGAGGACAGTCTCTATTCGTTGCTGGAAACGCGACCAGACGTAAAGCACGTGGTGCTGTTGTGCACGGCGGTCAACGAGATCGACCTCAGCGCCCTGGAAGTGCTCGAGTCGATCAATGCACGCCTGCGGGAGAGCGGCATGCAACTGCACCTATCGGAGGTCAAGGGACCGGTCATGGACATGCTCGAAAAGACCCATTTTCTGGCTCAACTTGGCGGCCAGGTATTTCTGTCCCAGCATCAGGCTATAGAAAGCATTCGCGCAATGGCTGAGCGCGGCCCCCGGAATGCACCGCAGACGATTGATGGAAGCGCACCGTCCCACACGAGGCCTGTCAAGTGAACAGCCCGCGGCAGGAAATCAAGCACTTATGTGCTTGATTTCGCTATCACCAATAAATCCATCCCGTTGATGAAGTCGCCCGTGCCATCGACCGTTACCAGCTTTATGCCGGTATCGTTCAATCCGAGCCGCCGTAATTGTACAGGCGAAACCCGCAGCCAGTATTCACCCGCGACAATGCCCGCAATGATATAGAAGCCATCCCAGCTACTGGTGGTTCTGGCAACCACATTATTGTCATCATCCAGCAGTTCCAGTTCCAGTCCGCCCATCCCGCGCTTTTCCTCGTTCTCGTACAAAAACGCCGTCCCGTCGATCTCAGTGGTCATGCGTATCGGAAAGTTCATTTCGGCCACCCTGCCCGGGCGCGGGACCAGGCTGCGGCCCGGCACTGCCGGAGCCCACTGGGGATCTTCAAGCGTGCCGACATCAACGGCTATATTGACTCGCTGCTTTATCGGAGAGTGCCCGATGTGGCTAATGCCCGCAGCATCGGTACGGGCCTGGTGCCTGCCGCCATTGACGGTAAAGCCGACTCCCGGGAGAGGAACTTCACCGGGGTCCATGGAACCGTTGTCGTTGCTGTCGAGAAAGGCGCGCACGGATGCGGCGCCGGTACCGGCCTTTGGACGGGCATCGAACAGCCAGCCCGAACGCGGCGAGTCCCGTCCCAGCGCGAGAAAGAACTGCACACTGGCGGCGACCTCTCCCGTATCGTGATAGCTGACATTCAAACCAAGACCATAGCTTCCAATATTCTTGGTAAAACCGGTGGAATACTGCGTTTCGGGTGTTTCCAGCTCATGCGCTACACCGAGCGTAAGACGGTAGCCATCACCAAGGAATGTATCCGCGGCCAATGCCAGCTGGGTGACCGTCGCATCACTCCCGAGTTCATAACCGACGCGGCCGCGCAAACTCATGTCACGGAGGCGGCGGCTGACGCGCATGGCGCCGAGAAACTCCTCATTGCCGGCATTGGAGCGCCAGCGCAAGGTATTGGTGAAAGCCGTATGGAAGGCATAGGTGGAAAGGCTTGCATTCAAATCCTTGTCGACACGGCCCGACTCATGTGCGTCCCATAGCGTGTCGATAGTCATAGGCAAGCGGCGTCGAAAAATCGGAATAGACCCATTGAGCCGAAGTGTGTCGCGAGTAATGACTGGATCGTCGAAGTTGGAGAAGCGCTCGCTGTAGAAACGTTGCAGATACATCCGGTTGGCATCCAGCGCGATACCGGCGAGGTTTGTTTTTACACCCAGTTGCATGAGCGAACCACCGTCCGGATCCCTGATCAGGTCGCCACCGAGACTGAGCGCTGGCCAGAAGGTGCGCAACCCGGCACTGACGTACTGGCGTTCAACGCCTGCAACGGGCGCCCTGATAAAACCGGCGGTGGTGGACAAGGTACGGGAGAGGCCATAATCGAATTGCGCGATGGAGCGGGTATGGCCTTCTTCGTCGCGGTGCTCAAGCAGGTTGTATTGAAATTCGCCCGGCTGAACCACGGACTCCGCCAGAGAATAACTGTACTGTTCCACGCGTGTCTCGCCCAGAGGCCCATGGAACACCAGTTTGAAATCATTGCGGCCAAAACCCAGGGGCAGATCTTCAAAGCGATAAAGCCCCTCGGCATTGGGCTGCTGAAAATCCACCAGGGCGTCGTTGTAGAAAAGCTCGACGTCCCAGCCTGGGGTCAGGTCTCCCTCAAAAGTCTGGCGATCAAACCGGGTCGGCCGTGTCAATGGCCGGTTGCTCACTGTCACGCCGCGGCCGGCCATGCCGCTTGTAATGTTCTCTACGCTGGCGCTCGAAAGACTGCCCATCTGGAATGCCTGTGCTTGCAGCGGCCCCAGAAGTCCGGCATCCGGATCATGACGCCCCAGCGTTACGCGCAGCTGTGACGATGCTGGATCCCTGCTGAAGTAGATCGACGATTCCAGACCGAGCAGGTCACCGGCAAGATGAGCGGTGTAGCGGTTTTCCAAGCGGGCAGATTCGTCATCCCTTCTGTATTCGGATCTCAGGCTCTGGTCTACAACAGGTGGGCTCCACCAGCGGTAGGGGAGATCGACAAGCGGATAATCGACATCTTCACCCGTGACTTGTCCCTGCAGTCTTCCGCCGCTATCCATCCGCTGGAGGTAGGCCTGCAACGGCAATACTTCGAGCGGGCGGACTCTAAGAATCAGGCGCGAGCGTTCTATTTCGAGTTCTACCGGAAGCCAGCTTCTCAACAACGCCATGGAAACGTAAAGATCGTCCGGTTCGACCACTACCTGTGCCGGATCAAAACTCTCGGTAACGCCGGCACGTGTCACCCGCGCATCCTTCAGGTTGAGACTGAAGCTGCGTTCTTCATTCAGGATAAAACCGCTGGCAGTGCCGGAAGCCGGCTGTGTCTGGATAGCGAGGCTCAGCAGGCGCGCGAGTTCGCCGAGAGGCAGTACCGTGGCAGGCCCGAGATCGTAGGCGGGAATGGCACTTGAAATCAGCGTCTCATCCAGACGAACCTCCAGTAGAAGCAGGTCCAGTTCAGACTCCTGAGCCAGCAGCGAACCGCTGCAAACCAGCATCGACAGCAATGAAGCGAACAGAATTCGTTTCAGCGCCTTGGTCAGTTGTGTTCTGGATACAGATCCAATGCCAGGCACCTATCGCACCTGAAGTGCCGCCTCAGCGAGCAGTTTTCCGCCAGCCTCGGCCGGCTCCTGGAACCTCACATGCAAAGTACCTTCGGTCAAAGGCCTCCCTTGCGGAAATTCAAGCGCGATACGCGCGCGCCGCACGCGATTGGGAAAGTAAACCGCAAGCCCGTTGGCGCGGGCAACAAGGGTTTCCGCACCGCCCCGGGGTGTGAAGCTGACCGCCAGGTCGCCATAGACAGAGCGCTCGCCACTGCGCTCCATCGACAGGGCCAGGAACTGCGCTTCACCCGAGGCCTGCAATTGCAATTGGGTGAGTTCCAACTCTGCTTCAAGGGTGCCGTGACGGACAATCAGTGGTATTGATGCGCCTATCAACGCAGTAATCATCACCCCTATTCCTTTGCCCGGGTGCTGACGTGTTTCGATATCACGACCCAGCGTCTCTGCCGCTGGCTGCTGCGAGAAAAGCAGATGGGAGCGGTACTCACCTGGCACCAGATTCGCAGGTTTGCGAGCCATGATACGCACGGTCTGCCCTTCCCCGGGTACGAGGGTGACCTGGCGGGGGGAAAACCGCAGCAGGTCTTTGGCAAAGCGTTCTCCGGCTAACGGCTCCACCACATCAGAAAACTCTCCTGTGTCGCTCATGCGGCGGTTGACCAGGGAAATACGATACGTCCTGCTTTCTGTGCCAGTATTGATCAATTGGACCTGCGCCGTACGCTGATTGCCTTCGATGACCACGCGGGTGGGATAGAGCATGAGTTCAGCACGGCCGGAAGCCGCGCTGAACACAAGCATAAAGGCCAGGAAGGCTGTGCAGTAAGCTGAGACAGTGGCTGTTGATACACGCACTTCATCAATCATGGTAAGTTCTTAATCCCGATGCATGCTTCGCACGCAGAGTTGAGGCGATGAGATGTTGCGTAACCCATACCGTGGGTGCCGCTGCAGGTTGAGCCAGGGCAACTCCGAGTGCGCCTGAGCTTCGCTCGACGCATTCGGGTTGCCCTAATTGTAGTTCACTATTACCGAGAAGCTCCCCGAATAGCTACCGGGAGCCTGGCCATTGCCGATGACAAGGGTTCCCCCTACGGAGACATACTGTGACCCGCCTGCACTCAGCAAGCCATTTGCTGCCGTCGGGTCGCTGCTGAAACTGGTGACTTTCATATCGCTGCCGGGGCCGCTCAGGGTCACAAAATTATCGGCAGGCAAATCGATCGAATAACTGAAATTCGGATCGCCCGTCACTGTAAAACCTGCAGCCGCGCAATCCGCCACCACGATTATCACACTGCCACCAGCGCTGCATGTGCCACTGGTATTTACTGTTACCGTACCACCGCTGCCAGCAGCAAAACTGCCAAACACCAGTGCGCTGTTATTGCTGATACCGATCTCTGCCGGCAGCAGGGGCATCGACCAGACCAGAAGAAAAGCCATCGCGGCGGTTCGCCAAATGGCCGGTATCATTGATACCTGCCACAATGCTGTTGATCGGGTTACTCTCACGTGCTCCAACCTCTGGCTCTGCCAATGATGTCAGCGCCGCTGGTGGTGGTGGTCCTGATTGTTCCGGACAGCGCACACCAGATGCCACTTGCCGGAAACTGCCGCTATCAAAAGTGGGAGTGAGGCAAAGCGCCTGAAATACTGCCTGGCGCTTCGCCCCGGTCTATCTGTGTCTCCAGGTGTTTTTCAACGACCTGTCAATGGCTTCCTTAAAATCAACTGCACTGCGAACTAGTTGTAGTTGACGGTCGCGGTTATGGTGCCCGAGTAAATGCCGGCACTCTGTGCACTCGCCACGGTAAGTGTGCCGCCTGCGTAAATGGTCTGTGTACCCAGCGTCAGCGTTCCGGTGACAGGATTGTCCCCGGTGGAGCCATCGACATCATGGGTGGTTACCAAAGCCATGGTTGTAACCGTATCTTCATGGGTCAGATCGTTGTCGGAAATATCTATGCTGAAGGTGGCATCATCCTGGCCTGTTACCGTGAACTGGGCGGCTGTGGATGTACCACCGGTCAACACGATATCCCCGGTGGAAGAGGCAGCACCCGCGGTAGTGAGCACGACAGTTCCCCCGGTGCCTGCAGCAAACTCGCCGAAGCTGAGATCCTGTGCATTGATGATTGCGATCGGCGTTACCACAGTTGCGGACGTGGTCGCGGTATCACTCGCCGCAGCCGCAAAAACATTGGGTGCTGCCAGGACGCCCAACACTGCCGCTGCAGTCACAGCCGCCGCACGAGATTTTTTAAAGGAGAAATGCTTTGAAGAATTAAAAGTTTTCATAGTGGATTCCGGTAATTGAATTGGAACAGTGATACAGCTTTAATACCGGAGGATTTCCAAAACAATCGGTGCGGCAGGAAAAATTATAAGCGCACCCAGAAATCTGGCAATCCCGCTATCATGGGGAGACTATCCCTTTAGACCGGTGACTTTGCGTCTCCGCCTTTCGACGGATTTGCCTTACAATGATCAGACTAGACCATTCCTGACATGTTTCAATTCATTTGTCAACTCTTCGCAGCAGTTGTGAGCGGGGTCTCACTCTCCGGGCTGAGGAGGTCATTTCCCTGACTCTGACGCCGGCCATTCCCTCTGGGCCTTAAATCTGAACATACTCACCCAGCACAAACCCGACGATGTAGGCCAGCAATGCCGCGGCACCACCCACCAGCAGGGTCTCGAAGCCCGAGCGGTAGCCGCTCACCTTCACGAACTGCCCCTTGACTGCTCCCACCAGA
Organism: Kineobactrum salinum; assembly: GCF_010669285.1. GTDB lineage: Bacteria > Pseudomonadota > Gammaproteobacteria > Pseudomonadales > Halieaceae > Kineobactrum > Kineobactrum salinum. Next base: position 4,170,227 of record NZ_CP048711.1, on the reverse strand, counting down.
AAAAAGGCGACCAGGGTGATGAGGCTGCTGACCGCGAAAGGCGCTGGAACAAAGCCGGGCAGGCTCCAGTTCACCAGAAACGGAAGCAAGGGGAGCAAGCCCACCAGGGCAAAAGCGGCGAACGTGGTCAGAGCGGCCATGGCAGCGTTGGTGGACTCGAGGCTCAGACCATGCTCCTCTTGCAGCATGGTATCCACCCAGCGCGTGTGATCAGCGGTAATCACTGCAACCACCTGCTCCAGTTGCTCGCCAGAGAAGCCCTTGCCAGCATAAATCTGGCGGATCTCCTCCCGCTCGCCCTCCGGGTCGGAATGAATTTCCGCCCTCTCCTCCGACCGCATGTTCGCCACATGCTCGCTATCCGTCTTGGTACCCAGATAATTGCTCACCGCCATACTGAAGCCATCGGCGACAATATTGGCCAGCCCAAGAATGATGATGATGCCACTGGACAGGCCGGCGCCTGCCACCCCGGATACCACCGCGAAGGTGGTTACCCCCCGTCGATTGCGCCGTAGACGAAGTCCTTGATGTACACCTGTTTGGGGCCCGCAGCCAGCCGCCTGCGAATGGCCTCCGGGCTGTGATCCAGGTGTCGGGGGGTCTGGTTCACCACCTGGACGGCCGCCGGCCGCGGTCGCTGTAATGCAGAGAGCTGACCGGCTTCGTCTTGGTCACAGGAGTCACTCCAACCATGCCGTTAGAAGACAAAATTAATCGAGGCGCTGAACAAATCAACGTCTCCCCCCGGCTCAAACCCCGGCTGGGGGTTGCCAAAGGTGCCCGGCGAACCGTCGTCCCGCTGGATAAACTCATACTGCAGCTTGAGGGCGACATTTTGCATGAAGTCCCAACGCAGACCCACGGTAGTGGTCTCCTGAGCTGCCGCGCGACCGAGAATGTCATTGAGGCCGGCATTGAGCCCTGCAGCCGGACCGACCAGATGCGGCGGCAGCGAGGATAAGGTCAAACCGGGGTCTGAGGTCATGTCCGTATAGTTCAGTTTGGCGAAACTGGCATAAGGGGTCAGGGTGCCAAAGCGGTAGCCGGCACTGATATACCAGGCGGTACTCTTGCCCAGCACATTCTGGTAGTCCACTGCCCCTGCCTCGCCGATGACAAACCATTGGCCGGGATCATAGTTGATTCCGATGCCTAGAAACTTCACTCGATCGCCATCGGAGTCGTAGCGATCCGCGATCTCCATACCTTCAGTTCCAAACTGCCGGAAGGCATCGAACAGCGAATTGAAATCCACAATGGTCAAGTGGGTTTGATGATAGCTGATGCGCAGCGTGGCCGAACCGTACTCTGTGGTACTCATCGCAGAAAACGTGTCTCTGCCTTCACTCTTCCCGCCGCCAAGGCGATCGGGTGACTGCGCATCCAGGTTTCCGTACGACGCTACCAGCGTCTGCACAAGCTCGCCAAACTGTACGCTATAAGAAACGTCGACGCCATCGTTATGGGAAGTGGGAACCAGCCGGTAAACCTCGGTGGGCGGCCGAACCCAAGGATAGGTATAGGCCACCTTGCGGGTATCGGCAAACAGAAAAGTCGGCTGGACAAAGCGGCCGATGCGCACACTGAAATCCGGCGTGAACTCGTATTTGACATTGGCCCATTCGGTGGTGGGCCGATAGCTATTGTCGTAGCGCTGCTCTGATACCAGCTGCACCACGACCGACAATTTTGGCGTGATTCCGGCCAAGGCCTGGAGGCCGATCCGGCTGTCGATATCAGCACTCCACGACCGCGTATACCCGGCGCCGTTCGGGCGCAGAAGGTCCCCTATGTAATCGGCTTTGTCGTCGTTGGAATGCACAACACCCAGGGTCCCATAGCCGTTGATCGACAGGAAGGGTGTTCCCTCACGGGTGTCGGCAACCACGCCGCTGCAAACGCAGGCAAGTGCGAAGAACACAAGGTGATTACACGACCGCGTTGTCATCTGGAGCTTCCTGACATTCCTGTTATCGATTCAGAGTGAGTGTATATACACTCATCTACTGCATCAACAACACAATGACAAACTCAAGAAGTGACGCTGGAGACCTCGAACCAGTCCCGCAGATAGGCCGCAACCGACCGGTCAGCAAACAACAGGAAGGCCCCCTCCTCCAGCTGGGCTATCATCACAGGCACACCCGCAAAGCGGGTGTTGAGACATTGACCGATGCCAAAACGGGCCGGATGGAAATCCACTGTACTGCCGCGGGCCAGTACATTACGCGCATCTTCGCCGGAGCAGTCCAGCACGACACGGCTGTCCGTGATCACGCTCATCACGATGAACTGGCCGTCCAGCTCTTCGCGGAGCGCTCTGGCGGTGTCGCCTCCCGCCTCCGCCGGCACTGCGATCACCCATTCCCCGGGTGCGGACCAGAACCATCGCCTGCCGTCCTCCACAATGGTTTCACCGGCAGCGGGCAGGCACATACCCAACCGCTGCGACAGGTTGTCCACGGCGCCCGGGCTGCGGTGGAAGGCCTGTAGCCGGAGCAATGCCCAACCGGTGTTTTCAGCCACCCGTACGTGCTGGCGCCCCACAATCGCGCCGTTGAGTGTTTTAGCCGCTGATTGTTTATCCATTGAGTGCTTCTCCCGCCGGGTCATAGGCGCACGGCTTGACCAGCCGGGCGGGCCGGGTTTTGCCGCCATAGAAAATGGTCACTTGATCGCCTTCGCGTTCTCGGGCGCCGGCGACGATGCCCAGGGCCACGGTGCGGCCCAGATTGGGACTGAAGACGGCTGAGGTCACATACCCCGCAGTGCTGGTGCCGTCTGCGGTCAGCACATGTGCGCCACTGACAATATGCTCCTTCGGCTCCAGCAACTCGATCCCGGTGAACTGGAACCGATCCGTGGCCTTGCCCACGTCCTGTGACAGCGTCCTGCGGCCGATAAAGTCTGCGGATTTTTTCTCGACGGCGCCCGCCCATCCGAGGTCCTGGGGCATGGTGTTGCCGTCGGTATCCGAGCCCACGTGCAGGTAGCCCTTTTCGGTACGCAGCAACATCAGGGATTCGATGCCGAAGGGGATGATGTCGAACGCCTCCCCCGCCGCCATCAGCCTGTGCCACAGGTCCAGGCCGTGGCGTGCCGGCACGCTGATTTCAAATGACACTTCGCCGGTGAAGCTGGCGCGCAGGATACGACAGGGCACATCGTCAAGCGTTCCCTCGCGGTACTGCATGTGCCCGAATGCTTCTCTGGCCAGGTCGATATCCGAGGGCAGTGTTTGCAGCACGGCGCGAGCCTGCGGGCCGCTGAGCATCAGTGTCGCCCATTGGGTGGTGGCGTTGCTGACGATCACCTGCAGCTCCGGCCATTCACACTGCAGCCACTCCTCCAGGTGCTGGTGAATAGTGGTGGCGCCGCCACTAGTGGTGTGCAGCAGAAAATGCTGCTCTGCCAGGCAGACCATTATCCCATCGTCAATCACAATGCCCGCCTCGTTCAGCATCAGGCCGTAGCGGGCTGCGCCGACCTTCAGGGTCTGCACGTTGTTGAGGTAGACGCGATTGAGAAATTCGCGCGCATCCGGGCCATGCACTTCCAGCTTGCCCAGCGGGGAATAGTCCAACAGGCCGACGCCCTTGCGCACCGCCGTTGCCTCCCGGGCCATCGCGGCCGCCTCGTCCTCACCGGAACGTGGGTAGCAGGCCGGCCGCTTCCAGGCGCCATAGTCCTCGAACGCTGCGCCCGCGGCAAGGTGTGCCTCATGAGCGGGCAACAGCTGGTAGGGCTGGTACAGCTCACCCAGCGCCACGCCAGCATAGGCCCCGAGGGTGGTCGGGTGGTACGGCGGCCGGAACCGGGTCGTGCCGACGTCCGCAATGGGCCGGCCGGTGGCCTTGGCCAGCACCCCCAGGCCGTTGACATTGCTGGTCTTGCCCTGGTCCACCGACATGCCGTTGGTGGTGTAGCGCTTGACGTGCTCCACCGAGACAAAGTTCTCCCGCGCCGCCAGCTGGATGTCCGAAGCGGTCACATCGTACTGGAAGTCAATCCACTGGTGCTCCGGAGAGACACCCGGGGTCAGCCACTGCGGCAGGACATTCAGCGGCTCCCGGAAGTCGCCGTTGGCACGCCCCACCACCGTCACCGCCTGGTGGACGCGAGCCGGCACGAAGCAGGCGTCGTCCTCACGAAAGTCCAGCTGGCCTCCGGCCTGGGAGTACAGATGGATGGTCGGCGTCCAGCCGCCGGACATGGCCAGCAGATCGCAGTCCAGCGTACCCGCGGATGCCTCCAGGGATTGGCCGTTCGCCGCCAGGCTGTGCAATACCAGTGTGCGAACACCATGGCGGCCACGCGTGTGGGTGACTGCGGTGCCGAGGCGCTGGATGATGCCCGCATCCTGCGCGCGCTGCTGCAGCGCCGGTTCGACGCTGGCCCTGATATCGACAATGGCTGCCACTGGCACTCCGGCTTCCGCCAGTTCCAGGGCCGTGCGCCAGGCGGAATCATTGTTGCTGTAGAACACCACCCGCTCACCCAGGGTCAGGCCGTAGCGATGCGTGTATTCGCGCACCGCAGAGGCCAGCATGATGCCGGGGCGGTCGTTATGGGGAAACACCAGCGGCCGCTCGATGGCACCGGTCGCCAGCACCACCCGGCCGGCGAAAATACGCCAGAAGCGCTCGCGGGGCTGCTCGCTCGTGACCGGGCCCAGGTGGTGAGTGACCCGCTCCAGGGCCGCCAAAACATTGCTGTCGTAGTAGCCGTTGACCGTGGTGCGCGACAGCAGCGTGACATTGTCCAGCGCTGCGATACTGCTCATGGCCTCCGCCAGCCACTGTCGGTCCTCCCCGGCCGGGCTGGCCAGCAGCGTACCGCCGGGTTCTTCCTGTTCGTCGATGAGCAACACGCGGCAATCGGGATCGGCTGCCGCCGTCAGCGCCGCCTGCAAGCCGGAGCGGCCCGCGCCCACCACCACGATATCCGCGTGTACATTCTGCTTGATATAGGTGTGCGGGTCAGAGATGGCGGGCGCCTTGCCCAGGCCGGCCACCCGCCGCACCAGCCATTCCCAGCTGTGCCAGCTGGGCCACATGAAGGTCTTGTAGTAAAAAGAGGCCGGCAGCAACCGTTTGCAGAGACCTATTAGACCAAACAGGTCAAACCGGACGCTGGGCCAGGCGTTCTGGCCGCGCGCCTCGAGCCCTTGATACAGGGGCACCAGTGTGGCCCGGGCATTGGGCTCGGTATACCCGCCCGACTCCAGCTGGATCAGGGCGTTGGTCTCTTCCCTAGCGGCGCCAAACACACCGCGGGGACGGTGCAGCTTGAAGCTGCGGCCGACCACGCCGACGCCGTTGGCCAACAGCGCCGAGGCCAGGGTGTCCCCGTGAAAACCTCGGTAGCGCCGGCCGTCAAACTGAAAGTCGACAGCCCGGGTGGTATCCACGCGGGCGTGGGGCAGGCGTTGTCCGGTCTTTTTCATGCTCCGTTCCCTTCCAGTTCGGGCTTCGGGTCCGTCATCCGGTACACCGTCTTCACCTCGTGGCTGACGGTATCGCGCAGCACGTTGAACCACTGGCGGCAGCCGTAGCTGTGGCGCCAGCGCTCATAGTGCAGGCCCTTGGGATTGTCGCGTTGATACAGGTATTCGGCCCACTCCCGGTCGGAGACCGCGGCCGGGTTTGCCGGGCGGGCAATATGCGACTGGCCGCCGCAGCTAAATTCCTCTTCACTGCGCAGGCCACACCAGGGACACTCGATTCGAATCATTTCACGCTCTCCTAGTGGGCTACGCCGGCTGCAGCGCCCTCGTCTATCAGGCGCCCTTTTTCAAAGCGGTCCAGCGAGAAGGGCTCCACCAGCGGGTGGGGCTGGTCGTGGGCTATGGTGTGGGCGAGTGTCTCACCGCCGGCGGGAATGGCCTTGTAGCCGCCAGTGCCCCAGCCGGTGCTGATATAGAAACCGGTGACCGGGGTTTTGGAGATGATGGGGCTGGCATCCGGCGCGATATCGACTATGCCGCCCCATTGCCGCATCAACTTCAGGCGGCTGAAGGAGGGTACATTTCCACCACCGCGTTCAATACCGCCTCGGTACCCGGCAGGCTGCCGCGCTGGCCGTAGGAGGGATGGGTGTCGGCGCCGCCGCCGATCACCAGCTCGCCGCGGTCGGACTGCGATACATAGCAGTGCACCATCGGCGACATCACGGTGTGGTCAAAGCACGGCTTGACCGGCTCGCTGACCATCGCCTGCAGACACTGGCTGACGATGGGCAGCTTCACACCCGCCATGGCGGCGACGACACTGCTGTGCCCCGCCACCGCCATGCCGACCTTGTCGGTACGAATCGTTCCCTGGCTGGTCTTCACGCCGCGGATACGCCCGTCACTGAGATCGAAGCCGGTGACCTCGCAGTTCTGCACGATGTCCACACCCAGGCTGTCTGCAGCGCGGGCATAGGCCCAGGCGACCGCGTCGTGGCGGGAAATACCGCCCCGGCGCTGCATGAATCCGCCGTAGACCGGGTAGCGAGCAGTAGGGCTCATGTTCAGCCGGGGCACCGCCGCGGCGATTTCATCGCGCGACAACATCTCGCAATCGATCCCCTGCACCTGGATCGCGGTGACCCAGCGGCGGAAGATTTCCATCTCGTGACGGCTGAAGGCCAGGTTGAGCAGACCGACCTGGCTGAACATGATGTTGTAGTTCAGGTCCCTCCCCATGGTCTCGAAGCGCTTCAGGGAGTGCTCATAGAAACGGGTGCTCTCGGGGTAGAAATAGTTGGACCGGCTGACCGCGGTATTGCGGCCGGTGTTGCCGCCGCCCAGCCAGCCCTTCTCCAGCACCGCCACATTGGTGATGCCGTGAACCCTGGCCAGGTAATAGGCGGTGGCCAGGCCCTGGCCACCGCCGCCGATAATCACCACGTCATAGCGCGACTTCAGCTGCGGGCTGCGCCAGGCCTGCGGCCAGTGTTTGTGCCCGCTCAGCGCGTGCTTGAGCAGGTTCAGTGCCGAGTACTTTTCCATTGGACCTCTCAGAGAATAACCGTGCGCTGGCCATTGATCTGCACCCGCGCCTCGCAGTGCAGGCGCACCGCGTGGGACAGCGCGGTAGCCTCGGTGTCATGGCCCAGGTGCACCATCTGCTCCACGGTCACCTTGTGATCGACAGGACGCACTTCCTGCACAATGATGGGGCCCTCATCCAGATCCGGGGTGACATAGTGGGCCGTGGCCCCGATCACCTTGACGCCCCGCTCATAGGCCTGGTGGTAGGGCCTGGCTCCCTTGAAACCCGGCAGGAAGGAATGGTGAATATTGATCGCACGGCCCGCCAGCTTTGCGCAGAGATCGTCTGACAGAATCTGCATGTAACGGGCCAGCACCAGCAGATCCACCTCGAGCTCTTCCATCACACCCAGTATCTGCGCCTCCTGCTGCGGCTTGCTTCCCGAGGCAATGGGGAAATGGAAATACGGCAAACCATACCATTCGGTCATGGACCGGCAGTCAGGATGATTGCTGACCACGCCAACGATGTTCGCCGGCAGCGCCCCAGCTTTCCACTTGTTCAGCAGCACGTTCAGGCAGTGGTCGTACCTGGAAACCGCCAGCAGCACCCGCGGCTGCTGCTCCACCGGCCGCAGCTGGTACTGCATGCCGAACGCATCGGCGACGCCCTGGAAGCGCTCGCGAAACTCCTGCAGCGGTACCGTCATCTGCCGGTCATCGAACACGCAGCGCATGTGGAAGGTCTCACTGACCGGATCGGAGTAATTGGACACTTCCGTGACAAATGCGCCGACCTCGTAGAACAGGCCGGTGGACTTCGCCACCACGCCCAGCTGGTCCGGGCACTGGAACGACAGGACGTAGGAACTGGACGAGCTGGATACTCCACTCATGGGGCAGATACCTGATTATCGAATTAAGTCGATAGGATTATCTTGCAGTCACAGCCTGCAAGTCAAGTAACCTGTATCAACAGCGAAATGAGTGCTCCCGGCCGCCGTCCTAGCCGGCCGGCTGAGACCTGCCCCCGATCTACCCGGCGGAATCAAGCTCCAGCACGACGGGGCAGTGATCGGAACCCATTACCTCATTGAGAATCTCGGCTTTCTCGATGCGCGCCTGCAAGGCCTGCGATACCAGAAAATAATCGATCCGCCAGCCGATATTGCGGGATCTTGCTCCACTGCGCATGCTCCACCAGCTGTACTTGACCGTGTCCGGGTGCAGGTGCCGGAAACTGTCGATGTAGCCGGCCGCGAGGAGGTTGTCCAGGCCGTCAATCTCCACCTGGGTATAGCCCGCGCTCTTGTTGTAGTTGGCTTCCGGCCTGGCAATATCAATGGGGCGATGACAGACATTGAGGTCACCGCAGATAATTACCGGCTTTTCCTGCTCCAGCAGCTGGATGTACTTCAGGAACTCGCGGTCCCAGCGCTGGCGGTAATCCAGGCGCTTCAAGCCCTGCTGTCCGGAATTGGGCGTATACACCGTGACCAGAATAAACTGCTCAAACCAGGCAGCGATGACTCGCCCCTCCTGGTCATGCTCTTCATGCCCCATGTCGCACTGTACTGACAGTGGCTTGATTCTGGTGAATATCGCAGTGCCCGCGTAGCCCTTCTTGACCGCCGAGTTGCTGTAAAGATCATAGTTCTCGATCTCGGCGAGCGCTTCGAGCACCTGGTCATCCTGGGCCTTGGTTTCCTGCAGGCAGATTATGTCAGGCTCCATCTGCTCAAAGGATTTGCGGAAGTCTTTCTTGATTGCGGCGCGTATGCCGTTTACGTTCCATGAAATCATTCGCATAGTTTAATTCCGTGCTGCCAGTGTCAGTGTTGCGGGATTCGCAGATAAACACTTGACAGAGGCTGCTCAACCCGCAGATACCAACCGGGCCCCTGAACAAGTCAGGGTATTAAAACATATCGAATTATCCGGTTGAATCGGGTTGGTTTGGCGGGAGCGGGGGACGGCAGCTTGCACTGCCTGGTTCTTTCAACGGGATTGTGGACAGCACCAGCAGACAGGCAGCATGATCATCTGTGTTCCGGGCCCCGATGGACCTTGATACGATGAGAATGAAATCGCCAGCAGGGAGTGGAGCCCCCCGGCTTATCTGCTCGTATCCACCGCGTAACATGCAACTTCCGGCGGTTCGAGAAAAAACAGGCCCAGGGCCCCCAGAACGGCGGTAAATTCCTTCGAATTTTCGAATCGCTCCCGGGCGCCGGCATCCTCATAGACCTCGGTGAGATGGAACACACCGGGGGTCACAAGGTCCTCTCCCAGGTTGAACGTCTTCACTCCTGGCGCGCCCTGCGCGGCCACCGCCAGGCTGCCCAGCACCTGCCGGGCCGATTCGACGCGCCTGGGCTGCAGCCTGAGAATAACGGTTACGATCAACATATCATGTGACCTGCTGTTCACTGAGCGCGTCGAGAGCGTTGATCGACCCGGGATTCTTGATGATTGCCTTCTTGCGTGTATAGCGCAGCATGCTTCTGGCACCGTAGCGGGATCCACCCATCCCCGACTTCTTGAAGGCCATTTTCTCCCCGTCCAGCGAAATCGTCCGCGGCAACTCGGTATCATTGATGCTGATGCCCCCCGCGTCGATCCGTCTTGCGAGTTCTGCTCCTTGGGTGATGGACTCGGCGAATACGGCGCCACTCAAGCCATAGCGGGTATCGTTGGCCAGTGCCACAGCCTGCTCCTCACTATCAAACGCCATGACCGGCACGACAGGGCCAAATGTTTCTTCCGTCATCAGGCGCATGTCGTGATTCACCTGGGTGACTACGGTCGGCGGGAGCCATACGCCACCTTCATGGCGCTCCAACACCCCACCCGTCAAGACGGTGGCGCCTTTTGCTCGTGCCTCCTCAAGCTGGGACTCGATGATATCGGCCTGCTTTGCGAAGATGAATGGGCCGACCTGGCCCTTGCGGATATCGGGGTAGTTGAGACTCAGGCTCTGCGCCCCCTCCACCAGCTTGGCCACAAGCTCGTCGTGTACGCTCCGGTCGACATACACGCGCTCGATCGCATAGCACACCTGGCCGGCGTTATAGATGGCGCTGCGCAAAATTGCCGTAGCCGCGCGGTCGAGATCGGCGCCGTTCAGGACCACAGCGGGATCCTTCCCGCCAAGCTCCAGAAACGCAGGAATCAGATTTCCCGCTGCAGCCTGGGCCACTTTTATACCGGTTTCGATGCTGCCGGTAAATACCACGGCATCGACCTGGTCAATCATGGCCCGCCCGGTATCCCCACCACCTTTGACGTACCTCAGTACTGCGGCGAGCTCCGGCACCGCCTCGATGCTCTGCATCAACGGGTCGATGAAACGCGGGGTGACTTCGCTGGGCTTGATCACTGCGCCGCAGCCGGCAACCAGCGCAGGAATGGCATCGAGCAGCGACAATACCAGGGGGAAATTCCAGGGACTGATAACACCCACTACCGGATAGGGAACATACTGATTCTCAAAGCTGATCTCGGCGTTGGAACTGGACCTGCCTTCGGGAGCTGCGAGCACCTCGGGAGCGACAGCACAATACCCTTCGATGAGATGCGCAATAACACCCACCTCCTCATGACTGATCGCCCTGCGGCCGGTATCCTGAGCCAGGGCATTCACGATGTCGTCCTGGCGCTTCCTGACTTCATCGGCCCAGCGGGACAGCGCACGCTGACGATAATCAAAACCAGCGCTCCACCAGTGCTGTTGGGCATCCCGCACTTCCCGGCAGATGCTGGCGATCGAATCGGCGTCCAGCGCTTCGAAGGTGTAATCACATTCACCCGTGCGGGGATTGCGCGCATTGATTGTTGGCATGACCTCTACTCCTTGTGATCCAGCGGTCTTAGTTGCTATTCAAATATTCAGACAGGTCTATCTGCCCCTGTCCGGGAATCCTCTTTCTTTCAAATTCTTCCTCGCGACCCCAGGGCATGGTGGCGTCGATAGCGAGCCGTCCCCAATGATCCTTTTTCTCGTCCCGGTAGAAGCCGGGTATATCGTTGAGAATGAACGCGCGCTTGTCGGCGGGTCCCCGAGTCATGTAGGCCCACATGACGTCATCCAGGTTGTAGATATCGACGTCTTCATCCACGGCGATACACACCTTGTTGTAATCCATGTTCGAGCCCAGCGCCGCCAATAACGCCTGCTTTCCATGCCCCGCGTACTGTTTTTTGATCTTGATGATGCTGATCATGCAGTTGGGCCGACAGCAGACATCGATCACCCCGGGAATAACTCTCGATACATGTTGATAAACCCGTGCTGCGGTCATCGCTTCCAGGGGCCGGAGATCTTCATTGGAGCCGCACGTGAGGGCGTGAAAATACGCCCCTTTACGCCAGCTCACGTCCAGCACTTCGAACACGTGGTTGTCGCCGACTGGCACGTAGTTACCCATGAACTCACCGAATGGCCCCTCGGGGCGCTTGGTGTTGGGCAGGAACCGTCCTTCGACCACTATCTCGGTATCGGCAGGAACCATGAGATCAATCTGCCGGCAGGGCCTCATGCGCACCGGTGCTCCGGACAACTGCGCCGCAACCTCGAGTTCGTTGCCCTCATAGGGCAGGCTGGAACAAGCGGCCAGAAATACCTCCGGCGACGTTCCGATCAACAGGGCCGCTTCGAGGCATTCATTTCTGGATTCGGCTCTCTTCTGGTATTTGGCGAGATCGTGGCTCGACCCCAGGCGGGCCCGAATTTCGGTGTCACTGACGTACATCGATCGATGAAAAGACAGGTTGGGAACCCCGGTATCGGGCTCCTTGGCCAGGTAAATGGCGGACGTGAAGTAGGGTCCGGCATCCTTCTCGTGATAGGTCAGCAGCGGCAGGTCGCTCAGCGTTCCCCACACCAGGTCGTCCGGCATTGTTTCTTCGCGATAGACGTTCTCCACCCTCGGGCCATCCAGAATCTCGCACCAACGCTTGCAGAAACCGTCCAGGGGGCACCGATGAGCTCACACAGCCTCGCATGACTACCATAAAGATTACTGACTACACTGAAATCAGTATTGGCCACCTCTGCAAACAGCACAGCGTTGTCGCCCGCATCCTGTACCGCGCGGGTGACTGCTGCAAGTTCAAATTCGGGGGCAACACGCCGATCGACTATCGACATCTGATTGTCAGCAAGTATTTTTTCTACAAAGCGTTTCATGGGCTGCTCCGCACAGGTAACAAATGTATTGCAGTGATGGTAAGCCCGATGCGCACTCGCACAAAGGAGCCTGCCCGACAAACGTCCGATACAGCTAAACATGTGCCTGATTCCATAAAAACCCGGCCATGCGCCTCAGACCCGGCTGGGCATGGCTTCCCTGCTGCATCCAGGCAAAGTGTCCTATTGCGGTAATTTCGCGTCCGTTTTCCAAAGAACTGGCATAACGACATTGCTAGCATCGATAACACACCATTCATAAGACATCTGTGTGAGAATCACTCAACCAAGGGGAATGTCGAAATGCCATTGAGTACCAGTTTCCGTCATTTGATCATCTCGGGCACAGTAACGGCCTGTGCCGTCGGCGGCGCTTCCAGCGTTCGGGCCCAGCAACTCGAAGAGGTGGTCGTGACAGCAACGAAACGGGAAACACTGTTGCAGAAGACTTCTGAAAGCCTGCAGGTCCTCGGCGAAATCGCCATGTCAGACCGGGGCATGGATGACTTCGACAGTTACTTTCTGTCGGTACCCAGCCTGTCACAGTCGGACAGCCGGGGGCCGGGAAACAAACGCTACGCGATTCGTGGCGTCCAGTCCGCGGGTGAACCACTGGTTGCGCTCTACCTCGATGACGTCGCCCTGCTTGGCTCACCCGGTGAGTCCCTGGACCCGGGTGGCTCCCAGCCCGACCTGAAACTCTGGGATATCCAGAGACTGGAGGTCTTGAAAGGACCACAGGGTACACTTTACGGCAGTGGCTCCGGCGGCGGCAGTATCAGGATTATCACCAATAAACCTGACATGAGCGGCTTCGACATCGCCGCCAGTGCCTCGATGGCCGATGTTTCGCACGGCGGCCTGAACAAATCCCTCAGTGGAATGCTCAACGTGCCACTGGTGGAGCAAGAACTGGCAGCCCGACTGACTGCGTACTCACATCGCGACGACGGCTATATTGACGAGGTCTATCTTGGCGAGAAGGATGCCAACTACGCGGACACAGACGGAGGACGGCTCGCTCTGCTGTGGACCCCGGGGGACCGCACCACCATCGATATGATGGGCCTCTATCAGAAAACTGTCACCGGATCCGAGTTTGAGCTGTTCGACTTTCTCGGGGACGACAGCCCCGCGGCCGCCCAACTGGTGGATTCCGGCTTCGACGATCGAATGAAGATGGCCACATTGTCCCTGACCCACACCTTTGATCAGCTCGACCTGATGTATACCGGCTCCTACCAGGAGCGAGAGGTGGAACGGCGCGATGACCAGACCCGCTTCCTGGCCTACGGCCAGCTCGGATTGCCACCATCCGACTGCCCGGAGAGCGCCCTGGCAAACGGCAACTGCCTCGACATGATGAACGGTTTCGGCCTGGGCACTATCGCCCCCTGGTATCGGCGGGGAAGGAATTCAGCGAGTCCGTGTCACACGAGCTTCGCCTCACGTCCAACAGCGCGGGTCCCTGGCAATGGTTGCTGGGCGCCTATTACGAAGATCGCGACACCGAGCGCTCGGGCCATGTCACCGGCACCAATGCGGAAGGCCAACTGGATGGCAGTGGCACCACTGTGTTCGCCCGTGACAACAGGGGTACCCGAGAGCAACTGGCGGCCTTCGGTGAGGCCAGCTATGACTTCCTGCCCTCCTGGACATTCACTGTTGGCCTGCGCTGGTTCGAAGTGGAGCGAAGCGAGGAGCAGACCACTGTGACCAACTTCTTCGGCCCGACCGGCCCGCAGCCCTTTGAGACTTTCGCCGAGAATGATGTGATATCCCGTTATAAACTCAGCTGGGACGCCACTGACGATGTATTCCTCTATGCGCTTGCCGCGCAAGGATTTCGCGTCGGTGGTCCCAACCAGCCAGTAGGCTTTGACAGCACTGCTCCCGATTTTGATTCGGACGGACTCTGGACCTACGAGCTGGGTTGGAAGACCAGCCTGTTCGATGGCGGCACCTACTTCAACGGCGCGGTCTACCATGTCGATTGGTCGGATATCCAGTTTCTGACGACTGACGCGACGGGCGCCTTTGAACTGATCGGCAACGGCGGAGATGCCACCGTTACGGGCTTCGAACTGGAACTCCAGGCCCGCCCGCTGGACAATCTGGAAGTCAGTGGTGGCGTCGGTTACGCCGATGCCACATTCAGCGGAACGCAGCCAGAGCAGGCCCTGCCGCAGAATCAGCCGCGCGATGGCGAGCGGCTGCCCGGTGTGCCGAAATGGTCGACAACACTGTTTGCCCAATACACATTACCCATGAGTAACGGCGCTAACGCACTGGTAAATGCGGACTGGGCCTACCGCAGCGATTCCACCACCGGCCTGAACCCCGGTGCCAGCAATTACCGCAAGCTGGACGACTACCATCAGCTCAATTTTCGGGCTGGCGTGGAGTGGACCCGGTGGAAGATCATGCTGGCAGTGAACAATGTGCTGGACGACCGCCCGGAAGTCGCCGGCAGGGTCTACGATCTCGAGCCCTACCAGTTCTCCACTGTTCCTCCCCGGACGATTGGCGTTACGGTTGACTACCGGTATCGTTGATCCTCCGGGATCATGGCCACGCCCCGGGGCGTCCTCGGGCGCGGCCGGCCTGATAATTCAATAGCGATGTCCCCTGGATGAGCACTACGCACCGACTCTGGAGCTCCAACTACGTTTTCCTGATGGCGGCAATCGGGTCGGCCGTTGGTCTCGCCAATATCTGGAAGTTCCCCTATACCGTCGGCACCGCTGGCGGCGGGGCGTTCATTCTGATCTACCTGCTGGCGATCATCGTCGTGGCCGTGCCGGTGTTGATCGCCGAATTGCTGATAGGCAGGGCCGGCAAGGCTGGCCCTGCCAGCTCCATCTCGCGGGTGGCCGAGGCCTCGGGTGCCCCGACGCAGTGG
Organism: Kineobactrum salinum; assembly: GCF_010669285.1. GTDB lineage: Bacteria > Pseudomonadota > Gammaproteobacteria > Pseudomonadales > Halieaceae > Kineobactrum > Kineobactrum salinum. Next base: position 4,155,158 of record NZ_CP048711.1, on the reverse strand, counting down.
AAGTATATCGCCTCATTCGGCATCCTGGCGTCGGTGCTGACGCTGGGCTTCTACCTGGTGATCGCTGGATGGACGCTGTATTACACGGTAGTGAGCCTGGGCGGCGGATTCGTCGGCGACGGAGCCGAGCACTTCGGGCAACTCTATGGTCAACTGACCGGCTCCCCCGCAATGCTGATCGCAAGCATGACCGGGTTCGCCGTTCTCGCGGCGGTGCCCGTGATGCTGGACATTCACAACGGCATCGAGCGTTGCATCAAATTTCTCATGCCGATTTTCTTCCTGATACTCCTGTTCAATTGTGCAATTGCCCTTGCGCACGGTGATGTCGGTGCCACATTTGATTTCCTGTTCACAATAAACCTCGACGCACTGACTCCGATGACGTTCATCTACGCCGTCGGCCAGGCCTTCTTTTCCGTTGGTGTCGGCGCCTGCGTGCTGATCGTATTCGGGTCACACCTGTCGGACGATGTATCCATTCCCAGATACGCCCTGCTTATTGCTGCGGTGGATACAGCTGTTGCACTGATAGCCGGCCTGACCGTGTTTCCGATTGTTTTCGCCCATGGCATCGATCCCGGCGAAGGTCCCGGCCTGCTGTTTGTCTCCTTGCCCACAGCGCTGGCGACATTCCAATACGGAAGCCTGCTGGCCGCCCTGTTTTTCATCATGCTGCTGATCGCGGCCCTCACTTCCGCTATCGCCATTGCCCTGCCACCCATTGAGTGGCTCAAGAATCGCTTCAACTTGCGCCACCCTGTTGCCACCGTGCTCGTATTTCTGTTTGAGCTGCTGCTCGGCCTGACCGTGGTGATGTCCTTCAATCACTGGCACGACCTGTATCCCCTGGGCTTCATTCCGATGTTCAAGGAGCTGACGTTTTTCGGCCTCTACGAAATGCTCGCGGCGAACATTCTGATGCCGATGGGCGGGATCATGGTGTCACTGTTCGTGGGGTGGCAGATATCGCCGGCAATACTGGGCAGGGAGTTGCGTATCCGCTCGCCGTTCGCACTGACCATGTGGCAAGCGGCGTTCCGGTATGTGGTCCCGCTGGCGCTGGCGAGCGTCGCCATACTCAGCTTGAACGGCTGATTTCCTTGCGGGCGCGTTTTGGATAAGCCCCGCTCTTCAGCTTTCTTGCCTCCTTGGGCAGAATACCGTAGTACTCCTTGAACGCCGAGGAGAAACTGGCCTGATGCTGGTACCCTACCGCCTGCGCCACCATACCCACGGATATCTGTTCATCCACCAGCAAGCGCAGCGCCTCCTCCATTTTGCACTGGTGGCTGAACTCGAGGATCGTCATGCCAAAACACAGCTTGAAGCCGTGTTTCAGCTTGGTGGTATTGGTTCCCACCGCTCGTGCCAGGGCGGCGATGGTCAGCTTGGCGCTGAGCTGCTCCTGGAGGATGCTTCGTGCCTGCTCGAACATGGCCAGGTCGCGCTCGGCGAACACGTCTGTAGCAAGCCCTGCCAACTGGCCAGGGGGCTGTGAAAGTTCGTCAAGAAACAAACTCAGCAATTCCCAGGTCTTTGCTTCGGTGTAGATGAGGCGGGATTGTCCTCGCAGTTGATTGTGCATGATCTGTGTCGCGACACCGAGAATCGGCACTGAAATAGGCAACTGCTGGTAGGTAATGCTGTCGTCCCCGGTATCCAGCAGGTCTCGCAGATAGGGGATGTCACCGCCGCAATGAAGCCCGAAGGTATCCAGCACCGAGGGCCGGACGTAAAAAGCCAGCATCTCGCGCCTGCCCGGCTCAAAGCGCACGGTATAGCGGGCATTTGCTCCCTGCCGACAAACGAACATGAAGGGCGAGCTTGAGCTGAACTTCTTTTTCCCGGCCAGCTGCAGGTGCACCGGACCGGACAGACAGATATGAATCTCGATGAAGCCCTCCGGCGGTACAACCTCCCTGCGGGCATCGTGGAAGCGGCAGCGGGACGCCACCACGTAGATATCGTCCCCTATACACTGAAGTTCCCAGTGGCCCTCGCCTTCCTCAACAGACAGCTTTGTCTGGCCGCCGCGCAATCCACGTTGCGGAACCGCCAGGAAGCCGTCGACTTTCTCTGAGCTGTCCAGGGTCGAGAAGGCCTCACTGAGCGACGCGCCGGGGCCCACCAGATGGGTGCGGAACAGTCCCTTCACCGTGTTTTGCATCAGCGCCAAAATACTACCCTCGACTGGTTCCATCCCAGTCTATCGCAGTCCTGAGCAGGCTGTCAGCGGTAGTGTTCGCCGATCAGGCGGGCGATATCGCGACCACTGCCACAGGCGCCGCCCACCAGGGCCTGAGCCATGTAGTCACCGCAGTAGTAGATCGCCTGCCGGGCGCCCCGCTGATGTTCAGCGAAGCGGCGCAAAGAGGCAATATAACCCGGGTAGAATACCGGCAGCATGGGTTCAATCCACTGACTCACCGTATGATCCAGCTCCCGCTCCAGCCCCGGGTACAGTTGAGCCACATCGCGCCTGACAAGCTGCCCCAGCTCTCCCTGGAGCCCCTCTCTGGAGGCCTGCTCCACGGCCTCCGGGGAGAGTTCGCAAAACAGGTGGGGTTTGTTGTTGTCCCGCTCGGGCACCGTTTCCAGGATGGCCAGGGCCGAGGGGTGATCGCGGGTGTAGAAGTTGATGCCATGGGCCGGGCTGTTCTTCAGCACATGATAGACCACGCCCAGCGCGTTGTAGCGCACATCCGCCAGGAAGGATTGTTCCGGGAGGCTCTGGTTGGCAACGAGATGCCGGGCCCTGACCCCTTCCGTCGCGCAAACCACGATGTCGGCGTAAAGTTCGCGCTCGGCTCCCTCCTCCAGCCATGACACCGTTGCGCCCGGCCCGTCCCGTTCGCGCTCAATCCCCAGCACCTCGGTGTGATAGCGAATATCCAGCTGCGATGCCAGCACTTCATTGATATAACCGATACCGCGGCGGAAGGTAAAAGCCCGGTGGCCAAACATGTGTGCGGTGGAGGTCAGAAAGAAGGCCGGCGACACGTCTTCCGCATTCCAGCTTCGGGCCCCGCGAAACAGTGGGTCGACAATCTTGTCGACAAAATCCCTGCCAACCCTGGCAGTAAAGTACTCCGCCATGGTGCCATGATCCGCATAGGCGCAACTGCTCATGTCATTGGGGTCGGTGGCAAACCGGGCTCGCAGCAGATCCGGCAACAACCTGATCAGACGCAAGCGCGTCGACAGCTTCAGGGATGAATTGAACAATGGCCCCAGACCGGGCGTGAAAGCAATCGGATAGTCTCCGCCTCTGTCGTTGCAGCGCATCCGGGTATGGCCGAGGTAGACAATCTCCTCCTCCAGACCGAGCTGACGAATCAGCTCCATCAGCGGAGTATAAAACGTGTAGAGTAGCCGCGCGCCCGTATTGACCCGCAAGCCGCCGAGCTCGACTTGCCGCATACGCCCGCCGGGGGCCGCTTCCTTTTCCAATACAACGACGTTGAAGCCGCGTTGCTGCAGATGGAAGGCGGCGGTCAGACCGGCAATCCCCGCTCCCACAACCACCACTTTCCGCTGACCCGATTCCATAACTGCCCTGCTCCCCGTGCGCCGTTTGCGCTTCGTCAAAAGGCCGTTATGGTAACAAGTACGCTCTAGCAAAACCGGTCAAAAATCCCCGTGCATCCAGGGTATTTGAGCGGTATCTGCCAATATGTCTGGGTTTGTTGGCTGAAAATAGCAGGTGGCTCTTCCGTGTCCCGGGCGCTCTGCCAGCGCAGGTCCTGCGCTCATCGAATCCAGTGAACCAGGGCAAGTGGCAAAAACAAAGCCCGATTGGCAGAAAGGATATTGCAGGCATTCAACATCCGGATTCTGGAATTAAATGAACACATCAGCATCATCACTCGCCTTTTGAACTAACAACATGCCCAGACCCATGCCCTGACCCGGCGATGCCCTGATCGCAGCGACCGCTACTCAATCGAATCTGGAGCTTGTCACCACCAGTTACCGGGATTTCCGGTATATCGAGGGCCTGGATGTCAGAAAATTCACCCCATCTCGCCAGTAGTAGTGAGGTAGAAGCCCTGTTGCCTGCCTCCACTATGAACGGAACCACACTCAGGAACCTCCACCAATGTATGCACAAGTAGATATGCCCGACATAGGATCTATACTCCAGGTCCCTCCGGGACAGTCTGTACAGCAAGACCCTGTACTTTCCATGCCCAACTGTATTGCATTTTTTCCATTATCTTGAGAGGAAAAGGGCTTTCCACGGGCACGGATCTGCCCGAATATACCCTCACGGGCCGCGCTAATTGGATAGAGCCAGAAGGTGCGCTTCCTTCGTCAGCGCACCCTATGGAGTTTTGCGCTTATAGCATGGGACCATCCCACTGCCGGTGGCCATCAGGGATTCGCGCAGGCTCACAGCCGCATAGCCGCATGCCGCATAGCCGCATAGCTGCATAGCTGCATAGGGTGCGTTGAGGCACGAAACGCACCGGGCATAGCTGCATAGGGTGCGTTGAGGCACGAAACGCACCGGGCATAGCTGCATAGGGTGCGTTGAGACACGAAACGCACCGGGCATAGCTCGGAGTGATTGTGGTGAGAGGCGCTACCGATGGGCGCATTCTTTGTCGGCACGATTTGTACCTCAAACGAGATCCGGCCCCCCCGTGTATGGGGTAGAGCCGGCACATTTTGTCGAACGGGGCACGCTCTCACGGCCAGAGCACTGAACAACCAAAAAGGCCCCACTCTTGCGAGCGGGGCCTTTTTGGTTGTTTGGCGCGCCTGGCACGATTCGAACGTGCGACCGCCTGGTTCGTAGCCAGGTACTCTATCCAGCTGAGCTACAGGCGCGTTGTTTGAGGGGCGTTACTATAGGTATCAACTCCTTGGTCGTCAAGGGCTTGGGCGCGAAAATTACCGACGGCGCGCGCTCTGCTACCGGGTGAATCCGGCGCTGGATTCCAGATACAGCCGCAGGGGCAGGCTGCCGTCATCGCGCAGGTGGATGATCAGGCCATAGTAATCGTTGTCGTAGTCGTCGACCCACTCGTATTCGAACTCCGGCACCTTGAAGTCCGGTATCAGGTCGATGGATTGGGGGCGTTGACCGATGACCGTGATCTCTTCAAGCTCTCCATCGTGTGACTGGACGACTTTCTTCGGAATCGCCAGGGTGACCTTCTTAAAGCCCTCTTTTTCGCCGGGCTGCACATCCCGCACGTCCGCACCGGTATTCTTGTCCAGGTGTCCCTTCACCAGTTCCATCCAGCCCGTTTCGGAACTGACCGGCTCGGCTGCGGCAGCCAGCGCCAGCATCGTGCCCAACCCGATCGCCACCGTGCATCTCAACCAATGTGACATATACTTCTCCCTGAACAAATCCTGATTCCCGGCTTCCATAGTAGCCCACTTCCACCCCATTGCGGAGTCCTTCCCGTTGAATATACACAGAAGTTCATTGCAGCGTACAATGCCGGCATGACACTACTGCTGATTGCCATAGGCCTGGCCCTGGGGATTTCCTTCATTTGCTCGGTGGCCGAGGCGGTGCTGCTCAGCGTAACCACGGCCTACACCACACTGCTGGAACAGGAGGGTCGCTCGTCCGGCCGCCGCTTGCGGGCGCTCAAGCAGGATGTGGACCGGCCGCTTTCGGCCATCCTGACCCTCAATACCATCGCCCACACCGCCGGAGCCACCGTGGCCGGGGCCCAGGCCGCAATAGTATTCGGCAGCAGCATGCTGGGGGTGTTCTCCGCCATTTTGACACTGCTGATCCTGGTGTTCTCGGAGATCATCCCTAAAACGCTGGGGGCTTTCTACTGGCGCCAACTGGCGCCGATGATCGCGCACATCCTGCACGGCATGATCATTCTGCTGTATCCCTTCGTCGTGATGTCCAACTGGATGACCCGCCTGATAACCCGGGGCCAACCCCTGCGGGGACTGAGCCGGGCGGAATTTGCGGTGATGGCGGAAGTGGGCGAGATGGAAGGCGAACTGGGCAACCACGAAACCCGTATTCTGCAGAATCTGCTTGGCCTGAGGGAGAAAACCGTCAAGGACGTGATGACACCGCGGCCGGTGCTGTTCACCCTGCCGCAGGACATGCAGGTCGCTGACTATTTTGAAAAACACGGCGATGCGCCGTTTTCCCGGATACCGATCTACGGCGACAACCAGGACGATGTGACCGGCTTCGTGCTGCGCGGCGAATTGATCCTGGCCAAGGCCCGCGAGGAGCAGGACAAGCCCCTGTCCCACTACCGGCGCGAATTGCCCGCGCTGGTAGGCGCCATCGACCTGCTGCGGGCCTTCGAGGTCATCCTGGAGCGGGGAGCACATCTCATGCTGGTGGTGGACGAATACGGCGGCGTCGACGGCGTCATCACCCTGGAAGATATCTTTGAAACCCTGGTGGGACGGGAAATCGTCGACGAGGTAGACCGCACCGCTGATCTGCAGCGCCTCGCGCGACGTCTGGGCCAGCGGCGCAACAAGCGTCTGGGCGTGGAAGCCGGCAAAAAAAGCCCCGACGGCAATGGTGTTCCGTGAACGGCGTCATCCTGCCGCAGGATGTTGCGTATCAATCAGCTCCGGATAACGCCAAATACCTGTTCGAATAAGCGGCGGGCGTCGAGGGCCTGGAGCGTCGCAACGCCCCTCCCCCCGGCCAATTCCGTTGCTCAGTCTTCGAGGTCGTCAGCCGCCTGCTCGGCTTCATGCTCTGCATCTTCACGGGCCTGCTCGGCTTCATGCATTGCATCCTCGCCCGCCTGCTCGGCGTCGTGCATTACATCCTCGCCCCACTGCCTGGTGTCATGGGCACCGTCCTCGATGGCATCACCGATATCGTCCACCGCATCGCCCGTGGCTTCCATCGCATCTTCTGTCATTTCGGACACATTCTCGCCCGCCTCTTCTGCATCGTCCTTGCTGCAAGCGGTAACGCCGAATACCAGAAGTCCCGCCAGAACGGCGCCGGCCAATTGTTGAGCCTTCATATCAAATCCCCTGTGCAAACCTGTTGTCTATTTGTATCAATGACGGCTTCCACCGCACTACCCATGCGCCACCGATCAAGCGCGTGGGGTCAACCAAAGACTACACAGCAAATGGGAGCGAGTAAAGCTGCCGTAATTTCAACTGTGATCGACGCTGATCCCGCGGGAGGAACCCCGTCACCGGCCGCGCACTACACTTTGCCAATTGCAGCGGGGCAACCCCTGCCGCGAGCCTGGCTGCACCGCAGACTCAGGCAAAGTCCTGTTTCGCCATCCACGGGATGATGCGCTCGAAGGCGGCTTCAATCCGGTCTATGGACGTGGAATAACTGATGCGCAGGGCACTGCCGCAACTGTCGCCAAAGGTCTGCCCGGAAATGGTGCAGACACCGGTCTCCTTCAGCAGACGCAGCGCCACGTTATTGCCATTGATGCCCTCGGGCAGCGCCGGAAACATGTAAAAGGCCCCATCGGGCTTGTAACCTGACAGATAGGGTGTCTGGTCGACCAGTTCCACCAGCCGGTTGCGGCGCCGGGTGTACTCCTCCAGCATACCGTCGACAAAGGTACGTTCGCCCTTCAGCGCGGCGACGCCGGCCCACTGACAGGGTGTATTTGCCACCGTGGTGGTAAACATGTGGTAGCGGCGCAGTTTCTTGATGGCACCCTGGCTGGCAATCAGCCAGCCCACCCGCATGCCGGCCATGCTGAAGGTTTTGGAAAAACTGCTGATCACCATCACATGGTCCAGGTCGGAGCAGCAGGACAGCACACTGGGGTAGGTCTTGTCGTCATAGATAAGGTGGTCGTAGACCTCATCGCTGATCACGTAGATACCACGGTAGGCCGCCTCTTCGACAATGGCCTCTATCGTTTCGCGCGGGTAGACGGTGCCGGTCGGATTGCTGGGCGAGTTGAGTACTACCGCGCAGGTGTTCTGGTCCATCGCATCAATCACCTCCTGGGGATCCAGCTGGTGATTGAACTCGGCCCGCGTCGGAATGCTCTTGACGCTTCCGCCGTTCATGCGGATCAGCGGGGCGTAGAGCATGAAGCAGGGATCCGGCACGATGAACTCCCGCCCGGGCGCGGAGGTGGAGGTCAGCGCCAGGTAAATAGCCTCGGTGGCCCCCGTCGTCACCAGAATGTTTTCCGGCAACAGACTGCGCTGGTAACGATTGCCATAGTAAGCCGCCAGTTCCTCCAGCAGTTCGGGCAGACCCGCGTCCATGGTGTAGCCGGTCTGTCCGGCCCGCAGCGCGTCGACGGTTGCCTCGACCACATGGGTGGGCGCCGGCAGATCCGGCTGGCCGATGGAGAGGTGGATCACGTCGTTCATGGTCGAGGCCAGGTTCACCATCTTGCGGATGCCGGGCATCGGAATTGCCAGCAATGCCGGGTTCCAGATCGGGTCTTCCGACTCGTAGAAATCGATATCGAGATCAGCCATCAGCTACTCCTGTGGGTCGGCAAAACAGGGCGGCCGCCATTGGGCCGTGGGCATCAATTGCTGGTAAGCATGCCCTGCCCGCAGCACCGTGCTGTCATTGAATCTCGCCCCGACCAGCTGCATGCCTATTGGCAAACCCTCCGAGCAAAAACCGCAGGGTACCGACAGCGCGGGCTGTCCCGTCATGTTGAACGGGTAGGTAAAGGGCGTCCAGGTCGGCCAGCGGGTACTGGGCCAGTCCTCGGGAACTTCCCGATTGATGCCGAATGCGGTAAACGGCAGCGTCGGCGTCAGCAGCAGGTCATATTTCTGGTGGAATTGTGCCATGCGTTCGCCCAGTGCGGTGCGCTCATTGTTGGCCGCCAGGTATTCCAGCATCGACAGGCGCGCCGCCTTGCGGGCCACCGCAACCAGTTGCGGATCCATCAGCTCCCGCTTCTTCTCGCCCAGGTCACGTATGGCATTGGCCGCACCGCTGTAGAACAGGTGTCCGAAGGCTCCCAGTGGATCGCTGAAGCTGGGGTCCACCTCCACCACCGACGCACCCAGCTCACCCAGCGCACGTGCCACCCCGGCCAGAGCCTGCTCGACTTCCGGCAACACGTCCACATGACCCAAATTGGCGCTGAACGCGATCTTCATGCCCTTGACGCCATCGCCCAGCGCGGCCAGGTAATCGATCTTGCGGCGAGGTACTGCGCTCACGTCGCGGTGGTCCGGCTCGCTCAGCACGTTCATCAGCAGCGCGCAATCCTCCACACTGCGGGCCATCGGCCCAGCGTGGGCGAGGCTGCCAAATGGGCTGGGAGGCCAGTGCGGTACCTCGCCCAGCGACGGCTTGAAGCCGACCACGCCGCAAAAGGCCGCCGGAATCCGGATGGAGCCACCGGCATCAGTGCCCAGCGCCACCGGCGCCATGCCCGCCGCCAGCGCTGCCGCCGAGCCACCGCTGGAACCACCAGCGGTACGCTCCTGGTTCCAGGGATTACAGGTAGCACCCTGCAGCGGGCTGTCGGTAACGCCTTTCCAGCCATACTCGGGCGTCGTCGTCTTGCCCAGCGGAATATAACCGTGCCGGTCCAGCGCGGCCACGGCCGGCGCCGACTTGCCCAGGGTGCTGGCGCCGTCCACGGTTTTCGAGCCCCTGAGAGTGGGCCACATCGGAGTCAGGAACAGGTCCTTGATTGCCACGGGCACGCCGTCCACCCAGCCCCTGGTCTGCTTGCTGTGATAGCGCTGCTCGGACTCCTGGGCATAGCGCAGCGTGGTATCTTCGTCCACCAGGCAGAATGCATTCAGCTCACCGTTGAGTCGCTGCAACTGCTGGAACAGCGCCCGGGTCACCTCCACCGGCGACAGCTTCGCCTGGCTATATTTCCGCAACAATTCGGTCGCGGTTAACTGGAGGATTTCCTGGCTCATGCATTGCTCTCCCGTCTGGACGCCCCTGGCCAACGCGGCCTTCGGGAGTGTTTTCGCACACTACTGACGCCCGGTCAACGCTGTCAACCGCAACCTCACAAGCGGGTTCCGCGGACCGGCGCCAACCGCTAAACTGTGCGGCCAATCACACCCACAGCAGCGGAGCTCAGCGTGTACAGATTCCGTCAACACTCTCTACAATACCAGGCAACCGCCTGCGCCGGACAACTGTCCAATGCCTGAACTGCACCCGCAACTGCTGGCGGACTGCCACCTGCTGGGCGAGACGCCCGGTGGTACGCTGCTGCTGGCCCGCAATGCCGCACTGCACTGGCTGATCCTGGTGCCGAACAGCTCCGAACAGGACCTGCTGGACCTGCCCCCGGCCATGCTGCAGCAGGTGCTGGCCGAGTGCCAGCGGCTGGCAGTCTATCTCAAGCAGTCGCTGGGCTATCCCAAAGTCAACTTCGCCGCACTGGGCAACGTCGTGCCCCAATTGCACCTGCACCTGGTGGGCCGGCACGAAAATGACCCCTGCTGGCCGCAACCGGTATGGGGCAACCTGCCCGCCGGGCCCGACTGGAGTGAGACCGAGCTCGAAGGTCTGCGGCGGGAATTGGTCGGTAACCAGTAAGTTCCGCGGCCCCTGGCTGGCCTGCGCACGGGCCAACTATAGCCAACCGACCGGTGACTGCGCTCGACCCCGGTCAGCCAGCTGGTTATCCTTGATCACTGACATGGTATATCCCGCAAGACCCTGGAGAGACCTTGGAACTGGTAGTTTTTGACCTCGACGGCACCCTGCTCGACAGCGGCTCGCGGATCAGCCCCTATACCCGTGACACGCTGCGACTGCTGGCACAACGGGGCATCGCCTATACTGTCGCCACCGGCCGCACCCTGCATGCGGCGCGTGACATCCTGCACGGGCACGGCTTCCAGTTGCCCCAGATATACAAGAACGGAGTAATGATCTGGTGCCCGCAGGCGACCAGTTACAGCCACACCCGTTTTCTCACCCAGACCGAGATCCAGCATGTGCTGGAGGCCGTGATGGCGCAGCAACTGACGCCGTTTATTTTCGCGCTGGGCCCCGATGGCCAGCATGCGATCTACCATACCCCGCTACGCAGTGATGTGGAGCGGCGGCTGGCTGGAGAATTCGGCACCCGCGCCGACCTGGCGGTGCTGCCGGCAGAGCAGATGCCCGCCGACATGGATATCGCCAATATCAGTGCGCTGGGGCCGGCGGAGCTTATCGATGCAATTGCGCTGAAGGTGGCTCCAGAACAGGGACTGGTGGCCTACAGCGGCACCGCCCTGGAAGGCGCCCAGCTGAAGTGGATAGACATCCACCACAGCGACGCCAGCAAGGGCAGCGCCGTAACCCTGCTGCGGGAACAGCTGGGCGTGAGCAAGGTTCTGTGTTTTGGTGACAGCGACAATGACCTGAGCATGTTCGAGCTGGCCGATGAGTGCTACGCCCCCGAGAATGCCAGGAACGAGATCAAGGCGGCGGCCAGCGCCGTGATCGGCCATCACGACGAGGATGGCATCGCGCGCTTTCTGCGCCAGCGCTTCGCGCTGCCCGGGGCGCGCTAGCGGGCGCCCTACCGACGGACCAGTAACGCCCCGCCCTGGCCGTCCAGCCACAGAACCAGTTGCAGGCCGTGCTTCTGGTCGCCAACCTGCTCGCCATTGAGCATCAGGTCCGTGCTGATCGGATATACCCCTGGGGCAGGCCTTCGGGCAGCGTGAAACTGAATTCACCATTGAAGGCGCCGCCCTTGCCCGATTTCTTGCCAGCCTGCTTGGTCATGCTTTTCAGGGCAATGGTGTTGTCATCGTTGTCCCAGATAGTCAGGCGCTCTTCGATGCGGGCCCTGTCGCCGCTGGTACCCGGTATCACCTCGATCCAGGATTTCACCCGCACCTCGGTACCCGGGCTGACCGCAGTACCCGGCTGGATTTCCGTGCGGTAGGAAGACAACCGGGTGTTCACCGGCAAATTGCCGTCGTTGTCGCGGGCGTACTCATCGGCCACTTCCTTGTCGGTCTTGGTCTGCACCGTGGTGTAGCCGATGATCATGTCGCGCACCATCTGGGCGGTGGTATCGATCACCACCTGCCTGGCGGTGTCTTCCGCGGTTTTCTGTACGGAGTCCACCAGATCCTTGAAGAAGCTGGCCTGGCTGGAACTGGCGGCAAAGGCCGCCAGCACTGCCGCTGACGCTATTTTTTTCATTGCAATCTCCCCCGGCCGGCCCGCCGGGGCCGCCTGACAACACCATAGCCTATTCTATGGAAATATTCATTTTCGCCTGTTTCTGGGCCTGATCTGCCCGTTCTATCATCGCACTCGCGGCGGCATGCCGCGGAATAATAGCCAGTGCGGATTCCGATTTGGCGATTGTACAGCTGTAGTTCTTGCGCTGGAAACAGTCCTCGGCCTCCTGCAGGAAACCGGCCACCGTCTGCTCGCGGAAGCGCAGCTGCTCACGGGCGGCCGCCACGGCCTGGCGCAGTTCGGCGGCGGCGCTGTTCCCACTGTCCTGCTCCAGGACGGCCACGACCCGGTCTTCCACACAGGCAAAGTCATTCAGTTGCAGGCAGGAGCGGCCCTCCTCCAACAGCAGTCCGATACGCGCCTCCCGGTCGCGGGCCGCAGCCATCAATTCCAGAGCCATTTCGTCGACCTGGCTCTGAACGGGATACAGATCCCCCGGCTGGGCGCCGGCCTCCTGGGCCGCGGCCAGCGCCTGCCGCGCGCAGTCGATATCGGCGGCGTCAACACAGTCCTGGGCCCGCTCCAGCGTCGTGGTAATCAATTGCCGGGCGCTCGCCTGCTCCACCCGCTGTAGCATCAGGATTGCCTGGGCCTGCCCCGGCACCAGATCCAGCAGGGTACGCAGCCGAGAACGGGCACAGTCGAAATCCTCCGCCTCGAAACAGGTTTCGGCGGCTTGCATGCGCTCGTTGACCAACTGCTCCTGTTGCGCCTCGGCCTGGGCCTCTTCGGCGGCGTTCAACAACTTCGCGGCCTTGGCATTCTGGGGCGCCAGACTCCTGACCACCAGCGCGTTCTCTATCGCACACTTGAAATCCTGGCTGTAGAAACAGTCCTGTCCCGTCTGCAGCCGGCTGTCTACAACCCGTTGCTGCTCCAGTCCGCCCTGGTACTGCTGGTAGCCAAACCAGGCGCCGGCCACTACCAGCACCAGCAGCACGGCGGCCAGACTCTTCCTGCCGCCACTGCGTTTGGGTGGCAGCAAAGCGTCCCGGAACGCGACGATGGTCGCGGGGCGCTTGTGCCTGTCGGTGCTCAGGGCCGTGCTCAAGGCCTGCCACTCGCGGGTATTCAGGCAGTCGGGCGGACCGGCTTCAGGTTTGCGGCCTTCGCGTCTGCTGCACTCTTGCGGTCGTAGGGATGTTCGCCGGTGAGCATGATATAAAGCACACAGGCCAGCGCATAGATGTCGTCGCTGAAGCTTGGGGGTTCGCCGTTAACCATTTCGACGGTGGCATAGGCGGGGTTAGCGCGCCCAGTTCGCCCGCATCGTAATCATGGCTGAGGGCACCCTTGCTGGCAGCGCGGGCGATCCCGAAGTCGAGTATCTTGACGGTACCACCGGTGGTGACGAAGATATTGCCGGGCTTGAAATCCGAATGGATCAGGCCGCGCTTGTGGGCATAGTCCAGGCCGGCGCAGAGATCGTTGAAGTAACGTAGCGCCACTTCCTTGCTGAACGGCGCTTCCAGCCGCAGCAGACTGTCCAGGGGATCGCCCTTGAGCAACTCCATGGTCATGAAGATGGTGTCCCCATCGCGGTCGAAATCGTGCACGGTGACAATATTGGGGTGGGCCAGCTTCTGCGACTTCACTGCCTCCTGCTGCAGTGAGACAAACGCCTGGGGATGATCCTTGAAATTCTGCCCCAGGACTTTGACGGCAATGTAGGGATTGCGGTCCTCGGCCTCCACCTTGCGCAGATCGCGGGCCTTGTAGACCAGGCCCATGCCACCCTCCCCCAGCACGTCCTCCAGCACGAAGCGCTTCTTCAGCAGGCGGCCACTGTCGCCGTGCGCCTTGCGCGCCAACTGCCGGGCATGGTCGAACCCGGCCGAGGTCTGGGTGGCCGAGCGAAATTCGGTGTATTCCCCCTCCGGATTGATTTCGGTGGCGTCGTCATCGGCGCGGTCACCGGCTCCGGCAGCCCCTGTTTCCGGGTCGCGCTTATCTGTGTCATCTGCCAAACGGTTTGTCCTCGCCGGTTTGCCTGTGCGGTGATCCGAGCCGGGAGTATAGAATTATGCCCGGCGCAATAAAAGGCTCAGCCCGGCGTCGGCTCCAGTAACCTGGCCACGGCGCGCTCCGCCGCGTCGGTGAACGGTGCCAGCACCAGGTCGGCACCCTTTGTCCGCAGCACCTCGACATCGTGCTCACTATGGCTGGCTACAGCGATGCGACCGCGATAACCCGGGCTGCGCAGGCCGTTGATAATGAGCAGGCGCGGATCCTCATGGGTCACGCCGATATCGTGCTGCGGCAGTGCACGCAGCACCCATTTGACCTGCTCCAGAGGCAATGAGGCCATGAAATCCGGATCCGACGCATCGCCGAATACCGCGTCACCACCCGCGGCCCGCCAACGGCGCACAGCTTCGGGATTGAAATCGACCGCCAGGATACGCAGGTCCTGCTGGGCCAGGAAATGGGCCAGCGCCCTGCCATAGCGTCCCAGGCCAAACAGGATCACATCGTGCCGGGCCCGATCCAGACCCTGCTCGTCGATATTCTCCTCGCGAGCAGGATTGGAGCGTTCAAAAAGACCCAACACCGGCTCCAGCAGCCGATACAGTACATGCGACCAGGTAATCATGTAGACCGACAGTGCAATGGTGATCAATCCCACCAGCGTCACCAACCCCAGCGCCGGCGCATCCACATGACCCAGGCTCATCCCCATGGCCATGAATATCAGCGAAAACTCGCTGATCTGGGCCACCGTCAGGCCAGCCAGGAACCCGGTACGCTTGCGGTAGCCCAGCAGCCCCATGATGACCATCACAATCAGCGGGTTGCCAATCAGTACAAATAAGGAGAGCACCAATGCCGGCCCGACCTGGGCGCCCAGCAGGCCCAGATCCAGCCTGGTGCCCAGGGAAATGAAGAAAAACAGCAACAGGAAGTCGCGCAGCGAGCCGAGCCGGGAAACAATGGCCTCTCGGTAGGGAGTTGAGGCCAGCGAAATACCCGCCAGCAAACCGCCCAGCTCCCGGCTGAAGCCCAGGTAGTGTCCCAGCGCGGCCAACAGTGCCGCCCAGGCGATCGCGTAGGTCACCAGCAGCTCCTGGGAGTGGGCAATCCGGCCCACCAGCGGCGTGGCCAGATAGCGGATGAACAGCAGCACAAACAGCAACATCCCCAGACCATTGAGCAGGATCCGGACAATGCCGGCCACCGCATCCCCGCTGGCCGCACTGTCGGCACCGATGCCAACAGACGACAACACCATCATCGCCAGCACGACCACCAGGTCCTGCACAATCAGGAAGCCGATCGCGATGCGACCGTGCAGGGAATCCACCTCGCGCTTGTCCGACAGGAGCTTGACGATAATGATGGTACTGGAAAAGGTCAGCGCAACCGCCACATACAGCGCCACCACATGACTCATCCCCAGTGCCAGTGCCAGCAGGTAGCCAAACAGGGAGGTGAACAACACCTGGCCGAGGCCGGTTGCCAGCGCCACCATCCCCAGGGTTCGCACCAGCTTCAGATCCAGCTTCAGGCCTACCAGGAACAGCAGCACGGCGATACCGAGCTCCGCCATCAGGTCGATGCTCTGCTGCGACTGCACCAGGTCAAGGGCTGACGGTCCGGCCAGCACCCCCACCGCAATGAAGCTCACGACCATGGGCTGGCGCAGCTGCAGACCGATAAAGCCGACCGCAGCCGCCAGCGCCAGCAGCGCCGCCCACTCATAGAACGGTGAACTGTGTATCAGTGACAAATCCATACCAGGCTACCCCCCTGTAAGCGCAAAGGGTAGCCGAGGACCGGCAGTCAACGCCACCCGGTCAAGCCGTGATACATTAGCGGCATGAGGCAGGAGTGAGTATTTGCGCGAAGGCATGGGCATGAACGACGAGGCAAGGGCACACAAACGCATGGGCCTGACGATGCAGGCGCTGGCCTGGCTGGTGTTCATGGCACTGCTGGGGTTCTTCTTCAACGATCTGCTGGATCGGCAGCACAACCCCAACCAGGCTCTGGAGACCCGCTACGCCAAGGATGGCATTCGCGAGGTCGTACTGCAGCGCAACCGCCACGGCCACTATGTCACCAGCGGCGCCATCAACGGCCAGCCGGTGGTGTTCATGCTCGACACCGGCGCCACCGGCGTCGCCATTCCCGAAGCCGTTGCCCGGCGGCTGGCGCTGGAGCCGGGCCGCGCGTTCCGCACCCAGACCGCCAACGGTGTGGCCATGTCCTATGCCACCCGCCTGCAAAGTGTCAGCGTGGGCGAGATCGCGCTGCACGATGTCAGTGCCGGCATCGTTCCCGGGCTACAGACCAGGGAGGTCCTGCTGGGCATGTCCTTTCTCAAGCACATTGAATTTACCCAGCGCGGCGACCAGTTGATCCTGCGGCAGTACCCCGGCTGAGCATGCTCACGGACTCCAAATCAGGGACTCCAGCCTGCTCGCTTCCGGCCCTCAATCCTGCACCGGCAATGCAATACCGATAATCGCCAAATACCTTGCACCCGTAGCCTCAGACATGGAGTATGGGCAGTGAGCGCCGGTAATCAGAACAGTTTTCCCGCGACTGGCGGTCTTCCGCCGGCAACGGCAGAACCGACCAGAGTATAACAAGCCTATGGCACCGGATTCCCAAGCGCGCCGCCTGCTCACCCTGGACGATGACGCCGATGTCAACGTCACGGTGTGCCTCATCGCGCAGCAGATCGGCTTCGAGGCCCGTTCCACCACGGAGCCGGCGGAGTTTTTCCGCCTGCTGGCCTGCTGGTCGCCCAGCCATATCATCGTCGACCTGGTGATGCCGAATATCGACGGTATCGAGATCATCAAGCGATTGCCCGACTACAATACCCCGGCCGCCCTGATCATCACCAGCGGGCTTGGCAGCCGGGTGGTAGAGGCTGCCGCCAGGGCGGCAACGGAAAGCGGCCTGGAGGTGGCCGGCCTGCTGCCCAAACCTTTCACTCCCGCTGACCTGCGCCAGTTGCTGGCAGCACCCAGCAGCGTCAGGATTTCCCACAGCCAGAATGTGCCGGTGGCGGACGACAGCGAGGAGCAGTTTGCCATTACCGAGCAGGTGCTGGCGCAAGCCCTGCGCGAACGGCAATTCACGGTGTTCTACCAACCCAAGCTGTGCTGCACCACCGGCCACCTGGTGGGTCTTGAATGCCTGGCACGGTGGCAGCATCCCACGCAGGGCATGCTGTTCCCCGATCGATTCATTCCGCTGGCGGAGGGCTCGGGCCTGATCGCGCAGCTGACGGAGCAGATCTTCGTCCAGGCACTGGAATGGTTCGCGGCCCATTGCCACGGCCAGAATCTGCAGATCGCGCTCAACCTGTCCGCCAAAACCCTGTCGTCGCCGGAATTTCCCGACTGGGTTGCACAGCAATGCACGCGGCTCGGCGTGGCACCCCAGCAGGTCGTGCTCGAGGTGACCGAAACCAGCAGCATGGAAAATCCGGTCGCCACACTGCAGATACTGACCCAGTTCCGGATCAAGGGTTTCAGCCTGTCCATCGACGACTTCGGGATCGGCTATTCCTCGCTGATCCAGCTGGCCCGGCTGCCGTTTTCAGAACTGAAAATCGACAAGATGTTTGTGATTTCGGCGCCCTATTCGGAAGAGTCCCAGAAAATCGTTTCCGCGGTGATCAGTCTGGGTCGCGCCCTGAACCTGAGTGTCACCGCCGAGGGCGTGGAGGATGCCTGGACCCTGCAGTATCTGAAGGATGCCGGCTGTGATTACGCCCAGGGCTTCCTGTTCTCGCGCCCGGTGGATGGCGAGGCCTTCCTGGCGTGGAAGCACTCCCGCGAGCCGACAGTCTGAGCGCAAAGTGACCGGTAAAAAAAAGGCCCGACGTCCTGCGACGCCGGGCCTTTGCAAAAACAGCCGGTGATGTCAGATAGCCCGTTCCAGCTTCGCGGTCATCCTGGCTTCCAGTTCCCGGTTCAATTGCTCGGCAATCTCATCCATGGTATCAGCCATTTTGACTTCGACATTGCTCGCGTGCATGGCATCCGTGCCCTGGGTCATTGACGGACCTCCGTGGCGGACCACCGGAGCATCATTCATCGCCAGGGTCAGGCGTGAGTCCGCTTGTGCGGGTTCCCCTGCGAACGCTGAAGTGCTCAGTACGGCAGTCAGCACCAGGGTGCCAATGTTGGCTATTCCAGCCACAGTTTTCATTCCATCTCTCCTTTGAATATGCGACCAGAAACCGGACCACCCGACCTGTCATCGCAATGTGTTACCTTAATGGCGCACATGGTAACACAAATACCCAAATTGCAATAAGCTGCGCTATGAATAATATTGTTATTTATCGGGCCGCCGCTGTCACTGCAGTTCGAACCAATCTCTGTTAATTTTATATCCTATTGTTTTTATTATATTTAAATAAAATTACGGCGACTGGACTGAAAAGTGTGAAAAGTACCAAGCAGCCTGTTCCGGCCTTCTGAAAAAAACGTTACCCTCCGAATTCGCGCTGTCTGTGTTCCTTCCAGTACACTGGACCCCCACCTGCAGCCTGATCAGAGACCGCACACCATGCCCACTGCCGTCGGTACCATTGATGTCAGCCTCGCCCTGAAAGGTGACGCGGCCACCCCTGAACGTCCGGCCGACAGCCTGGGATTGGTGCACACCGGGCCCAGAGGCCTGCTGCAGCTGCTGGAGACCCGGCTCGGCATTCCCGCCGCCGAGACGCCCTTCAGTTCCCGCCTGATCCAGTACCTCGCCTGTATCGACGAGACTGACCGCGGCGGCCAGTTTTACCAAGCCTCCTGGGAGGCAGATCCCTTCGCCGTGGCCCGCAGCCTGCTGCAGTGGCGCGATCACTGGTACGAAGCAGGCTGGAGCGGTCACTTCCCGCCCGCGGCACCACCGCGACTGACCGCGATGGCGGCAATAGAAACACTGGCGCGGGAGCGGGTGGCAGCCGGCACCGGACAGCGCCTGCAGCGAGTGATCGCACTGTTGCCGGAGCATCCGGTGGCGCTGCGGCGGATAACGCTCGCGGACCGGCTGGAAGATTTCCCGCCGCTGTGGCAGCAACTGCTGACCACCCTGGAACTGCCGCTGGAGCACACTGCTGCGCCACAGCCCGCTGCAGTCGAAGGCAGCGACCTCCACCGGGTACAGCAATACCTGCTGGCGCCGGGCCCGGCGCCGCTGAACCTGCGCGGCGATGGCAGTCTGCTGGCACTGCAGGCGGATGCCCCCGCCGCCAGCGCGCCCCTGATCGCCGCGCTGACCGCCAGGCAATTGGCGACAAGCGGCAACGCCGGACCGGCCATTCTCGCCGAGCAGCGCGGTGACTTGCTGGATGAAGCACTGGAAGCTATCGGTGCGCCGCGCCTGGGTTTCGGTGCCAGCTCGGTCTGGCGCCCGCTGTTCCAGCTGTTGCCGCTGGCCTGCGAGCTGTTGTGGGAACCGCTCAATGCCAGGGCGCTGTTCCAGTTCCTGTCACATCCGGTGGCTCCGATTCCGGCCCGGCAACGGGAGCGGCTGACACAAACTGCCGCCGCAATCCCCGGCATCGGCAGCGAACAATGGCAGCAGGCGGTAGCGGCCTGCCTGGAACAAGAGGAACCCGCCCAGCGCACCCGCCACGCCGAGAATATCCGTTACTGGCTGGAACCAGAGCGTTTTCCGCCGGAACAGGGCGCCGACACGGCGACGCTGGAACGGCGCGCCCAGCGCCTCGCCAGCTGGTTGGGTGCGGCGCAGGAGGCGAGTAGCGATGAGGCACTGCGCTCGCTGTACACCATCGCCATCAACCAGGCCGTGGAATTCGAACGGGCACTGCAGCGGCTGCAGCGTCATGGCCGTGACCGGCTCAACCGTGACCAGGTACTGCGCCTGATCGACGACGTCCGCGGCAGCGGTTGTGACGTGACCGACCGCGGCGCCGAGCTGGGTCCGGGACCCGGCCGGGCGCTCGCCGCCAGCCACGCAGGCGCCTTCCGGGAGCCGGTGGAGCAGGTGATCTGGTGGGACTGCCAGGCCAGCGGCCGGGTCCGGCGCTGGCCCTGGTCCCGCGCCGAGCGCAGCGCGCTGGCCGCGCACGGGGTGCAGCTGCACAGTGAGGCAGCGCAGCTGCAGTGGCAGGCGCGGGCCCAGCTGCGGCCATTGCTGTGCGCCCGTCAGCAATGCCTGCTGGTGTTGCACGACGACGCCGAGCGCCCGCACCCGGTATGGGACCTGCTGCAAAGCCTCAGCCGCAATCTGCCGGTGCTGGACGCTGCTGACCCTGCCACCGCCGCGCGGCTGGAGCTGCCACAGCAGGCACTGTCAGCCCGTTCACTGCCCGCCAGGAGCCGCTGGTGGCAGTTGCCGCTGGGTAACGCCATAGCACCCCGCGAGACGGAATCCTACTCCAGTCTGGAGGCCTGCCTGCACAGCCCCTATCAATGGGTGCTGCGCTATTCGGCCCGCATCCGGTCCGGCTCGCTGGTCACGCTAAGCGACGGCAGCCTGCTCAAGGGCAGGCTCGCCCACCGCCTGTTCGAGCTGTTTTTTGCCGCTCAGCCGGACATTGCCCAGATCGCACCGCAGGCCATCGCGGCCTGGGTTCAGCGCCAACTGCCTGCACTGCTGCAGCAGGAGGGCGCGCTGTTGCTGGAAGCCGGCCGTCAGGCTGAAGCCGAGCGCTTCGGCAGCCAGCTGCAGGAAGCCCTGCAGGTACTGGTGGAACAGCTGCAGCAGGCGGGCGTCACCCGGGTGGCGATGGAACTGCCACAGCAGGGCCAGTTCGCCGGGGGTACTCTCACCGGCACCATTGACCTGCTGGCGACCACCGCGGACGGCCGCGAGGCCATTGTCGATATCAAGTGGGGCGGACGCCGCTACCGCCGCGACAGCCTGCTGGCCGGCAGCTATCTGCAGCTCGCCACCTATGCGCAGCTGCGCCTGGCTGCGGGTGCCGGCCAGACGCCCCTGCTGAGCTACTTCATCGTCAGCGACGCCCATATGCTGAACCTGGACCACGGTTTCTTTCCGGAGGCCGAACGGATAATACCGGACACCCAGGAGGGGCCGGCCCGCTTCTGGCAGCGGGTGGAGGCCAGCTGGCGCTGGCGCCGGGCCCAGCTCGACCGCGGCCTGATTGAAGTCACCGTCGCCGGCACCGAACCCGGCCCCGAATCGGACCCCGGCGACGAGGGTCTGCCCATGCCGGCAAGCAGCGACCGCTTCAACGAGTATCTCGTGCTCACTGGCTGGGAGCCCAACGCATGAGCGCCAATATCCGTTTCATCAGCGCCGGTGCCGGCAGCGGCAAGACCTGGAGCCTGACCGAGCGGCTGCGCCGGATGCTGGCAGCCGGCGAGGTGGCGCCGGCCGGTGTGATCGCCACCACCTTCACCCGGCTGGCGGCGGCCGAACTGCAGCAACGGGTGCGCCGCGCGCTGCTCGCCGAGGGTCAAGCCGCAATCGCCCAGCAGATGGACCAGGCCCTGATCGGCACCGTAAACGGCGTCTGCGGAGAGCTGCTGCAGCGCTTTGCCTTCGAGGCCGGCCTGCCGCCGGACCAGCAGGTGCTGGACGAAGCCCAGGGCGAGCTGCTGTTCTACCAGGCCATGGAACAGGCCCTGGCGGGCGAGCCCGCGCAACTGCGGCGGATGAATGCCCTCAGCCACCGGCTGCGCATCGTCGACCAGCGCAGCGGCCAGCAGAGCTGGCGCCAGGAGGTCAAGCGCATCGTGGACGCCGCCCGCGCCAACAACCAGGGCGCCGATGACATCCGCGAACTGGGCGAGGCCAGCGCCGCCGAGCTGTTGGCACATTTTCCGGCAGCCTGCCATGAGGACCTGGACGCCGCCCTGCTGGGTGCTGTCAACCATGCGCTGGCCGGGATCGACGCCGGCACAGACAGTACCAAGGCCACCCGCGACTAC
Organism: Kineobactrum salinum; assembly: GCF_010669285.1. Classification (GTDB taxonomy): domain Bacteria; phylum Pseudomonadota; class Gammaproteobacteria; order Pseudomonadales; family Halieaceae; genus Kineobactrum; species Kineobactrum salinum. The sequence continues at coordinate 4,133,129 of NZ_CP048711.1, read as the reverse complement.
CTCTCGCGGTTGCAGCAGACCCAGGCAGCGCTGATCAAGCGACGCCTGAGCTGGGCCGAATGGATCGCGCTGGCCAAGGCCCGTCCCGGCGCCCGCTCGCGCGATTTCAGCGAGCGCGTCGCTGCAATCGCCTGTCGCTACGATGAACATCCCGGCCTGCGGCGTGACCTGCGCGACTTCTGCGAGCAGGCCTTCACCATTGCCGCCGCCAGTCTGGCCACCTACCAGGATCTGAAAACCCGCAAAGGGCTGATCGACTTCGTCGACCAGGAGCAGCGCCTGTACCAGTTGCTGGACCACCCCACCGTGGCTGATACCCTGCGGGAAGAACTTCAACTGCTGATGGTGGACGAGTTCCAGGACACCAGCCCGATCCAGCTGGCACTGTTTTTGAAGCTGTCGACCCTGGCGCAGCAGGTGATCTGGGTGGGTGATACCAAACAGTCGATCTACGGCTTCCGCGGTGCCGACCCGGCGCTGATGGAGGCGGTGCTGGCGCGCGTCACCGCCGACGGCAGCAAGCCGGAAGTCCTGACCCGCTCCTGGCGCTCGCGCCCGTCATTGGTGCAGTACTGCAACGCCCTGTTCGTACCGGCCTTCGCCGATCAACTGGAGTCCTCACAGGTAGCGCTGAGCCCGGCGCGGGAGGAACTGCTGCAGGACCCGGCAGTGGAGCTGTGGCGCCTGGGCGGCCGCAACAAGAGCGGCCGCGCCGCGGCATTGGCCAGTGGTCTGGCCGGCCTGCTGGACAGTGACCGCAGGATCGTCGACAAGCAAAGCGGTGCGCCGCGGCCACTGCACGCCGGCGATATCGCCGTACTGTGCCGCACCCACGCCAACCTGGGTGAAGTCGCGAGCGCGCTGGCCGACGCCGGGCTGCCGGTTCGTTACCAGCGCCCCGGATTGCTGCATACCCCCGAGGGCCGCCTGGCGCTGGCCTGCCTGCGCCGCCTGATCGACCCACTGGATACCCTCGCCAGCGCTGAAATCGTGGCCCTGAGCAACTGCGAGCGGCCCGAGCACTGGCTCAGCCAGCGATTGGCGTATCTGGCGCAGCCGCAGGCCAGCACCTACCGCTGGCTGGAAGACCAGGCCGATGGACCACTGGCCGCGCTGGCGGCGCAGCGTCCACGGCTGGCACTGTTGACCCCGGTGGAAGCGCTGCGGGTCGCACTGGACGCCGGCCAGGTGCGCCGCAGCGCCTGGTGCTGGGGCCCCACCGCCCAGCGCAGCCAGCACCGGCTCAACAATCTCAGCGCGCTGCTGCGCCATGCCGGCGACTACCTGGACCAGTGCGGCGCCCGCCGTGAGCCCGCCACCAGCGCCGGGCTGGTGCTGTGGCTGCAAGCGCTGGCGGAAGCGGAACGGGACAGCCAGGCCAGCGGCGAGCACGAGGACGCGATCCAGCTGGTGACCCACCACGGCGCCAAGGGCCTGGAATGGCCGGTAGTGGTGGCGATGGACCTGAGCTCGGAACTGAAGCCACGCCTGTGGGGCCTGACGGTAGCACCCTCCCCCGAGCCCCTGAGCCTGGATCAGCCGCTGGCGCAGCGGCGCCTGCGTTACTGGCCGGCATTCTTCGGCAACCACAGCACCGGCATCCCGGTACTGGAGTCGATTGCCGCCAGCGACAGCGGCCAGGCTGCGATGGCGCGCGAGATCCAGGAAGTGAAGCGACTGTTGTATGTCTCCCTGACCCGGCCCCGGGACGGCTTGATCCTGACGATGGACAGCGAAAAGAACGGCGGCCCGTGGATGGATACGCTGGGTGCCCACTGGATGCTGCCCGAAGGCGACAGCCTGACGCTGCCGGACGGCAGCCAACTGCCCACCAGCGTGCAAAGCCTGGCCGCGACAGAGTTGCCATCACCGGCATCCGCCTGGCAGCCCAGCTGGCTGCCGGCCCATCCACCCCTGCATGAGCCGCTGCCCCTGCGGCAGAACCCCTCCGCGCTACCGCCCCTGGCCGATGCCGGCATCGGCGAGATCATCGACCTGGGCACGCGCCTGCCGTTGGGCCGCGACTGCGATCCCGCCCAGCTCGGCTCAGCGTTGCACGCGAGCATCGCCTGCACGCTGCTGGGCCACGGTGACGAGGCCAGCCACCGCATTCTAGCCGACCATGATCTGCAGGACGTGCTGACAGTTGAGGCCGTGAGCGAATGCAGCCGGCGCCTGCTGCAGCTCATCGAGCAGCGGTTCCGCCCCTCGACGATCTACCCCGAACACCCGGTCAACTATACCGCAGCCAACGGCCAGCTGATCAAGGGCCAGATCGACCTGCTGCTGGACACCGCCGACGGCTTCGTGATCATAGACCACAAGGCCTCCCCCAAGCCCCGCGGCGACTGGCAGCAGGAGGCACTGAAGCATTCCGGCCAGCTGGAAGCCTATGCCGAGGGCGTGCGCCGGGCCACCGGCAGACCGGTGCTGGGCAAGTGGATTCATTTTGGCGTGACAGGAGGGCTGGTACTCCTTCAAGATGATTTTGACGGTGTACCAGTTTCACTGCAATCTATGTCCCCATGAAGGATATTGCCGCGAAGCTCTACAACCACATCCTCAATCCGCCAGCGGACGCCGAACTGGCGCGGGCGAGGGAGATGGCGGGCAGCCAGCTGCCTACCATCTGGCTGCTGGGCAAGACCGGCGCCGGCAAGACCTCCATCGTCCGCCAGCTGACCGGCCACAGCCGCGCCGAGATCGGCAATGGCTTCCAGCCCTGCACCAGCAACTCCAGCCGCTACGACTACCCCCCCGAGCACCCCGTTGTACGCTTCCTGGACACCCGCGGCCTGGGTGAAGCGAGCTACGACGCCGACGAGGACCTGCGCCTACTGGGCGAAGGCAGCCACGCCCTGTTCGTGGTGCTGCGGCTGCGCGATGCCGAGCGCAGCGCAACGCTGCAGGCGCTGACCCAGATCCGCCGCCACGCGCGCCATATACAGCCCGGCCATATCGCGGTAATCCACACTGCGGTGCTGGAAGTCACCGATGCCCATGACCGCCAGCGAGCCGTCGCCGCGGCCCAGCAGGCCGTGGAGCAGGCCTGGGGCGGGCCGGTGGCACACTGTGAGGTGGACTTTCCCGAGCCCGAGCGCGGCGATGAGTATCCCGATACGGTGGGCGCAGAGGAACTGGCCGGGCTGATCGCCGCCAAGGTTCCCGAACTGCGTCTGTGGTTGCGCGAGCAGGCCGGTGCCGCCGGCGCCAGGAGCAGCTTCCGGCGCCTGAGCGGCGAGATCCTGTGGTACGCCGGCGCGGCTGCCGCCAGCGACGCGATTCCGCTGGTGGGCCTGGTCAGTGTGCCGGCGGTACAGGGCAAGATGCTGCACAGCCTGGCACAGAAATACGGCGTCAGCTGGAGCCGGCGCAATGTCAGCGAGTTCGTCAGCGCGCTGGGCACCCTGTTCACGCTGCGCTACCTGGTGAGCCTGGGAGGCCGCCAGTTGGGCAAACTGATACCGGGCTTCGGCCAGCTGGCGGGCTCCGCCTTCGCCGCCAGCGTCAGCTATGCCAGCACCTATGCCCTGGGCCGCGCCGCCTGCAGTTACCTGTACCACAAACAGGCCGATATTCCGCTGGATGACGGCAGCATCCGGCAGGTCTATCAGCGGGCCATGAAGGAAGGCAGGGACGCGCGCAGGCAACCCCGTGATTAATTCCTGGCGCCGCTTCCGCGACACGGTCGCCACCTTGCTGCAACAACGCAGCAACGAGTTCTATGTGGTGGCGCTGCTGCTGTGGCTGCTGCCGGCGCTGGCACTGACCGTGCTGGGACTCATGTACCTGTGGCAGAGCGGCTGGTTCTGGTGGTTCAGCGGCGGTCTGCTGGTGCTGACGCTGATTTCCTGGGTGGCGCGCCGCACCATGTCCCGCTCCGCCAGGGAGGCCATCGCCCGGGCACCCCACCTGGACCCGCGCCCCGATTGGTCGGCGCACGACCAACGCATCTGGCAACAGGCCACTGCCCGCATCGCCGATGCCGGGCTGATCCAGACACCCTGGGAAGCCATCCCCCAGGCCGCGCTGGATCACCTGTTCTTTGTCGCCAGCGCCTACCACGGCGACGACCCCGATGCCCGCTACGCCTTTACCCTGCCCGAACTGCTGCTGATGCTGGAAACCTGGAGCCGCGAATACCGGGCCCAGGTGGTGCAAACCGTGCCGCTGGCCCGGCGGCTGAAGATTTCCCGGCTGATGCACCTGTCCCGCTCTACCGACAAGCTGCGCAACGTCTACCGCTATGCCTCGCCACTGGTGCGGACGTTGCGGGTGGCAGTGAACCCGGTCACCGGTCTGGCGCGCGAAGCCGCGTCCCATGTGGCCATGAGCATGTTCAGCGAATTGAACGAACACATGCAGAACAACCTGAAAGTCACACTGTTCGAACAGGTGACCCATGTGGCGATAGACCTCTACAGCGGCAGGCTGAAATTGTCGGCCCCGGAACTGGCCAGCTATCGCGACAGCCTGACCCAACCCGAGGCGGTGGAACTGAAGCCCCTGTCCGTGCTGGTGGTCGGCCAGATCAATGCCGGCAAATCCTCGCTGGTCAACGCACTGAAAGCGCAATGTGTCGCCGAAATCGACACCCTGCCCAGCACCGAAGGCTTCGACTGTCACCACCTGCAGCTGGACGATGCCCTGGAACTGTATCTGATCGACAGCCCCGGGCTGGACGGCAACGAACAGACTACCCAGGCCCTGCTGGAACAGGCCGCGCGGGCAGACCTGCTGTTGTGGGTCAGCCAGGCCAACCAGCCGGCAAAGGAACTGGACCGGCAGTTGATGCAGCGCTGGCAGGCCTTCTTCAGCCACCACCTGCAGCGGAAAAAACCGCCGCTGCTACTGGTGACCACCCACAACGACCAGTTGCGCCCACGGGCCGACTGGCAACCACCCTATGACCTCGAGGACACCGACAATCCCAGGGTCGCGGCCATGCTGGATGCGCTGCGCTACGCCCACGAGACCATTGGTTTTGCGGCGGATGAGCCCGCGGTGCCCGTGGCCCTGCCACCGGACGGGGCCCACTTCAATCTGGAGGTGCTGCGGGAATTGCTGCAGACGCTCAGCGACCGGGCCCGCGCAGCCCAGCTCAACCGCCAGCGGCTGGAAGCCGCCGACAGTGGCACGTCACTGTCACGGATTCTGCAGCAGACTGCGGGACTGGTTCGTTACGGGAAAATATTGGCACTGAAAAAACCGGCCGCCACAAAACGGCGGCCGGAACCGGACCCTGCATCAGATGTGCCCGAGTAACACCAGCACCAGTATGATCACCAGCACCAGACCCAGGCCGCCACTGGGGCCGTAACCCCAGCTGCTACTGTAGCCCCAGGTTGGGAGGGCCCCTACCAGCATCAGCAGAACAATAATCAGAACAATTGTACCAATTGACATGCGCCTTCTCCTTGCGGCAGCCGACATCGTCATACTGCGCCCGGATTACACCCGGGTCGGTACGTTAGCGCACAATGCAAATTTGGCATCGACGGGCGGCCAACTGGACAGGCGTCCGGCCACGATGGAAGGGAGGTTCTACTACCGCTGGCGATCCCCTCCCCGCGCGGCGAGCTCGGCGCAACACGCCGTCAGCCTGGACAGATCCTGCACTCGGGACAGCCGGTGATCACCGTCCTTCACCAGCGTCAGTACAACATCGTCACTGGTGAGCGACGCAAGCAGCCTCTCCGCGTACTGCCACGGCACGTCCGGGTCGCGCATGCCCTGGAGGATGCGGACCGGTCCCTCAAACGGGATCGGAGCACCCAGCAGCAGCCAGCCGCGTCCGTCCACGATCAACCTGCGCGTGATCGTATACGGTTCACCGTATTGCGACGGTCGCAGGGTATATCCCCTGGTCCTCACTTCTTCGCGCGCCTGTTCAGGCATTGTTGCCCACAGAAGGTTCTCGGTGAAATCCGGCGCCGGGGCAATCAACAGCATGCCTTTCACACGTGCTGGCCGCGCCAGCGCCACAAGCAATGCCAGCCAGCCGCCCATGCTGGAACCGACCAGCACCACGGGGCCGGAGCTCAGCGCGTCGATCACCGCCAGAGCATCCTCGCGCCACACCGACACACAGCCCTCTTCAAATACCCCTTCAGACTGACCGTGGCCGCTGTAGTCAAAGGCGAGAAAGCCATGTCCCGTTGCAGCGGCCCAGGCCTCCAGCGCCGCGGCCTTGGTCCCCGTCATGTCTGACTTGAAACCGGACAGCCAGACAAAGGTGAGGTCTGTGCCGTCGCGCGGTGCGCTGCAACGGTAGGCGAGCCGATGCCCTTCGGGCGAGGTAAAAGCCGCTGTCGTCATACTCTGGGTTCCTGCTGTGACACATCCGCCCCTACCGGACGAAATGACCCCGTTGATTTGGTCGAACACATGGCATATGCTTGGGCCTATGCCATGATCAGGAGGGTATTGGAATGACCACCTCAGAACGCCATGTACGCCTTTTTCGCAATGGGCGCAACCAGGCGCTGCGCATTCCTCGTGAGTTCGAGTTGGAGGGAACCGAAGCGCTCATCCACAAGGAGGGTGATCGTCTGATCGTGGAACCGGTCCGCAAAGGCCGGCTGCTGGCCATACTGTCCTCGCTGGAACCCCTGGACGAGCCTTTCCCCGATGTGGATGAGGACCTGCCCCCGCTGGATGACAAGGCGCTGTGAATGGACGGCCGGCGTATCTGCTGGACACCAACATGCTTTCCGACCTGGTCCGCAATCCACACGGCACGGTGGCAGACCGGATTGCCGCTATCGGCGAAGACAGCGTCTGCACCAGTATCGTGGTTGCAGTGGAACTCCGCTACGGTGCCGCCAAATCGGGTTCGGAAAAACTTGCCGGCCGGATCGACCTCCTGCTCTCTGCCATTGAGGTCCTGCCACTGGAAGCACCGGTCGACCGCCGGTATGCGGAACTGCGCCATCACCTGACGCGCCAGGGAACACCCATCGGGCCCAACGACCTGCTGATCTGCGCGCATGCCCTCGCGGCAGGGCTAACCGTCGTGACCGCCAATGTCGGGGAATTCTCCCGAGTGCCAGGCCTGAAAGTGGAAAACTGGCTGCAGGAATAGTTCGTGACAATCGCGGGCGCTCGCATCAACACCAACGCAGGCTCTACTGCGCCAGTAGCTCGAAATCCCGGTTGCAAGCTTGCGAAACCGGATCCATCTTCGCCTGAAGCTTGTATTTCAGTCAGTATGGCTCGCGCCATACGATTGGATTCTGCCGCAACACATCGGCCCATGCCGGGGCGAGTGCGTCACTGTACCAACGCGAGACATCGACCGGCGGTGGCGGCTCGCCCGTCAACCAATCCCGCAAGCGAGCCACCAGGGCCTGGGAATCATCCTCGGGGTAGCGGCAGCCCGGAGGGTATTGCTCCGGGTAACACAGCGCATCCGGCACCAGTGGCCTGACGCCGGCACTCGCGGCCTCCAGCATTGCCAGCCCCTGAAACTCGTGGCGCGCGGTACTGACGGCAATGCCGGCGCGGCCCAGCAGCGCCCGGTATTCGTCCAGCGGCAGCCGGCCGTCGGCGACAATGCGCTCCGGCAGCGCCTCCCGCAGCCGCGCCAGCGCCGGCGGCACCCGGCGCGGACGCTTGCCCAGCAGCGCGAGCCGAAACGGTACGCCCTCGCCCGCCAATTCAAGCATCGCCTCGGCAAAGCGCTCCGGCGCCTTGTCGTGCTCCCAGCGGTGGTTCCACAGCACCAGGCCGGGATCCCGCTGCGCTGCGGCGGGCACCGGGTCAATCGGCACCGGACAGATGGTGCTCTTTGCCCCCAGGCGCTCGACTATGCCCGCCGGCACCGCATCCGGCATTTGTTCGAGCAGCCCCGCCACCCCTGCAGATAGCTGTCGCGGTTGAAGGCGGAATTGAACAGCAGCCGATCCGCCGCCAGCCCTCCGTACAGCTGCACCATCCGCGGCTCCAGCCAGTGGCTCTGGCGATCACTGAGTGGATAGGCAAACTGGTTCTCGTGGAAGTAGTACAGCGCCGGCACACCAGCCAGGCGCGGGTGCAGGCCCCGCAGCGTCGCCAGGTCCACCATCGAGGTGGCCAGCAGCAGGTCCGGCGTCTCCGGCGGCAGCGCGTCCAGCCACGACAGCGGATTGCCGCGAATGCGCCAGGCAAAATGGCGCCCGGGCAATTCCAGCCGCTGCCACTCCAGCTGCGGCTGGGAGGCCAGCAGCCAGTCCGCCCAGGCGGCGTGGCTGTCGGCGCGGTAGGCAGAAAGCAGCCACACCCGCGGGCGCCGGGCAGAGGTGTCAGTGATGAATGGATTGGACAAAACGTGCATGGTGATGGTGTACCACACCCCTGAGAGGCTTGTCATGCTTGGCGTAAACGCGGTGAGAGGCTATTCTTGTGACGACACTGGCATTCGATTCACTGCGCTACGCGCGCCGGCTCAGGGAAGCCGGCGTTCCGGAGCCGCAGGCGGAGGTGCAGGCATAGCTCATGGCCGAGGCATTTGGCTTTTACGCCGACAACATCGTGACCCGGGACTACCTGGACGCGGTATTGCGCTCGGGTTTCGGGGAGCATGACCGACGGCTTGAGCAAATCGAGCAGCGCCTGGAAAAACTTGAGCCATTGCGAATTCAAACAACTCTGCACTCATTCATGTTGGGACTGATCGTACTGGTGCAGGTAGTACCGCAGCTGCAAGTCTGGCTGGCGCCCTGAGCGGCTCACCACCCTGCCTCCATCGCTCACACCAAATACTGACACCCACGCCCTTCCCGGTGGTCCAGGTTCCTTTGTGTTCGAGGCATCCTATCCAATTCCGGACATAGCCAGTGAGCAAGTTGCATAGAGGTCAGGGCGACATCAGCCGCCCGGCCACCGGTGTCGCCTGGACGCTTTAACGTTTTAGCGCTATAATGACGACCCTGTACTCTGGCCAGGGCGACGCCGATGACCACCTCCACCAAGCGCTCTACCATCTATTTTGACCAGGACCTGCACGCCGCATTGCGGCTGAAGGCCGCTCATTCCGACAAGTCACTCTCGGAACTGGTCAACGAAGCCGTCAGGGCCTCACTGGTCGAAGACCAGGAGGACCTCGCCGCTTTTGAAGACAGGGTAAAGGAACCCAGAATTACCTATGAAGCGCTGCTCAATGATTTAAAGAAGCATGGCAAGCTATAAACTGCTGTTTCGCAAATCGGTTACTCGCGATCTTCGCCCACTACCGCAAAGGGATCTGAAGCGCATCCTTGCCAGAATAGAAACCTTGGCGGAAAACCCCAGGCCCGTGGGCTGCGAAAAGCTTTCAGGACAAGAACGCTATCGCGTCCGCCAGGGGGTGTACCGGATCATTTATGAAATCGATGACGCGGTGGTTACCGTAACCATTGTCAAAGTCGGCCATCGTCGCCATGCTTACCAGTGAGCGGGCTGCTCCGATCAAAACGGAATATCGTCATCGCTATAGCCCGGATCCCCGTCCTGGCCGGGCATACCCTGGTAATCGCCGGGATCAGCTGCGGGCACGGATGAGGCATCCGCAGCAGAGATCTTCCACCCCTGCAGATTGTTGAAATAGCGCCCGTTGTATTCCCGGCCCCGAATATCGAACGTGACCGTGACTTCCTGCCCGGCTGCAGGCCGTCGAGCAGGGAGATCTTGTCCTGCACGAATTCCAGGTTGATCTCCTGCGGATATTTGCCATCTTCAACTATGACCACCATTTCGCGCTTGGTAAAGCCGCTGTTGAAGGTCTGCGGTTCCTGGATGAGTTTGATCTTGCCGGTCAGGTCGTAGGCCACGCGCCTGGTCTCCTTGTGTAGTGGATGAGAGGTACCGATCGGGTGACGCTGGCGTTTCCGCGGAAACGCGGGAACAGCTCGCGGTCGTCCCGCGAGAGCCTCCAGAGGCGAACTGCTCGCGTGTTAGTTATTGTCGTCAATTATCAGCTCCCCGCCTCGTATCTCGAATCCGTGAAGAAATGGGTATTCATCTTTAATTTCCGAAGCTTTGTGAAGAGTATGAACCACAGAATTTATATCTTCCCTAGCTCTTTCTGTATTCTCAATAGTGCAATATTTCTCCCAATCCGTTTGAGCACGAAATGACCACGGGTCTTTTTGATATACTTCTAAAGACTCTATTCTCATGTCTTTGAGTGTAATAGATTTTCCATGAGCGATATCATTTCTAAAACCAAAAAGCCTTATTATAGTTTGTTGCGGGCGACACCCGAAATCAGCTTTCAGCCCTACTCTCTCAGCCAAAACTTCAAATTTTGCTTTGGGGCTTAAACGTTCTATATGCGACCATGTTTCAAACAAAGATGGGCCCAAGTGATTCAGATATGCCTCAAATGCAAATGCAGTAAATACCAAGCTCCCCATCAATTTATGATGACGCCCTCTTTCATCTTCTTTGCCTAACTCAAGCAGTACGAATGATGTGTGCCACAGCTCTGTATATGTGCGGACATGGCGCTCAGCAGTGACTTTTACATTTTTGTTCAATGCTACACTCCCATTAGAACTACCGCAGCGGCGACGAACTCGCGGGGCGGTTTTTGGGTCCAGCCGCGTAGGGGCGAACTGCCGGTTTGATATACACTACCTTGATACGGTGCATCTAAAATCACCTTGCGTCCCATCCTCATTAAGCCATCTTAGAGCAATCGGATAAACTTGTTGTGTTACGGATAACGGAATGAAAGCTGTCAACGTGAAATCCTCACCAGGATTCAAGGATGGGTAGGGAATTTTTTGTTTGTAATCGCCAGAAACCAGCGGGTTATAGCTATCGGGATCTTCGATGCGAATCCATATATCCTTGGCAGAAGCCTCTCCTAAATTTGATACTTGTAGCCTAATACCTCCGGAGTCTATGAGCTTCGCCCCAAGAGTTGTTTTCTGCCTAGCTGCATCTTTGGCTTCGTACTCTTCGATCTGCCTTCTGCTTAGCTTGACATGAACTTTCTCGAATTCGACAAGCTCTGAGTGTGTTTTTCTTGAGCGATAAAGTGCCAAGCATGAAACAAAGATAGCTAGGAGTGATGTTATCAGACTTAAAATTTCAAATTTTGCCATGCGATCTCCCGTGACACATAACGGCTAATTGTACGGGCCACGCCGTATAACTCACAACCTCCTCACCCCCACCTCCCCCAAATACATAAACCGCCCCGGCGTACACGTCAGCACCACCACCTGCGCATCGCGTCCCGCCGCGGTAATCGCCGCGCCCATGCTCTGCAGGCGGCTGGGATCGGAAAAGCCCAGGGCGTCGTCGATGATCACCGGTACGCCGCCCTGGTCGGCGACGATGCGGGCGGCGGCGAGGCGGGTGAGGATGCCGAGCTGCTCCTTGGCGCCGACGCTGAGGGAGTCGAAGGGTACGGTCTGGCCCTGGCGGGTGACGTTGAGGATGGTCCAGTCTTCGGCCAGGGCGATGTCGAAGTCGCTGCCGAAGACGATCTTGCCCAGGTTGCGGATGCCCTCCCGAAGGGGGGCTACATAAGCCTGGCGGGAGGCGTCGCGGTGTTCGTTTAGCGTCTCCCACAGTAACTTCGCCGCGGCGGCGCGGCGTTCGGTGGCGGCCAGGGTGTCCTCGGCTTCTGTCAGGGCCTGCTCGGCGGTTTCCAAGTCCTCGAACAGACCGTTGGCCTGGGCGCGGTCCAGGCGGCTTTTTAGCACGGCCTGTTCCTGTTGCTGCTCGATGATGTCGCGCTCGGCTCGGCCCAGGGCCTTGGCGGCGTTGTCCCGCTGCAAGCGGGCGCTGTCCGGGTCTTGCGCCTGTAGTTCGGCGCGCAATTGTTCCAGTTCAGCGTTGATGGCTGTCAGCCGCTGTTCGCGTTCGGCCACGGCCCGCTCCAGAGCGTCGTCAGGCTCGGCCTCGCGCTCTTGCGCCAGGCTGGCGCGCTTGTCTTCCAGCACGCTGGTGAGGGCGTTGACTTCGGTGTCAGCCTGCTGTCGTTTCGCCTGGCCGCGGGTGAGTTCGTCGCGCTGTTCTGCGAGCCGGCCGCCTTCCCGATCCAGTTCGGATTCGCAGGCGTCCAGGGCTGCGCGGGCAGTGTCCAGTTGCGCCTTGGCCTCGCGCTCGTTTGCGGGGAGGGTCTGGCCGGGCTCGCGCTGTTGTTGGGCGTCTTCGCAGGTTTGCTGCAGACGTGCGCAGTCTGCCTGCAGAGTTTCTTCGTCCGCGCCCTGCAGGGTGTCATCCAGGCGCTGGCGAGCGGCGCGCAGTGATTGTTCGGCATCGGCTCGCTGTTCGTCCAGGGTGATGGCCTGCTCTACGCTGGGTGCCTGGTAGCGCGCCAGCAGCGCATCCAGTTCCTGCTGTCGGGCTTCCACTTCCGCCGTCAGTTCACCGGCGGAGGCTGCGGGGGCGATGGTGATGCGCGCGAGTTCAGGGATCTCGATCTGCAGACTCTCTGCCACTTGCCGTTCCAGCGGCGCGTCGGGGCTCAGGCTGATGGTTTCGCCGTCGAGGCTGAAGTCCGCCACTTGCAGTGCTTCGATGCGCAGGCGGGTGGCGGCATTGTCGCGGGTGCGGCTGGCCACCTCCAGCGCGCTGGCCGCGGCCTGGATGTCCCTGCGGCCCTCGGCGGTGATGTGAATGCCGGCCAGGGTATTGCGCAGTTCCGTAAGCTCGCCGCGCTGGGTCTGCACCCGTTCCAGCAGTTGTTGCAGGCGGGACAGTTCGGCGCTGTCCTGCACGCAAGCGGCATCGCGCTGGGCCTGCTGCAGTGCCTGCCGCAGAGTCTGACGCCGGCTTTGCAGGTCTTTGAGGGCGGCATCTCCGGCCTGCACGATTCCGTCCAGCTCTGCCACCTGTTCGGTGAGGGGCAGCAATGCGGACTGCTGCTGTTCGAGGCCCTGTTCCCGGCGGGCGATGTCCGCCGCCAGGTCCCGGCGCTTCTGCCACTGGTTGCGGGCGTGAGCCAGCAGCTGTTGCAGCGGCTTGCCCTCCTCTTCCCGGGCGCTCAGGCGTGCCTGCAGCGTATCGATGGCCTGCCAGCGCTGTTCGTGCTGTTCCCGGGCCGCCTGCAGCTCAGGCAGCGCGCGCTGCAGCCGGGAAATTTCCGCGGAAACGTTTTCATGGCGGCGCAGGTCACCCTCCAGATCCCGCAGGGTGGTCTCGAGCTGCTGTACCTTCTCCCGGTGTTGCTCCACGCGCTGCTGCTCGTCGCCGTAGCGCGGCTTGCCGGTCTTCAGGGTGAAGTAGCGTTCGTACTCGGCCTGCACTGCGCCGAACAGGGCGCTTTCCTCACCGCTGACCCCGGCGCCGCCGGCGGCGTTGTCCAGCGCCCGGGCCAGTCCGTCGGAGTCGGCCAGTTTGACGCCGCCAATTTCCTTGCCCTGCTCCACCAGCAGGGCATCCCACAGGGCCATGTCCATATGGTTGCTGAGGATGTCCCAGGCGCGGTTGTGGGCATCGTCGCCGGTGAGTTGTTCCGCCTGCGGTGCGAGGATGCGCAGCTCGGTGGAGGATTTGCGGTTGTAGGTCTTGCTGTAGTGGAAGTGGTGATCGCCGCAGCGGATTTCGGCGACAACGCTGCTGCCCACGTCCTCGCCCACTGGCTGTACTGCCTGTACTTCCCGCTTTTTGGAGCCGGACTTTTCCCGGAACAGCATGCGCAGGGCCTCCACCAGGGAGGACTTGCCAACCTCGTTGGGACCCTCGATCAGGGTGACGCCGTTGTCGAATTCGATATGGCTGTGGCTGACTGCACGCCAGTTCTCCAGGGTGAGGGTGAGCAGCCTCATGCGCCGCTGCTCCCGCCATTGCTGCCGGCGCTTTCTGTCTCGCTGCCGGCGGCGTTCCCTGCCTGACTTCCGGCGCTCCCTGTCTGGCTGCCGGCACCTCCGGCCAGCCGGTACATCAGGCGCAGTGCATCGGTGGCCGTGTCGTCGCTGGCAGCCTGGGCCAGCAGGGCCTTCCAGGTGGCATCGGCGTAGCCACTCAGGGCAATGGCGTTATCGTCCAGCGCATCCGGGATTACCGCCAGGTCCGTGGTACGCTCGCGGCGCTTGAGGCTGGCGAATACGTGGGCCTGGGCCTCAAGCAGGGCATCCAGTTCCGCCGCCAGCGCCAAGTTGACGCTGCCGGTGAAGCCGACCTTGAGCACGGTGCATTCCTTGCCGCGGATGGCATCCAGCCACTGGGCAAAGGCGGCAAGGTCTTGCGGCCCGTTGATGTCGCGCTGCAGGGCCTGGAATTCCCAGAAGCCGACCGTGAGGGGCGTGAGTGTGCAGGCATCATTGGCAAGCTCCACCAGCAGCGCCCGGTTCGGGTCCACTTCATCGAAGTCGGTCACCAGCGGCGTGCCGGAATAGCACAGGCGGTCGCTGCTGCCGACCCTGGTCAACGAGTGTCGGTCCCCCAGCGCCACGTAGTGCACGCGTCCCTCCGCCAGCGCCTGTTCCAGCAGTGCCTGGTTGACCACGCCGGGCTGGGCCTGGTCCGGCGCCAGCGAGTCCACCTGGCCGTGGCCCAGCAGGATGCGGGTGACGCCCGGCTCTGGCTCCAGGTTTTTCAGGGCCCCGGCGCAGAGGTCCACCGCGGGCCGCTTGCTGAACCAGGGCGCGCCGACCACTTCCACATTGGATACACCCGGCACCGGGATGGGGGCGCTGTCGGTGACGACGATCAGGTGGTCACGGGCTTTTTCGCGGAAGGTCTTGCTGCGGAAAATGGAGGAAGCGTCGAGCGGGTCGTGGTTGCCGGGCAGCAGGAACACCGGCACGGGCACGCTGTTCAGCGCATCCAGCGCGCGGCTCAGGGTCTGGGCGGAAAGCTGGTTGGACTCGAACACATCTCCCGCCACCACGATGAATTGCGCGCCGTGCTCCGCGGCCAGCTGTCCCAGCGTTCGGATGGCGTCGATACGTGCCTGGCTGTAGCGGGCGGCCGCTTCCTGGCTGAGGAAGGCGCGCGTCATGCCGATCTGCCAGTCGGATGTATGGATGAATTTCACGTGTTGTTGTATCCCCCCGCTTGAGTATGGGGGAATTGACGCCCCCTGCCTATGCACAATGTGGTTGGCTTTGATGGATGTCACAGTAACCGCGTGACAGGGAGCTGGCCATAGTGGATGGGCGTACAGGTCGCGTTTTCACGCAGGTGTGGCTACAGGTTGGTTCGGGATGGACGGTATGTGCAGTTTTGGTGCCGGAGTGGGCATGCTTGGTGCCGGATTGGGCATGCTTGGCGATTAACGGCAATAGGGTGCATTGACGAAGGAAATGCACCAGTCTCATCACCTTGAAGGAGTACTACGGTGTATTAACGAAGGGAATTCACCAGCATCTGGGCTTGATGCGTTTCCTTTGTCAACGCATCCTATGAAAACTGAACCCGTCAAAATCATCTTGAAGGAGTATAGGGTGCATTGACGAAGGAAATGCACCGGCCTCATCTTGAAGGAGTACTACGGTGCATTGACGAAGGAAATGCACCAGCCTCTGGGCTTGATGCGTTTCCTTCGTCAACGCATCCTATGAAAGCGGAGCTTCGTTGCGGGATGGTGTGCCAAGCCAGCAACATCAGGTGCCGCATGGCGTCTCAGGTTAGCAATACCAGTTGCGGCACGGCGTCGGTATCCGCCCAGAGCAGTGCATTCTGGCCGAACTGACAGCACAGCAGGCGCGCTTCCTCCAGTGGCAGGCCCAGCACCAGCACGCTGGGCTCGGCGGGCCATTGATTGGTGGGATGCCGGCCGACAGCCGGCAGGCAGGCCAGGCCCCGCGCGGCCAGCTCCGCCTCCAGTTGCCGCTGGCGGCTCGTGTTGGCCGCCTCATCCAGGCGTTGGCTGGCGGGGTTGCAGGCGGTAATAAAAGCGCTGCAACTTACCCCCTCTGCGCGATACAGCAGGGCCAGCTCAGCGCTGGGCTGACCCACCCGCAGCACAATCTCCGGGTCGCCCTGCACCCGGTAGTGGGTTTCGCGATAGGCCTGCAGCGTCGCAGCGTCCAGCATTCCCTGTTTCCTGTTTCCTGTTTCCTGTTTCCTGTTTCCTGTTTCCTGTTTCCTATTCGCTAGTCCCTATTCCCTATTCCGTATTCCGTATTCCACATTCCGCACTCCGCACTCCGCACTCCGCACTCCGCACTCCGTCTTCCGTCTTCCGTCTTCCGTCTTCCGTCTTCCGTCTTCCGTCTTCCGTCTTCAGCGCAGGTTCGCCTGCATCAGTTTGTAGATGCGGCGGTATTCATCCAGCCAGGATTCGGGATGCACGAAGCCGTGCGGGTCCAGCGGATAGATGGCAATCTCGAAGTCTTCCTTCTTCAGCTCGATCAAGCGCTGCAATACCAGCACAGAATCCTGGAAGAAGACATTGTCGTCCTGCATGCCGGAGGCGATCAGCAACGGTGCCTCCAGGTTCTGGACGTAATTGATCGGCGAGCTGCGGTGGTAGGCCTCCGGGTCCACCTCGGGCGTGTTGAGGATGTTCGCTGTATAGAAATATTCGTAGTGCATCCAGTCCGCCACCGGCCGCAGTGCGGCGCCGGCCGCGAATAGGTCGGGCTCCAGGAACAGCGCCATGAAGGTCATGAAGCCGCCGTAGGAGCCACCGTAGATACCCACACGTCCCGGGTCCACGCCGTAGTTGTGCACCAGCCAGTTCACGCCGTCGCGGAAGTCCTCCAGCTCCGGGCGCCCCATATTGCGGTAGATCGCGGTGCGCCAGTCGCGGCCGTAGCCCTTGGAGGCGCGGTAGTCCATGTCGATTACCACATAGCCCTCATTGGCGAGCAGGGTGTGAAACATGAATTCCCGGAAGTAATAGGGCCAGCCGCGGTGGGCGTTCTGGGTGTAGCCGGCACCGTGCACAAACATCACCGCCGGGTAGGCCTCGCCCTGCTGGTGATCCGGCGGCAGGTAGACCTTGGAGTAGATCGGCGCCTCAACATGGGACGAGGGTACTTCGACGATCTCGGGAATCACCCAGTCGACGGCCTTGAAGGCGTCGCTGACGGTATCGGTGAGCTGGCGCGCGGACGCGTCGGTGGCGGCGGCCTGGATGTACAGGTCCTCGTGGCGGTCGATGTAGGAGCGGGTCAGCAGCAGCTGGTCACCGGCCGGGGATAGACTGAAGCCGACCACACCATCCAGTTCGGTCAGCTGTTCCAACTCACCGCCGCTGGCTGCCACCCGGTAGACCTCGTAATTTCCGGGGTGGCTGCGGTTTGCCACCAGGTAAAACCATTCCCCGGCTGGGTCCAGGGCCGGTTCGCGCACCACGAAGTCACCCCCGGTGAGTTGGCGGGCGCGGCGCTGGTCCACGGCCTTGCTGTACAGATGGGAATAGCCGGATTCTTCGGACAGATACCACAGCGTGCGGCCGTCGGGCAGCCAGCCGAATTCGTTGTGATCCCAGTTAATCCAGGCCGGGTCATTGAGCCGGTGCTGGGGCCGCAGCCGGCCTTCGCCCGGTTCCAGGGTGGCCAGCCAGCGGTCCTTGTTGTCGATGGCGCGCAGCTGCACCGCGGCCAGGCTGCCCTCGTGGTTCCATTCGATGCGCTCCACCGTCAGCGGACGTTGCTCGGGCGCTTTCACCAGCGCCTCCACCTGCTCCTGGTCCGCGCCCTCTCTGACATGCCAGCGCACTGCGCTTTTGCGCAGCTGGGCCAGCGGGTCGCTGTCATAACCGGGCAGCGGCTCGTAGGCAACGGTGCTGACGCTGCCACTCGCCAGGTCCACCAGCAGCAGCGTCTGTGGCGGCGGCAACGAACGGCCCACCCGGCGCCGGGTTTCGCTGATCGCGGTGTAACCGTCCGCGGTCACGTAGTTGGGCATCTTGCCGGCCTGGCCCTCTTCGGCCTCCTTGTCCCTGACCACCAGCAGCAGGTAGCGGCCGGAGGGTGACAGCGAGCGCTGCACTTCTTCCCACTCCTCACTGATATAGATCGGCGCTGGCGCGGCAGCGGGGTCGCCCGCGCGGCGCTCTTCCTCGTGGGCCCGCTCGGCTTCCTCGCGCTGCCGCTCCCGGCGCAGGGTCGCCAGGTTGCGCAACTGCTGCGCGCGCAGGGCATCGAAATCCGGCTCCGCGGCCGGGTCCTGCTCGAAGCGCAGGTCAGCGGCCTGGGCCTGCAGGCCACTGTCAAACTCATGGATGAAATGCTGGCCGTCGCGCACAAAGGCGAGCGCGCGCCCGTCCACCATGAACAGCGGCGTACTTTCCTCCGCTGCGGTGCGGGTCAGCTGGCGGGTCTCGCCGCTGGCCAGGTTCCGCAGCATGATATCGCCGCGGTGCACCCAGGCGACCTGCTGGCGGTCGGAACTGTAGACGCGCGAGCCATTGGAGCTGGCGCTCTCGTCGCCGGGCGCCACGGATTCCGACGAACCGCCGTCCACCGCTATCCGGTACAGGTCGCTGAAGTTTTCGCCCTCACGCTTCTGGCTGTAATAAACGAACTGGCCGTCCTCGGACCAATAGGCGTCTGTGGGTGGATTGCCGATCCAGTCCGGGTCGGACATGATCAGCTCCAGGTCGGGCTGGGCGGCTACTGCCAGGGCAGTCGTGAGCAGCCAGGTCGTGAGCAGAAACACTGTGCGCAGCATGGGATCTCCAGGGTCGGATCAAGCAAATCTCGCCGCAGTATAAACCCCGGACTGCGGGCGCCACCCGCTGCGGATGAGAACGTGGCCGCAATCCTGTATGATGTGGTGTATTCGCCGGGCCTGCCATTTCCTCCCAGCTGCAGGCCTCTCTCATCGCCGACCCCAAGGAGGCGCACAATGGACAAAGATCCGCAAAAAGGTTACATCGCTCTGCTCGGCTGGAGCCTGAACGCAATAGAGGCCGCCGCGAACTTCGACCGCCGCTATGTAGTGGTCGCCCCGACTGGGCTGAAGAATACTGCAAAACCCACGATATCCCCTACGTTTCATGGAATTTCGAGCGGCTCAATGACCGCTCGCTGGAGATCGCGGAAACCCTGCACAAGATGGACGTCGACGTCGCGATTCCGCTGTACGAGGAAACCGTGGAATGGGCCGGCGCCATCAACTCGGTATTGCTGAAAAACCCGCGCCTGTACGGCCAGTCCCTGCTGCTGCGCGACAAGGCCCTGATGAAGCGCCGCGCGCAGCTCGGTGGCATCCGGGTGGGCATTTTCGAGGAGGCCCACGACAAGGCGGACGTGATCCGCTTTCTCAAGCGCGTCAACCAGACCCTGCTGAAACTGGACGGCGACCCCAACGACCCGATTCACCTGAAGGCCTTCGACAAGGCCGGCTGTCTGGGGCATCGGGTCATCCGTACCCCGATGAAGTGGACACCATTCCGGATGAGGAATTTCCGGTGCTGATGGAATCGCATCTGGACGGCTGGGAATTCGCCGTGGAAGCCTGGGTGCACAATGGCAAGATCGCCTTCCTGAACATTTCCGAATACGTTACGCTGGGCTATTCCGTGTTTGTGCCTGCCTCGCCGGAACTGGAAAGCTACCGGCCGCAGATAACCGCACAAATCGAGAAGCTGATCAAGGCCTTTGACATCGAGTTCGGGCTGATTCACCCGGAGTATTTCGTGACCAGCGACGGCGAAATGTATTTTGGCGAGGTCGCCTACCGGCCCCCCGGCTTCAAGGTGTTCGAACTGCTGGAGCGGGTCTACGGCTTCAATGCCTACCAGGCCAGCATGCTGGTGTTCGACCCCAATACCACACCCGAGGAGGTCGCGGCCTTCTTCCCCCGTGAGGTGGAGGATGCCAACGGCTATGCCGGTTGCTTCGGGGTCTACCCGCGGCGGCGCGTGGTCAACAAACTGGAGATCCCGAGGAAGTGGAGGACCACCCCTACTTCGAATCCCACGAACTGACCCCGCCCATCGCCGAAACGGTCACCAAACGCACCGCGTTTGGCACCCACTGGGGCCTGATTTACTTCAAGGGCGAGGATCCGCACCAGCTGCGCGACCTGCTCAAGCACCAGGAAGATCTGGACTTTTATGTGTAAACCGCCATGTCAGCAGTAGACGACCAACTCGAAGGCCTGCTGCTGAAGCTGGATGAGGCCACCGCACTGCTGGGCGACGCAGCCGCCTTCGCCAAGCCGGGGAAGCTGCCGCGGGTGCTGGATACCGCGCGCCGGGTGCTGCTGCGGGATGGCGGCTGCGCCGCGCTGGAAGCGCGTGCTCCGATGCTGGAGCAGGCCGGGGTGTTTGAGGGCTCCGACTGGGCCGCACCGCAGTTCCTGGTGCCCTCGCTCACCCCCATGCACTGGGCAGCGCCGATGCCAATACTGTGGTAATCGAGGCCCTGAGTGAACTGCGCCTGCTGGCAGTGGCCACCGGAGCCTATCGGCATACACTGATCTCCGCGGAACAGGCCCACCACTACCTGACCCAGGTAATGGCGATCAACCTCAGCCTGCTGTTCAACGCACCCAGTGAGGCCGAACGCGAAACCCAGGGGCGCCTGGCCACGATACCGCGTCAGCTGTTCCACTATCTCACCGAACGCATTGGCTACGAGCATGTGATCGATCAGCTGATAGAGGAAATCTGGCGCATCCTGCAGCAACGGCCGATACAGGTGGACGCTGTAAAGCAGATGATCACCCAGATCGCGATCTGCCAGGGCAACCCGGATATAACCCTGGGCGCCAGCGGCCAGGGCGCCAACCGATTGGTCAGTGCGCTGTTCGGCCCCACCCAGGGCTGCCGCGAAGATCCGGGCGTGGCAATCTATCGCGACCGGCTCGCCAGCATGGATGTGACCGCACTGCAGAGCGAGGCCACCGGCTTCGCCCGCGCGATGCACGATACCGGCCTGGTGTCGCCCTACCATCCGGTGCTGTTGCGCTATCTGCTGGACCAGAGCGACCACCTGCTCACCGAAGCCCTGGGCCTGTCCGCCACCGGCCGCGACTGCCTGCTGTGCTACCGCGAGCTGATCCACGCGCTGATCCGCGCCTGCGTCCATTCCGGTACCGCACAGGCGGTCTACGGCCTGGCCCTGCTGCTGGAGCGTGGCATCCTGTACCAGCCCTCCGTGGCGCCGGCGCTGTTGCGGCAGCTGGGCCTGCAATTGTCCAGCTGGTCCGAGTCACGGCTCACCATCGCCCTGGGCGACAGCGTATCGCCACGGGCCCGGTTGCTGGAGGGCGTACTCTGCATGCTGGGCCAGCCGCTGGGGGTGGGCCAGGGCAACAATCCCACCTGCCAGTCCGCCCGGGCCCTGTCCATGTGGGCCTACAATGATCCTGACTACCTGCTGCAAATGGTGGCCTGGGCAGCACGCGACGACGAGATCATCATACATTTCGAAGGCCAGCCCATCTCCTCCAAAGAGAGCCTGTTCGGCGTTGCCACCAACCTGCCGATGGACCTGGACCCGGTATCACTGATTGTAGTGCCCCACCTGGATCGCATTTACGCCGAGATGGGCCGCCGCTGCATAGACCGCGAGGGCGATCCGCACCGCTGGGTCAATCCCGAATTTCACGGCTGGTGGGCGGGCCGCGGCTTTCGTATCAATGTCGATGTGAACACCGGCCAACTGCACGACCTGGACGCCTTTCTGCGCCACTTCTACGCCAGCTACCATCCCTATTACAACGGCGACCAGCCGCTGATCCACCCCCAGCCCGCGGGCATTGCCATCACCGACAGCGCCGCCCGCTTCATCGGCTGGCATGCCATTACGCTGCTGCGGGTCAGTATCGATCCGGCGGATGTGATGCGGGTTTATTTCTACAACCCCAACAACGACAGCGGTCAGGACTGGGGGGATGGCATCACGGTCAGCACCGCGGGCAATGGCGAGCGTTTCGGCGAAGCGTCACTGCCGTTTGAAGAGTTTGCCTCACGGCTGTACATCTTCCACTACGACCCACTGGAGCGGGGCGAACTGGCCCAGGTGGCCCAGCCGGAGCTGGACCGGGTCACTGCGCTGATCCAGCGCAGCTGGGGCGCCGATCGGCTGCCGGCGGATGCCCTGCAAGCCAGCGAGGGCCAGTAGCGCAATTACTGGCGGAAGTTGACGTTGCTGTCCGCCGCCAGCCAGGCAAAGACCGCGAAGGCGGCCACGTTCTGGTCCAGCGCGGCAGCTTCGATCTTGTCCAGGGTATCGTCATGGGTGTGGTGCAGGT
Organism: Kineobactrum salinum; assembly: GCF_010669285.1. Taxonomy (GTDB): domain Bacteria; phylum Pseudomonadota; class Gammaproteobacteria; order Pseudomonadales; family Halieaceae; genus Kineobactrum; species Kineobactrum salinum. The sequence continues at coordinate 4,111,052 of NZ_CP048711.1, read as the reverse complement.
CAAAGTAGTCCGTGCCGTTCTGCACCAGGCGCAGGGTGGGCATGCCCGCCTCTACCATGGGAATCAGGTCGGGGCCGCCGCCGGGCTTGTCCATGTCGCCGCGGGCCACGCCTATCGGCGCCAGCAGTTCACCGATCAGGTCCACCACCGGCTGGGCCTGCTCTGATACCTGTGCGGTCAGCTGCCACACCCGCTCGGCGCCAAAATCGCTCTCACTGCCGATCAACTGCTGTTCCAGCGCGTCCCGGTGCCGCTCCAGGTAGGCGCGTCCGCCCAGCAGGCCCACTTCCTCCGCACCCCACAGGATCAGGCGGATCGTGCGCCGCGGCCGCTTGCCCGCATCCAGGATCAGCTTGGCCGCGGCGGTGGTGATAGCCACACCGGCGCCGTCGTCAATCGCGCCGGTGCCAAGATCCCAGCTGTCCAGGTGGCCGCCGATGATGACCACTTCCTCCGGATTCTCCCGGCCGCGTATCTCGGCAATGACATTGCCACTCTCGGTTGTACCCACGACCTCCGGCATCATCTTCAACCGCAGCTGCATCGGCTGGCCGCGGCTCGCCACGCGTTCGATCTGGTCGGCATCCGGGTTGGATAATGCCGCCGCCGGGATGCGGGGCATGTCGTCCTGGTAGTTCATCTGGCCGGTGTGTGGAAAGCGGTGGCTGTCGGTGCCAATGGAGCGGATCAACACCGCGATCGCGCCCTTCCCGGCCGCCACACTGGCGCCAACCCGGCGCAACTCGCCGTAAAAGCCGTAGGAGGAGCCGTCCTGGGTCCGCTGCATGGCGTGGCCGACATAGGCGATCTTGCCGTCCAGGCTGCCGGGCGCTGCAGCCCGCAACTCGGCCAGACTGGCAAAGGGCACAAGCTCCCCTTCCAGGCCCTGCTCCGGTGTGGCCACTGAGCCGCCCAGGCTGGTGATTTCCAGCGGCTGCGGGAAGGGGCTAATCAGTTCCGCCGACTCCTCGCCGCGCATCCAGGTCTGCATTTCAAAGGGCTCGACCCGCACCGAGTCAAATCCCAGTTGCTTGAGTTTGGCCACCGCCCAGTCGCGGGCCTTGCCTCCGCCTCGGTGCCGGCCAGCCGCGGCCCCACCTCGGTGGTCACCGATTCCACGATGTCATAGGCCATGGTACCGGCCATCGCCTGGTCCCGCAGTGTGCGGGCGTGTTCGATACTGGCCTCGCTGAGACCGCCGGGGCCAGCGGCCAGCGCCGGCCCGGGCGCGAGCGGTAATGTCATTGCAGCGGTGAACAAAACAGCGGAAATCGAGCGCGACAAGATCATGGGCAGCAGCCCTCTACTGAGCCAAAAGGTGCGCCGCAGCCTATCAGGATTGGCGCGCAGATTACAGGGGCAATGGCCCCCGCCAGCCACATCGGCACGGCTGGCGAGCCCTTGTCGCAGGGCCGGTCAGGACAGGGCGTAATGCGGCGCCAACCCGGCCTGTGCCTGCCCGCGAGGCAGGCTTCCCGGTTTGCGGTGGCATCAACCGGCCAATTGGTCGCCGATCGGCAGGCGCCGGATGCGTTTGCCGGTGGCCGCGGCCAGCGCATTCACCAGGGCCGGTGCCAGTGGCGGGACCGGCGGTTCGCCAATCCCGGTCGGGGCCGCCGCAGAGGGCAGAATATGCACCTCGACGCGGGGCATGTCGGCAATACGCAGCGGCGTGTAATTGTGGAAGTTGGACTGGTCCACTTTGCCGTCAGTAAACGTGATGGCCTCGCTCATTGCGGCAGAGAGTGCAAAACCGACCGAGCCTTCGACCTGGGCGCGGATCACATCGGGGTTGATGGCGATGCCACAATCCACCGCGCACACCACCCGGTCCACCCGATAGCTGCCGTCGCTCTGTACCGTAACCTCCGCCACCTGGGCGACATAGGAGTTGAATGCCTCATGCACCGCCACGCCGCGACCACGACGCTCTCCGTCCCGGCCCGGCGCCAGTGGCGTGTCCCAACCGGCCTGCTCAGCCGCCAGCTTCAGTACGCCGGCATGGCGCGGGTGCTCCTGCAGCATCGCCAGCCGCCAGGCGACCGGGTCGCGGCCCGTCGCCTGCGCCAGTTCGTCGATAAAGCATTCGGTTGAGAACGCGGTATGGGTGGAACCCACCGCACGCCACCACAGCACCGGCACGCCGATATCGGTCGGGGTGTGCAGGTCGACCAGCATGTTGGGAATGGCGTAGGGAAGATTGGCAGCCCCCTCCACCGAGCTGGGATCGACACCGCCCCCGGCATCGGACCCTGTCCCGGCAGCGATGGATTGCCCCACCAGCCGGTGCTGCCACGCCACCAGCATGCTCTGCCCATCCAGGCCTGCCCGCAGCCGGTGGTGGAACATCGGACGGTAGGACCCTGCCTGCATATCGTCCTCGCGCAGCCACACCAGCTTCACCGGGGCGCGGCCATCGATGGCCTTGACGATGTGAGCGGTCTCGACGATGTAATCGGAGCTCGTGCTCGCACGACGGCCGAAACTGCCGCCAGCGTAGAGCGTATGGATACTGACCTGTTCCGGTTCCAGACCGAACAGTGCGGCCAGCTGGGCTTGATCCCGGGTTTGTATCTGCGCGCCGTACCAGGCTTCACAGCGGCCCTCTGCCAGCCGGATCACGCAGTTCATCGGCTCCATCGCCGCGTGGGCCAGGTAGGGGAAATCGTACTCCGCCTCCAGCAGTTGTTCAGCTCCCGCCAGTGCGGTCTCCGCGTCGCCGTCCTGCCGTGCCACCGCGCCCGGAGATGCGGCCAGCTGCCGGAAACGCTCGAAGGCCTGTTCTGAATTGAGCCTGATCGCGGCGCTTTCGTCCCATTTTATGTCCAGGGCATCGCGCCCGCGCTTGGCGGTCCAGGTGTCCCGGGCAAGCACGGCGACACCAGAGGGAATCTGCACCACATCAGTCACGCCGTCGATGGCCATTGCCGGCTTCGCATCGACGGACGCCACTACCCCGCCGAGACGCGGCGGGTGGGCGACGACCGCGGTCAGCATGCCGGGCAAGTGGATGTCCTGGGTGTAGACGGCGCTGCCGTTGGTCTTGGCGGCCGAGTCCTTGCGCCGCAGCGGCTGGCCGATAAGCTTGAAATCGGCGGGCTGCTTGAGTTCGACCTGCTCCGGCACGGCCTGTTCGGCCGCGGCGCTGGCCAGTTCTCCGAAACTCGCCTGCCTGCCCGAGGCCGCGTGGGTGAGTACGCCCCCCGCCACGGCAATCTCCTGCGCCGGCACCTGCCAGCGCTGGGCGGCCGCAGCCACCAGCATGGCGCGGGCCGAGGCCCCGGCATGACGCAACTGTTCCCAGGAATTGGCGATCGCGCTGCTGCCGCCGGTACCCTGCATCGGGCCCCACTGCAGATTGTTGTAGCGGCTATTGTCGGCGGGCGCGCTCTCGACGCGCACCTGTGACCAGGCCGCATCCAACTCCTCGGCGACGATGGTCGCCAGCCCGGTATAGGTGCCCTGCCCCATTTCCAGGTGCTTGCTGACCACCGTGACGCTGTTGTCCTCGCCGATGCGCAGGAAGGCGTTGGGCTCGAAGCGTGCCGCCTGAGTCCCACCGGATTCCGGGTTCCTGGCCATGGCCCAGGGAAAATACAGGGCCAGCGTGAGGCCTGTGGCCCCCTGCAGGAAACGGCGACGGCTTTCGTTTTCGATAGACCGTGTCATCGGGTTCACCTTGTTGTTCAGGCCAGCGATTTCGCCGCTTCGTGGATGGCTGCGCGAATGCGCACATAGGTGGCGCAACGGCAGACGTTGCCACCCATCGCCTCATCGATATCGGCATCGGAGGGCACGCGGTTGTCTTCGAGCAGTGCCACGGCACTCATGATCTGGCCGGATTGGCAGTAGCCACACTGCACCACGTCGAGTTGCTCCCAGGCCTGCTGCACCGCCTTGCCCGCCGCACCCTCCCCGACGCCTTCGATGGTCTGGATCTTCGCATCGGCGGCAGCGGAAACCGGTGTCACGCAGGAGCGCACCGCCTTGCCATCCATGTGTACGGTACAGGCGCCACACAGCGACATCCCGCAACCATACTTGGTTCCGGTGAGCTGCAGAGTGTCGCGCAGTACCCACAGCAGCGGCGTCTCCGGGGACGCTTCCACCGGCATTTCCTGGCCATTGATATTGAGCGTGATCATGAAATACTCCGCACGGAATGGTGGTTCAGACCGGCCTGTTCAGCACCGTTGACTCGCGAGATGAGGCCGGAATTGTCGCCGCATTGCCCGGGTCTCTCACCGCGGGCGCAATCAACTGGACAATATAGCGGTGATGACTGCAGCTCGCTTGCCAAATCCGCCAAAATTATTGCCCAAAACAGTTTACTGCCGTTGCGTCAAGCGCATATCCCTCGGGGGACCTGGTGCAGTACCGTCCTGGAACAGCCTCAAGAGCTTCCAGGCACGACACCATCCAGCTCAGGCTTGTAATAAAAGCCGCTCTTTCCCGACCGATATAAATGCAGTTTCCTCTGCCACACAGTATCCTGTTCCCAACAGCATGATACCTGAAACGGACAAGGAGAGAAGAGATGGAGGTACTGGAAGCATTGAATTGGCGTTACGCAGTGCAGAAGTTTTCGGATGAACGGATTGGCGAGGCACAGCTGCAACAACTGCTGACCGCCACCCGCATGAGCCCTTCGTCCTTCGGCCTGCAGCCCTACCGGCTGATCGTTGTGGCGTCTGAAGACATGCGCCAGCGCCTGCTACCCCATTCGATGGGGCAGGAAAAGGTGGTGCATTGTTCACACCTGATTGTATTTGCTGCCCAGACAGCGCCGGGAGAGCAAATAGTGGACCACTATATAGAGCGGTTTGCCCAGGTGCGCGGAGTGCCAGTGAGCGACTTGCAGCGACTGTCTGATCGAATGAAGAAGACGCTGGCAGCCAGAACGCCGGAACAGAACCTGCAATGGGCGCACCGGCAGACCTATATCGCGCTGGGAACCATGCTCACCTGCGCCGCGCTTATGGGGATAGACGGCGGTCCGATGGAAGGTTTTGAACCCAAGGGCTACGACCAGGTTTTGGGCCTGGCTGACCTGAACCTGACTGCCTCGGTGATCTGCGCCATAGGCCGACGCGATCCGGAAGATGCCGGCGCAGATCTTCCCAAGGTCCGTTTCGAGCAAAGTGAAATGGTGACGATGGTTTAGCCGGGGCTGGCTCCTGTGCGCATACCCTGCCCCAATATCCAGCGCGAGGCCATCTGGCTACGCCAAGGAATGTGTTATCGGGATGGAATAACGCTCGCTTGCCACGTCTGCTTGCTTCGTCAGGCGACATGCCGCCGGCAGCGCGGGAGCAGCAGGGGGTAAGGTGTGCGTGCCGGTTGGCTGCCCGGCTTTCACCGCATTGGTGCCAGCCCGGTAGCCCGCAGGGCTGTTTCCAACTGCACCCAGCGCTGTTCCAGGCTGCCGCTGTAACCTATGGCCATGCGCACGAGCCCGGGGCTGATCTCGGCGTTCAGCAACGCCTCCTCCGGCATCTCGCTGGAGGTGCTGGAGGCTGAGCAGGACATGAGCGTGTCAAAGTAGCCCAGGCTCACGGCCACATAGCCGAACTGGTGATCGTTCTGCAGCGTGTTCATCAGCGCCATGGCCTTCTGCTCAGTACCCGCATCGATGGTCAGTAGCCCGCCATAGCCGAAATCCGGATGGCGCAGGCGCTCCAGCAGCGCCCGGTCCGGATGCCCCGGGAGGCCGGGATACGCGACGGTTACCCCCAGTATCTCCGTACGTTCGGCGAGAGCCAGGGCGCGCTCCCCGTGAGCCGCCATGCGCAGCGCCAGGTGTGGCAGTCGCAGGGCGACACTGGCGGCTACAGACGGGTCCAGGGTGGGGCCGAGGATCATCAGTGGCCCTGTATGCAGGTCCATGAGACTGCCGATAAACTCGCCACTGGCGCAGACCGCGCCGCCGATGAGGTCGGAGGCGCCGCCAATGAACTTGGTCAGGCTATGCACAACAATATCGGCGCCCAGACGTGCCGGGGACAGCACCAATGGTGAGAAGGTATTGTCCACTACCAGTGGAATCCCCGCTTCATGCGCGATGGCGGCGAGCGCGGGAATGTCAGCCACGCGCAACGTCGGATTGGACATGCTCTCCACGTAAAGCAGCCGGGTCCGGTCGGTGATTGCGTTCTTCACCGCAGCCAGGTTGGTGGTATCGACGAAACTCGTGCGTACGCCAGTCTTGGCTGGCATGAAATCATTGAGCAGTGCCCAGGTACCACCGTAGATCGTATGACTCGCCACTACATGGTCGCCCGCGTTACACAGCGCAAAGATGACTGCGGAGATTGCGCCCATGCCGCTGGCGCTGCAGTAGGCAGCCTCCGTGCCTTCGAGGGCCGCGAGCTGGCGGCCGAGGTGGTAGACCGTGGGATTGAAGTGGCGGCCATAGAGATAGCAACCGCCGCTCTCGGGGCTTTTCCGGCCAGCAAAGATATCCGGCATGGTCGCCGGATCGACAACCGTGAAGGTCGAACTGGCCTCGATGGACATGTTGACGCCACCGTGCTCACCAAATTCATGGCGCAGGCTGGCGAGGGCTTCAACGGGGTCATGGCGGGTCATGGCGCGGCTCCGGCGTGCAGGCTATGGAAGGACAACATTCTGTCCAATAGTGCTTAATATGGACTATATTTGTTAGAATATTTAAACGACGAAGAATATTTGGTAATCATGGCAGAAACAGGTTTGGATAGAACAGACTTCGAAATCCTCCGGCAATTGCAGAACAATGCACGGATCAGCAACAAGGAGCTGGCACGCAGGGTGGGATTGGCGCCCTCGACCACATTGGTGCGGACTCGGCAGATGGAGCGCGCCGGCATCATCCGCGGCTACCGGGCCGAAGTGGACATGTCCGCAGTGGGCATGGGCCTGCAGGCTCTGATCGCAGTGCGCCTGAAACAGCACACTGCAGCAGATGTCGCTGCGTTCCGGGATTATGTGCTGGAACTTCCCGAGGTCCTGCGCCTCTACCACGTTGCCGGCGCCGATGATTTTCTTGTGCATGTCGGGCTCCAGGACTCCAATGCTTTGCGCGATTTCGCGATGGTTGCCCTGACGACGCGCCCTGAAGTGGCACACCTTGAGACTGGACTCATATTTTCCTGCCTCGCCCCCTGGGAGGACTGAAGCAGGCAAGGCCCAGAAAACCACCCGTTTATTGCCGCAGAAGCAGCATGAAGTTCAGCACCTGCTCCAATCCGGCGCCGATATGGCATTTTATGCGCAGCGAAAGATTCCGGGCTTACAAAACTCCAATCTGGTCCGGCCTCGCCGTCCCCTTCATCAACAGATAAAGCACAAACGCCACCACAATCGCATCACTCCCTGGCACTGTGGTAATTGTGATCATATCGATTGCGGCAACCCACCCCACGAGCGTGGCGACAACCCAGGCCACGAAGGCCTGCCAGTTGAACGCACCCTCCCTGGGCGCTCCCGCCGCGGGATACCGTCCCCGGCGCACAACGAAGTAATCCGCAATATAGATACCGGCCACTGGCGGAATCGATACCCCCAGCACGACCAGGAAGTCGATGAAGTAGCGGGTGATACCCATCACCGCGAACAGCGCGCCGGCGGCGCCGATGCCAATAATGGCCCAGTAGTGGGACAGCGACGGGAATATTGTTCTCAGCACCAGGGAGTTGGAGTACAGATTGCCGGTGTTGGTGGTCCAGGTGGCGAACACCAGCACCAGCAGCCCCACCAGGCCCAGCCCCAGCGCCGCTAGCATGCTCATGAAGTCACGCTGGCCCGATTCCACGGAAACCAGCGTCAGCATGATAAGAATCAGCGGATACGCCACCCCGAAATGCAGCACAGCGGCGAGCAAACCATGGGCTGTGTTGTGCACGTGGCGGCAGAAATCCGGCATTATTACGGCGCCGACGATAAACCCGCCCACCACCGCGGTAATACCGCGGCCCGCCGGCATCTGTGTTTCCTGGTACTGCAACAACTCGGCCAGATTCGTATTCTCAAGCGCCAGGTAAACCAGCCAGACCAGCACGAGGAACAACAGGGGCACCGCCACCAGCGCGAGCCGGTTGATGGCGCGGAATCCGAACAGGGTCGTCGCGACCACCAGCACCGTACCCACGACAATCAGCAGATCCAGGTTGAAGGCGATATCCCACAATTCCCGCAATGCCTGCTGAATGGATATACCAAAAAATGCTGCGGTAACCGAGAACCAACCAAACACGGTCAGGGCGATCACGGCATTCACCACTTTCGCCCCCATGACACCGAAGGCGTACTCGATGATGGCGTAAGTGGTCAACCGGGTTCGCGCCGCAATGACCGCTACGAAACAGCCGATCACACAGAGTACCGCACCGCCGGCAAGCACCACCGGAACTGCCCTGCTCAGCCCCATGGACAGGCCGAGCTCGGCACCGGTCAAAAAGGCGGGAATGGTAATCGCGATACCGATCAATACCAGCGCAACCCGCAGGCCGTGCACAGTCTTCTCGCGCGGTACCGGCTCCACGGCGTGTTCCTTCCCTTGGGAGAAGGCCTGCGCCGGTTCCGCCGCTCGCGGTACGGCCTGATTCCCCTGTGACACTCTCTGTACCCCGCTTGTAATCAACGGTGTATAGTCGCTGATGCAGCGGGCGGGCTCAACCTCGCCCGCGGACAGCCCGCATGGCCCGGCGCAAACGGAGTACCTGTCCATAAAGACAGTCCGGGTTCCATTCGCGGCCATTACGCTGCAATATGACTTTACCGGTGCCACGGGTACTTGCCCGATGTGGTATCAGTGACCGGGGCGACGGCAGGCGGCGTACAATGAAACCGGCAAAGAGAGGACGCACAACGGACCTTTTCCCGATCTGGCTTATTCGCTCCAAGGTGTCCCCCACCCGGCAACGGATGGAAATGCTGAACCGCGAAAGCATCATCCATGACATGGCACGGGGCACCGACGCCACGCTATCGCTGGTGCATGCCCCGGCGGGCTACGGCAAAAGCACCCTGCTCTCGCTCTGGCGCAGGAAGCTGCTGGATGAGGGCCACCGTGTCTGCTGGCTCTCCCTGGGAAAAGAAGACAATGCCGTCAACCAGCTTCTTACCTACATTCTCTATTCCCTGCACGAGAACGGGCTGGACCTGCGAGCCGGCGGTACCAGGATCGAAAGCAATCTCAGCGAGTTTTCGCCGCGACTTTATCAGCCTGATTCTTCACATTATCGCCGAGCAGACGGAGAAAGTCGTATTCGTGTTCGACGATTTCGAAAATCTCGATCAGGACTGCATCGACGAGGTAATCACACCGCTACTGCAGTACGCCCCGGAAAACATGCATATAGCCATTGCCACCCGCGACGATGCCTGCCTGAAAACCGCTGACCTGGAGGCGCGCGCCGAAGCCATCCGTTACGGTGCGCAGCAGTTGCGTTTCTCCCGTGTGGAGCTGCAGGAATTGCTGGGAGCAAACTACCGCCAGTCGACCATCGAGCAGATCCACGCCCTGACCGAGGGCTGGCCCGTAGTGGTACAGATGATTCACAGCGCAGCGGGGCTCGATCACGACATTGACAAACTGCTGCAGGGGCTGAGGGCGGACCACAGCACAGTCACGGCCTATCTGACGGAGGAAGTGATCAGCAAGCTGAGCCCGGAATTGCAGGCCTTCCTGATGGACATTGCCATCGTAGACCGCATCGACACCTCGCTGGCGGATCACCTGCGCAAGGCACAAAACAGCCAGACGCTGTTCAGCGAAGCGCGGGCGCTGGACGCATTACTGCTACCGGTGGACTCCGTGGAATCGAGCTACCGCCTGCATCCGGTATTCCGTGAACAACTGCTTGAAAGGCTGCGTCGCACTTCTCCGGAAAGGCTCTGGACTCTGCATGCGGGGGCGGCGGAGTGGTTCTACAACAAAGGTGATCTCGTAGAGGCTGTGCGGCACTACATCCTGGCGGGACAGCCCGAACAGGCTCTCGAAGTTGTGGCCCGCGCCGGGGGTCTGTTTATCTGGCCCCACGAGGGACTGAGCCGGCTGCGCATCATCATGGAGCTGTTTGACGAGGCCTTCATCCTGAGCAACCCGCTGCTGTCGATGATCCAGGCTCTGCTTCACGTAAAAAAGGGCAACGTGTTCGAGGCACGCCGGATCTTCGATGCCACCGTCGGGCCGCTGCACTGCGACAGTAGACCCTGGGATGGCGACCCCGACGCGCCGCTGGCCCGTGACAGACTGGTGATGGAGAGTCTGCTGTCGATCTACGAAGGCCGCGAGATCGCCGACAACGTCTGCGACGCACTGGAGGAATGCGCGCGGCGGCTCACCCCGGAAGACGGTTCCGTGGCACTGGGCCAGCACTGCACGATTCTCTGTGTCGCCTACCTGCAGCGCGGAAATTTTGCGAAGGCGCGCCACTACGCGGAACTGGGCCTGCCCGCGTTTTTCGCCGGCGGGTCGCTGTTCGGCGCGCTGTACCTGTATTTTCATCTCGGGGACATCAGTTTCTCCGAGGGCGACGGTGCGCAGGCGGAACACTATTACAAGGCTGCCATGGAGCTGGCGCGACGGCACTTCAGCGACGACCAGGATATTAAACTCGCCGCCTCGATCTTCATGACGGAGCTCAACTTTGAAACCGGTAACGACGGCACCGCCTACCGCAATGTGGCCAACATTCCCATCCAGCTGGAACGCCACGAAGCCTGGTTCGATATCTACGCCGCCGGTTACGCCACCGTCGCCCACCTGGAATACGCGCAGTGCGGCCTGGAGGCGTCGCTGGCGGTGGTGGAGCAGGCCTTCGCCTATGCCGGCAGACACCGGCTCGACCGTCTGGAGAAGCTGCTCACCGGACTGTGGACGGAACTACTGATAAAGGCGGATCAGATTGACACGGCCCGCGAAGTGCTGGATGCATCGGAGATCGACATCATCCACTACCGCGATGCGGATTTCACCCAGGTGGCCTGGCGCGAACGCTTCGTGGTGGTGCCTGCCATCATCCGGCTGCTGGTGCGCGAGGGCCGGTACGACGAGGCGCAGGATCACCTGGTTTTCTTCACCGCCCAGGCCGGGCACGCCGGACACCGGCGGGCGCTGTTGAAGTTTGAAATCCTCGGCGCCGTAACCGGCGATCTTGCCGGTCATGAAGACACTGTTATGGAGCACCTGGACAATGCCGTCGCCCTGTATCGGGATTCCGGATTCATCCGCGATTTTCTCAACGAAGCGCCGCGGATGACACAACTCGTTGAACGCTATATAGAACAGATGGCCGGGGCTTCAGCCAAGCACCAGCAACGCGCTGCGGCGCGGGAGATTGTCGAACGGCTGAAAAAAGAGGAGGCCGGTGTCGATGAAGTGGTACAACTGCTCAGCGACCGCGAAATCGAAGTGCTGCAGCAGCTTTCTCACGGCTACTCCAACAAGCTGATCGGACGCAAGATGGATGTCTCGGACAGCACGGTGCGCTTTCACCTGCGCAATATTTTCGCCAAGCTCAACGTCAAGAGCCGGCTGCAGGCGGTATCCGTGGCCCAGCGGCGCCGGCTGATCTGAGCCCGGCGGCCGGCAGCGCTTCAACGCAGGTTGTCGTACCCTCGAATCTCCTTCTTCCCCGGCGCGGGATAGATGTGCTTGCTGTGTGTCAGGCCACAGCGCACCAGCGCGTCGGCCATACGAATGGTCAGAGGTATGGCGTCGATAACCGGTACTTCCAGCCCCTCTTCACGCAGCGTTTGCGTTACCACCTCGGCGAGGCCCATAAACCCGGTGCAACCGAGAATAACCGCGCCGGCATGATCGTCCCGGACCGCGGTCAGGGCTTTTTCGCCCAGAAGACTGCCCAGTTTGCGGGTGTCGTGGGCAATGTCCAGCACGGGCACATCCACCGCGTGGAACGCAGCATAATTGCCCGTGAGGCCGTAACCTGCCACCAGGTGGTCTATCATCGCCCGCAGCCGGTCCAGTACCGTAATGAAGGTGAAGCGGTGCCCGAGCATGGTCGCCACGTGAGCGGCCACCTGCAGCGGCCCCAGCACCGGGATGCTCAATGCCTCGCGACAAGCGGCAAGGCCAGGGTCGCCCATGCAGTCGATAACCACAGCGTGGGCGCCTTCTCTTTCCGCCGCGATGGCCTTCTCCAGTATACCGGGCACACTCAATGCCTCGTCGAACTCGCATTCAATGGAGGCCGGACCGTACGCTATACCGCATTGGGTAACAGTGATCTCGGGCCCTTCGCAGGCGCGCAGATCCTCCTCACTGCGGAATCCCTCGGTGATGATAGGGGTAATGACATGGATATGTGTTTTCATGTTATTCGTCTCCGGGTGTTGATCGATGGTGGATTCCGCGGGACTCTCAAAGCTCTTCCACCGGCACGAAGGTCTCGTTCAGGCCGAATGCCTGGGGTCCGATGATTTCAAGGGCTTCGGGGGTGCGTAGAATGGGAGGCGCACTGACCCCCATCACCTTCAGGCGCTGGCCGTACTTCAATGCCTCGACCGGTACCGGTTCCGCAGTATCGCTGTCCACCATGCAGATCAGGTCCGGCACCATGGCGCGCACCCGGCCGTCCTCCCGGGCGATCAGGTGTTCGTTCTGGAAAATCACTTCCATTTCCCCGGCACCGCCATCCAGAGCCTGCAGCGTACAATGGCCCCGGGCGAAACCCTGGGTAGTTTCGCGGCGCAGGTCAACCACCTTACCGTCGAACAGCACCCTGCAGTGGGAATAATAGGGCGTGGTTGCCAGGTAGCGGCTCAGCTCGCCCACGGGGTTGTCGGCGCGACGACCGCGGCGGATGGCCCGGCCTATCTCCAGCGCCAGAGTCATGGTCTGGCGTACCGCGGTTTCCTTCACCTGCCGGCCGGTCATCGGGTAGGAAGACAAAATCACGCTGCAGCCCATCTCAATGGAGGCCACCCGCTCCAGATCCTCCGCGCGCTTCGCATGCCCCGTTTCCACTACCAGCGAATTGAGATGTTCATCGGTCATCACCAGCGGCGTACAGGACACGCCGTAGATGTTGAAACTGACCATCTGTATTTCTGGAAAGGCACGCCCCATACCGTCGGCATCCACCAGTGGCAGGCCAGTGCGGGCCGCGGCCATGATCGGCAGCATGGAATTCACGCCGCCGATCTCTATAGGGATGATCGCGTCGGCTTTCCTGCCAGTGTATTTCTCCATGCGCGACAGCGCCAGGTCCACGTCGTCACCACAGGCAGCTTTTTCCGCCAGCACCGTCGGCGCGCCCAGCATGGCTATGGTGTAGACCGCGGCATCGTCGTCCAGCGCCTCGACATCGATAATCTCGGGCATGCCGTATTCTCGTATGGCGTGGGTGGCCAGCATCCGGCCTATGTAGGGGTCCCCGCCCCCGCCCGTACCGAGAAAGGCCGCACCGCGCCCCACATCCTGCAAGTCCTCGACCGAAAGTTTCATGGCTGCTCCTGATCAAACGCCAATGCGCCGGCGACTTTTACCCGAAGTCGCACGGCACCGCCGGGAACATATGCCAGGGGCAGCTCCTCAATATCGATTACCTTGATCGTCTCCGGATCCGCGCCGCCGTGGCGCGCCCTCTTCACCGCTTCCTCCGTCGCTGTCGCCAGGGCAGCCTCACGCCCCAGTTCCTCGTAGGAAAACACACGATCAATTTCGCCACTCACCTGGGCGATGGAAGCACCGATAGCATTGGCCACGCCGGCATGATTCGGGGTTACCACCTCCGATACGCCGGGGATATCACGATCCACCAGTACCGAGCCGCCCCCCACCAGCACCAGCGGCACGAGTTCGGCACTGACTTTCATACGGTCGATGCCCTCGGCGATCTTACGATGGATCTCCACCACGCTTTGTTCGATGAGATCGGCGGAGAGATGCCTGACCCGCGTAGCGTCGCCGAAATCCGCGTAACCCGCCGCCACGGCGATATCGCTGGCGGTGAGCGTGTCACCACCGAATACGAGGGCTTTCTGCGTAAGCTGGTAACCGACTGAGCGCGGCCCAATCGTGATGCCGCTGCCCTGCTCCCGAACCAGCGAACCACCGCCCAGGCCCAACGCCAGGATATCCGGCATGCGAAAATTGGTGCGTACGCCGCCTATATCCACCGTGACGGAAGACTCACGGGGAAAGCCCTTGCAAAGCATGCCAATATCAGTGGTGGTGCCTCCTATATCCGCCACCAGTGCCTCCTGCAGGCCCGACAGGTAAGCCGCCCCGCGCATGCTGTTGGTGGGACCGGAGGCAAAGGTCAGCACCGGGTAGCGCTCCACCATGCCGGAGTCCATCAGGGTGCCATCGTTCTGGCTGATATAGAACGGCGCAGTGATGCCAAGGGTTTTCAGGGCGTGCCGGAAGGACGCCACCACTTGCCGCGACATATCCACCAGGCAGGCGTTCATCACCGTCGCGTTTTCCCGCTCCAGCAGACCGATGCGGCCAATCTCGTGTGACAGGGTGATGGCCACATCGTCGCCCATTTCCTGCCGCAGGATTTCCGCGGCACGCTCCTCCATGCTGGGGTTGACCGGTGAGAACAGGCCGGTTACCGCCACCGAACGGATACCCTTGTCCTGGAAGGTCCTTGCCGCGGCGGCCACAGCGCGCTCATCCATTGCCGCATTCAGCCGCCCATCAAAATGATAACCACCGGTCACCATTTCACAGTGGCTTCCGATTTCGGCAAGGAACGCCTCCGGCCAGTCGATCAACGGTGGAATACCCCGTGCCGCCGGCAGCGCGACGCGCAGAACACCGACATCCAGCAGGTTGCGTCGCTCCACGAAGGCATTGGTAAAATGGGTGGTACCGATCATCACCGCACGAACGTCAGAGGCGGGCACGGACGAGGTACCAAGTACAGTCTCGATCGCGGCCACGATACCGTCGCTGACGTTGGATGTGGTGGGCTTCTTGCAGGAAGCGAGTACCTTGTCGCCGCGCATCAGCACGGCATCGGTATTGGTACCGCCCACATCGACTCCGATTCTCATAACGGGGTATTCCTGATTGCGGCCGGCAGCGCTGCGCGCGAGCCGGCAACAAGGACAGCTGATCTCGACACACGGGGCGATCAGAAACGGTAATTGAAACTGACGCCGTAGGTGCGCGGCTGCCCGTAAATCTGTACATCGCCAGCCACCCCACCGGTGAATCCACCGGCACGGTAATTCTCATCGGCGAGATTACGACCCCATACGGTGGCTTTCCAGGTACCGTCGACGGCATCCACTCCCAGTGAGGCATTGACCACGCCGTAGGCGTTTTCCAAAAGGAATGGCGTTTCATAAATATCGAAATACTGCTCATCCTGCCAGTTGAAGTTCCCCTGCAGATAGAGCGTGTAGTCCTGTGCTGTGATGACGTCATAACGCACCCGGCCGTTCAGGTTCCATTCCGGGGAAACCGCCGGACGTCCGTCTTCCTCGACTTCCGGCACGAAGGGGTCGGTGATTTTCGCATCGAGATACCCCACTCCCAGGGCCAACTCCAGCCTCGGCAGAGGTGTTGCCTGCACGTCAACTTCAAAACCCAGCACTTCGGCATCGCCGATATTCTGCAGCGCGAACAGGTTCTCCACGCCAGCGGCACCGCCCTCGATGGTTCCCTGCGCCTGCAGGTTTTCGTAGTCATAGAAAAACGCCGCGGAATTGATTTGCATTCTGCCCTCGAGGAGGGTCAGTTTGGCGCCCACCTCGTAGGACAGCACTGTCTCTTCGTCGAAGGGAATGATGGCGGCCGGTGTGAACACGAGTGTGCCCTGGAAACCGCCTGATTTGTAACCTTCGCTGATACTGGCATACAGTAGCGTATCGTCGTTCAGGCGGTAGTCCAAAGCCACCTTGCCGGAGAACGCGTCGAAATCCTCCTCGTAGTCCGCCGGTGGAAACAGCAGGCCACTGACCACCGGGCCGCTTTCACCTGAACCAGGCTCCGCGCTCCAGGGCGTCGTGACGTCCTGGAGTTCTTTGTCTTCCTGCGTGTAACGCAGTCCCAGGGTAAGCGACCAGCGGTCTGTGAAGGCCCATTCCACCTGCCCGAAGGCGGCATAGGTCTCGGAAATCTGCTGGTAAGCGTTGCCCAGGGTATCGATCAGGGCATAGGGCGCGGGCAGGCCGAAGGCCGCGGGCGGAAAGCCCGCGCCAGTCACCTCGTATACCGTGCTGTCATCGATTTCGTCCTTGCCGTAGTACACTCCGGCTACCCAGTTCACGTCGCCTCCCCCGGCGTTGGCCAGGCGCAGTTCCTGGGTGACCTGTTCAATATCGCTGATCAGTATCTGGTCAATTCTGCCGTCCCTTAACTGGCCGTCGCTGTCACCGTATTCGAAGCGATCGAGTTCGTCGTAGCTGCTGATCGACGTGAAAGTCACTGGGCCGATGTCCCAGTTCACCGTCAACGACACACCCAGGCTCTCGTTGTCCCGGTAAGGCACGCCGTCGAGAGTATCGATGGTGCCGGTGGAAGAGTCATTGCTGCCGGTGCCGGGCACGGTGAAGCTGTTGAGATCGGAATTGTCCTCCCCGCCATGGACGTTGAACATCAGGTCCAGGTCGGATCGCGGCTGCCACTGAAGCAGGCCCCGCCAGGCAGTACGGTCCATGCCGCCATGGGTTTCACCCGTGATAATGTTGTCCTGCAGGCCATCGCTCTGGGTGGTATTCACCGCCATGCGCGCCGACAACGTGTCGCTCAGGGGACCACTCACCGCGGCCTCCAACAGGTAATACCCGGCATTGCCGCCTTCGACATAGGCTTCGCCACTGAACTCCTCGGTGGGCCTGTTGGAGAAATACAGAACTGCACCACCGGTGGTGTTGCGTCCGTACAGCGTACCCTGGGGCCCCTTGAGCACCTCGACCCGCTGAGTGTCGAACATCTGGAACAACATCATGGCCGGCGAGGAAATGAAGACCTGATCGACATAGGTGCCCACCGACGTGGCCTGATTGATGGCGTAATCGTTCACACCCACACCGCGGATGGTGAAGTTGGGCACATTGGTCGCCAGTGTGTTGACGCTGAAATTCGTGGTCTGGGTCGCGATATCCTGCGGCTGCATGAAGGCCAGATCCCGGACCTGGCCGGAATCGAAAGCGGTGATGGCGATGCCCACGTCGTTGATATTCTGGGAGCGCTTCTGGGCACTGACTATAATTTCCTCCAGTACCCGACGGTTGCCGGTCGCGGCTCCGTCCTGCGCCCAGACGCCGGAACCGGTTGCGAGCAGTGCCGGCAGCGCCAGAGCCACAGGCGTCAACCGCAGGTTGAAAGCTCCCCGTATTACATCTTCCCGTGCTTTCATGATCTCTCCTGACTGTTGTCCAGTCTGTCTGGCCCTTGTTATCTGTCAAGAAACTGTACGTGCACCGGCATCGCCGGGGCAACGGACCTTTTGGACAGTGCCCGGATTAATACAGACAGCCGCTCGTCGGAAAGATGGCTCCAGGCACCTGTCCCATCGGACAGGCGCAGGCCCTTTCAGGATGACTCAGGTGGCGTGATGATGGTGTGGAAGCGCATGCACCGCCTCTGGCTGGAGCCCGTTACCGACATGTGACGATCCTCGAAGAGCAATGGGGTCACGGAGGGCTACCACAACAAGATGGAAATGATGTCGTATCGGTAGAGTGCTGGACTATGGCACCGCTTGCGGGCTGCAGACTACGGCAAACCCGGCAGACATGCGCGGAGGGCTGCGGGCCCGCGGTCCATCTACCCCCCAAAATTCCCCGCCCTATCCCACTCAGTGGCAATTGTTCGCCTTTCTAGCCTGACTTACTGTGTAGCTGAATGCATACACGCAGTGAATCCTGGAAATAGGAGTAATGGCCGAATGAAACGAGTGGCAATAGACGTCGGGGCACATTCGTCGACCTGGTACTGATCGACGATACCACCGGCACTCTCGAGATTGAGAAGGAGCCGTCAGTTGCCAGTGAGCTGTCTGCGCGGGTTTGTGCGGGACTGGACCGCCTCCCGGTACAGGGCGCCGATATCGACCAGCTCTTCCACGGCATGACCGTCGGCATCAATGCACTGGTGCAGGAAAAGGGCGTACCGGTAGGACTACTGACCACCGCCGGTTTCCGGGATGTACTGGAACTCGGCCGGGGCGCCCGCCGGGAAGTCTACAATTTCACCTATAAGGACGCTGAGCCGCTGGTGGAACGCTACTTGCGGCGCGAGGCCACGGAGCGCCTGGCAGCCGATGGCTCGGTGGTGACACCACTGGACCTGAAAAGCGTAGACCGGGAAGTCGATGTCCTGCTCGAGGACGGCGCACAGGCCATCGCCGTGGTATTCCTGCACGCCTACGCCAATCCGGCCCACGAAGCTGCCGCCAAGGCCCGCATTGAGGAACGCCACCCCGGTTTGTCCGTCACCGCCTCCCACGAGATCACCGCGGAATGGCGCGAGTACGAGCGTACCTCCACCACCGTGCTCAACGCGTTTATACAGCCCATTGTCGAGGACTACCTCAAGGGTCTCACGGCGGAACTGGCGCACCGGGACTACGACAGTCCGGTTGCCATCATGCAGTCCAACGGCGGTGTCTGTTCGGCTGAAGTGGCAGGTAAAAAGCCCATCCGCACACTGATGTCGGGACCTGCAGGTGGCGTTATCGGGGCCTGTCGTCTCGCCCGGAAGTTGGGTCACGCCAATGTCATCTGTGCGGATGTGGGCGGCACCACCTACGACGTCGCCCTGATCGAGGAGGGCCAGATACTTGAGCGTACTGATACCGAGGTCTGCAAACGCCCCATCGTGAGCCCCCTCATCGACATCACTTCCATCGGTGCCGGGGGCGGCTCCGTAGGCTGGATAGACCACCGCGGCGGACTCTGCGTGGGCCCGCACAGCGCCGGGGCCGACCCCGGCCCGGCCTGCTTCGGGCGCGGCGGGCGGGAACCGACAATCACCGACGCCCACCTTTTGTTGGGACGCCTTGCGGCGGATGCATTCCTGGGTGGACGGATGCAACTGGACAAGGAGGCAGCCCGCGCCGCGGTTGAAGCACTGGGAGTGCGCCTCAACCTCGACACACAGCAGAGCGCAGCGGGTATCTGTACCATCGCCGAAAACAACATGGCCAACGCCATCCGCACCAAGACCATCGCCCGGGGACTCGATCCCCGGGACTTCGCCATGCTTTCCTATGGTGGCGGCGGCGGCATGTTCGCCGCGGCGGTGTGCGAGGAGCTGGAGGTGGGCACGCTCCTGATCCCGCCAGCCCCGGCCAACTTCTCGGCCTGGGGCATCCTGTCCTCGGACTACGTCGAGGATGCCATGCGCACGCGAGTACAGCCCTTCGATCACGAGGCGGTTATGGATATCACCTCGACGCTGCAGACACTGCATACCCAGGCCCGGGCCGCGGTAGCGGACTACGGTTTCGCGGCGCACGATATCGAGGACATCATCAAGCTGGACCTGCGCTATACCGGACAGGAGTACACCATCACCGTGGCCTGTGACAGCGCCTGGTTGCAGGATCCCGACCAGCTTCTCAAGGGCGCCCGGGGCTCCTTCGTAGAAACCCACCGCCAGTTGTACAACCATGGCGCGGCGGATGCTCCGATGGAGGTAGTCACCATGCGCTGTCGGGCAACCGGACGAGTGACACCGCCGCCGCTGCCAAAGGTGGCACGCTCGACGGGTGAACCGCAGGCGGTGGACTCACGCCCCATTTACTTTACGGGCAGCGGTTTTACCGAGACCCCCTGTTTGCCCGCGATGGGCTGGGACAGGGTGACACCCTCACGGGTCCCGCCGTCGTGGACGAGTGGACCACGACGACTATTGTGCCCCCGGGCTGGACGCTCACCGTTCACGCCAGTGGCACATTGATAATGACCCGCGCGGTTTAAAGGAGACATCGCATGAACGCTATACCCGGGCAGAATCTGGATATCGTCACCGCCGAAATCATACGCAACCGGCTCATCGCCGGCACCAATGACATGGCCACCACTCTCGTCAGGACGGCCTTCAATCCGTTGCTGTACGAGGTGCAGGACTATGGCGTGGCCATCGTTTCCCCCGAGGGTCTGTTGTGGGCCGAATGCCCCGCGTGCACCATTTTCAGTCGCACCATTCCGAGCGTTATCAGGGCGGCGGTGGAACACCGGGGGATTTCAGGCTTCGAGCCGGGAGACATCCTGATTGCCAACGACCCCTACCTCACCGGCACCCATATTTCTGATACCACGGTGTACATGCCTGTTTTTCATGGCGATGCTCTGGTTGCATTCACCGCCGTCACCGCCCATTGGGCGGATATCGGCGGAAAAGAACCCGGGGGGTGGTGCCCGGACAGCGTTGACGTCTACCAGGAAGGATTGTGTTTCACCAACCAGCGGCTGATACACGCTGGCGAACGCAACGAAGACCTTTGGGAGATGATCCGCAATAACGTGCGGGTACCGGAGATGGTGACAGGTGACCTGCAGGCGCAGATTGCCGCCTGCCGCCAGGGAGCGGAGCGTATCGGCGCGGTCTGCGCCCGCTATGGAGTCGGCAATCTCCAGGCCGCGATGACCCGTGCCATCGAGGCCACCGCCGCCGCCATGGAGCGGGAACTGCGCCGCGTAGACCAGGGCGCTTGGGGCGCGTCCATTGCCTTGGACTCCGACGGGGTCAACGATGAGGGTGAGTTCATTATCGCGCTGGAAGTGACCATACGACAGGGGCGCATCCATGTGTCCTTCGACGGCACAAGTACCGCCGCCAGGGGCCCGATCAACATTCCCGAAGTCGGCACACGGGGCGCGGTCGCAACTGTGATCAAGGGGCTGTTGATGCCCGACGACGCCACCAATGAGGGGCACGCGGCGCAAATCGATTTCACCATCTCCCCCGGATTGCTGGTCAGTCCCACGCGGCCCCAGCCGGTGGACTCCTACGGTTACGCCATCGAGTGCATTACTGAGTGCATGTTCCAGGCCCTGGGCCCGGTATTCCCCGAGCGTGTGCCCGCGGGAGGCTTTCAGCTATTTGGTTTCTCCCTG
Organism: Kineobactrum salinum; assembly: GCF_010669285.1. GTDB lineage: Bacteria > Pseudomonadota > Gammaproteobacteria > Pseudomonadales > Halieaceae > Kineobactrum > Kineobactrum salinum. Next base: position 4,090,025 of record NZ_CP048711.1, on the reverse strand, counting down.
TCGCGTGCAGACGCGAGAGACGGCAAACCCTTCGTCATGATGGATCCAATGGACGGGGGCAATGGCGCCTACCCGGATTGCGACGGCCCGACCATGATGTTTGTGGGCAACGGCGACGTGCCCAACAACCCGGTGGAGATCACCGAGACCCGCTATCCCCTGCGCATCGAACGCCTGGAACTGTGCGCTGACGTCATGGGCGCCGGCCGCTTCAACGGCGGCAAGGGCCTTATCAAGGACTACCGCGTACTGGAGCGCGGACTCTCGTTGATGTTCGCCTCCGAAAATGTCAAGGACCCAACCGCCAAGGGGCTTGAAGGCGGCCTGAACGGCAAGCCCAACTCGGTGACGGTGGATTACGGCGGCAGCAACGAGAAAACCTTTTACCGACGCCAGAACGGCATCGGCCCCCTTGCCGCCGGCACCATTCATCGCGCGATCTCGGGCGGCGGCGGCGGACGCGGGCGACCCGAGACGCGCGACCCTGACCAGGTGTTGAGGGATGTCCGCAACGGCTTCATCGATGTGCGCACAGCACGGGATGTCTACAGGGTGGCAATTGCCGACGGCAGGCCGCCCGCGGTTGATATCGAGCAGACCCGGGCACTGCGTGCCGATTGATCTGGGCCGCGCTGCATGAGCAAGGGCGCGCTTTCGCGCGCCCCTTTGCCTGGTTTGTACAAATCTTTCGCTGCAGGCTGCGCGATTTGTCAGCCTCAGGTCGGAGCCATATACTCCAGTCTGTCTCGAAACGGACCGGAGAGCTGTATGGCAGCGTCGGCGGGCGACTGGCTCGAACGATTGAAGTACTCACCACCGCCTCTGGGTAGGGGCATTATTCAACGCACGCCTTTGCAAACCCTGGTCGGCAAGGGCATTGCCGAGAATGCCGTAACCCTTGTTCATGCGCCGGCGGGCTTCGGCAAGACCACGCTGCTGGCACAGTTGTCAGTTGACCTCGTTGAGGCGGGCAGCCGCGTTGCCTGGCTGACCTGCGGGGAGGAGGATCGTCAACCGGAGACCTTCGCCTCGAATCTGGCGGCCAGTCTCAGCGCCGCAGGTATCGGCAGTGGCGGTTCCGATCAGAGCATTGGCTCCATCGTTCGCACCCTGGAGCAGGCCGGCACGCCGGAAAAACCGGCGGTGCTGATAATCGACGAAGCAGAAACTATCGACGAGGGCCCAGTGGTACCGCTGCTTGAGCGCCTGGGCTTGATAATCGCCGGCAGCGCCCGCCTGCTGGTGGGTGCCCGGCACCGCCCGGCATTCGTTTCTGTCCAGCTGCGACTCGCCGGGCGACTCACAGTCATCGGGCCAGTGGAAATGCGCTTCCTTGAGGAAGATGCCATCAAACTGATCGGCGATACGCTGCCTGCGGGGCAGCGCGACGCGTTACTGACGCGGGCGGAGGGCTGGCCGATGGTACTACAGCTTGCATGCCAGCTCCTGAATCGTGACTCGGACGTACAGGAGGAAATTGTCACTCTGTTGAGCGCCCCGGATTCCGACATCTTCACCTACATGGCAGAGCAAATCTTCGACCGGCTGCCGGAACAGGTCCGGGGACTGCTGAAAACAATCGCCATCTTCGACAAGGTGGATCCACATACGGTGGCCAGCGTCACCGCAATGCCGGATGCCTATGCCCTGTTACAGGGCCTGCGCTACCTGCAGCCAATCATGGTATTCGACAATAGCGCCACAGGTGGCGCACGCATCCACCCGCTGTTCCGGGAATTCCTGCTGGAGCGGCTGCGCCGGGAGGGAAAGGGCCGGGAACAGGAACTGCGCTTGCAGGCTGCGGCTTTGCTCGCGCAGCAGGGCAATGCGCTGGCGGCAGTGCAACAGGCGGTGGCGGCGGGCAGCCCCGAAACCGCCTGCCGTATTATCGAGGACGGCGGTGGATTGTTACTCAATGTCGGCGAAGGGGCTGGCAGGGTGAGAACCATGTTGCAGGATATTCCGGACCAGGTACTCGCGCGGCACCCCCGGCTCGTACTGACCCACATCGTCGAGATGCTCCTGAACGATCAGGCCATTGTCGCCATGCCCTCTCTCGCTGCACTACGAGAGAAACTCGACACTGCCGACCCGGTCACTGCGGAAGATATCGCCTGGGCGGATGCCACTATCGCCCTGCTGGAACACCCCGCCGCGGACTCCCCGGAGCTGTCCGAATGCACGGCAGGGCAATTGGCCAGGGCGCGCCGGCTGGCGGCAACGGAGCCCCGTGCGCTAGCCATGGCGCTACCGCTGTCCCTCATCACCGCTCAACGAATGGCGCCGGTAGCTGAAGCGGAAAAACTCCAGGCGGAGACCCTGGCTTGGTACGCCGACGCCGGCCTGCACCGGCAGAGGCCCTGGGGGCTCTTACACCAGGCCATGATCGACACTGCGGCCGGCAACTACGACGCGGCGATGGACATTCTTACCATGATTTTGCCGGACTCCCTGCAGGGGCTGTCAGAGGTGCAGGCGATGCTAACCCAGACCGTCAACGCCCTGGTCGCCTGGATCGCTTATGAAACGGGCGATACAGCGCTTTCCCAGCAGCGGATAAACCGGCTGCCCTCACCGCGGGCGGGCACCATGTATGAAATTCTCTATGCCCGCATGATCGTTGCGGCCCGCTGCGCTGCGGCCGAGGGAGGGAAGGAGAAAGCCCTGTCCATGCTGGAAGCATGCGGACACCCAGCGCAAGAACTGGGTTTTCCCAATATCGCCCAACATGCGGCCGCCGCGCGCGTCATTCTACTGTCGACCCTGGGACGCGCCGGGGAAGCGCAGGAGCTGGCCACCACCGCCCTGCCCCAGGCGGAGCATGTAATGACCGCGGCAGACGCAGTCCGGCCCTGGCAAGTACGTCTGGACACAGGGCTTGCATGGATCGGTGTCCAGCTGGAACAGGGTGCTATCCGGGACGCAGGCACACTTGCGCAGCGGATTCTCGAAACCAGCTTACACCAAGGCCGGCAGGTGTCCACGACTGCCGCCCACCTGGCAAACGCCCGCGTCTATCATACCCTGCAACGACAGGCTGAAGCATTGCAACATACGCGCGACGCCCTGCTGATCACGGGGCACACCGGCGCCTCCCAGGTATTCATGGACCAGGGACCAGTGATACCCCTGCTGCTGCGGGAGCTGAGCTCCGGCACTGTGGGGAGCGACGCTGGACCGCTAGCCGCGGCACAGCGTCTCCTCGACGTCTGGGAGCGAGCCTTCCAGCGCCAGGAGGGTGCCGCTGTGCTGTTTACTCAGCGCGAGTTGGATATTCTCGCCGAAATGTCCCTGGGCCGCGCTACCAAAGTCGCGGCCCGCACCCTCGATATTTCCCCGGAGACTGTCAAGCACCACCTGAAAAGCATTTTCCGCAAACTCGAGGTACATGATCGTCACGAAGCCGTGCGCGAGGCTCGCCGGCGCGCCCTGATTCCCTGACATCCCCCTTTTCACCCAACACCCTCACCCTTTGACAGCATTGCCCGCGGCGGGGAATTGGGGAACGATGGCTGAAAATATAGGAGGGAGTGCACGATGAAAACCGGTTTACCTTACTCAATGGCGACACTGACGGTGCTAAGCATGGGGGCCCCGGCAACGCTGGCCCAGCCAGAGAGTGGCCTGCAGCTGGAGGAGGTGATGGTCACTGCCCAGCGCCGCGAACAGTCGCTGCAGGATGTGCCCATCCAGGTGGCCGCGTTTTCGGACCAGGCCATCCAGGACGCGGGCATATCCACCACCGAGGACTTCATCAATCTGGTACCCAACGTCGGTCTGGACGACAGCTTCACCTACCTCAACACGCTGGTCACCGTCCGCGGTGTGGCCCAAATCAATAACGCCGACTCGCCAGTGGCCATTATCATCGACGGCGTGCCCCAGAACAATCAGAAACAGTTCAAGATGAACCTGTTCGACGTCGAGCGTATCGAGGTGCTCAAAGGCCCACAGGGCGCCCTGTATGGGCGGAACGCCATCGGCGGCGCCATCAACATCATCACTCGCGCGCCCGGGGAGGAAGTGAACGGTTTTGCCCAGGTGCGCTACGGCGAAGGATCGCTGGTGGAAGTGACGGGAGGTTTTACCGCGCCGATCAGCGACAAGGTGGGTCTGCGTCTCGCCGGCTTGTACAAAGAGGACGATGGGCGCCTGGATAACGATTTTCTGGGCGAGAAAGTGGACTACGTCGATAAAGACTACAACGTCCGGGCCCGCCTCACCGTCGAACCCAGCGACTGGCTGTACGCTGACTTCCGCATAGCGTACAACGAGTTCGAGGCGGGTGGCATCTACGACAGTATCGTGGACAGTGGCGACGCCAACGATTATCAGCCCAACCGGGCGAATCTGATGGGGGTCACCTTTGGCGACGTTCTGGACGCGTCAATGAAGCTGGACTTCCAGACCGGATTGGGCACGATCACCGCCATCACCGGTTACTCAGATCTTGGCGAGAACTATCGCGGAGACTTTGACTTCGGCAATCCCGTGACCGACCCCGGCGGATTTTTCGGACTCGGCTTCCAGGCCGGACAGGGGCAGGATCTATCGGTGGAGATCCTGTCACAGGAGCTGCGCTTGACATCCCCCGATGAAAACCGCCTGCGCTATATCCTGGGTGTCTACGGCATCCAGAAAGAGCGGACGCTCCTGACCCGGGCATTCATCGACCTGAATGGCACGCTCGACCAGATTGACACTACCGCGCTGCGCCTGATCACACTGAGCGAAGACAACGACAACTTCGCCTACGCTGTCTTCGGCGAGGTGAGCTACGATATCAACCAGCAACTGACACTGTCCGGCGCGCTGCGCTACGACAGGGACGAGCGTGAACAGACCGACGTCAGCACCGGTGCGGAACGCGAGGAGGACTTCGATGCCTGGCAACCCAAGGTCACCCTCAACTGGCAGCTCGCGCCCGCAAAGCTGGCCTACGCTACCTACTCCACCGGCTTTCGCTCCGGCGGCTTCAACGCGCCGACAGTGGGGATGCCCGTGTTCAAGGACGAGTACCTGGACAACTACGAGATCGGTTTCAAGACAGCCTGGCTGAACAACCGTCTGATCGTCAACGGCGCCGCGTTCTACACCGATGTGGACGATTTTCAATTCTTCTTCGTCGAGGGCGCCACGGCATCCCAGATTATCAGCAACATCGACGAGGTCGATATCTTCGGTGTCGAGCTGGAAATGCAGGCCGTTTTGACCGAGGGACTGCAGGTATTCGCGGGTCTGGGCACTGCCGACAGCGAAATCAAGCAGATCTCTGTGTTTCCCGGCAATGAGGGCAATCATACGCCAAAGACCACGGAATGGACTTTCAACGCCGGCTTCCAGTACCGCACGCCCCTGGGCAACGGCCTGACCGGCATGGCGCGGATGGACTACGAGCATCGCGGCGACAAGCACTGGCAGGTGGATAACCTCGACGTCCAGGATCCGCTGGATCTGATCAGTGCCCGCGTTGGTATCGAAAGCTCGGGATGGTCCGTCACCCTGTGGGGCAGGAATATCACCGACGAGGAATACTACGCGGATTACAATTCGATGGAATTCTCTGGACTGCCCTACGACATCGGCTGGCGGGCCCAGCCGCGCGCGGTGGGCATCGAGGGCAGAGTGAATTTTTGACTGCGCGCACAAGCCCGTGGATACGCGGTTGCTTCTCTTCTAGCGGTGAAAAACTACTGCAGTGGCCGTCTATGGCAGCGCCCAGGATGCCTGGGAGAAGCGTCTTGCCCGCCCCTGGAGACCTATACGGGGCACGATTTGGCGAGAATCAATATTACCCAGTGGTTAAGTCCGACAAATCCACATTCTATATGAGAATGTGATTCACAAAGTTGAAAACTCAACCTTTGATCAGCCTCTGAACAAATTAGGTAATGCGGATTTCGACTCAGCAAGTGTGCCACTATGCCACGTTCGAGAACGCCGAACGTGGCTTCCACACCTGCTTCGCGACCCGCAGCAGATTCTCACCGAGGATCTTCCTGATATCGGTCTCGGTATAACCCGCCTTGATCTGAAGCTCGACCAGCTGTTCGATCTGCGCGGGCGAAACACATTTCAGGCCATCGCCGACTTCATAGCCGAGTCCGCCCGGAAAGGTGCCCTTCATCTTCTTGAGATAATCGTCAAGCTCAGCGAGATCGAAGACATAGTCGAGACCGACGCCGACGTGGTCGGCGCCGATCAGCTGAACGACATAATCCATGTGACGGAAATAGGTTTCGGTGCTGTTGTCATTGTCGCCAAGGAAGATGCCAATACCATTGAGACAAATGACACCGCCTGTCTTTGCGACGCCCAGAAGCAGATCGTCGGGTACATTGCGGGGATGATCATACACCGCACGTGGATTGGAATGAGAAAAGATCACCGGATTCTTGTTATGCTCCAACACGTCACGAACAGTACGGTAGCCAGTGTGGGTACAACAGGCGACCATGCCGACCCGTGCCATTTCATCGAGTACCTCGCGACCGAAAGGAGTGAGTCCCTGATCTTCATCCTGACAGCCTCCACCGACCCGGTTGTTGCGGTTGTAGGCCATCAGCATCCAGCGAACACCAAGATCATAATACATCGAGATCAGGCTGATCTGATCGGCGATGCCGTTGGCGCCCTCGATATCGAAGCCAATCGCCAGACGGCCGCTGTCCCGGGCCCGTTCGATATCGTCGGCAGTCTCAATCAACAGGTAGTGATCGCTCCGCGCTGCGATCCAGCGGCGGAAATGGGCGATCATCCGGACATGTTCCTCTACTCCCTGCTCGCCGAAACCGATATTGATCATCACAACATTGACGTCACTTGAGCGGTATAGCTCGAGCTGCGGCAAGAATGTCTCGTCGAATGGGCGGAGCGGAAGACATCCGTGATTGTCCCAAACCAGGCTAGATTGAAGAAGCGCTTTGGCTTGCATGGCAAATAAACTCCAATTGGCGAGCCCGAGGAGAAGTCGGGCCATACATGACTACACCCTAATATTTACCGGGATGATTGTCTATCTTGCCGGCTCACCGGAGCCCTGTTTTTGTAGATGATCTCGCGGCCGGGGCGTGCGTTTTTTGAACTCCGCCAAATTCCTTTCGAGCACGTATGGAAATCCCGGTTTATTCTTGTGAGTCCACGTCGAAAATCCTACCCTCGGGGATATAGATCGAATGGCTCCCGGAACTTCCACTCGTGCACCCGGTTCACTTCATCGGCCCTGGCTCAATCCACTCCAGCCGGAGAGCCGGGAAATGACCAATCAAGATACGAAAAAACAAGGCCGGACCGGATGGCTATATATGGAATTTCCGTATTTCGTGAACTACATGTAAGGCCGGAACAATATGTCGTCCCAACCTGGAAACCGCACGGATATTGTCGCCCGTTATGAAGCGGCCGAAGCAATGCTCGACGGAAAAGTCACGCCGCTGGTACTCAACGAAAGCGTCAGCCCACACTGGTGGGCCGATCATGATTTCTGGTATGAGCGCCAGCGGTCGGATGGTGTTGAGTATGCCCTGGTGGTGGATGGTATCGCGCGTTCCGCGTTCGATCATGCCGCCGCCGCTGACGCGTTGAGTCTTGCCACCGGCGGGAAGGTCGGCCAGTGGGAGCTCGCAGTCGAGGACATCACGTCCGATGAAGAGGCTATTTTGGTCGCGGAGAATCATCGTTGGCGGTTCTCGAAAGGGTCGGTCGCTGACCTTGGCCCGGTTGAGGTGTCGCAGCCGCATATCCTGATTTCACCGGACAAGAGCCAAGGCCTGATGGTGCACGATCACGACCTCTACGTTTGCACCCTGGACAGTGGAGAGGAACGCCGGTTAACAGACGATGGTGAAGCTGATTTCGCGTGGGGGAAATACCCTGACTCTGGGCTTCTCGCCGTTGTGCGGCAGCGTAACGGCCTGCACTTCCCGCCTTTCGGTTGGTCATGGTCACCAGACGGCGCTTTTATCATCGGTGGTCGCGTCGACGAACGCCACATCGAGCCCTATCCCTTCCTGGAGTCGGTTCCGCGGGACGGCGGCTTTCGGCCAAAGACCTACCCTATCCGGCAGCCTCTTGTCGGCGAAGAAAATGCGATCTTCACCGCCTGCGCTATCGAGATTGCTACTGGCCGGAAAATCCCCATTGACCTGCCTGTCGAGCTGCAATCGGTACTCACAGCCATCGATCCGATCACATGGTCGATCGATGGCCGTCGCGTCTTCTTCGTTGCGGCGCTCAACGAAAGTAATGAGGCACGACTGATGGCTGCCGATGTTACCGCAGGCACTGTCCGCACACTCATTAGCGAGCGGATCGATGGCTTCATCAACCTCGGGAGCGAGATGTACGCACAGCCCAATGTCCGGATTCTCGGTGGCGGTACGGAGGCGATTTGGTATTCGGAGCGCACAGGTTTTGGTCACCTTTACCGGTATGAGCTTGCCACCGGCACGCTCCTGAATCCGCTTACCTCGGGGGAATGGGTAGTTCGCGACATTCTCAAGGTAGATGAGGAAAAGGGCCGTATATTCTTCACTGCTGCCGGTCGCGAAGGGGGCGATCCGTACCTTCGACGCGTATATCGGGTCGACTTGGATGGAGCCGACTTGACCCTACTGACCCCGGAGGTGGCAGATCATACGCTGGATGGTGCGCCAGCCACGATGATTACACGGTTATTCGGTACGCCGTTTGCACCCTCCATGATATCGCCAGACGGATCGGTGCTTATTGACACCTATTCCACAGTGTCCTCGCCCAGCGTTTCGGTTTTGCGTTCAACTGAGGAGGGGTCGATAGTTCGGGTGCTAGAGACTGCAGATGCAAGCACACTCCTCGCGACCGGTTGGCGTCCTCCGGAACCGTTCGTCGCGAAGGCGGCCGATGGAAAAACGGACCTCCACGGTGTTATTTATCGGCCACATCATAAATCATGCAGGCCTGCGCCGGTAATCGATGGCATCTACGGGGGCCCGCAAATGACGGTGACCCCCGAAACTTTTCAGCAGCACGGCGTGCGCTAGGCGGCTATGGGCGCTCTGCACTCGCTGCGCTCGGCTTTGCGGTGGTGGTTGTTGACGGACGCGGTACACCGCTACGTTCAAAAGCCTTTTCTGATGCCGGTTACCTTGCGTTCGCAGACACCTGTCTTGATGATCATGTGGCGGTGCTGCGCCAGCTTTGTGGGCGGGACCCGGCACTCGATGGGGAGCGCATCGGCATCTATGGGCATAGTTTCGGCGGATACACTTCGGCGCGCGCAATTTTGCGCCACCCGGATGTCTATAAAGTGGCCTTCTCTACCGCGGGTATTCATAATCTTCATGCCATTTACAATGGCATTGCCAGCATAACGGAACCACCTGATTATGGCGGCGGCCTAAACTACCGACCGGACCATGCTGCTATCCCACATAATTACCGCGAGCTTGATACTGCACTTCTAGCCGGAAATCTGCGCGGCAAACTCATGCTGGTATATAGTGACTTGGATGAGAATGCCTTTCCTGCGATGACGCTCCAACTCTGTGACGCGCTAAACCGGGCCAATCGCAGTTACGACCTGCTTTATCTCCCAAACCGTACGCATTACTTCACCGCGGAACCTTACCTTGTGCGCAGGATGTGGGATTATTTCGTTGAGCATCTGATGAGCGAAACGCCCCCCTTAACTACATGATAGAGGGCTCCATTGGCATTGGCGGCTTTAGTTAATCAAGACTTTCCGGACAAATACCAACAACTGTTTTCAACAAATTACCGATTTATCGCCTCGCCGGCCAGGAGACTCTGATGACTGAGAAGACCCGCTATATCATTAATCCCGGGCCCAAGACTCCGGTTCACGGGATGAGGGCGGCGGTCACCACCGACAATGCAATCGTCACTGAAACAATGATGAATACTTTATACGCAGGCGGGAATGCAGCTGACGCGGTTGTCTCAGGCGCCATGGTGCAAGCCGCCGTCGAACCATTCATGACCAACCACGCCGGCCTGGTCACCATGCTCTACTATGAGGCTAAGACAGGCACGATCCATCAACTCGACAGCATCGGCGCTCATGCATCCGGCCTACCCCCATTCAAGCCTGTTCCCCCCGGTATGGGTGGTTATTCGGCGCTGCCGCCCTCTGCGATCATCCCCGGCTTCATGCCGGGGATGAAGGCCATCCATGAAAAATTCGGTACCAGACCGTGGGGGGAGTTGTGCGAGGACGCCGTGTACTGGGCCGAGACGGGTCATCCCGTCTCCACGTTCGAACATGGCATGAACGTGTTTGGCGAGAAGTTCATCACCTATTTTCCCGGGGGACGCGATTTCTACCAGCCCAACGGCTATTTCCCGAATGTGGGTGATATCTTCACGCCATCCGGCATGGCCGAGACCCTGCGCGGTGTCCGCGACCATGGGCCCGATTATATGATCATCGGGCCATGGGCCGAGGCCTTCGTCGCCAGGGGCAACGACCTCGGCTGGAAGGTGCGGATGGATCACATGATCGAAACCCCGCCGCGATGGGTCGACCCCCTCCGCTTCCAGTATAATGAGTATGAGTTGGTTTTCCTGGGTCCGCCCCAAGCGCAGGGTTTCTTCACTGGCGTTGCGCTCGGTATTCTCAAGCATCTCGGCATACGCGACATGGAGCCGGGCTCGGCCGAGCATATTTGGGCGATGGGTCACGCTCTGCGGCAAGGTGCGCGACACTGGGAATATGCGCATGATGAACAGTTCTTCGACGTCCCGCGCGATGCGGTGCTCGACGACAGCTATCATGCACATCTCGCAAAACTCATCCGTGGTTCGCGGCCCAAGGTCGACCTCAGCGATCATATCCGTCTCTCGGGTGACAGCGCAGCGAGCAGCGGTGATTATCTGTCACAGTTCGCCGGATCGGCCGGCAGGCCACGGCTCGCAAAGCATGATGAGATGCCGCCTACCGGCAGTTGCGAAATTGCGGTGGTCGATGCCGAAGGTAACTGGTGCCAGTTCATGGACACTCTCCAGGGCTCCGGCATTCCTGGCCAAGTGGTGGCCGGCATCCCGATGGTTGGCAGCCATGCGACCTTTGGCCATCTTCAAAGCTCAATGGATGCCATCCTCATCAAGGGCGCGAAACAGCGCTCCGTTATTGGCAACACGCTGGTTCTAAAGGATGGGCAGCCGGTCTTTTCGGCAGGATCACCCGGAAATATTCACTGCACCCTTCCTCAGGTGCTTTCTTATTTGCTCGACTTCAAGCTCGATCCCTATGCTGCGGTCGACGCGCCGCGGATGCTCCCGATGTCCGAGTCCCGCACAATGGTCATCGAGGATCGGCTGGCATCTGGTGTGGTAGAGGACTTGAACAAGCTCGGTGTCCGTGTCGGCGCGCTGCCGGCTTATGATTATCATATGGGCAGCTTCTCGGTAATCGCCCGCGACGAAGCCAGCGGTGCGCTAACCGCGGTCGCCGACCCGCGCCGCTGTGCTGTTGCCGACGGGATCCTTGCATCATAAGGAAGATTTGCCATGACTCTTGCTCCATCTGACTGGCCCGAAACCGATCGCAAACGCTTCTGGAGCGTTCAGCAGGCAGCTCTGCCTGGCAACCCGGCGGCAAAGGGGAAGGGGGGTGCGGTCTCGACCGCGCTCAACGGCTTCGGCGCACGCGTTGGCGAGGAGGCACTCCGCCAGGGCGGTTCGGCTGTCGACGCTGTGATGAGCGCAGCGCTCGCGCAGATTGTGCTCGGCGGCGGTGCAGTGATCAGCTTTTTCGGCATCCTTGCCCTGATCCACTATGATGCGGAAAGTGGTGAGATTACATCGCTCAATGCCGGCTGGAATACCGTCCTGGCCGAGGACGATGCGCTTTCGATTCCCGGCAAGCTAAATCCCGCTGGGGACGGCATCGCCAACATGATACTTGGCGGTGAACCCTCGGGCCGCACGGCAATGGTAGGTGGCTTTATGCGCGGGCTCGAAGCGGCACATCGCCGCTTCGGCAAGTTGCCCTTCGCGCGACTGTTCGATGCAGCCATTGAGCTGGCGGAGGATGGCTTTATAGTTTCGGCTGGACTGGCGCGCTATATCGACGTTCGCAAGACAGAACTCGCCCGTCTTCCCGAAACGCGGTCGGTCTTCCTCAAGCAGGATGGAAAACCTTATATAGAAGGCGACCATTTCCGCCAGCCTGCGCTCGCCGAGACCCTCCGTCGCGTCGCCGATGAGGGTGCGGACTATATGTACACGGGGAACTGGGCGGCACGCTGCGTAGAAGCCATCCAGCGCGACGGCGGCAAAATGACGCTCGAGGATCTCGCCGCCTACCAACCGGTCTGGTCTCCGCCCGCAACGATCGAACGAGACGGTTACCTGCTCGCTTTCCCGGGCGAGCCCTGCGAGGGATCCATCAATCTGATCGAGTCGCTCAATCTTGCCGAGGCCGCAGGCATCAAACAGCTCGGTCACTGGTCGTGCTCGTCCGAAGGAATGGTTCGGCTCGCCAAATGCTGTTCAGCAATGGGCGGCATGCGCTACGACAGCGAAGAAGAGCAGCAGCGCGCCTTTCCCGGCCTCAATATGAGCCATGCCGCGCGGGTGACGCGCGAGCATGCGCGCGAGCTCTGGTCGCGCCTCGAAGATCAGGCTCCGATCCGCTTCATTCCCAAAAGCACGCATTCGGACGTGGTGGTCGCTGTCGACGCGGACGGCAACATGGCCGCGCTCTGCCACTCAATCAACTGCCTGATCTGGGGCCAGACCGCGATCATGGTGGATGGCGTATCGATCGGCGATCCGGCCGCCTATATGCAGTCGATGGTCGCCGCTACGCCGCGCGGCACGCAGCTGCCCAACCCAATGGAGGTGGGGTTGATACTGAAGGACGGGCAGCCCGACATTGCCTGGTCTTCGATGGGCGTTGGCCTGCATTACCAGGCCACCCAGTCCCTGCTGAACATCATCGACTTCGGCATGACGCTTGAGGAAGCGGCAGATGCGCCGCGGCTGCTGCTGCCGATCTCACCGGACGGCAGGCAACGCGAGTTGATTCTGCGTGTCGTAGACGGCGAGTTTCCGGAAGAGGTGCTTGCGGGCAGCGGTCTGGAGTTCAAGGCCCTTCCTCCCGCAGAAGCGCGCTTCGCGCAGGGGCTATGGGTCGCCGTGCGGCGCGATCCGGAAAGTCACGAGCTAACCGCGATCTCTCCGAGCTACACCAATGGCCAGGCAACAGCGATACCTTGACGGGGTGCCGGTAGAGACGCGGCAGAACGCGTCAAATGTCATGCGGATATCAGCGACTCGCGAAAGAAGTTGTGCACCGCTGGTAATGACACCGCGGCTTGTATGGCCGTGATATGATCCTCACCCTCCAGCCACTTCACCTGCCACCCCATGGATTTGAGCTCCTGCTCGACCTGGCGGAGATTGGCCGCAATCGGCGAATCGATGCCCTGACTGGGTACACCCTGATCTTCCGTTCCGGTGAACACCATTCGGGGCATTTTGAGCTTCGCCACCTCTTCGCGTTCGGGCCATTGAACGAGACTCGAGTAAAAGCCGACAGAGGACCAAAGCAGCTTTGGATCGACGTCCCATCCGGCTGGCGGCGTCGAGGCCATGCGGCTGGTGATTTCCACCATCTGCTGGAATGGCGCGTTGAGCGGCGGAAAACCGCCGACGATGAGCGCCGAAACGCGGTCACTGCGACAGGCAACCTGAACGCCCATCGCACCGCCATAACTGTAGCCGACCCAGCCGAAGCTCTCCACGCCGGCCGCGTCAGCAATGCGCGCATATTCTTCAGCCGCCACGTCAGGCGTGAAATTCAGGCCAAGCGGATTTTCGGTGCGACCGAAACCTCTTGGATAATCCGCGGCGATGAGGAAAAATTCGCCCTTCAAGCTGTCAATCCATTTCTGGGTATCGTCCGTTTCTTTTCGTCCAAAAGATGCGTAGAAATGCGGGCCTAGAAATATGGCCGGACATAGCGGATCGCCATAGGTTTCAAACCAGATTTCCGTCCCATCGGCGACTGTCAGGCTTTTCACAACCTTCCTTCCCGTGATGTTTCTCCGTCACAGAGACCTGGCGCCTTCGCTTCAAGGACTTTGCGATACTCGTCCACCGCAGCTTCCAGCCCTTCTTGCGTCATTGCAGCGTACTCGTCCCTTGATTTCGGCCCCGCGCCTTCGGGATACGTCGCGATAGCGATCACGCCGATGGTGAGATACCAGCCACCTTCGGCCCGCTCGATCCGGTGATCGAGCCAGGCGCTGGACCCCCATTCCGGCGCCTCTATTTTCAGCAAAAACCGTTCCTCTGGAACGCATCTTATGACGGTTTCGGTACGGATCATCTCGCCCATGCCTTTGTCCATAACCGTGCGTACTTGGGCGCACTCGTCGGGCCAGACAGCAAACAGCGGCTCATACGACTTAAGGTTAGGCCGACGGGCGAGCTCCGCCACTGCCTGCCAAATCTCTTCCCGCCGGGCGGCGATCTTTCCGACCGCTTCGGCCTGAATTTCGAGGGTGATCTGCTCAATCATTGGGGTTAAGCTTCTCCTTGTTATCGCACGATGGACAGTTCGGCTGCGCCAGGGGAAACCGGTTGCCGATACCTACATCGTTTTTCCTGATGTTTCAGAATGGCGTTTGGCCGTTTGGTTGATAGAGTACAGCGAAGGCAATGAACCGTATGGCGTCGGGCATCGCTGAAAACTCGGCCCTCACGGTCCACGCATCGAGGCGTTCGATCCAGGGTAGATAGCCGAGCAATTCGGGCGCCACCTGGCTGGTCATTTCCAGATCGACCACGAACGGAGAGGCCAGCTTGAACGGCTCGGATGAAGTCCGGAGGAATGCGTCGGCAGCTGCTTGCTTCAGTACACGGCATGTTTGTGCGGGCGGCAGAGCCATCTGTGACCTGAAACCGAAAGAGGCCTTGGTCGCGATCATCCCCGCATTGGGGGCGTAGCGCCTTGCGTCTTCGAGCGTGCTATCGTCGCCCGATATGAAGAGAACCGGCTTGTCGAAGGCGCCGGCGAGCGCGGCATTGAAATAACCTTCAGATGCAACCTCGCCATTCAACTTGACCGATCTAAATGCCGCACCCGAAAAACTGTGGGCGAGAATACTGTCGGCCGTACCGGCCGACGCATGATATCCCACGAAGGCGCAGGCCTCTACGCCGGGATCGTCGATCATCTCCATTTGCATGAACGGGCGCGGCCACGACCGGATCAGGCGAATGTTATCTGCAAGCAGATCGGGATCGAGGTTCTGGGCGTTGCCGTGGCCATCAGAAGCGACCACTTCGTCATAGCCGGCTTCAAACGCGGCTTCCGCCACCGCGTTAAGCTCGCCTGTCATCCATTTCCGGTAGGCTGGATATTCCCACCCGGAGGGCATTAATGATGTTGCTGAAGCAACTCCCGCAATGCCCTCCATATCGAGAGAGATCAGTAATCTGCGCATTGGATATTCCTTGCGTGGTAGACCTTGTGGATCGCCCTCCCGGGAGGGCTGCGGTTCAGTAGTTGGTGCGCAAAAGCAGGCCGATTGTCCGGGGCTGAGGTATGGTTGTGTTGAAGTCCGTGGAACTGATAGCTGCCTGGGTGTAGCCACTTTCGTCGAGCAGGTTCTCCGCAGTCAGATAGGTGCCCCAGCGATTTCCCTCGACGCCAATGCGCGCGTTGAGGATCGATTGGGGGTCCGATTCACCGGTAAAGCCCTGTGTACTCAAATATCGTCGTGCGCCCTGTTGCAGTTCGGTGAAGCCGAAAAAGTTAAGGCCTCCCGACAATGGCGCCGTATAGGTTGCCGATGCAGTGAGTGTATATCTGGGGACGTTGAAGATCCGGTCGCCCTTGTTGAACGCTGTCGGCACCGTGCTGTCGAGCTTCGATTCATTGACATTGCCGCTGATTGCCAGGTTCAGGCCCCTGACCGGCCGATAGGAAACGGCGAGTTCAGCCCCCAGGGAGTGGGCCTCCCCGGCGTTGACCAGCGCACCGACGATTCCACCCGCAGTAATCGCAACCTGGAGATCCTTCCAGTCATTGTAGTAAAGCGCACCTTCCATCGTCAGCTTGCCGTTCATCAAAATGCTTTTGTTCCCGATTTCATAGCTCCAGAGTGTTTCCGGGTCGATCTGCGTCGGCACGTCGATGCCGGACAGGTTGGCGACGAAGAGCGCACTGGCGGGCTGGTTCTGCCCGGACCGAAAGCCCTTGGAAACCGTGCCGTAGAAATGCGAATTGTCGTTCAAATGCCACGACAGGGTGAACTTCGGATTGAGCGTGTGGTAGGAGCCTTCCACCCTGGCGAGCGGCGGGATCCCCACCACGACGGCATCCTGTGTTCGCCTGTCATGGAAATAGCGCAGGCCAGCCGTCGCTTCGAGAACATCGAAGCGATAGCCGCCCTCACCGAACACCGCCCAGGCCTTGCTCTTGTCGCGCTGGCTGCTCTCGGAAAGCCCAGGTATTACCTGAGCACTATCTTCGGTGCCGTCTTGATAATAGCCGCCCACGGTCCACCGAGACGGTCCGGTCCCGAGGAAACCAGCCGGACTTCCTGAGCAAAGGTCTTTGCCTCAATATCCCCCTCGACCGGCACGAAAAGGCCGTCACCCAAATCAAATGGCGTCACATTGGGAAGATCAAGGGTGAGATAGGATGTCGCGCTGACGATATTGAAGCTGGGCATTTCTTTCTCGATCACACTGCTAAGGATCCGGATTTTGTTGGAAGTCGGACTGGGGATCGGAAGAGTCGAGACACGGCTGGGCCGTGCATAGGATAAATTGTCGCGCTCCGTTTCCAGGGACCAAGCCGAAAGAGTAATCTGGAGATCTTCAGTCGGGGCGAGCGCTATCTTGCCGCGCAAGGTCGTGTTCTCGACATCGTCAATATCCTCCCCCAGCGGGGAATCCACGAATCCTCCGCTTTTGTAATGAGTGGCAGCGAGGCGTATTCCCATCCGATCCTCGACAATCGGTACGTTGAGGGCACCCTTCACTTCCCATACCTGATCGCCATCCTTGATGAATCCGACGCCGGCCTCGCCTTTGGCCTCAAACTGGCTGAGGCTGGGGTTCTTGGTGAGCGTGCGGATCGTTCCGCCGATCGAATTGGCGCCGTAAAGTGTTCCCTGCGGCCCCCGCAGCACCTCAACGCGCTCGAGATCCCATGCGCGAATTTCGGGTAATGCTGTATTGAAATTGAAGGAGAACGGTATTTCGTCGAGATAGTAGCCTACAGTCGCTGCACCATACAGAGACGAGACACCGCGCACCTGAACTTGCGTGGTCCCTGCCGAGCCGCCGGTGACCGAAACACCGGGGGCACGCTGAAGCAGCTCGGAAATATTGCCATAGCCCTTGTCCTCGATTTCCTCGCCGGTAACGGCCGTGATTGCTATGGGCACGTTTATCAGTCGCTCTTCACGCTTCTGTGCGGTGACGAGGATCTCATCGATAATGAATGAATCACCTCGCGACACGCTGTCAGCGTCAGCGTCGACGCCCAGCACGCCTGTATTGGGCCCTTGACCCGTCTGCGCATGAACGGGTGTTACAGCGAGGGCTGCCGCAAGGAGGAGGGATATTTGCGCAGTCCTTACTACCGATCTAGTTCTGTAGTGCATATTCTTCCCCTAGTGATCCGGCGCGCTACTAGTTCTGTGTCTGGTGCCACAACGCCGGATATTGACTGTAAAGTGTACACAGAACTGCTTTCGATTTTCGCTAAAAGACTTTCGACCGTCGCCAAATAAGCTTCAGTACGCGGGCGATATTTTTAATGTGGTTATCTGGGACAGGAAATAGACGATCACACAAAGATCAAAAACTGCCTCTAAGCCACATGGCAATTTCCGCCCCACTGGCACCTTGACAGTTTGAAATACAGGCGTACATTATCTTGCTATGGCAATACTCTCAAACAAACGGTCCCGGATCGGCCTTCATACCATTCCGACGCGGCGTTTTCCGCCTCCGGGGGAACATACCAGACACTTCGTTGTGTCCTATGCACTCCAGGACTACACCTTTGACCCAGCACGGGGTGCGGAGGAGCTGCTGGACGCTTTCGTGCCGATGACCGACCGCCACCATTATCGTCTGGATGTGAAGGGACCCTGCGGGAGCGGTAGATACGAGTTTTGTGGCTTAGCCGATGGCTTTTTCGTTACCTTCGGTGATGGTAATTTGAACAGGCCCCAGTCGGGATATTTATCGTGTCCCGATATGCTGCAGATTTACGTCGCCAGCCGCGGCGACGGCGAATATCTGTTCTCCGGCGGGGATCAACTGAGCCTGGAAGCACCCAGTACGGTCATCGTCATCGAGCCCGCCGGCGAGCCCGCCACCGAAGTGACCCTCTCCGGCTGCGCCCGATATGTCTGCGTCGCCGTGCATCGCGAGGCGCTGGAGGCACTGTTTTGTGGTAGCGAATATGAGCTGCCCGTTGTGCTCCAGGAGTTTTTAGAGGGCAAGCTGGATTACACGGTAGCACGCGCCCTGCCGTTGAGTACCGCCCTGCTTCGCTGTCTTGATGACTTGCATACCTGTTCATTGGAGGGACGTCGGCGACGCCTGTTCGTTCATTCCAAGACGGTCGAGATTGTGTGTCATATCCTTCAGGCACTGGAACATGCCGATGGTTTTGGGTCTCCTGAAGCCACGATATTGACAGCGCGGGGTGTCCTGAAGGCGCAACGCCTTCTCATGACAAACTTCGCTACGCCACCTTCGCTGGAGAGTCTCGCACATGAAGTGGGACTTAGCCGAAGTGGTTTGTGCACCGGTTTTCGCCAAATTCTAGGCCAGTCGGTATTCGACTACATTCAGCAATTACGCATGGAACAGGCATTGGCGATGCTCAACAAACGCGACGCATCGATATCCCAGATAGCTTACGCTGTGGGCTACGCTCGCCCCTCAAGTTTCTCGGTGGCGGTACAGCGCCATTTTGGCGCAAGCCCTACGGCACTTCGTCGTCGTATTCTATCGACGAAGTAAGTAGCCCCGAAAAAATCGGCGCTTTAGTTTTGTGGGCGTTCAAAATGGTAATTATGGAGTCTTCGGCTCCTTGCCCCCTTTAAAGGGGGCTAGTACTGTCATACTAACCACAACTGATCTACCCGTTTGTCTTCATGTTCCTGGTGCGGGATGTATTCTTAAATGACTTGGTCATCCCGACCAACTGTCGATGAGGGGTATGCAGTTCGATGTACTCAAATTCCATGCAGCGATATTGGATTATGGCGCCATGCCTCTCCCGCGACTCGAGCAGCACGTGAAGACTGTATTGAACAAGTAGATATAACTTTCATTCCTGGCGGGCAAGAAGTGAACCCATGAAAAGACAAAGCTATCCCATCGCGACGACACTGACGCGGCCTCGCCCCTCTTTGCCAATACACTGTCCGGTGGGAAGTGGCACTCTCTCAGCGACCGGGCGCGCCCCTGACACCGCCGCGAATATCGGTGCTCGTCGACGGACAGGGCGGCGATGTCACGCGCAAGCTGGGTGTCCAGGAAGGAGGCAAAAAGCAAGGCGATGATGTGTCAATTACCAGGCCAATAACATCCAGCTTAAATTATTTCGAATACTACATTCCTGCGTTCACTTTCAACCGCAAGGTTTCAAGGCATTATTCTTTAACCAGGCCGCTCACATCTATTCAACCACTCCAAGACATGCCTTCCCTATGAGCCAGTCATAGAATTTGATAAGAATTTCCAGCTGGCCCGTGCCACTTGACCAAACAAAACTATAGGAGCCTTCGCTTTCTATGTGCATATTCAAGGGGGACACTAATGAGCCTTCCTCAAGTTCTTGCAATATCAGTAGCTCCGGCACAAGCGCCAGCCCCATACCATACTGAGCAGCATTGATAGCGATATCAAACTGATTGGTCATTATTCCCGTCAAGAAATCAAACTCTACATCCATAAACCGCAACCAACGCTCCCATGCGTCCGGCCTGCTCGTCACATGCAGGAGGGGGATATCCAAAATCGCTTGCGTAGAATCTATCGGATATTTCTTCAAAAATCCCGCTGAGCATACAGGGACCAGTTTTTCCTTCATCAAAAACCTAGCTTCAGCATGACTCAAGCGAGTGTCTCCAAAACATATGGCAGCGTCGATATTTTCCTTGCGAAGGTCAAAGGGCTCTGTAATCGCGTTTAAATTTACTTTCACATTCGGGTTTAGCTCAAGAAACTCAGATAATTGGGGGACAAGCCAACGCGCCCCCAATGAAGCATCAACCGCCAGATTGAGTGTGCTCTTTACAGGGCTGGCTCTCAAGTTTATTGATGCTGTGGCAATCAGGGAAAGTGCATCCCGTATACTGCTTGCGTACCGTTCGCCTGCCTCGGTGACACGGACGCTTCCTCGATCCCGAATAAACAGATTATGTTCCAGCTGGGATTCAAGACATTTGATCTGCCTGCTTACTGCACTTTGGCTCAAGCACAGCTCCTCAGCCGCTGCAGAAAAGCTGCCCCTCCTCGCAGCCGCCTCAAATACGCTGAGCATGCTGATGGAAGGAAGAAATCGTCTGGGCACTCGCATTTTCAAGCCTGCCGCAACTTGGAGTTGATATATGAACTACTCGAGAAGGCGGTTCGGGAATTATCCCGGACCAGCTAAATCCTACGCAAGACGTCCGCAACTTTTATAATGTTATCCTTACCTTTCATACTGCGGACGTTTTTCTATCATTTGCCTTCTCAAGAGGACTTCCTGAACTAAAGACCAATATCGAGTACTTTATAGGACCTGCTTAGTTCATTCAGGAGCTGTAATTAGTCCCTGATCATCATTATAAGTCGAAGGGATTATTCATCGAGCACGGCAAACATGTCAAGTGATTTGCCTGCGTACTCAGTGGCAGGGCGCTAGCTCCTATAATTCAGCCTACCCAAAGTGTGCACACCAGTAGAATGAGGTTCGCTTTGAAGATCTATTTATGTATTGTTGAGCCGGTCAATGGTTTCCCGGATATCGTCCCGCGTCGTCAGTGGATTGATGGTACAGAGTCGAAGCACGGTGCGATCCTTGAGGGAAGTGGAAGACACGCAGGCAAACCCGCTCTCTGCCAAATCCCGGGCACGGCGTTTGTGGTCCTCGCCGGATCCCCGCCGCAATGCAAAACAGACCACGCCGATCTGTGCCGGGGTCACCACTTCCCACTTGTCAGGCTGTTGCCGCAGGTAGTCCTCGGCGTACTCGGCCAGTGCAATGCCGGCGGCAATCGCCTCGCGAAACCGGGCTACGCCATAGGTACGCAAACTCATCCAGAGCTTCAGCGCACGCGAGCGCCGGGTCAATTCAAGGCCGCGATTGCGAAAATCCACTTCGCCCGCACCGGCCTCCACATCCTTCAGGTACTCGGGGTTCATATTGAAACAGTGCTCGAGCGCCCCTTTGCGAATCAACAGGCAGCCCGCGTCATAGGGCTGGAACAACCACTTGTGCGGGTCCAGCACCAGCGAGTCGGCGCGCTCCATACCGCGCAGGTAATCGCGCCCGGACGCCGTGAGCGCCGCCGGGGCACCGTAGGCACCATCGATATGAAACCACAGGTTTTCCCGGACACAGATATCAGCCAGTTCCGGCAGCGGATCGACAGTACCGGCGTTGGTGGTCCCAGCGGTACCGATCACCATGAACGGCTTGTGGCCCGCCTGTCTGTCCCCGGCAATGGCCGTGAGTAGCGCGTCAAGCGGTATTTTGAGCTGCTCGTCGCTTGCCAGAATACGAATATGTTCCGGCGGGAAACCCAGTTCCTTCAGTGCTCGCGGCAGCGACGAATGGGCCTGGTCGCTCAGGTACACGACGCCCGTGCCATGGCTGGCACGCGCGGCGGCAAAAGCGGTGAGGTTGGCGATGGAACCGCCGCTGACCAGAACGCCCTCGGTGCCCTCGGGCATGCCCATCAACTGGCGCAACCATTCGATCACCACCAGCTCGATGGTAGCGGGACCGGAGCCGCCCGCCCAGGACGCAGCCATGCTGTTGAACCCGGTACCCAGCCACTCCCCCAGCACGGCGGCGAAGGAGCTGGGGCCTGGCACCCGGGCAAAGTAGCGGGGATGGTCGCCCTGCTGTTGATGGGGCAGGGCTATCTCGGCCAACAGCGCGAGAGACTCCTGGGCATTCGACGGCTGTTCGGGCAGCGGGCCGCCCAGCGCCTGCCTGAGCTGGTCGGCCCGTCCGGTCAGGATCGCGGCCTCGCCGGCTTTGCCCGCCAGCCGGTCGACCACCATATCCACCACCTGGTAACCCAGGCGGCGCATCTCCCCGGCCTCCAACCCGAGAGTGTCGGCG
Source organism: Kineobactrum salinum (assembly GCF_010669285.1). GTDB lineage: Bacteria > Pseudomonadota > Gammaproteobacteria > Pseudomonadales > Halieaceae > Kineobactrum > Kineobactrum salinum. The sequence continues at coordinate 4,067,701 of NZ_CP048711.1, read as the reverse complement.
GGGTAGCCGGCCCCGCCCTCGCTCACCTTGTCAGCCGTCATCGACTTTCCTCTTTCAGATATCGAACTCGATGCCCTGGGCCAGTGGCAGCTCTGTGGAGTAGTTCACCGTGGAAGTGGCGCGGCGCATATAGCCCTTCCAGGCATCAGAGCCGGACTCGCGACCGCCACCGGTTTCCTTCTCCCCACCAAAGGCGCCACCGATTTCCGCACCACTGGTACCGATGTTGACATTGGCAATGCCGCAGTCACCGCCGGCGGCGGATAGAAAGGTTTCCGCCTCGCGCATATCATTGGTGAAAATGGCGGAGGACAATCCCTGGGGTACATCGTTTTGCAGCGCAATCGCCTCGTGCAGGTCGGTATAGGGATAGACATAGAGAATCGGCGCGAATGTCTCCTCCTGTACCGTTTGCCTGGATGCCGGCATTTCGGCAATCGCGGGCCGGACATAATAGGCATCGGGATACTCATCGGCCAGGACCCGCTCACCACCGATCACCTCGCCGCCCGCCATTGCCTGCAACGCAGCTTGCATACTGTCGTAGGCGGCCCTGTCAATGAGCGGCCCTACCAGTGTCCCGGCGTCCAGCGGGTTGCCAATCCTGACACCCTGATAGGCCTTTTTCAGGGCCGGCATCAGCTCGTCATAGATGGATTTGTGCACCAGCAGGCGCCGCGTGCTGGTGCAGCGCTGTCCGGCGGTGCCCACGGCACCAAACAGGATCGCGCGCAACGCCATATCGAGGTCGGCCGTGGGACAGACAATAATGGCATTGTTGCCACCGAGCTCCAGGATCGAGCGGCCGAAGCGCTCGGCCATCATCGGGCCCACCTTGCGGCCCATCGCGGTACTGCCGGTGGCGCTGATCACCGGTACCCGTTTGTCAGCGACCAATTGGGCACCGATGGCGGCATCGCCGATCAACACCTGGGACAGACCCTCCGGTATACCGCCGACGTCCCTGACGGCATCGTCAAACAGCTGCTGGCAGGCGAGTGCCGTCAACGGTGTTTTCTCAGAGGGCTTCCAGATGACACTGTTACCGCAGACCACGGCCAGGGCGGCATTCCAGCTCCACACCGCGACGGGGAAGTTGAATGCCGAAATAATACCCACCGGCCCAACGGGGTGCCAGGTTTCACTCATGCGATGGCCCGGGCGCTCGGAGGCGATAGTCAATCCGTGGAGCTGGCGGGACAGGCCCACAGCAAGATCACAGATGTCGATCATTTCCTGCACTTCACCGAGACCTTCCTGATAGATCTTGCCGCACTCGAAGGTGACCAGCGCGCCCAGAGCCTCTTTGTGCTCCCGGAGTTTATTGCCCAGCACGCGAACCAATTCGCCGCGCTTGGGGCGGGCACCATTTTCCACTGCGCAAAGGCGGCACGAGACCTGGCGATGACGGCATCCGCCTCGGCGGTGGAGTGGGTCTTCACGCGGCCGATCTCGCGGCCGTCAATTGGGCTGGAGACACTCAGGTCACCTTGATTCAATGTGCTGATGTCCAGTCCGAGACTGTCTATTACGTCTGTCAGTTTCACTTTTCAGGCACCTCTGAATGACTTCTGGAAAATTCACCCCATCACCCGTCACAAAGCTGTGAGGTTCTCGTGGAGCCGTGTCAGTGGAGCACAGCTGCGACGGAGCTGTAAAATGACTATTGCTCACAACGATATGACTTATCCAGCATGACCGCCAGTGCCTGCCACACCACGGAGCCCTGTTTCACTTCCTGATCATCCATGAGATTTTGTCACAATCTTGTACCAAATCCACGCTAGCGCTCGGTCGCTCTACGATGCAATACTCGCCCGCCATCCGAAGATGATAAACATTTACCAGGGAGTCAGATGTGAGCAAGCGCGCGCCCTCAAGCAACCTCTGGCGCAATACGGCCCGGAAAGCCCTCGGCTATACTGCGCTGAATGAAGATCAGGCTGTGGACACGGTCGTGATCGGAGGCGGCTATACGGGTGTAACGGCGGCTCTGGAACTGGCAGAACAAGGGCTCAATGTGACCTTGCTGGAGGCCAATGACATCGGTCACGGCGGCTCCGGCAGGAACGTCGGGCTCGTCAATGCTGGCCTCTGGATGGAGCCGGAAAAGATAGAAAAATTCTGGGTAAAACAGCGGGCGAGAAAATCCATACCCAGTTAGCCGGGGGACCCCAGCAGGTATTCTCGAATATCGACCGTTTCGGGATAGACTGTGAGCTTACCCGGACCGGCACCTTGCATTGCGCCCATTCGGCCGCAGGGCTGGCGAACCTGAAGGATCGTTTGAGACAGTACCTGGCAAGGGGATTGAATGCTGAACTGTTGAGCGGCGAAGCAACGGCGGCAAAAACCGGCATCTCCGCATATCGCGGTGCGATCTGGCAACACGGCGTGGGGACCATTCAACCACTTGCCTATATTCGCGGCCTGGCCCATGCCGCGGTGGCCGCCGGCGCCTCTGTCTACCAAGGCACGCCCGTTGTCGCAATAGAGCGAGCCGGCGGGCGCTGGCGAGTCCGCACATCAACGAATACCATCGATGCCAATGGGATTCTTTTGGCCACCAATGCCTATCACCAGGATTTGTCGATCGGCAACGCGGTGCCTCAATATACGCCCGTGCATTTCTTCCAGGCCGCTACCCGGCCACTGCCGGAGGCAATGCTGGAGCGCATCCTGCCGGAGCGCCAGGGCTGCTGGGATACGGCGCTTATCATGACCTCACTGCGACGAGACGCAGCGGGAAGATTGATCATCGGCGCGCTGGGCAATATTGAAGGTGCAACCAGCGGCATTCATTATCAATGGGCCAAACACACGTTGCACCAGATGTTTCCCTACCTGGAAGCAATCGAATTCGAACACAGTTGGCACGGGCGCATCGCTTTCTCTGCAGATCATTTACCCCATATCGTCAAATTCGGCCCCAACGCGTTGAGTATCTTTGGCTATAGTGGGCGGGGTATAGGACCTGGCAGTGTGTTTGGCAAGGCCGCTGCCGAGTATTTGCTGGGCGGCAATGAAGAGGAATTGCCGGTGAAACCCTCCACCACCTACCGCGAATATTTTACCGCAGCGAAGAGTTGCTACTATGAGTTTGGCGCCACGGCCATGCACGGACTCGCTCTATTGAACTAGTGTAGAGCATCATTCGGCTTGGAGCTTACCTCCTTGTTGGCGCGGATCACCTTCTGCAGGATGGATGGTCTGCACCGTCAAGACAAAAGGTTTGGGATTTTCATTGCGTGCACCAACATATTCCTGACAGGGACTGAGTCCCTGACATGAGAGTTATTGTCAAATCTGGTGTTCAAGGGCCTGAATCAACGTAGCATTGAGAGAGACTTCGGCCGCTTCGTAGCGGGAGAGAATGTCGATTTCGGTTTCAGCGTGGGACGACACATTCGGCCGCCTCACACCCTGTTGCGGAGAATGGCGCGATGAATGGATTGCCGCGATGGTCCCTCTTTAACTCGGTATGTCTCTACCTCGCGCATTGGCCTGCCCCCTGACTGACGTGGCGTAAAACCTAGGCCCGACGCTACGATGGGGATCGCAGTCCGTCAGCCGATGACCCTTCCATTCTAATACCAGCATCTTCGAAACGTATCGACCTACCACGAGCCGGAATTCTGAACGCGCTCGAAATGAATTTGGCGAAACGCGAAACACACGACCGAGCGGGAGATAGACGGTCCTCCGTCCAAGCATTAATATACAGTAATGCATTTATGGCCCGATTCGTCGGGTCAATCGGAGTTTACCCCCCCCATGCAGGCAGCTACGCTTCTTCGTTCGAACCTTGTCTGGGGCAATTACGGATGTCTTCCGCTTCGTCCCGATGACGAAGCATTCCTTCCCCAGCTCGAACTGCAGCGGAAGAGCGGTGTCGATGTCGCAATGATCAATATCGGCTTCAGTGAGACGGCGCGCTTCGTTACCGCGGACTTGGCTGAAGGCCCGATCACTGAGCAGGATGTGCGGCGGGTAAGCCACGCCGCCACCGCAGATGAGATGGTTGCGATCGGTCGCGAGGTCGAAGCTTCGGTGCTGTCGCGCGCGGTCGGTTGGTATGCGAAAGAACGCATTTTCACCAATGGCAATAAGGCAGTGGTGCTCTGAGCCGCCAGTCCGCTGGCCAGAGGGTTCTGATTGTGAATGCAAAGCGGGGACCAATCAGATTCTAACGGTGTTCGGCGGGCGGTGACGTAGTTTGAAATTGAGGGTTATGACTCGGCCGGTATGCCGAGTCTGATCTAAACTGACTCGACAATAGGAGAATGATATGACGGTCCTTACGATTGCTGCACTCCAAATCCAGAACCATTCCCTCGGCGTTGCAAGCGCACTAGAGCAAATTCTCGACTCCGAAAGCGAACTTTCTTCACAGCGACCTTTCTTGGTTGTTGCCCCGGAGGCTTCAATCGGGGGATATCCTAAAGGCACCGGATTTGGAACGTTTGTCGGATATCGGCTTGAAGCTGGCCGAGAGGAATTTCGCAAATATTTCAATGAATCGATTGTGGTTCCCGGTCCTGAAACAAACGAACTCGCGGGGTTCTCGAAGAGAATAGGGTGCTTTCTCACTATCGGTGTGATCGAGCGTGCACATTCAAGCTTATACTGTACTGTGTTAACATTTTCCCCAGTTGATGGTTTGGTCAACAGCCGTAGGAAATTAATACCCACGGCAGCGGAACGATTGGTTTGGGGACAAGGCGATGGATCGAAGCTATCGCCAGTTGAATCTATCTACGGCCGCCTGAATTCAGCGGTTTGTTGGGAAAATTATATGCCTCTGATGCGTGCGGCATTGTATGCAAAAGGCGTTGAGTTTTGGTGTGCTCCTACGATGGATGATCGGGATATCTGGCGCTCTAGCATGCGTCACATTGCTACGGAGGGCCGGTGCTTTTTAATAAGCGCGTGCCAGTTTCAGCCATCTCCATCTTCCCTCGGTATTAAAGTGGCATCTTGGGACGAGGATAAGCCGCTGGTCAATGGCGGAAGCATGATAGTTGGCCATTGGGTGACATAATCGCGGGCCCATTGCTTGGGAGTTCAGGTATCGTAGCTGCACAAATTGAAACTGATAATATTATGCGCGCCCGTTATGACTTTGACCCCAGCGGCCACTACTCCCGGCCCGACATCTTTGAGTTGCGAGTAAACGAGAGTGCACGGCCAGGAGTCGAGTTTTACGATGGCGTCGCATGGTCAGAACCATGATGGGCGCACTATGTGATATCCGTTCGTTGGTACTGACAAGTTAACTCTTCCAGAACTAGGAATACTAGCTCCTGATTCTCAAGCAACCGCCCTACCCCACTCAGCGAACGCACTTACCCTCAAATCCCGATAATGCGCAGCCCTGACCAGACCTTGCGAAAACTGCGTACGTGTAGACGGTCTCCCGGCCGCTGCGCGCCTTCTCGCGTTCCGCCATATCCCTTTCGAGCACGTATGGAAGCCCCGGCTTATTCTTGTGAGTCCGCGTCGGAGAACTTATCCTCAAGGCCGTAGAGCGGATGACTCCCAGAACCTCCACTCGCGCACCTGTCTCACCTCCTTGGCCCTGGCTCAATCCACTCCGACCGGAGAGCTGTAAAATAAACGATCAAGATACAGAAACAATCAATACTGAATTGGATGCAGCTCCTTTCCGGGGACATAGGTAACAGCTTATTCTGAGGACATAGGTGATTTGGAGCCAAGGGACTGGTCCCTACTGGCTCCACCCTGTTCTCGGTCTGGTCAAAAGAGCCTGGGGCTGGAGAAAGATGCTCATCTTCTCTTCGTTACCTGTGCGCTGATTAATCTCGTCTTCCTGCCTCGTGGTTATCCCATTCGAAATTCGGGTGCTCTTGATGGTGACGCCACCATATGAAGCATTTGAAGGTCGCTCAGGGCTGCGGGCCATAAGGCGGGAACGGCGGCTCGACGCCAAGCAAGTGTTCGGTAAAATAGTCCCAGCGCCGGAGCGTGAAGTAATCGCCGCCCGACCCGAAACGGTGCGTCGTGTTGGGCAGGTAGACGAGGTCGTAACGGCGCCCTGCCTTGATGAGGGCGTCGATGAACTGCAGGGTGGTTCCGGGCAGCGCGTTTTCATCCAGTTCGCCGTGACCGATCAGAAGCGGTCCGCGCAGATTGGCCGCCAGCGGAGCGTTGCTCATGGCGCGGTAATTTGCCGGCGATGCGTCGGGACGGGGCTTGATCTCCCGTCCGTCGCCATAGTCGGGTTTCTGGAATATGCCTGACGTGCCGTACAGAGCCTCATAGATGTGCGAGCCTGCAGACGAGACCCCCACCTTGAATAAATCAGGGCGACGCAGCATAGCGCGGGTCGAAACATATCCGCCCAAGCTGTGTCCAGTAACGCCAACCTTGTCCTTATCGAGACGTGGATAAAGTACAGCGAGATGCTCCATCACGGCGGCGTGATCATCGACCATGGTGTCGCCAAAATTCATGAAGCTCTCGTCCTGGAAGGCCTGCGAGCGCAGGGGCGTGCCCCGTCCATCGACGGTGACGACGGCGAAGCCGAGTTTGGTCATCGCGAAGGAGTCATTCCAGCCCGAGGCGGTGAAACCGTGCGGGACGACAGTGGTCTGTGGGCCGCCGTACAGGTTGTCGATCACCGGCACACAGTCGCCCATGGCAGCGTCGGGCCACCAGATTGCGCCGTAGATGTCAGTCTTTCCGTCCGCGGCCTTGACCACAAAGTGCTCCGGCGGCCGCCAGCCAATGGCGGTCAGGCCTGAGATGTCAGCAGTCTCCAGCCTGGTGATCACGCCGCCGTCGGAGGTGCGACGCAACACCGTTACCGGCGGTTTAGTGGGCGTGGACCAGGTGTCGATGAAACTCGCGCCATCCGGTGAGACCTTCGAGGCGGTGTTCGAGATCCCGAAGAACAGAGCGAACGCACCAGTGGCCTGACCCGCCAGAGTATGGTCTGCATCCTCAGGTGTCAGCAGGGTCAGGCTTGAGCCGTCGAAGTTCACCCGGTAGACGCGACGGCGGTAGGGATTGCCGGCCTCGCGGCCCGACGCGGTGAAGATGATCCGGCCACGCGCTTTGTCGACGTGCAGGATGTCGCGTACCAGCCAGTCGCCATGCGTCACCGCGTTTAGCAGCTTCCCGGTCTGGAGATCGTAGCGGTAGAGGTGGCCCCACCCGCTACGCTGCGAGTACCATAGGATCTCGCGACCATCGTTGATCAGCCGCACGTTGGGGCCGTTGTACATCTCGGAGTTCAGGCCAAGAAACCCCTTGGCAGTCTCGGTCACGAGTGTGCGGACCGAACCGGTCTCGGCGTCGATCTCCTTTAGATCCAGCTCACGGTCCTTGCCCCGTAGCGCAGCATAGAAGCGCTTGCCGTCGGCGGACCAGCCGAGGACCTCGATCAGGTAGTCATTCGAGAAGCCATCCGGCAGGGCGACCGTCAGGCGCTTTCCGGTGACGGTGTCGAATACCACAGCGGTCAAAACTGGCGTCGGTTCGCCCAGCAGGCTGATGCGAGCGGTTCGCACGATCGGCCGGAAGCTGCCGTCCCGCGGCGCGCCCTGAAAGAACGGGTAGGGCTCGATCGGCCGTTCGTCAATGCGGCTGGCCACCAAATAGCGGCCGTTCGGCGACCAACTCGCGCCCCAGGGGGCAGAGGCAGTGCATGGCTCTCGTTGACGAGGGCGAGCAGCGATGCGTCCGGTAGCTTGCCCCAGGCGAAATAAGCTTCGCCGTTCGCGGTCAGGGCACTCTCGCGGCCGCTGGCGATTTCCTTGAGCCAGAGGTCGTGATCCTTGACGAACACCGCCTTGCGGCCGTCTGGCGACAGGAGTTGGCGCGGTTTCGCAGCTTGCGGCACGATGGGCTCGGCGCAGCGGTAGTCGACCAGCGTGCAGCGCACGATGTTGCCCTCGACAGTTACCTCGACCCATTGTCCTGGTTGCAGGGCGGTGACGTTGAGCCCCAAGGGCCTGAGCATGGCGTCCGCCGCCTGCGACACCGACGTCGCAAGACGGGCGTGGTCAAACGCGACACTGTTGATGCCCGAGGCTTGCACGACGCGGAACTCGCCCCCGCCCCGTAGCGCGCGGCGATACCAGAAGCCGCCGCCGTCGAGCCAATGCGGGCTGACGCTCGCATTCAGGACTAGAGATGCGAGCGCCGAAGCGGTCGAGGCCGTCGCACGGGCATAGCGCGCCGACATTTCCTCAGTGGTGGGAACAGCCTGGGCGCTTCCTGCAAGGGTGAGGCCAAGGATGCCTGCTGCTATGGTTTCGCGCATGGGGGTCCGCTCCATCACAGGGGTAACGCGAAGCGCAGACCGCGACTGATCGCCGCAGGGATGACACTCAAGTGGGTTTCGCCTGCAAAGACGATGATTTTGACTTCTGTACCGGCAGGGGCATCCAGGGATTCGAGCCTGTTGGCCAGAGCACGAACCTGGGTAATCATGCCGAAGGCCGTCATCTTCGCTTGCATCTGCTCCCGGGTCGCACCCGGGTGTATCTTCACATGGTCGGCCAGCTTCTCCTCGAATTCCCCGGCCGTGAACAACACGCGGGGAGCACCCTTGCCGACTGCTAGCTGCGCTGCGAGCTTGGCCTCGTCCTTCAAGATCGCGCCATTGTTCCAGTTGATGGACGGACTGTTAATCAGAAATGTGCGATAGGCCTCCGGATGGTTAAACAGGACGTGCAGCGCGAAGAGACCGCCAAAAGAATGGCCCCACAAGGCGGTGTCGCTGTGGTCGACCGGGTAGGCAGCCTCGATCTGTGGCCGTAACTCCTCGGTAAGGAAGCGGTGGAAAGCCTCCGCCTCGCCGTACGTCGCACCCTTCGTCAATGGCGAGGTCTCCAAGGTAGCATGGGTCGCCGGATCGGGAGGGAAGGGAAGCAGGTCGGCCATACGTGTACGCGCAGCCGTCTCCCACCCCTTCCCGTAACCGATACCGATAAGATAAGCAGGCTTGATTTCGAGGCCAATGGATTGCATCATCAGCGCATCGGCGGCGGTATGGAAGTTGAAGTCACCGTCATTTAGATAGACCACCGGGTAGCCTTCCGGGGGCATCGGCGCCGCTGCCGGCGGTTTGGCGACAAAGATGCGGTAGGTCCGACCGGTGAATTTCGACGTCATATCCCACTGCTCAGCGTCAGCGCGCACCAAGGGCGAGCGGGCAGGTGTGGCCGAAGAAAGATCAGCGGACATCCCTTTTGCCGCCATCGCCTGCGAACCAAGGCCACCCAGAGCCGAGGTCGTTGCTGCCGCAATAGAAACCGCCAATGCAGTCATTGCCGTGCGCCTGTTAATCTTCATGAATCATCCTTTTACTTTTCGTCTGTCCCGAGGGCGGAATTGCAACTATTGCCGCCGCAATAAAATAATGTATCGTCGGTGCCCTTACCGTACCCAGCCGCTCTCGATGTCCCGGCGCATCAAGTCGATTTCTCCTCTGCATAGCGGCCGAAAGCCTTGGGGCGGGAGGAATAATCGCGGTAGGCCTGCCTGTCGGGAAACGGCGTCGCCGCCAGCGGCATAGCCTCCACCTGCGCCGCCCAAAAGTCGCGCATCAGCGCGTCGAGACGCTGGCTTGTACTTTCCCCCGTTTCGTCATCACCCGCCTCCAGGTACCGTTTGGTAACATCCAGGTGCTGATCCAGGAAATGCTGCGACTGTTCCCGTAAATTCATTGCCTGCGCCTGAATATAATCCGCCGCCGGCTTCCCCTCTGGCACCTGTATATTCAGCAAGGTGTGTGCGTAGAGCGCGTAGCGTGCGCCGTCCCCTGTCTCTATCGCCTCGTAGGTCGCGTGAACGCGCATATCCGACTGCGGATCTCCCAGGTAGTGGGCATAGAGGCTCAAACGCCGCGCTGCTTCGTCCAGCTCTGTGATGTAAACTTTACGCTCGTCAATGAGCTGGTTAGCCTCATCCCTGAGAACCATGCGGTATCCGCTGATATAGGCGGCCGGGTCGTCCGCCAGTGGGGCTGACTCGTATCCTGACGGCGCAATTCCTTCGACCTGCAGGTAATAGTCCTGAATCAGCTGCCACACCCGGTCTGCGCTGGCATCGATATCGACTGCCGCGTAATTAAACAGCGAAACCGTAACGCTAACCGGTGCTTTGTCAGACAGTTGTGCTTCGTCGGCGGCCATTGCACTCAGACACAGCGTGAGGAGGCTGGCGATCAATAAATTGTTGGGCATTAGTTCCCTCCCACGAACGATGAAGTCGCCCCTTTTGGGGGGGCGCGACAGTGTAATGGATCAGAAATTGAACTTGAGATTCAGCCCGATGGTGCGGGGACGGTAGCGCAGAGCAAGTACGCTGTTTGCCTGCGGCACCACGGCGCCGCCCTCGTCATTGAGGTTCTCGCCGAACAGATACAGTCCCCAGTTTTCGTCCTGAATGCCGACACGCGCATTGAGCCGGGTCGTTTCGTCACCCGACGTGCGGATAGCACCAAAGCCGGTGGTGCGCTCTGCCATATGCTCCAGCGCTGCGAGGGCGATGAAGTCCATGCCGTTTATGGCGCCGGGGTTCAGGTAGTCCACCGAGCCCGACAGGGTATATTTAGGGAACTCGTTGATCTGCTTGCCCTCTTCGTACACCAACGTCATGCCATCGGCGCTTAAGACGTCCTCGTCGTAGGTGGAAGAGTTCCAGTTGCCACCGATGCTGAATGACAGCATATCCGTCAGCGAGTAGCGCAGTGCAAGATCCAGCCCGTAAGCAGAGGAGGAACCGGCGGTCATGAACGCACCCAGCGTCGCGGGGACCACTTCCACCACGGTCTGCAGATCGTCCCAGTCGATGTAATACAGCGCACTTTCCAGCGAGAAGCGCCCGTCCAACCGGGTGAGCTTCATTCCAGCTTCGAAACTCCAGGCCTCCTCCGCGCCGACCTCTTCCGGTACCGAAATGCCCAGCAGCGCCGCAGTCGATACAGTGACTGCCGGCTGCGTCTGACCGCTACGAAAGCCTTTGGAAATGGTGCCGTATACCAGCGTGTTGTCATCCGGGCGCCAGGCCAAGCTCAACCTCGGGCTGATATCGTCGTATTCGCCCCCGAGTTCGGGAAAGGCAACGTCTCCCGTTGTGTCATTGCGCCTCCGGTCATCCTCGAAATAACGAACACCGATCGTGCCATCGAGGGTATCGGAAAAGCTGTAGGTAAGTTCACCATAAACCGCCCAATTTTCCGATTCAGTATTCTCCGTGAACAAAAAGTTGACACCAGGCAGGCTGATCGCTGCTTCAGCAAACGTCTCCACCTCAGAGTAGATAGCGCCCGCAACCCAGAAAATCCGGCTGTCCCCGTTGGACGTCAAGCGGAACTCCTGAGTGAAATTCTGGTTCAGCCGATCCGTGGTACCGAATACGGAATCGCTGAAGAGGTCAAAATCCATTGTCGCCGTGGAACTGCTGAGCGTAAACGCACCTAAGTCGATATTGACCAATGCGCTGTAGATCTCGTATTCGGCATCCGTCGAGGCGCGCCCGCCGCCGACAGCGAATACATCGTTCAAACCATTGTCGTTAGCCAGGTTGCCGCCCGAAGCGTCAGAGTCATAGTTCCACGCGGAAGCGATGACGTCGACCCTCTCACTCGGAGTGAAGCGAAGCTTGCCACGCCACGTCGTGACATCGAAGTCGTTGTAGCCCTCTTCCTCAATGGCGCCGGTCGAGTCATTGAGGTCGATCCAGCCGCTTTCCTCCTCGTGCGTGACCGCTGCGCGGAGGCTGAGCGTGTCGTTCACGAGAGGCAGGTTGACCGCAGCCTTGTAGCCCCGGTTGTCGCTGCTGCCCTCGGTATCCGAGTAGGAGACGTCACCCTTGAACTGGAACTCGTTGTGCTCGGGATCGCGAGTCAGGATCCGGATCGTACCTCCGAGAGAGCTGGCGCCATACAGCGTGCCCTGGGGGCCGCGCAGCACCTCGACCCGCTCCAGGTCGAAGGAGCGCACGTCGGGCACACCCGTTATACCAATCGTCGTGAAAGGTATTTCGTCGAGGTAGAAACCGACGGGAGGGTCGCCAAAGATCGAGGACAACCCCCTGATGTAAATCACCTGGCTGCCGTTGCCGGTGTCATTGACCGCAACCCCCGGGGCGCGCTGCAAAAAATCCCCCAGATTGTCGGCACCCATGCGCTCCAGGTCGTCACCGGTGAACGCGGATACCGAAATCGGAGCATCCATCAGTGCCTGCTCCCGCTTGAGCGCAGTGACAATGACTTCCTCCAGCACCGGACGCGTGTCGCCTTCCCGGCGCTCAGTCTGTGCCGTCGCACCCGTGACGCCGCCGGTTGCCACCGCGGCAGCGACGGCCGGCGCGGTAAACAGGTTGACCATCCTTGCCAGCAATCCTTTATCCTGTTGTTTCATCTCTTCCCCTTCCCCACCTTGTGTATTGTCAGCCACCTTGACGACAAGTGTGCCGGCTGTATCGACCTCTGCCTCAAGACCACTCTCGGCCAGCAGTATCGATAACGCCTCATCCGCCGCATAGCGGCCACGTACGGCATTGGAGCGGTAGTCCTTCAATTGCCTTCGAGGCAGAAGAACTTGCCGCCCGGACTGCCGGGCATACTCACGCAGCGCAACGTTGGCGGGGCCGGCGGGAAGATCGAAGCGGAATAACTCCTGGGCGATAGCCAGCGCGGGCAACAAAAGACCCACACACACCATCGCCACAAGTGGCCATCGATAGCGCCTTTTTTCCAAGGAGCCATTCGCCTTCCCACGGGCGGCCAACGCCGCGCCTTGGTATAAAAGACCCCTGGGCTTTGGAAATCTGTTAGTTCGCTGCGAAGAAATTTACAGCACCCTCCGTGTTAGAGAACAATCTGTACATTCGCGGAACAATATCAGGCTGTTATAAGTCCCTGCGCAGGCAGGATAAGTGGGTGGCGACTTGATTTATGACAGCATAGCGACAATACAGGGACCGCTCAACCAGGTGAGGACGCTGCCTGATCTTCAGGGAGGAATATAATCTTGAGGAATGGATCAGGACCGTTTCAGCACGATTCTGTCGTCGTCCTCCCGCACCACTTCGATACCGAAATTCAGACGCAAGGAATTGAGCATACTGGCGAGATCATCTGATTTGAAGTAGCCATCCACCGCAATGGACCGAAGCTCGGAGCCTTCAATAGAGATCTTTAGCGTCGTGTAACGTGAGAACTGGTCGATCACTTCTTCCAGCGATTCGCCCTCGAAGGCCAACATCCCCTGCTGCCAGATCAGCTTGCGGGACAGTTTCTCCCGCGCCACCGTCTCCACGTGCTCTATGGTCTTTGAGAAGGTCGCCACCTGGCCGCTATCGAGCACTGTTTCGGTCGGACCTTTATCCTGGTCGCGCTGATCCAGGGTACCGGTAGCCATTCCGGATATCGAATGGGGTTTTCCTGGCCCGGATTGCTTTGGGGGCAACTTCTGCACCGCCTGCACCCTGACACGGCCCTCGGTCACCGTAACCTCGACACCGAGCTCCCGCTTATAGACACTGAATGCGGTTCCCACCGCGGTCACCAACCCTTCTCCCGTAACCACAACGAAGGGACGTTCCGGATCGCTGGCCACCGAAAAAAAGGCTTCACCCCGTTCCAACACCACTTTGCGCAGGGTGTCTGTGAGTTCAATCTGCAAAGCGGTATCGGTGTTCAAGGTCAGCGTGGAACCGTCGTCAAGTTCCACCAGCTTGCGCCCGCCAACCTCGGTCGCGTAGGACCGTGGTTGCCCCTGTCTGTCAAACCATCCGTCATTCTTCACCAGACCAAAGCCAAGCGCACAGGAGAGGACAACGGCTGCCGCGATGGACCCGCCTCGTCTGGGCCAGGATGATGGCGAAAACGCCGGCCTGGACTTGGCGTCCGACAAAGCCGCCGGCTCCAACTCTAGAGGTAGCAAGTCCGCCAGTACCTGGAGTACATCAGCTTGGCCGTATACCAGGGCAGTCTCGCGGAACACCCGCCGGTGCTCCGCTGACTCGGCAAGCCAGACTTCAAGTTCGGCGGTGTCAACCTGGCTCGGGTCACGATAATCCAGCTCGACGAGCCACTGCGCCGCCCGGTCCTGGACAGAGAGGGGCTTTTCAAAAGGCACGACCTTACTCACCATCGCCGCCCTCCAGATAACCGTGTTCGCGCATATATTCCGTCACCCGCGCCAGCGCCTTGGCCAGGTGCTGATTGGCGGTGCTCACCGTGATCCCCAAGCGCTCCGCGATCTCATTATGACGCAGGCCATATACCTTTTTCAAAATAAACACCTTGCGACACTGCTCGGGCAGCGCCCGGGTTGCCTCACAGAACAGCGCAAAGCGCTCTGAGCCTTCAATTTGGCGCAGCACACTGTCCCCACTGTCCAAGACCTCCGACAACTCCAAATCTTCTATGAAGTCGGTAATTTTGTTGTTGTGCGAACCCAAATGCTTGAGGGACAGATTGCGCGCGGTACGGAACAGGTAGTTTTCAGGCTGCTCGATGCGCTGGTCTATCCACGACTGATAGCTGCGCACGAAAGTCTCCTGAACCACGTCCTCTACATCCTGTGGCCGCTTGAGATAGCGCGACACCAGGCTGAACAGGCGGGGGCGGCTGCTTAGAAAGAGCCGTACAAACTGCCGGTCGGACTCCCTGTTCTTTTTCATGGTCGGCTCACCACAGTATACACCAAGAGCCACAGTTGGCTGGATAGTACCGCAGGACAGATCGTATGCCCAGCGTCTTCCAGACCATCCGTGGCTGCAACACTGATGGAAGCGTCATTCGCCCACGCCCAGTACGAACACCAGGAAAACTGCTGTGGGAACTACATACCGAATCAGAAAATACCACACCCTGAACAATGCTCCATGCCCCAGCCCCAGTTCTGTTCGGCAGACCTCCCGACGGATAAACCAGCCCACGAAAATGGCGATCAGCAGACCGCCAATGGGCAGCAGTATCTGGTTGGCAAAATAATCCAGTGTACTGTTGATATCATTGCCGGCCAGAGTGTAATCGGCCAGTGTGTTGTAACCCAGAATGCTGACCACACTGAAAGCGGCGATCAGTACCAGAATCGCCAGCGCGCTTTTGTGTCTAACGTATCCCTTGTGTTCCTCCAGCCAACAGGTCAGGGGTTCGAGCAAACCCACCATGGAGGTAATCGCGGCAACGGAGAGCAACAGAAAGAAAAGCACGCTGACCACGTGACCACCGGGCATCTGCGCAAAAGCCACCGGCAGGGTTTTAAAGATCAGGCCGGGTCCACCCGCGGGATCCATGCCGTTATTAAACACAGCCGGGAAAATTACCAGCCCCGCCAGCAGAGCAACCAAGGCATCGGCAAAAATGATCAGCATCACTGATCGGGGAATGGAGACAGACTTCGGCAGATATGCGCCGTAGGTCATCATACCCGCCATGGCTACCCCAATGGAGAAAAACGCCTGTCCCACGGCCGCCAGCACCACCGAGGCATTGATCTTGCTGAAATCGGCGATAAACAGATAATCGACCGCTTCGGCAAAACCGCCGACCACGACGTTGTAGCCCACCAGAGCCAGGAGCAGGATGAACAGGCCCGGCATCAGCACGGTTACCGCCCGTTCAATTCCGTTCTTTACGCCGGCGTAGATGATCGAGCCCGTAATGGCCAGCCCCAGCAGGGTCCAGAACAGCATGCCGCCGGTGTCGCCGAGCAAGTTGGTAAACGACTGGATCGCAACCACCCGGTCTACACCAGCGAATCCACTCACCACGGCCTTGAACAAGTAGTTCAGCACCCAGCCGGCGATCACACAGTAGACCACCAGGATAGTAAATGCCGCCAGAAGGTTTATGCCGCCCACCAGCTGCCAGTGTTTGCTGCGCCGCTCCTGCAGCGCGACGCTGCGCATCGCGCCGGGCGGCGACATCCTCCCGCGCCGGCCCACCAACAGTTCCGCCATCAGGATCGGTACACCGATCGCAAAGGCACAACACAGGTAAACCAGTACAAAGGCGCCACCGCCGTTCTCGCCGGTAATATAGGGGAAGCGCCAGATGTTACCAAGGCCGACAGCAAAACCCACCGAAGCCATCAGGAAGGCAAAACGCGATGACCAACCCGGGGGGACGTTCCCGTGGTATTGGCGCTCACTGCGGAGGTCGATGAAATCTGCATGGGTTTATAGGTCTCGTCTTCTTCTTGAATTCGCTGGCGGCATTCAGAGAATGCCGAGAGGGGCAGTCATCGCCGGGGCCGGCAGCGGGAACACGACCTCGACGACAACCGTCAGCCCTATCAGACAAGCCCGCAGGAGACACCTCTCTGCAGGCAGGCCGCCACCACGGTATTGCGCAGCAGGCAGGCAATCGTCATGGGACCGACGCCGCCGGGTACCGGCGTGGTCGCACCCGCCACCTCCACCACCTCATCGAAGGCCACGTCGCCCACCAGCCGGGCCTTCTCCTCTCCCTCGAACCGGATACGGTTGATGCCTACGTCGATCACCACCGCGCCGGGCTTGATCCAGTCGCCCCTCACCATTTCCGGTCTTCCGGTGGCGGCGACGACGATATCAGCCTGACGGCACAATGCAGGCAGATCCCGGGTGCGAGAGTGGGCAATCGTGACTGTGCAGCTCTCCCGCAGCAACAGCTGCGCCATCGGCTTGCCGACAATATTGCTGCGTCCGATCACGAGCGCGTTCTGGCCGCAAAGGGCGCCGTCGAATTGTTCGCGCAGCATCAGTGTGCAACCCATTGGTGTACAGGGTGCCATGGCCGCGGGGTCGCCCGTGGCGAGCCGACCTACGTTGGCCGGGTGAAAGCCGTCAACGTCCTTGGCGGGGTCAATCGCCTGCAGCACACGCTGCTCGTCGATATGTCCGGGCAGAGGCAGTTGCACCAGAATGCCGTGCACCGCAGGATCGTTGTTGAGCCGGTCGACCAGCGCCAACAGTTCATTCTCGGGGACCGCGACATCCAGCTTGTGCTCCAGACTGAGCATGCCCGCTGCCACAGTCTGTCGACCCTTGTTCCTCACATACACCTGGCTGGCCGGGTCGTCGCCCACCAGCACCACTGCCAGACCCGGCTGCAGTTGGTATTCCGTCACCAGGCGAGACACTTCCAGCCCAACCTGCTGCCGCAGGCGTTCCGCCGCCGCCTTTCCGTCAATAATGTTCGCGGTCATCGTGCAATCCTCAACAAGACACGCTGGGAGCCTCGAACCAGTCCCAAAGGTCGGTAGCCAGGAGAGGTCGGCATACAACAGGACGGCCCCTCTTCCAATTGGGCAAGCATCACGGCTGCGCTGATATCCTACAATCGATTTAAGTCGATGGGATTATTCATTGTGAGCAGGACATAAGTCAAGTGTCTCATGCGCGTATTCGATGCATACTCCCATTTAACCGTGAGCGGTAGGCATGGCAACAGCTCCAGCTAAACCTTTCCGTGATCGGTGAATACCGAAGTGCGTACTGGCGATTGCATGACATTCGCTCCGAACAGCTATCTGGCTATGGAATGGCTGTGTCTTGGGCTAGTATTGGCAAATATCCTCATTGAACCTGCCGGAATGTCTTCCAGACCAGAAATGCTCCGCAGTAACATGGCTATCAATGAAGACCAGTTCGCCCCGTCCTGAAGAGCCGCAATGAAAGAACCCCCGGAACAGGAAGGTTTCAGAGTCCATCGCCAAGGGGCGATGCTGGAACTTATTGAACCAGAAAGGCGCAAGCGGCCGCCGTTTCTGGTCGGGGAGGATTTTTTTGACTTCAATGCGCTGGAAACACTGGTGCGGAAACTGGTCGGCGCACGGGAGGGCCTGGCCGGAATCCGGGTGCCCTTCCCTGGCGGCGGCTGTACCGAGTATCTACCCATTGAAAAAGGCTGTCTTCTGGCTCTCAACCGGAATATTCAGTCTACACCGGAGCTTGATTCCTTTTCCTACAGAACATCGGACTGGGCCGCTCTCCGGGTAAGGATTTCGGGTTTCTTCCGGGAACAGATTTCCAGCACTTCGATGACCGCCGGGGAAGGCAACGCCTCGCTGCTGTATTTCGGCAGCGGTTGCCGCTACGGCCTCAACCTGACTGCCGATTCGCCGGTGTCCGGCGTTTCCCTTGTGTTTCACCCGGATATTATATCGCGCCGCGTTCTGGGCGATGCGGATCTACTGCTGGAACGGCTGCGGGGAGAGGTAACGGAAACTCATGATCTGCCTCATCTTATTGCCTGGCCGGGCGATCTCGTGATGCAAGGTCTGGCCCTGCAGATCCTGCAGCTCGACAGTGCAGCGCCGGTGTTCCGGATCATGGCGGAAAGCCTCGCTCTCAGTCTGTTCGCCCGCTGCATCACGCTGCTTGGGAGTGATTCTGTGGAAGCGACGGATCAGGCGGTACGCCTGCGGGCGAAGGACCTCCAGCAACTCGAAGTGGTGCGCAAGGTACTGGAGACGGATTTCTGCAACAGTCATACCCTGGAGGAACTCAGTCGCCTGGCCGGCATCAACCGGCGCAAGCTTACAGAGGGCTTCAGATCGCTGTTCGGCACTTCGGTGGGAGAATATGCCATCAATCAACGCATGCGCCGCGCGAGGATTCTCCTACTCGAAGGAATACGCGTGGGCGAAGTGGCCGAGCAGGTCGGGTACCAGGATCAGGGCAGTTTCAGCCGCGCCTTTAAGCGTGTAGTTGGCGTCAATCCGCGCGCTTTTTCTACCTAGCCCCATTGACACGGATACTTTCCAATCTATCAGGCCAGCCCGTCGGTGCCATTCTGCACAATCTTTGTGCCGATCTGCCATAAACCTCCCCCGGAAGCTTGCGTACTATCATTCATAAGTCATTTGATTTAATTATACTAAAGGGGCGGAAAGGGATCATGAGAAAACACATCGGTTTTTGGGGTCCCGCGCCCCGGTCATCTGTGGTGCTCGCGGGGATGGCGGCAACACTGTCATGTGTAGATCTGTCTGCCCAGAACCAGGCCGTTGCACTCGAAGAAGTCGTGGTAACGGCAAGGCTGCGGGAGGAAAGTGCCCAGGACATTGGTCAGAGCATTCGTGCTTTCGGGCAGAGAGAGATGGAGCGGGCCGGGATCGTGGATTTCGGTGATATCGCACGGCGTACGGCGGGCATGGACTTCACTACCCGGGGCCCAACGCCAACGAAGTGTCCATGCGCGGTGTCGCCAAGCTCGTGAACGGGGCAATCCTGGATATTCTCGGTACATTGCCATTGGTCAGTCAGTTCGTGGACGATGTTCCGGTAATTGCCGCCAGTTCACGGCAGCGCGATTTCAACACCTTCGATTTCGACCGGGTGGAAATATTGAAGGGACCGCAACCGACCTACTTCGGGGAAGGGTCGGTGGGCGGTACAGTACGTTATTTCAGCGCCACGCCGACGCTGGAAAGCGGCGTCAGCGGCAAGGTCAATGCCAATCTTTCGACGACGGAGAACGGCGGTGACAACCATACGCTTAACGGCGTCGTGGACCTAACGCTTATTCCCGACAAGCTGGGTGTGCGGCTAGTGGGCTTTACCCGGGATGATGACGGATTTATCGACAATGAGCTGACCGGACAAGAGGACTATAACGACTATCGTAGCGATGGGGGGCGGCTGGTTGTACTCGCGTTACCGACCGACGAGTTGCGCATCCAGTTCTCAGCCCATGTCGCCAATGACGATCATGGCGGCGATTGGATTGCAGATGTAGCGGCTTCCAACCCACAGTTCAGTCAGCGTCCACTGGATGAGGAGTGGCAAGACGATTACGAACTCTACAATCTGACCCTGGAGTATGATTTCGGGCCTGTTCGCGTGACATCCATTACTGGTTATTACGAACGGGAGCTGAGCTACTCACGCTACGATTTCGTCCAGGCGTTGAACAGCCTTCCAGTGCTGTTTGGTATCCAGGGAGATGTGATTACCAACACCTATACCAGGGATGAGAACCTCACTCAGGAACTGCGTCTGGTCTCTGACTTGCAGGGACCGCTGAACTTTGTTGCCGGCCTGTTCTACAAGGACGCCGACAGCTTCAACAGTTCCAGTGCTGTTTCGCCACAGATTGAAGCCCTCAACGCGAATTTCCTCGCCCTGACCGGTAGCGGCGCTGAGCCCAACGGATTGTTCTTCGGTTCCGAAGTCGTGGGGGACCCCGCCAACCGGGAACAACTGGCGGTATTCGGTGAACTCACATTCGAAGTCAGTGACCGGGTGAGATTGATCGGCGGCGCTCGCTGGCTTAACGAGGACCTGGCATCGCCTGTTCAGAACCCCGCAACGCAGAATGACCCGGCACTGGCCGTGTGTGCATTGGCCGCTGATTTCACGCCCGATGTATCCTTCCCCAATAACCCTGCATCGCCTCTACCCTGATCAGCAATGCTGTTCTGACTGGAGCGGTGGGTTTGCAAGACCTGTTTGAAGTCGAAAATTCCATGAACGGGGAATGGTTGCCCAAAGCTGCAGTAGAGTTCGATCTCCGGCAGGATGTTCTCCTTTACGCCTCTGCCAGCAAGGCCATCCGCAACGGCGGGCTCAACTCCAGCTTCACGGTAGCCCAGGCAGACGAGATCGACAATGAAGATATAAGCTATGACCCGGATGAAATGTGGGCCTATGAAGCGGGAGTGAAGAGTCAGTGGCTTGACAATACCCTCGTGATCAATGGATCGGTTTTCTACAACAAGTGGAACGATATCCAGACGCTGATCGGCACCAGCGCAGGCTCCCTTTTTGAAAATGCCGGCGAGGCGGTTTCCACTGGCTTTGAGCTGGAAGGATTCTGGCAAATTAATGATTGGATCAGCTTCACCAGTGCTTTCAATTACACCAAATCGGAATTCAAGGATCGGCAGGTGTGGGAAACACCGGAGAGCCTGGTAATTTCCCAATTGCTGGGTAACCCGCCAAACATCATCGAGGATGGCAATCAGTTGCCCAACGTACCCGAGTACAGCCTGAGTCTGGCCGTGGACGTCGTTTATCCCACTGCGTTGACGGACATCGATTTCACCGGACACCTGGACTATCAATGGGTCGATGAACGGTACCAGAACAGCGTCAACGATCCCGCACTTCTGCTGCCCGACTACGCCCTGTCGAACCTGCGCCTGGGATTGCAATCAGAGAACTGGTCTGTGGTGGGCTATGTCAGCAACCTGAGCAATGAGATCAGTCCACAGAGCATACTCCGGGTAGGACCCGGTGGGTCAACGCGGGCGGCTTATCTCAACCGTCCCCGTACCTGGGGCCTGAATCTTACTTACAGCTTCTGATGTAAAGCGGCCTGGTCGCTTTACTGATGACCGTAAACACCCTGTACTTGCGAATTGATGACCGGAGAACGTATGAGAAGACTGACCGTTACCCTGCTGGCTATGACTGCTTTCACCGCGCATGGCGACGAGCAGACAGGGCCCGTGCAAAAGCACCATGCGCCGCAGTCGGTCGATATGTCGCCCGCCAGATGGTCTGCCGGTGATTGGGACAAATACGTAGAACTGGAAGGCATGGCGTTTCCTGGCAACCCCGAAGTGATCGGCCACGGGGGCGCCATTTCCGGCAGCTACCACCCCCTGGCGCAACGTGCAGGCCTTGAGGCACTGGCGCAAGGCGGCTCATCGGTGGATGCCGCGCTGACCACGGCGATGGCGCAGATCACCGCGGGCGGCGGCGCTGTGACCAGCTTCTTTGGCATCATGACGCTAGTGCATTACGATGCCGGGAGCGACAAAGTGAGCTACCTGAACGCCGGTTGGAATACTGTGGCTGGCGAGACTGACCCCTTGAGTATCCCCGGGGAAATCGCCGGGTATGGAGAAGGCCTGTATGGAACGGGTGACGTCAGCGGACGTACCGCTCTCGTAGGCGGCTTCCTGCGCGGTGTCGAGTCGGCCCATGCCCGCTTTGGCCGGCTGCCCTTCAAACAGTTGCTTGCTCCTTCAATCTACATCGCCGAGCACGGCATTCCCTTTAACCGGTCACTGCAGTCCTTTCTGGAACCACGTAAGCAGGATCTGGCGCGGCTCCCCGCATCAAAAGCCGTGCTCTCCAGGTCCGATGGCGAGTGGTACGGACCGGGAGACCACTTCGTGCAGCCTGCATTGGCCAACACGTTGCACGCGATTGCCTCGCAGGGAGTGGACTACATGTATACCGGACCCTGGGCGCGCAAGGCCGTTGCCGCGATACGGGCCGATGGAGGGAACATGACCCTGGAGGACCTTGCCTCCTACGAAGTGCAGTGGAATGATCCTCTGCAGGCGTCACATAACGGTTACACGGTCTATGCCAATGGTGCCCCGTCCTATGGCGGGGCCAATATGATAGAAGCGTTGCACCTGGGCGAGGCGGCCGGTATACGCGAGTTGGGCCACTGGTCGGAGAACGCTGAAAGTTTTAGGCGGGTATCTGAGTTGTTGAGCAACGGCAACATTCCCTTCATCGAGGCATTTGCGCCCGGGTCACTGGAGCAGCTCTATCCCGGGCTGGACTTTTCCCTGGCAGCGCGAACGCAACCAGCCCATGCCGAGAAGCTCTGGTCCTATATGGAAGAGGGGCGGCGCATGATGCAATGGGATGACAAGGGGCCGAAACACTCGGATACCGTGGTTGCCATTGATGCTGACGGCAACATGACCGCGATTGTGCATTCCATCAACGCGGTGGTGTGGGGAAAGACCGCCATCATTGTCGATGGTGTCACTGTTGGCGACCCCGCGGTAAGCCAGAAGGCGATTCTGGCGATGGCGGGACCGGGCAACCGGCTACCCGATCCCACGGAGGCGGGACTGTTGTTCAGGAATGGGGAACCGGTAATGGCCTTCTCATCAATGGCGATGGGCCTGCACCTGCAGACCTTCCAGTCACTGACCAATGTCATGGATTTCGGCATGACCCCCAAAGAGGCACTTGATTCGCCTTCAATTTTGTATCCGAAGGTCGAATCGATTTCGGACATGGGCAATGCTGCAGCCACAGTGCGCGTGATGCGTAACTCTTTCCCCCCAGAGCTTCTGGAAAAGACCGGTCTGCCCTACATGGAGATCACTCCGGAGGAGCGGCGCTACGCCCAAGGACTGTGGATTGGAATTGCACGTGATCCCGCAACGGGTACGCTGCGCGCGGCCTCGCACCCGTATACAAACGGTCGGGCGATGGCACTTGAGTCGAAGCCATGAACAGTGGCCGACAGAACAATACCGACAAGGAGCGAGCATGAAACGCAGGGAATTTTTGGGCAGCGTTGCTGCCGGTACCGCAGCGCTAGGGCTGGGTGGTGATTCGGACCCCTCCTTCGCGGCAAATGCTTATCGGCCATTGCCGGACAATCGCACCCAGGCTTTGGTAGAAGCTGCGCATTTCGGGCGCAAGTTGCCCGCCAGCGGAAGCCGGGGGCTTGCCATTTCGACACATCCCCTCGCAAGTCAGGCCGCTGTCGAAATATTGAAGGAAGGCGGGAATGCGGTGGACGCAGCCTGTACGGCGGCCCTGACCCAAACCGTTGTTGAACCGCATATGACGACACTCACCGGCGTCTTTTCGCTGCAGTACTTCGATGCCCGCAGTGGCGAGATCTCCTATCTGAATGCCAGCAACAACGCGCCCGCCAATTTCCCGGTGGATCAGGCGCAGCTGGGTGAGCTTGGCGTCATGCTGCGAGACGGGCGGGGAGTCACAGTGCCCGGTTTCTGGGCCGGCATCGAAGCGGCACTGGGACGATTCGGCACCGTACCAGGCAGTCGTGTGGTAGCGCCGGCTGTCCAGTATGCCCGCCACGGATTCTCAATGCATCCCTTCCTGTGGGGTGAAATATTTGTCTCCGCCGATAAAATTGGGGTTAGCCCCGAGGGGCGGGAGATATTCCTTCCCGGTGGAACCTTACCGAAACCTGGAGCCACGCTTTATCAGAAGCGGGCGGCGGATCTTCTTGAGCGCCTTGGGGATGAAGGCAGTGACTATTTCTATCGTGGTGGGTTCGCGAAAAGGTTTTCAGAGAAAGTACAGGCAGCCGGCGGCTGGATCACACCGGAGGACTTTGCCGAATACGAGGTCATTTGGCAAGAGCCCGCACGTTCCACCTATCGCGGCTACGATCTGTTGGTCGCTCCGGATCCGGATTTTGGCGGCGTCGTTTTTGGCGAGATCATGAACATGGTGGAACAGATGGATATTCACCGCCTGGGGCCTGCCTGGGATTCCGGCGAAACCACCTTCAAGCTGATGCAGATCATCGCGGATGTCGGTGTGCAGAATGTGCTCGATAGCTATGCCGGCACCACGCCATCAATGGCCGAGCGGCTTTCCAAGAGTCGCGCACAGCAACGGTTCCAGGCACTGGGAAACGGTAAGCCCAGCAATCTGCTTGAGGTCATGGATGGTGCGGCCGTGCCCCCGCCCGGCAGCAATCACCTCACGGTGGTTGACAACGATGGCAATATGGCGACGGTATTACACTCCTGCATGTCCTATCCCTGGACCAATGGCTTGTTTGTCGACGGCATCAGCATCTGTGCCGCGGGAGCTCACTATGCCTCCGGACTGCCGCAGCCGGGAAAGCGTATCAATGCCCGCATCAGCCCGCACATGTTTCTCAAGGAGGGCCGGTGCGTTCTGGCGGGTGGGTCGCCCAGTGTCTCCCTGCTGGAAAATATCACGCAGAATGCCATCAATTTGCTGGACTTCGGTATGGATATCGAGGCCGCGGTCCACAAGCCCCGCTTCGGCGGCAACTCCATGAGCTATCCCGGCGCATTGATGGTGGAAACCGACATGCCGGAAAGTGCTTTTCAGCTCCTGCAAAAATCTGGTGCGGCGGTGCATCGTGTCAATCCCTGGCACTGGGGGATGGGATCCTATGACAGCATCGCTCTTGCGCCCGAAAATGGCATGGCCCGCGCCTGTGGCGACCCACGGCGCACGGCCATGGCGATCGCTGTGTAGTTCGGGTCAGTGCGTGACAGGAATTCCCAACCGCGTGTCGCGCAGCTCCACTGATCGCTTTTTAATAGACCATTTTTGGAAGACTGACATGGATAATCTGTACATCCGATCCATCCGCCCCATAGCGAGAGGCGTTGCGCTGGCCACGGCCCTTACCCAGCCGCTTTTCTCACACCTGGCGGTTGCCCAGGGGCCACGCGCCATTGAGGAAGTGTATGTCACAGCTCGCAAAAGGGAAGAGACCCTGCAGGATGTACCCATGGCAGTGTCCGCCATGGACGGTCTCAAGATAGAAAAGGCGGGCATTGATGATGTCGGCGATCTCTACACTCGGGTGCCGGGACTGTTCTACACCCTGGGCGGCGGCGCCACACCCAATTCGGACTTTACCTACCTCAGTATGCGCGGGGTGGGATTCAACGGCGGTCTCGAGCCGGCGGTCGGCGTATTCATCGACGGTATGTACCAGCCGCAGGTTGGATTTGACCTCGGTTTCCTCGATTTGGCGCGTGTCGAGGTGCTACGTGGCCCACAGGGCACCCTGTTCGGCCGCAATACACAGGCCGGCGCCCTGAATATGGTGACGCGCGATCCCGGCGATAGTTTCGAAGGGCTGGTAGAACTCGAGGCCGACGAACACGAGGATTACCGTGTGCGGGCGGCGGTTTCCGGCCCGCTCAGCGACACACTGGCCGCGCGCCTGAATGTGGAGGCGCGTGACGCCGAAGGATGGTCTGACAACGTCACACTGAACCGAAAGCAAAATGACGCCGAGGGCTTTTCCGCTCGTGGAAAGCTGGTCTGGACGCCGCGAGAATCCCTGGAGATAAAGTTTATCGGCGATTACAGCGACCGGGAGTTCGGCGACCTGGGATACGGAGCGCCGATCAACTGCGATTGCACTGACGTGCTGCACGATTTCCAGCAGGATGACGAGAAAGAGAACACAGGCCTGCAGATGAACATCGATTGGGCGATAACGGATACTGTGGCCCTGACGTCGCTGACCGGCTACCGCTCCGTGGATTCGATCAGTTTCTATGATCCCGACAGCAATGTCTCGGATCAGACCCCGCTGACACTTCTCCCGATAACCGAGTCCACCACAACGCCGGTGGTGCCAATTGCCGTGGCCTCCGAACCGATAACCGTGGCGGGAACCAGCCACAGAACGGATCTGGAACAGGACTTCTTCTCCCAGGAACTCCGTCTCGCCGGTGGTGCCGATGATTTAACCTGGCTGGCCGGTCTGTATTATTTCGAGCAGAAAATGAAACAGGGTCGCAAGTTCGATATTGGCCCCGGTATTCCATACTTACCATTGTACATCCGCGAGGACTTTACCGAAGACCGCGACGGATGGGCCGTATTTGGCCAGGCCAGCTACACCCCTACAGAACGTATGGAAGTAACTCTCGGCGCGCGGTACTCCAAAGAGAACGTAGACATCGGTGGTGAACGGGTGCTCAACGTGGCCAATGCCTCAATTTTCTCCTTTCCCAAAATCGGGGATGAAGACTATGACAATATCTCCGGGATGGCGTCGGTATCGTACGACATCAGCGACACCATGCTGACTTACGTGACGGTAGCCATGGGGTGGAAGGCCGGCGGTATCAATCGCTTTCCGAGTCGCGACAACGCGATCCTGCCCTATGACGACGAGACCTCAGTGAATTACGAATGGGGTGTGAAGGCATCTTCCGCTGACGGGCGATTCAGCGCCAATGCTGCATTGTACTGGATCGACATCGAAGACCAGCAGCTTCTCACAGTCGTCCCCGACCCCCAGGGTGCAACGCCGATCACCACCATCGACAACGCGGCATCCAGCAGCAGCCGCGGAATAGAACTGGAACTGAATGGACAGTTTACGGAAGCCTTGGGGCTCGAGGCCTCCTACGCCTATACCGATACGGAGTTCGACGAGTACCTGCAGAAGGATGCTGCCGGCAACTCCGTGGATCGCTCGGGCGATCATTTTGAGTACGTGCCTGAAAACACCTTCTCCGCCACCGCTTCCTACCTGTTCCAGATGGGCGGTGGGGCGACCGTCGAGGCGCTGCTGAGTTACCAGTACACTGATTCCTTCACCTCAGGATCTGGCAGCTTTAACGCGCCGCTGGGTTTTCTGAACGAAAACGATAGCCAAAGCCGCTGGAATGCTCGTGCCGTGTGGAACCGCGACGCCTGGAGCGCAACGGTCTATGTCGAAAATCTCACGGACGAGTTGGATTACAGCTTGATCGACTATGGGCCCTTTCTGCCTCTGGACCAGGCAACGCTCTACGGCAAGCCACGGGAGCCTCGCACCTTCGGGGTGAAGGTACGCTACGGCTTCTGAAAAGACCGTACCCACATAATTCGAGATTATTTAAAAAGGGAGTGGATTCAATGATGCACCGGACGAAAACCACAGGGCTCGCCACGGCCCTGTGTATCGCGATTACTGCCCTGGGCGCCAACGCCACGACCTACCAGGAGATACGCTGCGGCACGTTGCTGGATGTCGAGCAGGAAAAGACACTGACTGACCAGCGCATCCTGGTCAGGGATGACGTGATCGCGGAAATTGGCAAAAGCGTTTCCAGTCCTGAGGGAACGGCTGTCATCGATCTTTCAGACCGTGTGTGCATGCCCGGATTGATGGACATGCATACCCATCTGTTCATCGATACCACCGGGGTAACACTGGACCAGTCGGCTCCGACCCGCTCCAGTGCATTCAATACGATCAAGGGGCTGCAGAATCTGAAAGTGCTGCTGGACAGCGGGTTTACCACCGTAAGAGTACCCGGGGACTTCGATTACTACTACGCTGGTATCGAACTGAGGGATGCCATCGCACGCGGGGAGCTTCGCGGGCCACGCATGCTGGTTGCCCCCCATGCCATTTCTCCTCTGGGCGGGCACGGTGATCTCAATACTTATGCCCCTGACCTGCCCCATCCGGTCATGGGACCAATGATCGCGGACGGGGAAGAGGCGATCCGCCGCGCAGTGCGCAAGGAGATCAAGCACGGCGCCGACTGGATCAAGGTGATGGCGACCGGCGGCGTGATGTCGCAGCGCGATGATCCCGAAGTGTCCGCCTACACCAAAGATGAATTTCGCGCCTTCGCCGAGGAAGCCCACCGTCACAACAGGAAAATCACTGCCCATGCCCACGGTGATGCGGGCATACGCGCCGCCGTCGAGGCCGGTTTCGACTCCATCGAGCATGCCACTCTGGCGGAGCCGGAAACCGCGAGGCTGATGGCGAAGAAGGGTACGTACTACGTACCGACATTGTACGTGGTTGACTGGATTCTCGAACAGGGGCAAAGCGGCGGCATCTCCGCCGACAACCTCAAGAAGGCGAGATTGGTCGCGCGCAAACATGCCGGGTCGGTAAAGCTGGCTTACGACGCGGGAGTGAAAATGGTCGTCGGATCAGACCCTATTTTCCCAATGGAACAGGCGGTTCGCGAATTCAACGCCATGGCGAAACGCATTCCCGACAACTGGTATGTGCTAAAGGCCGGTACTATCAGCGCGGCCGAGATGCTGGGCCTGCAAGAGAGTATTGGCAGCCTGACAGAAGGCAAGCAGGCGGATATCGTTGCTGCGCCAGAGAACCCCATTGACGACATGTCACACATCGAATCGGTGAACTTCGTGATGAAGGGCGGCGTGGTCATTCGCAACAACTGATTCAAGAGCGCTCCAGGGGCATGACTCAGCCCCGGACGGCATGCAGGACTGAGGGAGAAGTACATTCAATGACTATCGTACCGAGGCTGTGGAAAGTCACCGTATTTCTTGCCATTCTATTACCGTCCGCCGCCCTGACCCGAGCGCAAGCAGACCAGGGTGACTTCGGCATCAAGCCCGAAGACTATAAAATGGCAGAGCGTTTGCTCGAGGGCAATCTGAAAGGACTGGTAAAGAACGACCGGGTGGTGCCGCACTGGCTGGGAAATGAAGGTGGATTCTGGTATCGGCGGGATACGGAACAAGGGCAGGAATACGTCGTGGTCGACCCGGCAAAAGTGCAGCGTCGGCCTGCGTTTGATCACAAGGCACTTGCCGATGCCCTGGCTGATGTATTCAAAAAGCCGGTAGATCCCGGGAATCTCGGTCTCAAATCCGTAGCGCTGAATGACGCGCTGACCTCCCTCAAAGCGGTGGTGGGCGACAAGTCCGTGACCTGCAATCTACAGACGATGGATTGTAAGTCGGAAAGACTCCGGCATCCTCCCGAAGGCGCATTGGTGTCAAACACCGGCCAATACTTCCTGCGAAGCGAGGACAACAATCTTGTCCTGGAGTCTGCGGGTTCCGGAGAGAGCAGGCCCCTGACCGACGACGGTGAACCCTACCGGGCCTGGGGCAAACTGCCGGACACGTCCCTGATGACTATCCAGATCAAGAAGCACGACCTGGCGCTTCCGCCCTGGGGCGTGCAGTTTTCACCGAATGACCGCTATCTGGTCGCTTCCCTGACGGACGAGCGAGCAGTGGAAGTCAACCCCTATGTCGAATGGGTACCCACGGACGATACATTGCGCCCCATACTGCACGAGGTACGTCAACCCTTCTCCGGTGACGTGGGGATACCCGAAACGCGCCTCTTTGTCTTCGATCTGCAGACAGGAGCACGCACGCAGATCGACGTTCCCGACGGCTACAACGCAGGGGGTATGGAGGGCAACGTGCTGGGCTGGAGCGCCGGGAGGGCGCAGGCATTCATATTGTTGCAGACTCTCGGCAGCAAGAACCTCGCACTGCTGCGTGTGGATCTGAATTCCGGCGGCTCAAAAATCATAATCGAGGAGCAGGCCAGGACACGGGCACAAAGCAACAGCGCACAATACAACCGGTCCAATATCCGCATTGTCGATGATGGTGAGGACGTAATCTGGTATTCAGATCGAAGCGGCTGGGGACATTTGTATCTGTATGACGCACAGACCGGTCGCCTGAAAAACAGGATTACCTCTGGTGACTGGTTGGTCCAGGACATACATGCACTGGATGAAAAGCAGCGCGAGATCTACTTTACAGGTGGCGGGCGCGAAAAGGGCCGCGACCCCTATTTCAGGCACCTCTACCGGGCGTCCCTGGATGACGGGAATGTTACTTTGCTGACACCTCCCGATGCCGACCACCATTTCCCCCCGGACCCGGTATTAACCATGACGGTGTTGTACGGCATGCGGCCCGCAGCGCCACTGATACAACCCGACGCGAACCTTTTTATCGATACCTGGTCCCGGGTTGATGAGCCCCCCGTAGCGGTTCTGCGTTCCAGCCGTGACGGGCAGGTAATCATGCCTCTGGAAACCGCCGATGCCAGTGCCCTGTACGCCACAGGCTGGCAAGCCCCTGTGCGACAGGCGGTCACAGCGGCGGACGGTGAAACTGATATCTATACTGTCTATTTTCCTCCCAATCGTGAATTGCCTGGAGGCCGACACCCGGTGGTCGACGCGGTCTACGGCGGACCCCAGATATCGGTGGCGCCGCGCAATTTCTCCGAGGCCTACATGGGGACTCTCGCGATCCGCGCCACGCATGCATTGGCAGCTCTGGGATTTGCCGTCGTGACCACGGATGGACGAGGTACGCCACTGCGTTCCAATGCGTTTCGTGACGCCGGGTACACGGAGTTTACCCGGGTCGGTATTGAGGATCATGTGGCGGCGATCAAGCAACTCGCTGAACGGCACCCCGAAATTGACACAGACCGGGCAGGCATTTACGGCTGGTCTTGGGGCGGCACATTCACCGCCCAGGCCCTGATGGAGCGGCCGGATTTCTACCACGTGGGCGTCTCCGGTGCCGGTGTCTACGACTATGCCGCACTCTACCCCGGTTTTGAGCAATCCGTCGGCGTCCCGGCATACGCGGATGGCGGGACAAAGCGTTCCAGCCCGGACGAAAAGCCGGTCAATTGGGAGATGCTGGATATTACTGCCATGGCAGACAGTCTCAGCGGGCACCTGTTGATTGTCTATGGTGACATGGACGAAAACGTACCCCAGAGCCAGGCGTTCCGGCTGGTGGATGCCCTTATAGACGCCAACAAACCTTTTGACCTGCTGTATCTCCCCAATCGCACTCACGGGGCCTCGCAGGAGGGATATGTGCTGCGCCGGCATTTCGATTACTTTGTGGAGCACCTGCTCGGTATCGATCCGCCTGCCGATGTGGCAATAGACATGAAATCGCTGCGCTAACAGGGACACCACACAGGCTGTTTTTCAACAGCCTGTTAATGGGTCCTGCGGGACTCACAAAGGAGAGAGTTACGATGACCAGATATTATCCCCTGATGCTGCTTGCCGTAACGCTCGCAGTCACCGCCTGCACCCCTCCGGAAGGTGACAGATCCCGACAGGGCGAGGCCTCGTCTCCCGTAGAAACCGAACGACATCCGGAGCCGGATACCTCCGTAGCGGCAGAGAAACTGCAGGCGATCAGCGATGAGTATGTCGGGTATGTTGTCAACACTAACCCCTATCTCAAATTGATATCCGGCGAGCGGGTGACCGCCCTCCCCGATCAGACACTGAACACAGCCCGGCGCAGGGTCGCGGTATTGCGAGACCTGCTT
The DNA here is from genome assembly GCF_010669285.1 of Kineobactrum salinum. GTDB lineage: Bacteria > Pseudomonadota > Gammaproteobacteria > Pseudomonadales > Halieaceae > Kineobactrum > Kineobactrum salinum. The sequence continues at coordinate 4,036,155 of NZ_CP048711.1, read as the reverse complement.
GAGCGATTGCGGAATGTGGATCGCAACGCCCTGCCCTACAACGACAGCCTGACTCACGACATACTGAGACGCGAGTTGACGATGGCAATAGAGGGACTGGACCACTTCTGGCTGGGCTTCAATGTCACCCCGTACCAGGCCGGATATACCTTCAGCACACTGCTTCCCGTGGCACTGGGCAACGCTGCGCTTGAGGATGCCGGGGACGTCGCGGCCTATCTGGCTCTAGTGGAGGATGTGGGCCGCTTCGTGAATGATCAGCAACAGCGGCTCGAGCAACAGGCACAGCGGGGTATTCGTCTACCAAAGCCGGCATTGCCCGGTGTGCGGAACGTATTTCACGGTCTGCGCCGGGATCTACCGCAACTGGTAGCGGTTGCCCCCGACCGGATGACGGCGCTGGACGATACATTGCGCCGCGAACTGACCGACCGGATTCCCTCGCTACTCGAAAGCAGGCTTTTTCCCGCTATCGATAAGCTGCTGGGCTATCTGGGGGCCGACTACGAAGAGCAAGCGCCGGAGTCGGTAGGCCTGGGACAATACCCAGGCGGAGCCGCGGCCTATGCATTCGCCATCCGCCGGGAAACCACCCTGGATCTTGATCCGGAGGCAATTCATCAACACGGCCTGGACTATCTTGAGAAAATTCAGGACGAGATGGCCGCTATCCGCAATGAACTCGGCTTCGAAGGCACCGCCGCGGCGTTTCACCAGCAGATGGGGGCAGACCCGCAGTTTCTTGCCCGAACTCCACGGCAAGTCGAGCAGCGCTACCAGTCCTACATAGACCGTATCGAGCCTCATATTCTAGATTATTTCTCAACGCTGCCAGAGGCACCCTACGGGGTCAGGCGGCTGGACCCGGCAGCGGAGGCCGGCATGACCTTCGGTTATTACCAGGCGCCGTCACCCGGCAATCCGATGGGGCTCTACCGCTACAACGGGTCAAATCTGGAAAGCCGGCCCATGGTGTGGACAGGAGCCCTGATCTACCACGAACTCATTCCGGGGCACCACTTCCATATCGCCTCCCAGCGCGAAAACGAGGACTTGTCTGAGTTTCGCAAGCTGACCGGTCTGATCTACGCCGCGTTCACCGAGGGCTGGGCCAACTACGCCGCCAGCCTGTCGCTCGAGATGGGCATAATGGATGACCCCTATGACCGTTACGGCTGGCTGCTCTTCAACAGTTTCATTTCCTCCCGCCTGGTGCTGGATACCGGCATGAATCATTTCGGCTGGTCCCTGCAGCAGGCGCGCCAGTTCATGCTCGATAACACGTTCTCCAGCGAGGAAGAAGTGAACACCGAGACCCTGCGCTACTCCACAGACCTGCCAGCGCAGGCATTGGCCTACAAACTGGGCTACGAAAAATTCCGCGCCATCCGCGAAGCTGCCGAGACACGCATGGGTCAGGAATTCGATATACGCGAATTCCATACCGCGATACTGGATTATGGTGCCATGCCCCTCCCTGGGCTGGAGCAGCACGTGAAGACTGTTTTGAACAAATAGACCGTGCTTACATGCTCGACGAACAGGGTGTCTACTTATGAAAAGGCGAAGCTTTCTCGGTGCCGCGGCACTGACCGCGGCCGCTCCTCTTTATGCCAATACACTGCTCCGTGGAGAGTGGCGCCCACTCAGTGACCGGGCGCGCCGCGACCTTATAGAGCAGGCCGAATTTGAGTCCACCAAACAGGGCGTCTCGGGTACCGGCGGTGTGGCGGTGAGCACTCATCCCCTGGCGACCCGGGCAGCTATTGAAGCGCTGAAGTCGGGGGGCAACGCGGTAGACGGTCTCTGTGCCGCGGCGCTGGCGCAGACAGTGGTTGAGCCACATATGACGACGATCACCGGTGTGTTTTCCATGTTGTATCATGAAGCCTCGACGGGAAAAAGTTACTACATCAACGGCACCAATGCCCGCCCCTGAATCATCCGGATATCGATATTTCCAAATTCAAAGCGGCAGATTCCACTACCGGGGACTATATCTGCGTGCCGGGTTACTGGGCTGGCTGGCAGGGGGCGCAGGATCGCTTTGGCACCCTGCCCCGCAAGCACGTTATGGCAGCTGCGATCCACTACGCCCGGGAGGGATTCGAGATTCACCCGTTCCTGTTCGGGGAAATGTTCGTCATGCTGGAACAGATCGGTACCAATCCGCAGGGGCGGGAGGTCTTCATGCCGGGCCGGCGCCTTGTGCAACCGGGGGAGAAACTCTACCAAAAGCGCTACGCCGATCTGCTGGAGCGTCTGGCAGATGAGGGAAATGACTACTTCTATCACGGCGCTTACGCCGAGCACTTTTCCAGAATCGTACAGCAACGTGGCGGGAGCATCACCCCGAGGATTTTGCCCGCTACGAAGCATATTGGGAGGAGCCGGCCCGAGGCCGTTACCGGGGCTACGAAACACTGGCTTCGCCGCCACCGGATTTCGGTGGCACCGATGTCGCCCTGGTACTGCAGCTACTCCAGCATGCCGAACTGGAAAAAATGGGCCCTGCCTCGCAATCCGCTGAGACCTGCTACCTCATGTTCAAGGCGCTGGACGAGGTATGGGCGGAAACGCTGGAGCGCAATCACAAGGGGCGGCAACTCACATGGCAGGAGCGACTGGATCCCGAGCGCGCCGCGCGCCTCTATGAAAAGATACTGAAAAACCCACCCAGGCAGGCCATGAAGTCCCTGGACCTGGCAATGCGATTGCCCGCCAACCCCGGGGCGCTGGAAACCGCAACCACCGGTAGCAATCATCTCACGGTCGTGGATGGCAATGGCAATGTGGCCACGGCGCTGCATTCCTGCATGTCCCTGCCGTGGACCAACGGCCTGTTTATCGATGGTACCAGCATCTGCGCCTCGGGCGTGCACTATACATCCGGCATGCCCGAGCGCGGCGCGCACTTCAATTCCCGTATTGTCCCGCTCATGGTATTAAAGAATGGCAAGCCAGTGCTGGCATGCGGATCCCCGAGTGTTTCTCTGTATGAGAATCTGGTGCAGAACATAACCAATATCCTGGACTTCGGCATGAGCATCGAACAGTCGGTAAACCTGCCGCGCTTCGGCGGCGACTGGGGTCGCGGGTCACGTCTGATTGAACAGGATATCGGTGAGGAGCTCATTGCAGCAATCGCTGCCAAAGAAGGCGTCGAGCTCGATGTCGTCAACCCCCGCCACTGGCTGCACGGTTCTTTCGAGGGGATCCATATAGAAGGCAAAAGGGCCTACGCCTGCGGTGATCCGCACCGAACCGGTGTAGCGATGGCTGTGTGAAGCAGTCGCGTCTACCCCTTCTCAGATGACCAGCTTGGCAAGATTCTTCAGGCCAAGGACACCTGAGCGCCAATTCAAAACTACCAGTACCGGGGCAGGACCACGATCCCGAGGGCCGCAAGAACCGCGGCCTGATTAGCCTGATGCGCCGTCATGAATGGCGCCTGTCGCACCAGCAGCGCGACAACCTCAGCACGTACCTCAACGCATTCCCGGTGCTAAACGCCCTGTACGAAGCCAAGCAGCGCCTGAATCGGTTGCTACTCCTGAAAACCTTGACCCGGAAACGGGCTGAAAGAGCACTGCCCAAGCTACTCAGATTGATCAAACAGCTTCACGCCAGTCCGCTTCACCGGCTGGCGAATACCCTCACATCCTGGTTGGAGCCCGTCACCGCCATGTGGCGATTCTCGAAGAGCAATGGGGTCACTGAGGGCTTCCACAACAAGATGGAAATGATGTCCAGGAGAGCGTATGGGTTCAGAAACTTTGAAAATTACCGACTGAGGGTCTTAACCTCTTCATTGTGGGTTCCTCCTCCTCGCTGGTGACTGTTGGACAGCACACTCAGTGTGGCACTTGATGCCGAAAGTGGGTGAGGAGGAGTCCATCCCATTGTTAGTTGGGTAGAGCCACCCATTGTGGATGGGATGGCATCATCAACCGGGTTTAGTGAAAACCGGCCCATCCCCCGTTAGTTGGGTAGAGCCTAGAGCCTTGTTTTATAAGGGATATTGGCGGAGAGAGAGTCTACATTTTTCGAACCCCTTAGAGTGGCATAAGACACTATAAACCCTTTATTTATAGTGTTTACCCAATACCCTTGTCTTAGCCCGTCGCAAGTAATACTATGCAATTGTGTTACCTATGGCGGGAACAATGGCGGGAGTAAAAAGGGGGATTCGAATCATGCCGAAGCAAGCGAAAGAGTTAAGCGCCACCGAACTGCGAAAGCTGGCCAAGCCTGGCACCTACAAAGTGGGGGGCGTGTCGGGGCTTCAGGTGGTGGTGACGCCCGCCGGAGCAAAGTGCTGGATTCTCCGCACGATGGTTGGCGAGCGCCGCCGGGAGATTGGATTAGGTGGATTCCCCGAGGTACCACTGGCAGAGGCCCGGAACAAAGCCCGTGAGCTTAAAGACCAGATACGGCAGGGCGTGGATCCGATGGAGGAACGCAAGGCCAACCGCACAAAGCTGGCCCAGGCTACCGCCCGAGGATTGAGCTTTGCCGATGCCGCCAAGCGTTGCCATGCAGTTAAGGCGCAAGAATTCAAGAACCCCAAGCACGCTGCCCAATGGATCACCACGCTGGAAAAGTACGTTATTCCAGAGCTTGGCAGGCTGCCAGTGTCAGAGATCGAGACTCCCCAGGTTCTGGCTGTGCTGGAACCGATATGGGCGGAGGTGCCGGAGACTGCCAGCCGCGTGCGTCAACGCATGGCCGCCGTGTTCGATTGGGCAAGGGCCGCGAAGATACGCACCGCACCCAACCCGGCAGCGTGGAAAGATTGCCTTGAACCACTGTTGCCCGCTACGGCCAAGTTACGCAAGACCGCAGGCAAGGCCCGAAAGCACCACGCCGCGCTGCCGGTTGCCGATGTGCCCCGCCTAATGTCAGACATTGGGACTCGGGATGCGCCTAGCGCCCAAGCCCTGCGGTTTGCAGTCCTGGCCGCCGCGCGTTCTGGCGAGGTGCGGTTGGCGACGTGGGATGAAATCGACTTAGACGCCGGTGTATGGCGACTCAGTGCCGACCGGATGAAGGCAGACAAGGCGCACACAGTTCCATTGTCCCGCGCCGCCGTGGAGCTGTTGAAGGCCCTGCCGAGGGATAACCCCGCCGGGCTGGTGTTCCCTAACAGCAAGGGCGTGGAGCTGTCGGATATGGCCCTATCCAAGTTGATGAAAGATGCCCACGCCGCAGACCTGAAGAAAGGCGGACCCGGATACATTGACCCGATACTGGACCGCATAGCAACGCCCCACGGTACCGCCCGGAGTTCGTTTAAAGACTGGTGCCGCCAGAACAACCGCTTCCCCGATGAATGGTCAGAACTGGCCCTGGCACACGTCAACAGCGACGCCACCCGCACCGCATACGCCCGCAATGAGCTGCTGGAAGAACGCCGGGGCATGATGGAGGCATGGGGGCAGTATTGCGAGCCGTCGCGCTCTGGTGGCCGTGTGGTGGCCTTCGGGGGGCGTAAGTAATGGCCCTCACCGGGAAGAGCCTGCACAAGCACCTGCAATCGTGCGTGAAAAGGCCGGGGGCTAACCGTCTGGATCACCGCTACTATGATGCGCTTGCGGATTATTCGATTAACGACTGGGAAGTGGCCTTTCAGGTCCGCAGCTATCTCGGAGAATTATTGTCCCAAATCAAAGGGGGCGATGATTCGAAGGATTGGAGAGAAGCGTTTGAATCTGAATTTAATCGAGCATGCTGTTTTACTGTGCAAGAGCCGATGCCGAACACTGATTACCGCCGATCCGAACGCAGCGTTGTCCCATTTGATTACAGAACGGCTGATTTCGAATCAAGAAGTCGTGCCCCCGTCCGCGGATTGGAGTTCACTGACATTTATTCTTCCGTCTTGATGGAGGCCACCAAGCAGCGCCAAAAAATCCAGAATCGAATGGAAGAACTTGCAGAATTCGATTCAAATCTTTACGAAGACGAGCGCGCAGCTATCGCAATTTTGCCCTGGATGATGGAGCGCCCTGCCGCAGAATTAGATAGACCATTCTGCAAAGTCGACCTGGACTTTTCAGACAAAGTGATCCTTGAGCAGTTTGCGGAGTGGTTGCGCCACGCTAGACGCCGCCGCCCTGTATACCGTGCCGACGATGTAGCACTAAAAAAGCGGATGAAAGGCTGGGCAAAAAATAGAGTCCTGCAATATGCCGATGTGATGCTGTTGGCCGGATATCTCGGTAAAAGTCTCACTTACAACAACATTCTGAACATCGTTTATCCAGATCGCCAGCTTGACTGGGCTTCGCCGGAAGAGTCTGTAAGAAAAATCAGAAAATCACTTGTAACAGTGTTTGATGGCGACTGTGGGGGCGCATTCATTCACCCCAAAGGCGGACGCCGCTAGAACCCTTCCATCTTCAACCGGAAAAACTTTCCCGGTATTCGCTTCCGGTTGAGCGCGAATAGCTGTGGCACCTTTGCATAAACACACTGCAAGAGGCCGCAGACAATGGCAGCACAATCTACCTCCGAGCAACCCGCAAAGCGTAAGCGCAACCCGCCTCCCGCGCCGACTGAGTTTGCAAGCGACACTCAGTTAGCGCAACGCTATTCCGTGAGCCGCGCAACAATCTGGCGCTGGAGTCAGGAGGGAAAAATACCGCCTCCGCTTCGCATAACCGGAAATTGCACCCGCTGGCGCCTCTCTGAAGTCATTGAGGCTGTGGAGGGCGCAGCATGAACCCAACCCCTCAAGAAGAAACCCTCCGCATGGCCCTGAGCCTGGTTGCGGACACTTACGGCAAAGCTGAAGCCCTGCGGATTGTCGCGGAGTGGGCAAGGACAAAGATTGAGGAGGCCGCCGCATGAGCACGCAAACTATCTTGCTGCCTTCAATCGCACCCGCCATCACTCGCACTGTGACGCTGGACCGGGGCCAATACACCTGCCGAATTCTCGTTGATGACGTGGAAGTGTTGTCCCGGATCAAAGGCAGACCATGGACGATCAGTTGTGACCTGGACGACCTTACATTGATTGCCGATGCAGCGCGCGGAGCGTTGCGAATGACTAGCAGGGGGAAGTATGAGCTACCAGCCGCAGGATGACGCCCGCAGCGCGCCAGATTCAACGATACCGGCCCGACCCGAACACAACCCCATGGTACGGAATCAAGGCAACACAACGTCCTTGCGAGCCGCTATCGACGCTATGTGTGCTCATTGCATGGGCTGCACTGCGGATCACCTGGAACCAGGCTTCAGGGATCATATCCGGGCCTGTACTTCGACAGTCTGTCCGCTATGGAATTTCCGAGCTTACAAATAGTAAACGGCTCCCAAAGGAGCCGCTAAAAATCAGTCCCGCCACAGGACCGAAATGATGATAGCACAACATTGTATTGACGAAGCAGTGACAGCCGTAAAGCGCGAGACGGTATCACCTGCCGCCCATCGCCTGCTTGACTACCTGTTAACCAATGAGGCGGCGCTAACCCATGAAATAGCTAGGGACTGCGCCATCGGCAATATCTCCGCCGCCGCCAACCTTGTCCGGCCTGCACTCCAGCGGCACGGGCTGGCCATCGTTGCGGATCTCCCGAAGCCGCAGATTAAAAACCGATTCGGTGAATTGAGCATGTCGCATGAATGGCGATTGGTACGGACTCGCTAATGCCAGGACAGGCAAACAGCAGGGGCATGCTCCCGAACGGGCGCAAGAAGGCGGGACCGCCGTTTGTCAGGATGCTGCACGCGGTTCTGGATCATCCGGACTACAAGGCCCTGAGGAAACCCACAAGGGCGTTTCTCTGTGATCTGGCCCGCCAGTACAACGGCTTCAACAACGGCAACCTGAGCGCCGCCGAGGGCGTCATGGGCGCATACGGCTGGACCAAGTGGGAGTTGATCCGGGCAAGGCGGGAAGCGGAGGCATACGGCTGGATTGAAGTCACTCGATACCCAAGGGCAAAGCGCGATCCGATTCTGTACCGGCTGACCTGGATGGCAACGGACAAATGGGACGGAGCACCAAAGCTGGACCCTGGTGCACACAGTCAGAAAGTCAGGAGCTTGAAGTGATGATTTCGATTTTCGATGGTGCGGAGAAACACCTTAAAACCCTTCTGAGGTGCGGAGAAACACCACAGAACAACGAATTCAGCCCTAAATCAGCGTCTGAGGTGCGGAGAAACTACTTAACAGGCTGTTTTTCCTGTTTCTGTGGTGCGGAGAAACAACCCTCTATAGATATCTACCAAGGGCACAGCCCGCAAACAAAGGTTTTAAGGGGCTAAACATGATTCGGCTCCCCACCAGCACCACGAGTTACAAGACCAGCAAACCGCTGGCCAACTGAGAGGAAGCAACCATGAAAGACCTAGACAGAACCATACTCAGCGACACCACTGACACCCTGCACGATATACACAACCGACTCGTTCACATGAGCGAGGGGCTTGTGGGCATTGGAATCGCGGCCACTGGCGAGCATGGTCACTCGGGGCTGGGCAGCGCGGTATATGTCATGGGGATTGCCCTGGATGACATTAGCACCCGGCTTGAGTCCGTCACCGATCAACTACGGGAGACCAACCAATGAAAACCCCCCAACGACTAATCGAGAGCATCCAAGGGCACCAGCGCGAAATGAGCATATGCCAGGGCGCACTGGAAACAATCGGCGACCTGATCCACCGCCGTCATGGCGAAGCTGACTTGGAAGGCATTAGCGAACGCGATCTGGAGGGATTCGGGCTGGCAGTCCGTGCAATGGCCAATGCAATCGGAACCCATGTGGAAGAGACCGATGGTGATTTGGATGAATTGGCAATCTTGCTTGGAGAGGAAACCGCGCAACATGTCGCATAAAGCTACATATATATTTGGCATGGCGGACAATGTGTCCGCTATTCCATCATATAAAACAGATACTTATGGTTTGTTATATCCTGTTCCCGCCATAATTCCCGCCATAATGGGTGTCATTGTTGGGGGCTTGTGGTTAAAATATGACCAGTATTCGGACCAGTAGCAAGGGAATTACACCATGACTGCACGCGGTAGACCGTTCGAGAAATTGCCAGCCGGTGCCCGTAAGCACCTGGAGAGCATGGCCGCCAGTGGCCTGTTATCTGAATCAGCCGCAGCCACTGCCTTAGGTATGCCGCTGGATCAGTTCCGCCGTGTGGTGCAGGAGCATGCGCCGTCAAAACTCATTTGGGAAACCGCGCTATCCATTGAGCGCGACCAGTTGTTAGATGCCCTGTACTGCCGGGCCGTGGACGGCGATACACGGGCCGCACAGACATTGCTGGCAGTTCGGCACGGACTCAGCGAGAAAGCGCCCCAGGGCAGCGGTGGTGGCGTCTCAGTGGTGTTCAACCTGCCCAGCGCCATGGACCCGCAAGCGTATCTGGAAGCGATACAGGTCAAACAGGAAGCATTGCCCAATGCCAGCAGCGACTGACCAGCGCCCCGACCAGCTTTCACCCTGGCAGGCGCAAGCCATGTCAGTACCGGAGAGCATGGACCTGTTCCTCGGTGGTGGCCGTGGTCCCGGCAAGACCTACACCCTGGCGGCTATGTTCCTGCGCCACGCTGAGCAGCATGGTCCCCGCGCCCGGTGTCTGGTGGTCCGAAAGTCATTCCCCGGCCTTCAGGATATTGAAGCCGAATTCCTGGAGTACTTCACCGCCGTATATGGATCAGCCCTGCGGCATGACGGACAGAAGCATCGCTTCACCCTGCCCGGTGGTGCCACCATTCAACTGGACCAACTGGAGCGCGAACCCGACTTCCAGAAGTATCAGGGCAAATCGTTTTCACACATTGCGGTTGATGAATCCGGACAATATGCCTCCCCGGTACTGGTGGACCGGCTGCGGTCATCACTGCGGGCACCCGTAGGCGTCCCGGTGCGCTTCTTCATCCTCGCAAACCCTGGTGGCCAAGGGCACCATTGGTTGGTCCGCAGATACGCACAGCGCGCGTCCTGGAAGCCCTACGTATGCCCCGCAACCGGCGCCGACTTCGTAACCATATCTGCGACCTACCGCGACAACGAATTTATAGACCGGGACAAGTACGCCAAAAACCTTATGGCTGCCTGCGCCACCGATCCCGAGCTTGCCAAAGCCTGGCTGGACGGCGACTGGAGCGTATTGCGCGGAGCGTACTTCTCCAACGTCATAGACGAACACCGCAACATGGTTGAACCCTGGCCCAAACTACCACCGCGCCGTGGATATGATCCCTACGACGATGTTGAGCCCTGGCACACTTATCTGGCGCACGATTTTGGCAGTGCCGCACCCTCGGTAACGTACCTTTGTGCGGAGTCCCCCGGTGCCGAGTGGGAAGGATTTTTCTACCCGCGTGGCAGTATCGTGTTGGTTGCCGAGGAGGCCACAGTACACCCCGACGATGACAACCAAGGTCTAGGTCTCACGGTCCCCGATCAGGCAAGCCGGATTCTGTCCATGTGCAAGCGGTGGGAGTGTGACCCGCGCGGTGTTGCGGATGACGCGATTTTTAACAAAACCGGCAGCCAGTCCGGGTCCATTGGTGATGAGTTCCGCCGTGCTGGCGTGAGCTTTTCCCGCGCGAAAAAGGGCGCAAGGATCAGTGGCTGGCAGGTCATGCGCCGTCTGCTGTCCGATGCGGGGCAACCAGACAAACCGGGTTTGTATATCAGTCGCTCCTGTCGGTATTGGTGGCAGACAGTCCCCTCCCTCCCGAGGGATCACCGAAACCCCGAGGACGTAGATTCAACAGCACCCGATCACGCAGCGGATGCTTGTAGATACGCGCTCACCCGCGAAAAGTGGGCAACGAGTATCAAGGTGCAATTTCCGAATTGAGGCGATTATGGCAGGTCACGAATTAATGATACACGGTCAGTTGCTCGACACCCCGAGGAAAGGACCAATCGCAATGGCAAGAGCTACACGGTTTGCCATATCGAAACGGAGGATGGGGAAAAAACAAAATCATTTTTTGTCAGCAGCCATGTTCCGAAAGTGAGCTATACGCTGCTCTCACTGTGTCCAGGAGATCACGTAACCCTATACGGCAGTTTTTTAATTCGCAAAGCCGAAGATTCCACCTATGTGGCGGTCGGCATCAGCCCGCGTCGCATCCTATGTTACAAGCCCGTCCTGAAACATGACCCGAGGAAATAACCATGACCGAGAAAACACCCGAACAGCAGGAAATCGAAACCCTGCGCGAGCACAACGCGGATTTGCTGGCCGACCTGAAGAAAGTCCGCAAGAAATTGGCAGAGGCCGTGGAGCACTCAGAAGCGCTCAGCACCGAACGCGACACCGCCCAGGGCGACCTGCGCCGCCTGATGCTCGAAAAACCTGTGAACGCCATGCTGGACCGGGTAGCGGTATTGCCCAAGCACTTCCGCACCGAGTTTGAATCCCGCGGCTATCGGTTTGAACTGGATAACGAGAATGTGGTGATCCGGGACACTGAGGGCAACCCCGCAATGATCGATGACCGAGAGGCAACCTTTACCGAGGCCGACATCAAAGACCTGGTGCTTGAAGGATGGAAGCCAGAAAAGGAACGCTCCGATCATGTGGAGAACTTCGCCAAGCTAGTGATTGGCTCCAGGGCCTCCGGTGGAGTGGGCACCGGCACTGGACATGCACCGAAACCCGCCCCGGAGAGATTGCCCACCGGCCTGCGATGAATGCTATACTTGGGGCTGTGCTACCGCCTTGTGGGCGCAGCACACCCCTTCCGCCCCGTGGGCACCCCTGTAATACCCCCGCCGAAGTCGGCAACGATGCTCAGCTAGTCGCTTGGCTCGAATCACACTCAACGATTCGAGGATTTATCCATGGCCGTAGTGCAAATTTTGGACGTTATCGTCCCCGCTGAATTCACTGACTACATCGTACAAAACACCTTCGAGCGAACCGCCCTTGTGATGTCCGGTGTCGCCGCCCGAAACGCGGTGATTGAACAGCAGTTGCAAGCGGGTGCCGATAGTTTTTCTGTTCCCTTCTGGAATGACCTGGCGAACGACGAAGCCAATGTGACCAATGACAACCCGGCATCCTTCTCGACGCCCAAGAAGATCAATGCCGCCAAGCAGCAAGTACGTAAGTCCTTCCTGCACCAATCCTGGTCCGCAATGAACCTGGCAAGCGAGCTGGCGGGCAGCAATGCCCTGGTGCGCGTGCAGGGGCGGGTAACCTCCTACTGGGACCGGCAGATTCAGCGCCGCCTGATTGCCTCCCTTGAAGGCATCCTGGCAGACAACATTGCCAGCGATGATGAAGACCTGGTACTCGACATCACCGGGGAGGCCGGAGACGCCGCGAAGTTCAGCGCATCTGCCGTGATTGATGCGACGGAATCGCTTGGGGACAACCTCAGCGCCGTGTCAGCGATTGCGATGCACTCTGACATCTACCGTACTGCCCTGAAAAATGATCTGATCGCGACGATTCAGGACAGCGCCGGGCGTCCCTTCCAAACCTTCCGGGGCCTGGCGGTGGTCGTGGATGATGGCTTACCGAAAGAGGACGTTTCCGACCCGGAAGATCCAGCCGACTACAACTATACGTCCGTCCTGTTCGGACCTGGTGCGGTGGGCTGGGGCATGTCAAGCCCCCGGGTAGCGGAAGGTACCGAGGTGGAGAATATCCCCTCAGCAGGCAATGGCGCCGGCCAGCAGATACTGCACAGCCGTTTGAACCTGGCTATTCACCCTGCCGGCTTCAAGTGGGATGACGGCTCAGTGGCTGGCGAGTCCCCCACCATTGCGGAACTGAAGCTGGCGGCCAACTGGTCGCGAGTAGTGGAGCGCAAAGCCGTTCCTCTGGCATTCCTGGTCAGCAAGAACTGATCCGAGCGCACTCTCAGCCCGGGTAACCCCCGGGCTTTAGTAACGTACGTGCAGGCCGTGTTCGACTCCGCTGTGGGAATCGAATTGACGAGAAATGATCTGGTAGAATGAGTTGTCGTTATGCGCTTGGAAGCGATAGAGAGCGAACGCCACGAGATCAGCCAACTGTATTAGGCGCGACGACTTTGAGTCGAGAAACAGAGGGACCTCCGCATAGTTTCTAGTTTTCCCCCATGTATGGCCTTCGTGCTTGAAGTCTCGTGCGAGAGTCTGGATTCTTCTTTCAGTCGTAGACTTATCAAATATAATTACCCCTCTCTGAGGGTCACCATTTTCTTGATACTTCCTCATTAAGAAGCGGTCAAAGCGATTCGAAATCTGTTCGAACGCGTATTCCACCGGGTCTTGTCCATTTAAGTCAGCGCCGCGCTTTATCGCCACTCCGAACAAAGTAACCCCCTGTCTCTGCTCTACAACGCCTTGTGTCAACGCATCACAGATTGCTTTTAACCGATCACATAAAGGGAACTGCTTCCAGCCCTCACGCCCGGATCGCATGGGCGAGCCGTGGAGTTCGAGTTCGTGGGGTCTTGCTGGATCGAATCTTGCCGCTATTGAATTGAGTCGCGTTTCAATCCAATGGGTTCTCCGCTCGAATACACTTGCACCGGCCAGCACGAAGAACGGTTGGGCTGGGTCATCGACTGCCCCTGAATCATCGAGGTACAACAAGTGCATAGTGATTTGCGATTGTTATTAGAAAAAAATAAGGCCACATGTACAGTGGCCTTAACGGAATTAGGTGAGCCAGGCTGGAAAAAGTTCCAGAGACACTGAAAGGTCAGCGATCCCGACTCAAGGACAATCTACTAGCTTGGCTAATAATTTGTCAACACAATAATACCATTAGTGCAATCCACGGCGAAGACCGGTGCAATTATGCAAAATCTAAGCACTTTATTTATGGCGGGAGTGTTGGCGGTAATTTTATTTTACCGCCCGTAAGCCATTGATTTATAAGTGATATTGGCGGAGAGAGAGGGATTCGAACCCTCGATAGGTTTTACCCTATACGCCCTTAGCAGGGGCGCGCCTTCAGCCACTCGGCCACCTCTCCAAAACTTTTTACGGGATCCCCGGGGCGCGCGTTACTCGTCGCTGCGCTCCTCGCCCTTCGGGTCAGCCATTCGGCTACCTCTCCAGAAGCGCGGCATGATACCACAATGACTGGAAAATCAAAGGGCCGGCTCAACGACGGGGGGCAACAAGTTCGATTCTTGAGCGTGCGTTTGCCTCTACGGCCTCGCGCTCGAACAGCACCGGGCGCCATTGCTTGTTGCGGTACAGCCGGGTCTGGTCGCTGAAGTGTTCGGAGTCTGGGTCGCCGGACTGGCTGTAGGTCAGCAGGGCCTCGGCCCGGGGGCCGTCGTCATCAAAGCCCAGGGCCAGGATGAAGCTGCTGCCGTGAATGACGGGATAGCCGGCGCGGGTGAGCAGCTCGCTGTCCGCCACCGGCTCGGCGTCGATGGAGGCAATGGGATGGCCGGGATCGCCGGACACCATCAGGTTGGCCACGCCCTCGAAGCGATTACCACCGTGCAGCGGGATGCGCTCGCTGCCGCGATAGGCGAACTGGGCCTCGCCCAAGGTGGCGGAGAGAGGCAACCCGGCGGCCTCGAGAATGGCTGCAGCCCGGGCGAGATTCTGCACTGCCAGCTCGCTGTCGGCCAGAGTATGGGGCGTGGACAGCGGCGCGCCGGGGTCGAACGGGGCCGCAAACAGCGGGCCTGCGCGCAGACCGTCCGCATAATCATAGCTGGTGATCCATTCCCGGAACAGTACCGCACCAGCACTGTCTTCGTTGTAGTGACCGTCAAAGGCGGCAATGGCGGCGCAGGCGGCCTCGACCTCGGCCACTCCGGCACAGGCCTGTGCCAAGGCATCACGCAGCAGCGCGGCGGCCAGGCTGTCATTGCCAAACAGGGCCCGCTGTACTTCCTCAATGGAGAACTTGCCATCCTCACCCGCGTAGCCATAGGGGCTGTCGGGTGCCAGCAACCGGGCGTTCATCCGGGTGCGCAGGCTGCGCGCCGTATTCTCGGGCCCGTATAGCGGGGAGTAGCCGGTCAGTGGCTGCCGGGGATTGCTGAGCCAGTAACTGTCGTTGGCGTTGAAGACGTAGTCGCGGCGCTCCAGCAATGGCCGCTGCCCGAACGGCACGGCGCCGGGCAGCATCGCGGCTTGATCCTCCACCCACTGATAACGACTGTCGCTGCCATCGAGCAGCACGAAGCCGCGCTGTTGATAGAGCTGTGCCGTCAGCGGATCCTGTTCGAGGCGCTGACGCCACAGGGAAATCGCCTCGTCGCTGAGGTTGCCGACCGAGGAATTATCGATATACAGAGCGCGGCCGTCTGCACTGGCGGCAATGGTATTGACCCAGGGCATGGCATTCCATTGGCGGTGGGCATCGATAAAGGCTTCCACATCATCCGCGAGGTTCATCGCCTTCCACTGGGACAGCAGGTGCGCGTTGCCGACATTGGCATCGCGGGCAGTGTAGGCGGTGGTCTCGCTCCAGGGCATGCCCGGCAGGGTCAGCACAGGGCCGTAATGGCTGAAATAGAGCGTGTGCTGCTGATCCTCCAGCGCGCCGTTTGCCTGCCGGACCGGTACTGTCACGGTAACGGCGGTCATCTCCTGTTCGCGGCCATCATAGACATAGGTAGTGGGCTTGCCCGGCACCAGTTCCAGCGCGTAGTAAACCACTCGCTGGCTGTCGGACACGGTGTGACTCCAGCCCAGTTGGCGGTTGAAGCCTATCGCGACGCCGGGCGCTCCCAGCAGATGAACGCCATAGACATCCAACTTGCCGGGGATGGTGAGCTGCTTTTCCCAGAACCGGTTGTCGCCATACCAGGGATAGTGGGGATTGCCCAACAGCAGGCCGCGTCCGTTCTCGGTGCGCTCGCCTCCCAGGGCCCAGGCGTTGGAGCCCATGCCTTCCAGCGCGGCCGCATCGGCGGCAGCCGCCAGTTGCCGGGGGCTCACGATGGCCGCCGTGGCATCGGCCCCCGCAGCCGGCGGCTGCGCAGCCAACAGGGCAGCGCCCATCCGCGGCAGCGTCTGGGCCAGCAGCACCATGCGTGCCATCAGGTCGAGGTCGGTGATGGCCTGCAACCAGGGCTCGCCATCACACCAGGAACCGGCCCGGTTGCCATTCTTGCTGGCAAGGTAGCGATTGTAGCCGTCGGCGTAGCCACGCAGCCAGGCCAGGTTGTCCGCATCCTGTTGCCGCAGGGCCGCCACTGCCTGACTGTGGATGTCCATCGCCCGCACGGCGACGTCGCTGGCGAGGTGTTCGTTGTCCTCACCTGCCCCAAAATAGCGGGCCAGCTCTCCCCTGGCCTGTACCAGCGCGCGCGAAATGTTGCAGACGTGATCCTCGGCCGTGGCATAGCCCTCACCGTAGCCCAGGCTGCCGAAATCATCAGCGGTAATATGGGCGACGCCGTAGTCGCTGCGAATGACCTCTACTTGATAGTGGGCGGCGGAATCGGCGTCAGCACCGGTATCGCGCTGCTGGCAGGCCGGGAGTACTACAGCGACGCAAACGGCGAATGCTGCGGCCAGGATCGGTGCTCGCGGCATTGTCAGTCGTCGGCCTTGTCATCTGCGGGGACGTCTTCGCCGTCCTGTATCCTGTTGTAGATCTCTTCCCGGTGCACCGCCACATCGCGTGGCGCATTGACACCAATACGGACCTGATTGCCTTTGACACCCAGTACCGTGATGGTGATTTCGTCCCCTACCATGAGAGTTTCCCCAACTCTGCGGGTCAGAATAAGCATAAGTCCCTGCCTCCTGTCATCCGGCATTTCCGGCGCCGGAGGGCGCCTCGCGGCTGCCCGGGTTGATCTGAACAGTTGTAGCCCAGATCGTGAAAAACGCAATGTACCGTGGCTTAGGCCACGGATTCATCTGTGGGTTCCTTGTCGAGGCCAAATGTTGAATGCAGCGACCGAACCGCCAGTTCCAGGTATTTTTCCTCGATGATAACCGAAATCTTGATTTCCGACGTGGTAATCATCTGGATGTTGATGCCGACCTCGGCCAGGGCACTGAACATCCTGCTGGCGACGCCGGCGTGCGAACGCATGCCCACACCCACGACCGACACCTTGGCAATCCGGCTGTCGGCGCGGATTTCCCGGGCATTGAGCTCATCGGCAACCGCCTGCAGTATCTCCCGCGCCCGCGACAGGTCGGCCCGGCCGACGGTAAAGGTAAAATCGGTCGAATTGTCGGCGGCGACGTTCTGGACAATGACATCCACTTCGATGTTGGCCTCGCCTACAGGGCCGAGTATCCGGGAGGCCATGCCAGGGGTGTCGGGCACGCCGAGCATGGTCAGTTTGGCCTCATCGCGATTGAACGCAATTCCGGCGATTGTCGGGGTTTCCATCTGCTGTGTATCCTCCAGCGTAATCAGTGTGCCCGGGCCGTCCTCGAAGCTGTGCAGCACCCGCAGGGGCACATTGTACTTGCCGGCAAACTCTACCGCGCGGATCTGCAGTACCTTCGAGCCCATGCTGGCCATTTCCAGCATCTCCTCGAAGGTGACCCGCTCCAGGCGCCGGGCGCCGTCGACCATCCGTGGATCGGTGGTATAGACGCCATCGACGTCAGTGTAGATCTGGCATTCATCCGCCTTCAGCGCCGCCGCCAGCGCCACCGCCGTGGTGTCGGAGCCGCCGCGGCCCAGAGTGGTGATGTTGCCGTTGTCATCCACACCCTGGAAGCCGGCGACCACCACCACGTAACCGGCATCCAGGTCGGCGTGCAGCCGCTGGTCGTCGATGTCGCGAATCCGGGCCTTGGTGTGGGCATCGTCGGTCAGTATGCGTACCTGGGTGCCGGTGTAGGACTTGGCCTTTACCCCCAATTCCGTCAGCGCCATGCTCAGCAGGGCCGTGGTTACCTGCTCGCCAGTGGACACCAGTACATCCATTTCCCGCGGCAGCGGTTGCGACTGCAGTTCGTGGGCCAGCGCGATCAGGCGGTTGGTCTCGCCGCTCATCGCCGACACTACCACCACAATGCCGTGACCTTCGCGCCGGAAGCGGGCAACCTTCTCGGCCACCTGCTGGATACGGGCCACGTTGCCGACCGAGGTGCCGCCAAACTTCTGGACGATCAAACTCATGCCGGGGCAGCCTGCAGCCGCTCGCGCAACCAGTCCGGTACTGTCTTGAGCGTATCTTCCAGCGCCGCGACGTCACTGCCGCCGCCCTGGGCCATATCCGGGCGGCCGCCGCCCTTGCCGCCGAGGCGGCCAGCGAATTCACGCATCAGGTCGCCGGCCTTGACCCGATCGGTCAGGTCACGGGTCACCCCCGCCACCAGCGCGATCTTGCCGTCATCCACTGCCGCCAGCAGCACTACCGCACTGCCCAGCTTGTTCTTGCACTGATCCAGGGTGTCGCGCAGGGACTTGGCATCGGCGCCGTCGACATTGGCGGCCAGGACCTTGACCCCGGCCACATCCACCGCCGAGGCCGTCAGGTCGCCGCCCGCCGCGCTCGCCAGCTTCTGCTTCAGGCGGGCGATTTCCTTTTCCAGTTCGCGGTTTTCACTGCGCAGGCCAGTGACCCGGGCCACCACTGTATCCCGGTTGCTCCTGACCACCTCACAGACCGCATTGAGCTGCCGTTCAGCCTCGGCCACCGCCGCCAGCGCGCCGGCGCCGGTGACCGCCTCGATGCGGCGCACACCGGCGGCGATACCGGACTCGGATACGATCTTGAACAGGCCAATATCACCGGTACGGTCGACATGGGTGCCGCCGCACAGCTCCACCGAGAAATCGTCCTCGCCCATGGCCAGCACCCGCACCTCGTCGCCGTACTTCTCGCCGAACAGGGCCATGGCGCCAGCGGCGATCGCCTCATCCATGCTCATCAGGCGGGTGGTCACCGCGGTATTGGCGCGGATCTGGGCGTTGACCTGGTCCTCGATCTGCGCCAGTTGCGCAGCGCTCACGGCCTCGCCGTGGGAAAAGTCGAAGCGCAGCCGCTCGCCATCGACCAGCGAGCCCTTCTGATTGACATGGTCACCCAGAGTCCTGCGCAGCGCCGCGTGCAGCAGGTGGGTACCCGAGTGGTTGAGCCGGGTGCGCTGGCGTACTTGCGCGTCCACCCGGGCCTGCAGACTGTCGCCCGGGCGCAGGCTGCCCTGCAGCACCTTGACATGGTGCAGGTGATGATTGCCGGCCTTGCTGGTATCGGTAACCTCCAGCCGCACACCGTCAGCCTGCAGATAACCGCTGTCACCGGCCTGGCCACCGGATTCCGCGTAGAAGGGAGTGCTGTCCAGTACCACAGCGCCCTGTTGGTCCGCCTCCAGCTGCTCCACTGCCTCGCCATCGCACAGTAGCGCAATTACTCTGCCCTGCCCCTCCAGGCCGTCATAGCCGGTAAAGGCGGTGCTGCCCTCCAGCTTCAGGACGTCGTTGTAATCCACCCGGAAACTGCCGCTTTCCTGGGAGCGGCTGCGCTGGGCCGCCATCGCGGCCTCATAGCCGTCCATGTCCAGTGTCAGGCCGCGCTCGCGGGCGATGTCATTGGTGAGATCGGTGGGGAAGCCGTAAGTATCGTAGAGCTTGAACACCACCTCGCCGGGAATCTCCGTACCCTCGATTCCGGCCAACGCCTCCTGCAGGATCTGCAGGCCGTTGTCCAGGGTGCGGGCAAACTGCTCCTCCTCGGCCAACAGCGCCTTTTCGATCCGCTCCCTGGCATTCACCAGTTCGGGATAGGCCGCGCCCATCTCCAGCGCCAGCGGTTCCACCAGTCGGTGAAAGAAGGGTTCACGGGCACCCAGTTTGTTGCCGTGGCGAACTGCGCGGCGGATGATGCGGCGCAGCACATAGCCGCGGCCCTCGTTGCCGGGCAGCACGCCGTCGGCAATCAGGAAGGCGCAGGAACGGATATGGTCGGCGATCACGCGCAGGGAATTGTGTTGCAGGTCCTGTACTGCCAGCAGCGTGGCCGCCGCCTGGATCAGCGCCTGGAACAGGTCGATCTCGTAGTTGCTGTGCACCTGCTGCATCACTGCGGCGATGCGCTCCAGGCCCATGCCGGTGTCCACCGAGGGCTTGGGCAGCGGCGTCAGCTCACCGCTGGCATCGCGGTTGAACTGCATGAAAACCAGGTTCCAGATTTCGATATAGCGGTCGAGATCATCGCCTGCACTGCCGGGCGGGCCGCCGGGCACATCCGGTCCGTGGTCGTAGAATATCTCGGAACAGGGGCCGCAGGGTCCGGTATCACCCATCTGCCAGAAGTTGTCCTCATCCAACCGCGAAAAACGCTCGGCGCTGACCCCCATCTCCTTGAGCCAGATATCGGCTGCCTCATCGTCGGAGACATGCACCGTGACCCACAGGCGCTCCTTGGGCAGGCCCAGCGTTCCGGTGAGGAAATCCCAGGCGAAGCGGATCGCCTCGCGCTTGAAGTAATCGCCGAAACTGAAGTTGCCCAGCATCTCGAAGAAGGTGTGATGGCGGGCGGTATAACCCACGTTCTCGAGGTCGTTGTGCTTGCCGCCGGCGCGGACGCAGCGCTGGCTGCTGGTGGCGCGGACATAGGGCCGCGGGTCATTGCCCAGGAAGGTGTCCTTGAACTGGTTCATCCCCGCATTGGTGAACAGCAGGGTCGGGTCATTGCCCGGCACCAGCGAACTGCTGGGCACCCGGGTATGTCCCTGGGCCTCGAAATAGGCCAGGAAGGCCTCGCGTAGCGCTACGGTTTTCATAGATTCAGCCTGTCATTTGGCCTTCGGCGAAAGACTTGCCCGCCAGAATATGGAGATGCAGATGGAACACGGTCTGGCCGGCGCCGGCGCCATTGTTGACGATCAACCGGAACGCATCGGCCACACCCAGTTGGTCGGCAATCCGGCCCGCCGCCAGCATGAGATGACCGAGCAGGTCCCGGTCGTCGGCCGTTGCGTCCACCAGCCGCGGAATCCCCTTCTTCGGGATCACCAGCACATGCACCGGTGCCTGCGGGTGGATGTCGTTGATGGCGACACAGTGCTCGTCCTCGTACAGGAACTCCGTGGGAATATCGCCGCTGATGATCTTGCCAAAAATGGTGTCGGACATGGTTACCCCAGTTTCTCGTCGGTGGTGAGCACGCGTGCCTCGCTCTCCAGCATGACGGGAATGCCGTCGCGCACGGGATAGGCAAGACCACTGGCCTTGCACACCAGCTCTTCCTTTTCCCGGTCATACTTGAGCGGCGCCTTGGTCACCGGGCACACCAGGATACTCAGCAGTTTTTCGTCAATCATGACAGGTTCCGAGCTTGCAAAGGGGCGCCATTATACGGATTTTTCAGGGCTGTGGCATGGGTGGTACCAGGAATTGCGGATCGATGCGGGCGCTGCGCCAGCTCATCCGCCAGTCCAGGTGGGGCCCGGTGGCGCGGCCGGTGGCGCCCACTTCGGCGATCAGGTCGCCCGGCTCTACCTCATCACCCACGGCCACATGCAGCTTGCTCAGGTGCAGAAAGGACGAGGACAGCAGGTAGCCGTGGTCCAGGATAATGGTGCCGCCGGAGTAGAACAGGTCGGGCTCCGCCAGGGTTACCACACCGGCCGCCGGTGCCCGCACTTCGGTGCCGGTGGGGACCGCCACGTCCACCCCGTAGTGGGGGCTGCCGGGCTTGCCATTGTAGATACGCTGGCTGCCGTAGACGCCTGAGATCCGGCCTTCCACCGGCCAGCTGAAACCCGCCAGCGCCTGGGCCAACAGGTCCGGCCGCGCCAGGCGCCGGCCCTTGGCTGCAGCAACCAGCTGGCGTTCCCGGGCGATGCGCTCGAGCTGCTCCGGGGCGGAGTCACGGTGCGCTGGGGCACGCCCTCCACCCGCTGGATATTGTATTGGCGGGGAGCGATGTCGAGCGTCTGGCGGCAGCTGTCCTCACCCTGCACGACCAGGGTCGCAGTGGCCGGGGCATCGCGGCCGAAGCCGGCAAATACGGTGCCGTCGTCCAGCACATCCAGCGTCTCGCCATCAAGCGTCACCCGGTCGCCGGGGGCCACCTGCCCCCACACCAGCCCGCCCTGCTGCATTTGGCCTTGCAGCTGCAGGCAATCGGCGCTCGCGGTCGCCGCCACCAATACAAGGGTGGCCACGCCGGCCAGGATACGCACTGTTACCACGTCAGTTGCTCCTTCCAGATCATCATCGCGCTAGTGTACTGAATCGCGGGCCGATAGAATACGCGCCATGAGCAGATACCGACCGCCGCGGCGCCGCGGCTCCACCTACATCACTCCCGAGGGCGAACAGGCCCTGCGCCGGGAGCTGCACCAGTTGTGGAAGGTGGAACGGCCGGTGGTGACGGATGCGGTGCACGAGGCGGCCAAGAACGGCGACCGGTCGGAGAACGGCGACTATATCTACGGCAAGCGCCGGCTGCGGGAAATCGACTCGCGGGTGCGCTTCCTCAGCAAGCGGCTGGAGGAGCTGACGGTGGTGGACCGGGCTCCCGCCGATACCGGCAAGGTATTCTTCGGGGCCTGGGTGACGCTGGAGGACGAAGCTGGCAACGAGCGCCGCTGGCGCATCGTCGGACCGGACGAGTTCGAACTGGCGGCGGGCAAGCTGAGCATGGACTCGCCGATGGCCCGCGCGATACTGGGCAAGCGCCTGGATGATGAGGTGGTGGTGCACAGTCCCCAGGGGAGCAGGCCTGGTGCATCACGGCCATTGCGTATTCAGAAGCGCCGCTCAATCACGACTGAGGCGGTGCGCGGATTACAGCCCCATACTCTTGCGGAATATTTAGCCGCAGGTGCCAAATCGTGACGCTAGAGACCGGCACTTCGGCCGCCGAGATGTCGTCCGGGGTGCGGTGTTCAAGACACGCCGTAAATCCTTCCATGGAGGCTCGGTTGCAGCTTCCATGCTGCAAACGGTCTTGAACACCGCACCCCGGCCGACCTCTCTACAATGTACCGTAAATGTAGGCGTATCACTCCAGCGCCGCATACACTATCGCTTCCAGCTGGCTGCGGAAGGCGAAGGTGCTCGAGGGCATCAGCTGGGTCATGAAGATCACTACCAGCTCCTCCGCCGGGTCCACCCAGAACAGCGTGCTGGCGAGGCCACCCCAGTAGTAGCTGCCGCGAGTGGCTGGATTGCCGTTGCGGACGGGGTCTTCCCGGGTGGCGAAGCCCAGGCCGAAGCCCACGCCGTCGTAGTCGGTTTCGGCGAAATGGCCCATTGCAATGCCGGCCAGATCAACCCCGCCGGGCAGGTGGTTGCGGGTCATGTAGGCCAGCGTGCGGGAGCCGATGATGCGCTGGCCGTCCAGCGTGCCGCCCTGCAGCAGCATCTGGCAGAAGCGGTAGTAGTCGCCCACGGTGGAGAGCAGCCCGCCGCCGCCGGAGTAAAAGACCCGGTCGTGGAACTGGCTGTCCTGGCCGTCGTCGTTGCAGACCAGTTGTTTGTCCGCGTCGCGCTCGTAGCAGGAGGCCAGCCGCGCCATCTTGTCCGGTGCGATATTGAAGCCGGTGTCGACCATGCCCAGCGGTTCGAACAGGGTCTGTTGCAGGAACTCGGGCAGGGACTGGCCGCTGATCACCTCGATCAGGTAACCCACTACGTCAGTGGCCAGGGAATAATTCCAGCGCTGCCCGGGGGAGAATTCGAGCGGCAGCTCCGCGAGTTGGTCGATCATGTCCTGCAGGCGGTAATCGGGGCGCGGATTGCCCACCTGCAGCTTGCGGTAGGCGTAGTCGATATTGGTTTCGCGCAAGAAGTCGTAGGTCAACCCGGAGGTGTGGCGCAGCAGGTCGCGGATCGTCATCGGCCGCTGGCAGGGCACTGTTTCGAAGGCGGGAATCGCGCCGGCCTTGCGCACCGCGAGCTGGCGCCAGGAGGGAATGAAGCGGTGCACCGGATCGTCCAGCGAAAACAGGCCGCGCTCGTAGAGGGTCATGAAGGCCACCGAGGTCAGCGGCTTGCTCATGGAAAAGATGCGGAAGATGGTGTCGGCCGTCATCGGTGTGCCGCGGGCCAGGTCGCGCTGGCCGGCCGCATCGAGCAGGCAGGCTCGGCCGCGCCTGGCCACCAGGGTTACACTGCCGGGGATCTTGCCGGCCTCGATATAACCCTGGCGCAAATGCTCGTTCACTCGGGCCAGTTGATCACTGTTCAGGCCCAGAGCCTGCGGCGCTACCAGTTCCATTTGAAGGATTCCATTTGTAGGGTGGTCACTATCCCTATTTCACCACAAATGCAGCTGAAAATGCTCATTCATTGAACACCTCCCGACGCAGGAGGCGTGAGTCGCAGGTCCCCCGCCGAAGGGGTATCGTCGGCAAATAAGTGTTGTATTTCCAACATCATAATGTATAAAATACAACAATGATTAAGCGCGATCTCCAACAGACAGTGGAGCTGCTGCTTACCGAGCAGGCTGCGGTTACGCTATTGGGCCCCCGCCAAGTGGGTAAAACCACCCTCGCCCATCAGATTGCCGATACCCGCGAATCAATCTATTTCGATTTGGAAAACCCGGAAGACGCCGCGGTTCTCGGCACCCCCGGGGACATACTTTCGCGTTATTCGGACAGGCTCGTCATCCTCGACGAAATCCAGCGCATACCCGGCCTCTTTGAACCCATTCGCGGCCTGATCGACGCCTACCGTCGCGAAGGCCACGGTACCGGAAAATTCCTGTTTCTCGGTTCCGCCTCCATTGACCTGCTCCGGCAAACCTCCGAAACCCTGGCCGGACGTATCGCCTATCGGGAACTCGGCCCGCTGAATCTCCTGGAAACAGCCGGCATCCAACCTGGCGCCCGGGACATGCTTTGGATTCGCGGCGGCTTTCCGAATTCCTTTCTCGCAAAATCCGACAGGGCCAGTATGACCTGGCGACGGGACTTCGTACGATCTTACCTGGAAAGGGATATCCCCCAATTCGATTCGAGAGTTCCTGGGGAGACGCTCAGGCGCTTCTGGACGATGCTTGCGCACAATCAGGGCAGCCTGCTCAATGCTTCCAAATTGGCGGCGGCACTGGCTATCGACACCCGCACACTCAATCGCTACCTTGACCTCCTCGTAGACCTGCTCCTGGTGCGACGCCTGCAGCCCTGGCACGGCAACATCAAAAAACGCCTTGTGCGCTCCCCCAAAACCTATCTTCGCGACAGCGGCATGGTTCACAGCCTGCTCGGCTTGACGACACTCGAAGAGGTACTGAGCCACCCCGTGGCCGGTGCGAGTTGGGAGGGGTTTGTCATCGAAAACCTTCTGGCCGTCGTTCCGAATTGGGTACAGCCATTTTTCTATCGTACGGCTAGAGGCGCGGAGATTGATCTGGTCCTTGAATTCAGCCCCGACCAGCGCTGGGCAATCGAAATAAAACGCACGGCGAACCGGCCACAACCCTCCCGGGGTTTTACCAGGGTTGCGAAGACCTCAAGGCGCAACGGCGACTGGTGGTCTACCCCGGCAGGCACCGTTTCCGACAAGGAGACACTGTTGAAACGGTTCCGCTTGACGAACTGATGCAAGAGCTAACCGAGCTCGATGCACTATAAACCCAACTCGGCCAACAGTAGACTTTTAAGCTTGTACTGTTCCACCTTGATCGTAGGCGTGACCGGCAATTCCTCAACAAACCGAAAATAGCGGGCCGCATGTTGGATTTCGTACGAATACGAGATGAGGCTCTTCTCTAGCTGGCTGCACATAACCAAGCATCTTTGTGACTTCATTTGAATATGTGGTTTATTGCCGACCGCAGGCGCTGCTGCTACCATTCGGCCTCCCTGATACCCCGCCGATCAGCCTTAGCCAATGCCTTCGGAGCCCACATGAAGCGCCCTTCCCTACTGGAACTGGAACATCACCAGGAATTCATCCAACGCCACATTGGCCCGACGCCCGAGCAGCAGCGGGACATGGCGCAACTGCTGGGTTTCGATAACCTGGATGCGCTGATCGATGCCACCGTGCCCGCCGGCATCCGCCGCCGTGAATCGATGGACCTGGGGGCGCCCAGAGCGAGCAGGCGGTACTGGCCCGGCTGCGCGCGATCGCCGGCCGCAACCGGGTGCTCAAATCCTATATCGGTATCGGTTATCACGACACCTGGACCCCCACCGTGATCCAGCGCAATGTGCTGGAAAACCCGGGCTGGTATACGGCCTATACGCCCTATCAGCCGGAAATCTCCCAGGGCCGGCTGGAGGCGCTGCTGACCTTCCAGCAAGTGATCATGGACCTGACCGGTATGGAACTGGCCAATGCCTCAATGCTGGACGAGGGCACTGCCGCCGCCGAGGCGATGACCCTGCTGCAGCGGGTCAACAAGAAGAATCGCAGCAACTGTTTTATCGTGGCCGAGGACTGCCACCCGCAGACCATCGCCGTGGTACGCACCCGCGCCGAGGCGCTGGACATTGAGGTGGTGGTGGGCGATCCTGAACAGCTGGTGGGCAGCACCGAGGCCTTCGGCCTGCTGCTGCAGTACCCCGGCACCTGGGGCCACGTTCGCGACCTGCAGCCGCTGATTGCGCGCGCCCACGAGGCCGGCACGCTGGTCACCGTGGCCGCGGACATCCTCTCGCTGTTGCTGCTGCAGTCACCGGGCGCCCAGGGTGCCGATGTGGTGGTCGGCAACTCCCAGCGCTTCGGCGTACCGATGGGTTTTGGTGGCCCCCATGCTGCCTTCTTCGCCACCCGCGATGCCTACAAGCGCTCCACCCCGGGCCGCATCATCGGCGTGTCGGTCGATCGCCACGGCAACGAGGCGCTGCGCATGGCGATGCAGACCCGGGAGCAGCACATTCGCCGGGAGAAGGCCACCAGCAACATCTGCACCGCCCAGGCCCTGCTCTCCATCATGGCGGCCTTCTTTGCCATGTATCACGGCCCGGGCGGTCTGCGCCGCATCGCCGAGCGCGTGCACCGGCTCACCGGGCTGCTGGCCGCCGGCCTGGAAGCGGCGGGCATCCAGCCCGTGAACGCACAATTCTTCGATACCCTGACCCTGGACGTTGGCGGCGAACAGGCCGCGATTATTGAGCGCGCCCTGGCGGCGGGCATGAACCTGCGCATCATCGGCAGCGACAGGCTGGGTATCGCGTTGGACGAAACCACCACCGCGGAGGACGTGGACCAGCTGCTGGCGGTCGTTACCGGCTCGGGGCCGGCTACCGGCTGCCGTGAGCGCGACGACGCCATCGACGGTATCCCGCCCGCCCTGCAGCGCGAAGTCGACTACCTGCAGCATCCGCTGTTCCACCAATACCATTCGGAAACCGAAATGCTGCGCTACCTGCGCCGGCTGGAGGACCGGGACATCGCCCTCAACCGCGCCATGATCCCGCTGGGCAGCTGTACCATGAAACTCAACGCCACCACCGAAATGCTGGCGATCAGCTGGCCCGGCTTTGCCGGCATGCACCCCTTTGCACCGGCGGACCAAACCGAAGGCTACCAGCAACTGCTGGCGGAGCTGGAACACATGCTCAAGGAGTGCACCGGTTATGACGCCATTTCCCTGCAGCCCAATGCGGGCTCCCAGGGCGAGTACGCCGGCCTGCTGGCGATCCGCCGCTACCACGAGAGCCGCGGCGACGATCAGCGCGACATCTGCCTGATCCCCTCCTCCGCCCACGGCACCAATCCCGCCAGTGCCGCGCTGGCGGGCATGCGGGTGGTCATTGTCGAGTGCGACGGCGGTGGCAACGTCGATCTGGAAGACCTGGAGACCAAGGCCAGCAAGCACAGCGCGGAGCTGGCGGCAATCATGATCACCTATCCCTCGACTCACGGCGTGTTCGAGGAAACAGTAGTGGACGTGTGCGATATCGTGCACCGCCACGGCGGCCAGGTGTATGTAGACGGCGCCAACCTCAACGCCCTGGTGGGGCTCGCCTCCCCTGGCAAATTCGGCGCCGACGTCTCCCACCTGAACCTGCACAAGACCTTCTGCATTCCCCACGGCGGCGGTGGCCCGGGCATGGGCCCGATCGGGGTTGGTGCCCATCTGCAGCCCTTCCTGCCGACAAACCCGGTAGTGCCGGTGCCGGGCCTGGCGGCCGACAACGATGTGGTTGCCGCCGCCCCCTGGGGCAGCGCTTCCATCCTGCCGATCTCCTGGGCCTACATCGCGCTGATGGGCGCCGAGGGCCTGACCCGCGCCACCCGCGTGGCTATTCTTAGCGCCAACTACATCGCCCACCGGCTGAAGGAGCACTACCCCATCCTCTACACCGGGCGCAATGGCACCGTCGCCCACGAGTGCATCGTCGATATCCGGCCGCTGAAGGAGGCCAGTGGCATCAGCGAAGAGGACATCGCGAAGCGCCTGGTGGACTTCGGCTTCCACGCCCCCACCATGTCCTTCCCGGTGGCGGGCACGCTGATGATCGAGCCCACCGAGTCGGAATCACTGGCGGAACTGGATCGTTTCTGCGACGCCATGATCACCATCCGCGAGGAAATCCGCGCGGTGCAGGAAGGGCGGCTGGACAGCGAAGACAATCCCCTGCGCAACGCACCCCACACCCTGCTGGATGTGACCGCGGAGCAGTGGCCCCACAGTTACAGCCGCGAACAGGCCGCCTACCCGGCCGCCTCGCTGCGGCGCAACAAATACTGGCCGCCGGTGAACCGGGTGGACAACGTCTATGGGGACCGGAACCTGGTCTGTTCCTGCCCGTCGATTGACAGCTACCGCGAGCCGGCGCTGTAGTTGGGGAATCTCAATGAAGTGTCTTGGGCAAACTAAAGAGCTGGTGCCGGGTGCCAAACTTCAGCATTGGAGGTAAACCTGCTCACGTGCGCAACGGGCGGAGGGCTTTGTGAGACGAGTGGTCTGTCGCCATGTGCTCAGTTATCTTCAATCGACGCCATTGGGTCGGAAGATAAAGCTCGGCTGCGGAAAAATATGACGATCCGCTTCCGGCCAGGAGCGGACCTTTGGAGGCTGAGGCCCTACAGTAGGCTCTTTCTCAAAACCGCCTGATTTGCACGCGCAACGCCAACGCAGTAACTGCTATGAGCGCCGGCCCGAGGATTTGAAAGACAAGGTTGAGAAACCCAATGGCGGCCGACGCAGGGACTTCTGGCGTATAGACAGACCTCCCCTGCTGGAGTGTCATCACTTGCAGAGAGTAGAGTAGTCGATCGCGGGCTTGGGGCCAGACATGATCAATCGCACTCAGCTCATAGGTATCAAACAGCAAAAAAGAACGATTTTGGTGGAGTGACCCCAAATCTTGTATCTCAACATTCAACGGGAAAAGCTTCGCGATGATCGCAGCATGGAGGCACCCGAAGAAAAAGAACCACAGGCACGGACGGAGCGCACTTGTTCCGTAATCGGACAGAACTTTATACAGGGCGGGTATGCTCAAGAAATATGCTTTCAAAAACGAAAGCTGCCGCCGCCTACAATCAATCTCACCGACGTAGAAATCATTTGCCTTACTGAAGCTTTTTACGTGTTCCAAAGAAAGCCGAATATCTCTATTTAGCTGTTCTACCGCCGGCAGAAGGCGCATTTTATCAATATAACTCAATCCGATTACCCAACCTTCATCAAATATTCCGTTCCTCCTGAGGCCCGGCTGGTAAAAATTGCATCCTAGGAAACCTACACCTCCAAGCGCGGTACCGAGAAACCTTGCCTTTGCTAAATCAACTCCATCAAAAAAAACACGTGACGGCTTTTCGAAACGGATATTC
The DNA here is from genome assembly GCF_010669285.1 of Kineobactrum salinum. Lineage (GTDB taxonomy): Bacteria > Pseudomonadota > Gammaproteobacteria > Pseudomonadales > Halieaceae > Kineobactrum > Kineobactrum salinum. The sequence goes on along the minus strand of NZ_CP048711.1, from coordinate 4,006,523 downwards.
TCTAGATGTGTCTCACCGTAAAAAAGAGAGGACAGATTTTTCTCCTCCTCTTTGAGCTCTACTGGGAAGTGTTTCTTACTCCATGCATGAATCGTTGATGCGATCCTCTCAAGGAGCTCTTTAGTCCAACCCTTAAATCTCTTCATCCGAGAAGCAGTCAAGCCGCTACGCTCCTTCGCTGAGCCAGCCTTAATAACAACGTTTCGCGTATGCTTGAAGCGCACTTCCTCCATGAACAGACACATATTAAAATTAGCACGATGCTCGAAACGGCCGGAAAAGTATGTGTCTGCGCAAAATCTCGAGCGTTCTATCCCAAATGCCCCTTTGCTCTTGGAGTTCATGAAAGCGAAATCCTTTTCGAAGACAGATTCTGTGCATGCTAAGGAACTTTCAAAATTTGACCCTTGTATCCGAACTGGCCCCCGATATATTACTTCGCGGGCATTCACAGATTTTGAAAATTTCGTCCTCTCAACTGACAGCTCTCCTTTGAATGTAGAGCGCTCACAATTCAACTCGGAATGAAACTCCGCCCCATTAATGCTAACACTACTGTTGAAGGTGACTCCTCGCGCAACGATCGAATCAGATAGTATTGCATTCTTGAGAGTAAGCTCTCCGAATATCGCATCAGACACATCGATATTGATAGATATTTTTCTTCACTACTGTCCGGTTAACTAAGTCCATGATTCACGTAACTGTATGAATAGGCTAATTTTTTCGCCAAATATTTGTGGTGTCGACTTGAGCGCGACTGCGCTTTCAGGTGACCTTCCGGGAATCTATTCCCAGAGGACTCCCCATGTACACCGGCAAAACTCTGTTTGCGCAGTTGATGGACTTCCTGCCATGGACTACGTTCACGCGAATCGTCGATCGGTATGCAGGAAATCGTCGTGTACGCACGCTGCCGTGCACCGAACATTTTCGTGTGCTGGCATTTGCGCAACTGACCTACCGGGAAAGCCTGCGCGATATAGAAGCGTGTCTTTCGGCGCAATCGGCCAAGCTCTACCACATGGGCATTCGTTCGCCGATCAAGCGCTCTACGCTGGCCGATGCCAACGAGCGGAGAGACTGGAGAATCTACGCCGAGTTTGCGCAACGGCTGATTGCACAGGCCCGCAAGCTCTACGCCGAAGAAGACCTGGGGCTCGATCTGTCGAACACGGTTTACGCGCTCGACTCGACAACCATCGACCTCTGCCTTTCGCTGTTTCCGTGGGCACCATTTCGAAGCACCAAGGCAGCGGTCAAAATGCACACGCTGCTGGACCTGCGCGGAAATATCCCGAGTTTTATACATGTTTCCGACGGCAAGATGCACGATGTCAACGTGCTCGACCTGCTGATTCCGGAGCCGGCAGCAATCTACGTAATGGATCGTGCTTACCTCGATTTCGAACGGCTCTTTGGGTTGCACGACGCCGGAGCGTTCTTTGTCACCCGCGCCAAATCGAATACCGACCTGCGGCGGATCTACTCTGCTCCGAGCGACCGGACGCAGGGCATTATCTGCGATCAGACGGTGGCGCTGTCGGGATTCTACAGCCACAAACATTATCCCCACCATCTGCGTCGGATTCGCTTCAAAGATCCAGAGACAGAGAAAACACTCATTTTCCTGACCAACTTGTTCGGTCCTCCACCAATAACCATCTGCGAGCTGTACAAGGCCCGCTGGCAAGTCGAGTTATTTTTCAAATGGATCAAGCAACATCTCCGGATCAAGAAGTTCTACGGCACATCGGAGAACGCGGTGAAGGTGCAAATCTGGACCGCTGTGTCGGTATATGTGCTCGTCGCTATCATCAAAAAGCGCCTCGATTTGCAGCCTTCGCTCTACACTCTATTACAGGTATTTTCCATCACCCTGTTCGAAAATATCCCTTTAAACAAGGACTTTCTCGACACCAAACAGATCCTGGAGGATGACATGATTTCTAACCAACTGAATTTGTTCCATAATTAACCGGACAGTAGTGATTTTTCTTGATAGCTCAATTTTCTTTGGGAAGACGAATCCCCGCCAGTCACCATCCCGTTGCCTAATCAGGCTAACGAGCTCTGTCATAAATGCCTGATCAGATGCGCGATTCACGTCATCCAGCGGAGTATGAAAAATACACTTTTTGGTTTTGGACTTAGGTCCAACTGGACGTTGACACGTCTTGCCCCCGGTTATCTGCTGGTCGCACTGCCCTAGGAAATAAGGTGGTACGTACCCCGCGTCTGTTTCTTCTTTACTCACCATTTACTCCTATTGGCGGGTTCACTATTTGCGTGACGTGAGCCTCACAATCTTCATGAAACAAGCATGCATCAGAAAAAGTTATCAGAAGGTGTCCACTAAACCGGGGGAACTACACCATGATCCTCACCCGATAAAACGGACACGCTTTACGCCGCTCTAGCTTCATAGTGTATCGGGCTTTTGTAGCCGATGCCCGAATGTAGTCTCGTTCGATTGTAGAACCCGTCAACGTACCACGCCAATGCAGATCGTAGCGCGGGCTCGTCGTCGAACTTCCTGCCCCTGATTAGCTCTCCCTTCAAGCTGTGATAAAACGATTCCATGTGGGCATTATCGGTGCAATAGCCCAAGCGATTGTAGCTTTTTCGGATACCGTGCTTTTCGAGCTCGTCCTGTATCGCGTAGGCCATAAACTCTATCCCTCTGTCCGTATGGAATATCAACCCAGAGCGTGGCTGCCGCCTGGCGATCACCCGTTTCAGCAATGGCAGTACATCATCAACGGTGCGACTCCTGCTTAAAGACCAGCCGAGTATTCGGCGAGAGAATACGTCCATTATCGTGATCAGGTACTGATACTGCGAACCGACTTTTATGTAGGTAAGATCTGCAACCCATTGTTGATCGCTCCGTACGGGGGTGGCCTCTTGCAACCGTAGATTCTCACCCGCCTGTTGAAACCGTCTCAGTCTCGGCGCTCTTCGTGTAACTGTCACAACCCTTCCCTTAATACCCATGTCGCGCATCAGCCGGGCAACCCGTTTGGCGCTAACACTAGTTCCCTGAGCCTGTAGGCTGCGATGAATCCGTGGGCTGCCGTAAATCTCTCTGCTTGCCGCATGGATCTCCACGATCTTCTGGGAGAGCTCCACATCCTCTCTGGCCCGGTTGCTCGGTCGGCGCTTCAACCAATCGTAGTAACCAGTGCGCGATACACCCAGCCAATTGCACAGGTATCTGACACCTAGTCGCTTTCCGTGTCTCTGGACGAATCCAAAGCGCTCTGATGTTGTTCCGCCAGATACCGTTGCCACTTTTTTAGCAGGTCATTCTCCTGCCTCAGTCTCGCATTCTCCCGCTCAAGCTTCTTGAGACGGTCGAGTTGCTTCTTCTCTTTGCCAAGACCGGTAAGCTTTCTACGCTTGTCAGCCACAATTTTTCCTTCTCTGTACTCCTTCCTCCACCGGGAAAGCATGAAGGGATGGATGTCCAGTGTCCTCGCTACCTCCTGGACTTTCACGTCCTCCAGGTGACTCAGCTCTACCGCCTTGACCTTGAACTCATTGGTATATTGCCACGTCCTTCTTGGTTGCGTATATCTTGGCATCAACAGACTCCTCGTTAGATTGAGGTGTCCGTTCTAGCGGGTGAAGTTCATAGCCCGACAACATACGCTTGTTAAATTCAGTGCTTTAGTTGCAAGTATTTAGAGAACATATCCTCCGAATTTCTGAGCTCCTTGATTATCTCTTTCATCAAATCGCCTCGCTGCTTGGCAACGCCGTCCTCGATTCGCTGCGGGTCTTTCATCTCTTCATTGTAAAGGTTTAGCTGAACTGCCAAGGCCCACACTTTATCGTCAACGTATTTAGCTATTTTCTCGGAAAAAGTGAACCATATACCCTTGGTTTCTCTGAGAAATTCCACTTCAGACTCTGGTGTCATCTTCCCTGAAGCACCTAAACTGCCAAGAAATTTCTTAACGGCATCATATTGTCGATAGCGTGCATCAAACAGCTCATGTCTTAAACGGTTTCGATTGGTATGCCATTGAAATGCAGCAAAGATCAAAGCAATAAAAGCGATTGATGGCGTTGCTAGCGCGGTAAGGAAATTTACCGTTTCCGGATAAGATCCAAGCATATTTTCAAAGCATTGAAGATTCATACGTTAGTGATTCTCACCCCAAATCCAGCCAAGATATCCGGACGCTCCCTGCAACCACGGCTCATTTTTTCTCCAATGACATCCCGACCATTTGGTCAGTTACATCAATATTTGAATCCCGTATGTGACGGGGCCGGTGCAATAACTTCTTTCAATGACCAGAATCCGCCACTCCACTCGACCTCTAATAACTCCAACAAACCGCCATGCCAAACTTCGACTTTGGGTCGAGACCTGATTTCGCCTCATTCTAGACCATCCGTCTACTCCTATACAATTTCGAAACCCGGCCAGGAGCGGACGTTCAGTTACGCAACTATACTCCAGCAACAGTCGGCCATGTTTGGCTCAACGCCAACGGCAAAGCAAAGAAGTAGGTAGACTAGCATCGAATGGATAATTCATATTTAGTTGTACCGTCGGTTAAGAGGAGGAATAGTGGTTAGTTAAAGAGACAGAGTGGTAGGTTCAGCTTTCCAGAATTCGTTCAATTATTGACTCCATATTTCCTGGGCGATACTGAGCCAATCGCATTCTACTTACGATTAGATTTCTCAGCACTTCGTAGGGAACTCCGTACCGACCTGAAAACCTCCGGAGAATATTCCGGCCCCGAAATGCCTTGACCCAGTCGCCGTTGGAAAGTGCGTCGTTCAATGATCTTGTGACTCTCTCCTCTAATATCGTTAGTTGGTCAGGAGACAATGCGCACTGGACAACTTTCGTTAAGTTATCGTATGACCTAGATACTGCCTCACAAAAACCCTCTGAATTGGCCTTCTTAGGATCAAATGAAAGCGATATCGCGTTCAAAAATTCTGAATTTACTTTCCTAGCCATCTGGATTCGCACAATTTCCTCGACCGTTTCTTCAGCACACATCTTTAACTCAGCTAAAACCTTTTCTATACTCAGATCGATAGCACGGAGGCTCAAGCTGGAAAGCGCTTCGCTGATATAGTTTGGCTCTAGGAGGAAATTCTCTACATGATAGACATCCCAACTAAAGCGTCTTTCAGACGGCACCAATTCGTCATCCCCAAAATCGCGATCAACTATTGAATAGAAGCGCGCGTCTAGCTTGCCCCTTTCGGCTGCTCTTTCAAGAAACTCATGTGCATTTCGAACAGTTCTTTTACTACCCAAAGAAACCAAATTCACACGCTCGGCAAAATATGGAAAGAGCTCAGTAATAATTTTGGCATCGATTTCCGAATTCTCGCCTTCCAATAGAACAATCTTTGAACGAGGATTGTAAGTAGCCAAATCCCCAACAAGACTTATAATTGCATTCTCCAGTTCTGCCGAGGCACTCACCTGTTCAGCCTGATTAAAGCCCACAGAATTCTGCGCCGCTGGCTGCATATGGAAAACACTATATGTCGGATCCTGAACCGCCTCTCTTAGAATCGCATCCGAGTGGCTGACCAGCCATATTTGGTTATTCAACATCTCGCCTAAGTGCTTTTGATAGAATCTGGGGAGGCCCATAGCTAAGCGTGGATTTAAATGAAGCTCCGGCTCATCCAACAGGATAATGGAGTTCTTCGGTGCGTTATTTCTAAGGCGAAGGTATCCCAGGAGCACCTCCTTCTCACCAGAGCTTAGCTCATTAATGTCATGAGTCCTACCATTCTCAAGCTCAACAGGAAATTCCAATCCTCCCTCCTTCGTAGGTATTGCCCCAAGAAACCTTTTGCCCGCAAAGAAAATCGAAAAAAGTTCATCGAGCGTCGATTTCAGAGTATTCTCATCAGGAACAGGTACTCCGGCTTTCTCCGCGAGGAGTTCTCTGACATAGGATTGCGCCATTTCTGTTTTTACACCACTATATTTATTCTGGGTATCATATAGTGCATGTTGTGCGCTCTTACTTGCCGAAGCATCTCGAATCTGTAGATTTAAATTGCTTACCTGCTCTCGAGCATAGGTTCTTGAAGGCGACTGGTAGTCGATTACTCCAAGATCTTGTGGCTGATATATGGAAAACATCAGCTCCAGAACTGGCGATCCGACCACAGATGGAGAGTCCCCAGGTTTCATTGTAAGCGACGCCACGTGAGATTTTTTATCCAAGACCGCCAACACTTTATCCGCCATTACTTGTGCTTCTCGATCAACTATCTCCCCATCCTGTGACTTAGTCCTCGGGTCACGAATCTGAGGCTCACCTTCAGGACTTCGCTGTCTAGTTAGGTGTGACCACCTCACCTTTTTGAAAATTCCGAAGACATTGGCGCGAATGAAATCGATTTCAGATTGGTCAAGGTTGAAATCAATTTCTATGCGAAGCGGCTTAGTTGGATCATTTAAAATTCTCTTTGATTCACTTTGCAATTTATTAATATCAATCTGGAATTCATTAAACCAGCTACTAAATTCATTGTTTCTGTACTGACCATACGCCGACTTTACCAGGCGAATTGCATCAAATATGCTCGATTTTCCACAGCCATTTGGTCCTGCCACTACAACAGCATTAGAAAGCTCGCTGAGCTCAAGAGACTCTATTGCACGAAAATTCTCGATAACAATTGATTGAATGCGCATCCATTACTCTCATTTATTCTGTGAAAATCAGCATCAAATAGTGCGCTGATCGAAGAGATTATATTCTATAATTCTAGCTCATCCGCTCGCTCCTTTGCCATTTCAGAATGCGGCCAGGAGCGGTCGTTTGCTAACGCCTGACGCAACCGCATCCAAATGAGCGCACCGTTTTGGTTTTACGGCGGCCGCAGGGAGCAAATTGCCCCATTTTGGTAGGTCTATAAACTTCAGTCATGCCGTTCTCTTTAAAGTAGCTGCCAGAGTCTTCAGTATCTCTTGATCCCGACCAGATATCCCATTGCGTGGATTCAATCCCCACTGAGAAGTATGCACGAGGAGATTTCGAGATTCGGAAGTGGCCATGAAAGAGAAATTGATCAAAGTTCCGATAACCTTCCTATCCCTTCGCTTGTACAATTCTTGCCAAATATGTGAATACTCTATAATGAACCTATCCATTAGCCTATCAGTGGACGCCATCAATTGTGAATCATCTTTCGATACATATATTCTATCTCCGACATTCAGTATCTTAGTAACATCTAATGCTACGATTCCGCGATGCCCCGAGCCATGCTGTTTCTTTATTACTACTTCAAGCTGACTCGATGCTTTCCTAACATTAGCTGCTATTTTTCCGGTAGTAGTGACACGCTTACACTCAATCCACAATTTTGCGTTGTCTATTTTTATTCCTGTATCTGATTTCGCTTTTAAAATTGCCTGAACACCTGCCCTAGGCCTATGAGCTCTAGCTGCTACAACGGCTTCGAAAATGAAATTTCTTGCGGTAGTCGATTTTGGCGATTCATCTACTGCGTTGATCGGTCCATTGACTCCTTTTTGAAGTTTGGCAGCAATTTCCGAAAGATCGGTTTCTGACACATCGCGAAATGCGTTGTAGACGCTAATGAAACTATGAATTTCGAACATAGAGCTTACAAAATCAGGAAAAGCAATATCGCCTTCCTCTTCAGAGGCGATCTTGTATGCATCTTTCCAGTATCCAATAATCTTTCGATAGTGATTCGTTCTTCCAGATCCGATTTGCACGCCAATATTCTCCAACCACTCTAGCGCCTTCGAGTAGTCTTGGTAGATTTTCTCATATGACTCCGTCGGTACTCTCATAGAACCTAACGCCTGAGTTCAGCTGCGTTTGAGGCGACGCCCATTTTTTGCTCCAGCAAAAGTAGGTGGTGGGTCAAACGTCACCTGCAGCAATTTTTTGGCCGTTATGCGCCGCCGCGCCCGCACGCTCATTTGTTTCCATTACTTCAAAGTACGCTGAGTACCTTCTGAGATCTGTAAACTGAGACAGATCCTCAATAAGCTCCTCCGAGTAGCGAAGACTGATATTAAGCCAAAAGAACATGAGAAGTACCGCCGTAAAAACGGCCGCCACTACAGCCAGAAGTGCGCCTTTTAGTGAAAATAGCAACGGCCAGAAAGCCGACAGCGAGAGCTCGATCATACCATTCGGTGTTGCAGGCAAGAAGCTCAACGGGTAGACCACCCCGGCGAAGAAGAGCACGGTCACAAGAAGCAACGTATGTGTAATTTGCGGCGATGACTCCGGATTTCCACGAATTGAATCCAAGAAGTCATTGACCACACGAATCTGATGTCGGGCATCACGAACCACGGTATCAATTGCTTCTCGCTCCCGCTCCGTCTGATTCTGTACGTGCGCGCTGGTTATCCTAGCCATTGGATCGGGCACGTGGGGGAACGGCTGCAAGTGGAGCGACTGGTGGAATGGACCGACTTTGGAGCGCTCCTCTGCCTCCCGGCGTTTCTTCTCTTCTTTGTGTGCGATCCGACGGCGCCTGAGTTCCTTAGCATTTGCGATTATCTCGAGAGCTCGTTTCCGCTCCAGTAAATAAGGAAAATGCAATTGATCGTAGTACACCTCTGGGGCTTGGCTGTCGTCGCGTTCAAGTATTTCATTGAGGTCGCCCACTTCATCTGCTATGCGCCTTTCAAGATACCACTCGATGGAGAGGTCATTAGCGCTGTCGACGATACGTCGCGACTCGGCGAGCAACTCTTTGGCGCGGTTGGACTTTTGCGAATACGCCGATTGGTTTGTGAGAATTTTCGTGATTATGAACGCTCCAAAAATTCCGACTATTGCTGCGGCGGATTGAGCAAGGGCTCCAAAGAACCAGTTCCAGTCCATCATGACGGCTAAGGCCGCGCTTTGCGGCTGGTTTGGAGCGCAGCGGAAAACCAGTCTGTCAACAGTGCCTCGCTATGGCTTTTCATAGGTTTCCAGCTCCCAAACAGCCAGCGACCTACTGCCCGCGAGCTTTCTTAACTCGGCCACAAGAATATTGTACGTTTCAATATCTCTAATTTTAGTCCAGCTCTTTCGATGCGTAGGCGCTAACTTATCTATTATTACTTTATCTAGCGGGCAATGAGGTGGTTCAGGTATCTCTTTGAGACACCACATAAATTTTAAATATAAATTAAATGCCTTTTGAACTACACCTATAGGGATTTCGTCATCTAAGAGAGCAGCACTCCAGTTCTTATTTATTGCATTGGCTATAGAAGATATACTTGACATATGCAAGTCCTCTGCAACGGGATTGGCATAATTTTTTAGTTTTTCATCTATCTCTTTTCGCAACAGATCCTTTATCCCTTTTTTATCAGAATCTGATGCATCCCTAGAATAGACTTTAGCTCTCTGAAACGCGGCATATACTGTTACTTGCCAAAGGGAACCTTTTATTACTTCATCTTCTGTCATATTCCTCTCTTTGCACTAGATGTACCATAACGGCGAATTAACAAGACCGGGCCAAATAACAGCATTCTTGTTAACTCGGACATCGAAGCCCACAGCAAAAATATCTCAAGTACGAAATCAACATGTTAGCGATTGATACTCCAATTCCAACCCAGATAACCGAACATCACTAGCAACCATGACTCACCAATTCTAGTAATTGGCCGCTTTGGGTCGCAACCGGACATCAAGCACGGCACCGTACCACGTCCCGTAAAATATCCGAACTACACCCTATACCAACTTGCAGCGCCAAAAAATAGACGCCTCTATTCCAGAAGCCTTTGCGGAGCATCAATTTCCTCGTGCAGGACACGAACCACGAGCACCTCCGACTCTGGCACTTGATAGTAAACAGCATGATGCTCTATCTGCAATCTACGATACCCGGCAAGGACATGGGCGTAGTTAGCGCCGAGTGATGGATGGTTAATCAGCTGATTCATTCCTGCCTCAAGCTGATCCAGGTATATATCCGCCTGATCAACCCCCATTCTTCGCAGGTATATATCCAGATTCCGGTGAGGTCGGATTCCGCCTTCGGCGTGGCGGTTAGCCGAAGCACTAAACAGCCGCTTTCATTCGCTTACGGCCAGCTGCTTTGATGGCAGATATATCGAGCGGCTTAGGCTTGCCACTTGACTCACCCTGAGCTAAGGCCTGCCTCAGCGTGGCAAGACGCTCCATGACTTGCTGGTCTCTTCTGATGAGGTCGCGGATATACTCACTATCAGTGGCAAATTGACCGCTTTCAACCTGACCTTTCACCCAGTTATCTTGCTGTTCAGTCAGCGTGAAAGTTTTCCGGTGCATGCTCATAGCTGGCGCTCCCAACATAACAGAAGTATGACAATATCATACCACTCGCTTGAGCCGAATCAATACCCCCTTTTTGTGGCCCAAAGCGAATTAACCGGATCGAGGTGTATAGCGTGCCGGCTCAGAAGAATTTGCGCAGGGTAATCCCCACCGTGCGCGGCTGGCCGTTGCGATAGGCCAGCCGGGCGCGGCCGCCGCGTTCGCGGTCGAAGGACAACTGGGCGTTTTCATCGGTCACGTTGTTGGCGTACAGCACCGCCTCCCAGGTATCCCAGATAACGCCCGCACTGAGGTTGACCTGCTCGTAGGCGTCCAACTCCAGATCCACCATGGTCACTTCCGCACCGGTGGCCCCGCCAAAGGGCAGGCCGGACACGAAATTGCCCGCGCCCGCAACCTGGTCACTGGGCTGGGTGTAGCGGTCGCCGACATGCTGCACCAGCGCCGAGATGTACATCTCGTTGGAACCGAACATGTTGACCGGGAAGGTATAGGTGGCGGAGGCGGAAACCTGGAATTCAGGTACCGAGGCCAGGCGGTTGCCCTTCTCGACCCCCCCAGGATATTGCCGTCGCCATCCCTCACGGTGGAGTCAAACTCGGCCTCCAGCAGGCTGCCCGAGAGCGTCAGCAGCAGCAGTTCCGTGGGATAGGCACTCAGCTCCCATTCCACGCCCAGGGTGTGGGCCTCGGGCACGTTGAAACTGATGCGCGATGAGCAGGAACCGGCATCCAGCGTGACCTGCAGATCCTCGATATCGGTATAGAACAGCGCCGCATTGAAACGGATGCTGTTGAACTCGCTCTTGAAGCCCAGCTCATAGTTCCACAGCGTTTCATCGTCATAGGACTGGAAACCGCCGAAGGTGTCCAGATCACTGCCCTCACACAACGGCACGTTCAGCGGATCGTTGACCCCGCCCAGGCGAAAACCCTGCGAGGCCTGGGCATTCACGGTCATCTGGTCACTGACATCGTAGCTGACCAGCAGCCGCGGGTTGATGCCGTCGGAAGAGGTGGAGTCGGTCTGGTTGTCACCGTTGGAGAACAGGCCGCCGGTGGTGAAGCTGCGCTCCTCCTCGAAGTCATAGTAGCGGGCGCCGAGTACCAGGTTCAACCGCTCGGTCAGGTCGTAACTCAACTCGCCAAACAGGGCGAGCTGTTCGATATCGTAGGGCAACAGCGAGTTATAGGGCGAATCGGGGCCAAAGCCATTGGCGACCGCGGCGGCCGTGCCCTCGCCCAGGGTCGCGTCCGTCACCGCATCGTAGCCGGGGGTGGGCAGGATCTGGGCGTAGTCGCGCTGCACATCGGAATAGAACACACCGGCCACCCAGTTCAGCGGGCCGTCGGCATTGGAGGCAAAGCGCAACTCATGTGTAATTTGTTCCAGGTCGGTAGTATCGCGCAGATTGGACGGAATCAGCACCCCCGCATCGGGAAACTCCAGATCCACCGACACCGAGCCGGTCAGCGCGCTGGCATCGCGGCTGGCCAGAATCTCCCGGTCCACATAGCTGCCGGCGTAGGTGATATCAACGCTGTCCAGGCTCCACTGGACCACCAGGTCGGCGATCAGGGTCTCGTCCTCGAAGGCCTCATCCAGACGCAGGTACTGCTCGCGCTCACCCAGCTGTACCGGTGGCCGGGTCGTGGTATAGGGGTTGGCGTACAGGTTGTAGATTTCCTCGCGGTTGTAACCGTCGGTTTCGATTTCCTGATAGACAATGCGCGGGGTAATGGTCAGGTTGTCGGTGGGTTGCAGCGCCAGCGTAATGCGGCCACCGTAGCGCCCGCCGCTGTTGACGTCTTCCTTGAAATTGCCGTCCTCGCGCAGCGCATCTATCCAGCCGCCGTATTCAGTGGCGTAGCCCACCACCCGCAGCGCCGCCTTGTCGTTCAGCGGGATATTCATCGCGCCCTTGAAATGGCCACCCTCTTCGCCATCGGTCACGGTATTCAGGTTGGCCTCCACCGAACCGCTGAACTCCTCGAAATCCGGCTGGTTGGTGATAAAGCGAATGGTGCCGCCCACCGAGCCGGACCCGAACAGGGTGCCCTGGGGGCCGCGCAGGGTTTCCACCCGGCTCAGGTCATACAGGTCAAGGTCGGGGGTAAACAGGGACAGCGAGATCACGGTCTCATCCAGGTACACGCCCACCTGTTCCTTGACCCCGGGCTGGTCGCGCACCACCTGGCCGGCGGACACGCCGCGGATCGACACCTGGCTCTGGCCCGGCCCCAGATTCTGGATGGCGAGGCCGGCGACATTGCGCGAGAGCTCTTCAAGATTGGTGGCGCCGGTGCGGCGGATGTCCGCCGCGGACTGGGCGTTGATTGAAAACGGCAGATCCTGGGCCGATGCCTCGCGCTTGGTGGCGGTAACCAGTACCTCTTCGAGTTGGGCGTGGGCCAGTGACGGTACCAGGGCAATAATGGCAGTTGCGAGAACGGATTTTCTGAAACAGGACATGGGGGACTCCATTGGGAATTCTGATTATTCCCGTCAGTCTAGTCCCGGGCAGGGAAAGTTGTAGCTCCCGCCTGCGTAACTATTTCATAAAAACCGCGTTGAGGGCGCAGCCTATTCCGCCACTCGCGACAACCCGATCAGGGCCGGAATCGACAGGTCCCTCTCGCCCTGCAGCGCCAACTCGTCGGCGAGGATCTGCAGCGATACGCCAGGCCGCGGCGTGACGCCTTCGGGACGCAGGGGCTCACCGCACTCACTGCAGGCCAGCTGCGGCCGGGTCTGCTTGCCGCAGGAGCGGTGTACATACTCCAGCGGCAGGCCGGCATCCGCACTCATCCAGTCATCGCCCCAGCGGGCCAGACTCATCAGCACCGGATACAGGCCCAGGCCCTTGCGGGTAAGGCGGTATTCGTGGCGCAGCGGCCGTTCGTGATACGGCACCTTTACCAGTACGCCCTGCTCCACCAGCTTGCCCAGCCGCTCCGACAGACGGTGCCGGGTGATGCCGAGGTTGTGCTGAAATTGCTCAAACCTCCGGGTGCCCAAAAATGCATCCCGCAGAATCAGCAGGGTCCAGCGCTCGCCCACCACCGACAGGGCCCGCGCCACGGAACACTGCTGCTGATCTATCTCGTTCCAGCGCATCTCTCTTTCCCCTTGCAGCGGCTGCGGTTATGATCCCGGGTCAACTGCGGTTAGCATAAACGACCGTCCCCCGAACGCCAATCAATGAGGAGAATTCCATGACCCACGGAGTTGGCGGTTCAAGCGCCGCGACCGAACTCGAGCAACTAAACGACATGACGGCCGGTGTCCAGCCGGTGGCGGACGCCGAGTTCGCCGCCCGCATCCAGCGCGCCCAGAGCCTGATGCGCGAGCAGGGCCTGGCGGCCCTCTACCTGAACGCCGGTACCAACCTGTATTACTTCACCGGTACCCGCTGGTCTGCCAGTGAGCGCATGGTAGGTGCGCTGCTGCCTGTGGAGGGCGCGCCCCAATACATCGCCCCCGCCTTCGAGCTGGGCACCCTGCAGGGCTTCCTGCGGGTGCCCGGCGAAGTGCATTGCTGGGAGGAGCACGAGGATCCCTACCAGCTTTGTGCCCGGCTGCTGGACGCGCTGGGGGCGGACAACCTGGCCATCGACGAATCCGCTCCGTTCTTCCTGGCAGAGGGCCTGCGGCTGGCAGCGCCCGCGCGCCGCTACTGCAGCGCGGCGACGATCACCGCCGGCTGCCGGATGCAGAAGTCAGAGGCCGAGCTGGCGCTGATGCAGCGGGCCAAGGACATGACCCTGGCGGTGCACCGCAGCGTCGCCCGCATCCTGCGGCCCGGTATCAGTACCACCGAGGTCACCGCCTTCATCGACGGTGCCCACCGGGCGGTGGGCGCCCCCGGCGGCTCCTATTTCTGCATCGTGCTGTTCGGCCCCGACAGCGCCTTCCCGCACGGCGTGGCCAACCCCAAGACCCTGGAAGATGGCGACATGGTGTTGATCGACACCGGCTGCCAGCTACAGGGCTACATCTCCGACATTACCCGCAGCTATGTATTCGGTACGCCGAGCCCCCGCCAGCGCGAGATCTGGGACATCGAGCAGGAAGCGCAGCTGGCAGCGTTCGCCGCCGCCCGCATCGGTGTGCCCTGCGGCGCAGTGGACGACGCCGCCCGCACCGTGCTCGAGCGCCACGGTCTGGGCCCGGATTACAAGCTGCCGGGCCTGCCCCATCGCACCGGTCACGGCATCGGCCTGGACATCCACGAATGGCCCTACCTGGTGCGCGGCAATGCAACCCCGCTGGCAGCGGGCATGTGCTTCAGCAACGAGCCGATGATCTGTGTGCCGGGTGAATTCGGCGTGCGACACGAAGATCACTTCTACATGAGCGAAAACGGGCCGCGCTGGTTTACCCAGCCGGCCCGTTCAGTGGACGACCCGTTCGGGTCGTGAGTTCAGGGAAGCACCATTAACCAAACTGGTTCATGGTGTTGTCCTTGCCGCCGGCCTTGAGTGCGGCCTCACCGGCGAAGTATTCCTTGTGGTCGTCACCCATGTTGGAGCCGGCCATGTCCTGGTGCTTGACGCAGGCGATACCCTGGCGGATCTCCTTGCGCTGCACACCCTGCACGTAGGCCAGCATGCCCTCGGCGCCGAAGTAGCCCTTGGCCAGGTTGTCGGTGGACAGGGCCGCGGTGTGATAGGTCGGCAGCGTGATCAGGTGATGGAAGATGCCGGCCTCGCGGGCGGCGTCCGCCTGGAAGGACTGGATCCACTGGTCCGCCAGGGTGGCGAGCTCGGAATCGTCATAGTCCGCGCTCATCAGGTTGGCGCGCACGTAGCCGGACACATCCTTGCCTTCGCTCTCCCAGGCATCGTACACCTGCTGGCGGAAGTTCAGGGTCCAGTTGAAGGACGGTGAGTTGTTGTAGACCAGCTTGGCATTGGGCACGGCCTTGCGGATCTCGTCCACCATCGCGCCGATCTGGCCCACATGGGGCTTCTCGGTTTCAATCCAGAGCAGGTCGGCACCGTGCTGCAGGCTGGTGATGCAGTCCAGGATACAGCGCTGCTCACCGGTGCCATCGCGGAAACGGTACAGGCCATTGGGCAGGCGCACCGGGCGCACCAGCTTGCCGTCCTGCTTGATCACCACGTCGCCCTCGCGGACATCATCGGCGCTTTCAACCAGCTCGGTTTCGAGGAAGGCGTTGTACATGTGCGCCAGGTCGCCGGCATCGCGCGACACCGGTATCTTCTGGGTCAGGCCGGCACCCAGGGAGTCGGTGCGGGCGACGATGATGCCGTCGTCCACGCCCAGCTCCAGGAAGGCATAGCGGATGGCGTTGATCTTGGCGAGGAAATCCTCGTGCGGCACGGTGACCTTGCCATCCTGGTGGCCGCACTGCTTGGCGTCGGACACCTGGTTCTCGACCTGGATCGCACAGGCGCCGGCCTCGATCATCTTCTTGGCCAGCAGGTAGGTGGCCTCTTCGTTGCCGAAACCGGCGTCGATGTCGGCAATGATCGGCACCACATGGGTTTCGTAGTTGTCGATCGCCTTCAGCGCGGCTTTCTCCTTGAGCTGGTCATGCGCCTCGCGGGCGGCATCCAGCTCGTGGTACAGATGGCCCAGCTCGCGGGCGTCGGCCTGGCGCAGGAAGGTGTAGAGCTCTTCGATCAGCGCGGGCACCGAGGTTTTCTCGTGCATGGACTGGTCCGGCAGCGGACCGAACTCACTGCGCAGCGCCGCGATCATCCAGCCGGACAGGTACAGGTAGCGTTTGCTGGTGGTGCCGTGGTGTTTCTTGATCGCCAGCAGTTTCTGCTGGCCGATAAAGCCGTGCCAGCAGCCCAGCGACTGGGTGTACTGGCTGCTGTCGGCATCGTATTCCGCCATGTCACGGCGCATGATGCCCGCCGTGTAGCGGGCGATGTCCAGACCGGTGCGGAAGCGATTCTGGCGCTTCATCCGGGCCGCGTATTCGGGGTTGATGTTGTCCCAGGTACCGCCTTGCGCTGCGCGCAGGGCGGCAAAGGATTCAACGTCGTTCAGATAGTCTGACATGGGGATACCTCTGCGGTTGCGAGTGACTTGCAGGGTATCTTAGTGAGCATTCCACTATAAATAAAATAAATAGTAAATATTTTTACTATTCATTCGCTAAATGTGCGATGCACTGCTCTTCACAACTCCCAGCGGTGCCGGCGCAGCCAGACCACGCCGCACAACAGCACCGCGGCACAAACCAGCCCCAACACCAGCCCCAGGTAGTCCTGCCCCATCCAGTCCGGCCCGAACAGATAGAAACCGACCGCACTGTTACTGCCGCCCTCATTGTAGTGCGGGAAATGGTTCAGCATGGCCCTGCCCAGATGACTGGAACCGAACAGGATGCTCTCCAGCAGGACCAGGCCGGCCACCGGCGTTACCGCCAGCAAAAACGGGGAGCGCCGGGCCCCTGCAGAGGCCAGCATCACCCAGGCATAAGTGGGCGCCACCCACAGCGCTGTCAGCAGCCAGCCCGCGATCTGGTTGAACAGCAGCTCGAACGGCTCGATATTGGCAAATACCAGTTCCACTGCATCCAGCTCCTGCTGCCACAACAGCAGTGCTGCCAGCAGCACCATGGCCAGCTGGGCAAAAATCGATGCGGCAATGAACAGCGCAGGCGCCACCAATAGCGCCACGCCAAGCTTGGCCAGCACCTCTTCCCAGGCGGACACCGGCATGGACTTCCAGAACAGGATGCTGCGATCCTTGCGGTCGACATAGAGGCAGCCCAGCAGGTAATTCAGCGTCACAAACACCAGCACGATCAGCATCAGGACGTGGATGCCCTGCAACAGGGGGTTCAGATTTTCCACCCCCGTCTGGTTGTCACCGGCGCTATCGGCAGAAGAGCGGCCAGACGGCGCGCTGAACTGCCATTCCCGGGAAAAGTTCCAGGCCTGGTCGTCGGCACTCCCGGGCAAGCGCCCGACGCGCTCGTCCTGGCCATTCCCGTCCTCGGGCAGGTCCTCGATCCGGTAGTCGTGGCGCAGCTCGCCCTCGGGTTCAACGGTGATCACCTGGGCAGCGCCATTGTCGCCGATATCGATGCGGATCTGGATACCGTCCTCTGTCTCGTCCTGCAGCACCGCCTGCAGCATCACCGCACCGAGGTTGCTGAACTGGTTGGCAAAACCGACCCCGGCGAGCATGATCGCGGCCAAAGCGGCCGCCAGCAGCACCGGGGTCCAGAACAGGGAGACCTTGTATTCCTGCATTTCCCGCCGGATCAGTGTGAACCAGCGGGTCGATGATGAGCTAGACATGGTTCCGTCCTCCCCCGACCTTGGCGATGAACAGATCGGCCAGCGCCGGGGTGCGCAGCTCCCCCAGCGGTGCCAGCGATGCCCGCTCTATACCCTGGTAAATCAGCGCCTTGCCACCCAGCAGCGGCCGCTGGCCGAGATGAGGAATGGCCTCGGCCCGGACCGCGGCTTCACCCACGGCCCGCAGCTCCACGTATTCATCCTCCAGCTTCAGCATCGGCTCGAACAACACTGCCTCACCGTGGTTGAGGAACATTACATGAGTGAGAATATGCTCCACTTCCTCAACCTGGTGGGTGGAAATGATAATGGTGCGTTCCTCATCGAAATAGTCGTTCAGCAGCTGTTCGAAAAACTGCTTGCGGAACAGGATATCCAGACCCAGGGTCGGCTCGTCCAGGATCAGCAGGCGGGCGTCGATGGCCATCACCAGCGCCAGGTGCAGCTGCACCGTCATGCCCTTGGAGAGACTGCCCACCCGCCGCTGCAGACCTACCTCGGTGGAGGCCAGGAAACGTTCGGCCTGGCTGCGATCAAAGCGCGGGTGGATGCCGGCGACATAGTCCAGCAGCTGCAGCACCGTCATCCAGCGCGGCAACACCGCCGTATCGGCAATGAAGCAGACCTGCTCCATCAGCAACGCCTGCTGCCGGCGCGGGTCGACTCCGAGTACATCGATCTCCCCCTGGCAGTGCGTCAGCCCCAGCAGTGCACGCAACAGCGTGGTCTTGCCGGCCCCGTTGGGCCCGATCAGGCCCAGCACCGACCCGGCAGGCAGCGTCAGGTCGATACCGGCCACCGCCTGTACCTTGCCAAAGCTGCGCCGGATTCCCCGTGCCTCGATTACCGCGGCATTCATGATCTGCCTCCCTCTCGCGCTAGGCGCTGCACCACTTCATCCATGTCCAGGCCCAGGGCGCGTACGCGCTCGGCAAAGGCCGGCACTTCCTCTTCATAAAACTGGGCCTGCTCGTCGGCCGTCAGCGCGGCCCGCGCTCCCACCGTCACGTACATCCCCAGACCCCGCCGCTTTTCCAGCAGTCCCGCCTCCACCAGTTCCTGGTAGGCCTTGCCGACCGTCAGGTGGTTGATCTGGTAATCCGTCGCCACCTGGCGCACCGAGGGCACCGCCTCACCTTCCGCAAAGGAACCGTCCATAATTCGCTCCACCACCCTGTCGCGCAGCTGCCGGTAGATCGGCTGCTTGTCGTTCCATTCCACAGACACCTCGTTCAGCTCCCGCTATTGGGGCTGGCGATGCAGTTCGCCGGAGCCCAGCACTGACTGGGACACTTGCGGTTCACCGCGGTAAAAGGTATCACCACTACCCAGGATACTGACATCCAGGGACTGGGCCACTCCGATTCTTGCCGTACCGGAGCCCACTATCTTGACGGCGAAGGACACACCGTCGAGTTTGCGCATGTCGACGTCGCCGGAACCAATGATGCTGATCTCCACGTTGTCGCAATAGCTGGGTTCGCGCACGCTGATATCGCCGGAACCGTTGATGACGGCCACGGTATCCTGCGCGGCGGTCTCGCCCAGATGGATATCGCCGGAGCCAGACAGGTTCAGCCGCAGCTGCTCCACCGCCACCCGGGCCGCCTGGATATCGCCGCTACCGCTCATTCTGAAGCTGGCCTCTTCACTCTCGATATCAAACAGCCGGATATCACCGGTACCGTCGACTATGACCTGTATCCGGGGCGTGACAAATTTTCTCAGGTAGACCTGCCCGGAGCCCTGCAGCTGCAGCCGGGACAGTTCAGGCAGCGTGAGCTTGTATTTCACATCACTGAAATTGGCATTGCGATGCTCGACACTGCGGCCAAGCACCAGGGTATTGCCGCGCACATAGAAGGGCTGCCGTTGCAGGCTGGCATCGCTGCCGCGCAGCAGCAGCTCACTCTCGGCCCCCTGGCTGATTTCCACTTCGACCGAACCGTAGACATGGACCTGGTCGACCTCCTCCAGCCCGGCCACCCGCTGGGTAGCCGCCAGCGTGGGCAGGGACAGCAGCAGCGCCCCGCAGAAGAACAGCAGGGACACTGTCAGGGTACTATTGGCGGAAGCCAGCACCCATTTGTTACTGAAACAGGTCTTCATGACAATCACCTCATTGATATGGTGTTATATTCAACTATAACACCTGATCGGGGATTGGCAAGACCCTGAACAAAAAATATTCAGTGGCTCACATTGCTGGCCCATGGGTCGGCTTCCAAGATAATCGGTCGGCTACCAGGGTAGAGGCATCGGCCGGGGTGCGGTGTTCAAGACCGTATGCAGCATGGATGCTGCATACGAGCCCCCATGGACGGGTTCACGGCGGGTCTTGAACACCGCACCCCGGCCGATGTCTCGGCGACCGAAGTGAGGTTCCCCAACGGCTGATGGCTCTACCTTGGTAGCCAATTTAAGCAACCTCAGCAACCCGCAAACCCGCAGGACAGCAATAGCTCAGCACAGGCTCTGCTGCATATTGGCGGCGATGGAGCGGGCCAGGTGTTTGGCGCGTTCGGCGCGCTGTCCCTGGTAATAATCGTCCACCGTAGCGGTAAAGGTGGCCAGCCAGCGTTCGAAATCCTCAGGCTGCAGCGGCCGGCGCCGGTGCAGGCGGCGATGGATCTCCATGGTGTGGCGCCGGTAGCCCTGCTCGCCCAGCAGCAGTTTGCACCAGTAGTCCTTGATACGGGGCAGGTGTACTGCGAGATCCACCGCGGCGACTTCGGTGAAAATGGGGCCGAGTTGGGGGTCCGCCAGCAGCCGCTGGTAAAAGCGGTCGACAAAGGATTCGATATGGGCCCGGGAGTCGAGATCCGGTTTGTCGCTGTGCCGGGAAACGTTCATGGCGATAGCTTACACCGCTTGCCGGGGCGAGGGAAAATCACCGGAGTAGGAATGCCATTTGCTTAGGGGTTTTGGGACTTCGCAGCGCGGTCGACATCCCGGGAGGGCCGGCCCTCCTCCGGAATGAGCCAAAGACAAGTGCCATTCGTACTAACGTTTCTTTTTGGCGTTCTTCTTGACGTGTTCCAGCAGGCGGCGTTTGCGCTGTACCTGGCGCTGGGTCAGTTTGTTGCGCTTTTCCGCATAGGGGTTTTCGCCGGCGCGAAATTCGATCCGCACCGGCGTGCCCACCAGCTCCAGCTCCCGGCGATAGACTTTCTCCAGGTAGCGTTGGTAGCTGTTGGAGACCTTGCCGACCTGGTTGCCGTGGATCACGATCAGCGGCGGATTCTGGCCACCGGCATGGGCGTAGCGCAGTTTGATGCGGCGGCCGTTGACCATCGGCGGCGGATGTTCCAGTACTGCCCCTTCCAGGATGCGGGTCAGCTGGTTGGTGTTGAGTTTGCGGGTAGCGGAGCTGTGGGCGGCGTTGATGGACCGGTACAGGTGTCCGACCCCGGTGCCGTGGAGGGCAGAAATGAAATGTGTGTCTGCGTAGGCTGCGAACACCAGGCGGCGCCCCAGTTCGGTCTTGATCCAGTCGCGCTGGTGGGGCTCGATACCGTCCCATTTGTTGACCGCCAGCACCAGGCCGCGGCCGGCCTCGACGCAGTGGCCCAGCAGGTGCATGTCCTGGTCGACGATGCCCTCGTGGGCATCCATCACCAGCACCACCACGTGGGCGTCGTCTATCGCCTTCAGGGTCTTGACGATGGAGAATTTTTCCACGGTTTCCCGCACGTTCTTGCGCCTGCGCACTCCCGCGGTATCGATCAGGGTATAGCGTTGCTGGTCGCGCTCATAATCGATATAGATGCTGTCGCGGGTGGTGCCCGGCTGGTCGTAGACCACTACCCGCTCCTCGCCTAGCAGGCGGTTCACCAGGGTGGATTTGCCGACGTTGGGCCGGCCGACAATCGCGACCCGTACGCTGTCACTGCGGTCGACCGCTGCGGCCTCGGGCTCGGGTTCGGGGAAGCCGGCCAGTAGTTCGTCCACCATCTGCCGGACCCCGCGGCCATGGGAGGCCGCGATCGCAAACAGCCGCTCCACACCGAGGGCGTAGAAATCACCAACCGCCACCTCTTCGTTGAGGCCGTCGATCTTGTTGACCACCACGTGAAAGGCCTTGTTGCGCTGGCGCAGGTGGCGCGCCAGGGCTTCGTCGGCCGCGTTCAGGCCCTCGCGGGCATCGACAAGAAACAACACGGCGTCGGATTCTTCGATGGCCAGCAGTGACTGTCCGGCCATCTGCGCCTCGATACCGCTCTCGTCACCGCTGATGCCCCCGGTATCGATCACCACGAAGGGGCGTGAGCCGAGGCGGGCCTCGCCGTATTTGCGATCCCGGGTCAGGCCCGACAGATTTGCCACCAGCGCATCGCGACTGCGGGTAAGCTGGTTGAACAGGGTCGATTTGCCCACATTGGGGCGCCCGACCAGGGCAATTACCGGAATCATTGAGTCTACCTGTCGGTGGCATCTAGCTCGTAGGCAATCAGCTTGCCGCTGTTGCCGAAGACATACAGGATATTGCCCTCGCTGAGCATGTCCGCACGTACGCCCTTGCCGTCGGCCTTTACCCGGCCCACGAAGCTGCCGTCCACCTGGGACAGGACATGGATGTAGCCTTCGAAATCCGCCACCGCGAGGTAGCTGCTGATCGGGGTCGGCCGGCTCAGGCCGCGAAACGCCAGTGCATCCTGACGCCAGCGCTGCCCCTGGCCGTTGCGATGAAAGGCGTAGACGGTACCGTCGTCGTCAGCCACATAGACATTGCCGAAACCCTGCGAAACACCGGATACCGATGACAATTTGCGTTCCCACAGCTTGCGACCGCCGCTGACATCGATCGCCGCGATAGCTCCCTGGTAGCTGGCCGCAAACAACTCGCCCCCCGCCAGCACCATGGTGCCATCGACATCGACGATACGCTCGATTTCGGAGCGGCCCTGCGGGATCGCTACCCGGGCTTCCCATTCGATCCCGCCGGTAGCGACGTTGAAGCCCAGTACCCGGCCATTGGCAAAGCCCGCCATCACCAGGTTGTTGCGAATGATGGGGGTACTGGTGCCGCGGATGGTCAGTACGGGCATATTGCTGTCATAGGTCCACAGGCCTTCGCCGGTGGCAAAGTCCAGGCCGTGCAGCTTGCCGTCGTAAGTCTGGGTGACTACCACCCGGCCATTGGCCTGGGGCGGAGCCAGTACTTCGCCCGTCACCGGGGCGCGCCACAGTTCCTCGCCGGAATCGGCCGCCAGGCGCAGCACCAGGCCGTCACTGCCGCCCACGAACAGGCTGTCGCCGTAGACACCGACGCCACCGGACAGGCTGAGTTTGAGATCCCGCCCCCAGATACGCTTGCCGCTGAGCCGGTTCAGGGCCTTGACTTCCCCCTCGGCCGAGGCGGCGTAGATGGTCTCGCCGGAGATCGCCGGCTGGATGCGGTACAGGCCCTCCCCCTGGCCGTCGCCGACGCCGGTGGACCACAGGCGCCGCAGCTTGACGGTCTCGTCAATTTTCTCCAGCTCCGCCGGTTGCCTGGGATCTTCATCGTCATCGACGCTGAACCAGCCGCCGATAGTACTGCAGGCGCCGAGGGAGAGAACCATGGTCACCGCGAACAAGCACCGCAGACTATGCCTCATCATTCGGGCCTCCTTCCGGGCTGCCCGGCATCGCCGCAGCCAGGCTCTGCAATTTGGCTTCCAGCGTGGCCAGGTTCAGTTGTTCCGGATACTGCTGCACCAGGACCTGGGCCTCCCGATAGGCCGCCAGCGCCTCCTCATTGCGCTGCTCGGCCGCCAGCACATCGCCCCGCGCCATTGCATAGGCAGCACGGTAGCGGTCACCGTTGTCCAGAAGTTCCAGGGCCTGGTCGTACTCCCCGGCCGCAGCCAGAACCCGGGCCAGCCGCAGCTGTGCGATCAACGCCACCTCACTGCCGCGATCGGCCTTGCCCAGTGCCCAGCGCAGCTGCTGCTGCGCAGCGTCCAGCTCACCGCCGGCCACTGCGATCCGCGCCAGTTGCAAGGCGGCAAACTGTGCATAGGCCGTGCCCGCATAATCGTCGCGCAATTGCCCGGCCAGACGCTCCAGCTCCGCCACCGCGGCCGGACCGTCTTCCACGGTAGAGGCCGCCTGCATCATCTGCTGATAGAGGTCGGAGGCAGCCTCCGTGCGCTGCTGATCGTAGCGCTGCCAGCCCTGCCAGCCAAAGGTCGCGGCCAGAGCCACGACGATCGCCACCACGGTCGAACGACCATTTTCGTCCCACCAACGGCGCAGGGCCTCTACCTGTTCTTCTTCTGACCGATATGATTCCACAAATAGTTTTCCTTGTTACCCTTGCAATGATGTTATGTGTGCGCAGAGATAGTCTGCCAGCGCGGTCACCGGGATCTGCTCCTGTCCACTATCCCCGCGCAGCGCCCTGACGACTACTGTATCCGCCGCCGCTTCATCCTCACCCCATATCAGGGCCCAGCCGGCGCCACTCTTGTCGGCGCGCTTGAGCTGGCTCTTGAAACTGCCGCCGCCGGTATGCTGCACGATGCGCAACTGCGGCAACGCCGAACGCAATGCCTCCAGCGCCCTGACGCTAGCCAGTTCGGCGCTGGCCCCGACATTGACCACATAGATGTCGGGAACGGCGGGGGCCGGCGTGGCCGCGGCGGCCTCCAGCAGCAGCACCAGACGCTCCTGGCCCATCGCGAAACCCACCGCCGGCGCGGATTTGCCCCCCAGCTGCTCGACCAGACCGTCATAGCGACCGCCGGCGCAGACCGTGCCCTGGGCTCCCAGCCTGTCGGTCACCCACTCAAACACGGTCTTGTTGTAATAGTCCAGCCCGCGCACCAGGCGCGGGTTGACTACGTAGGGGACAGCCGCGGCATCCAGGAGTTCACGCAGACGGGCGAAATCCAGCCGCGACTCCTCATCGAGATAGTCCGTCAATACCGGTGCATCCGCCAGCAGGGCCTGGGTATCCGGGTGTTTGCTGTCCAGGATACGCAGCGGATTGCTGTCCAGCCGGCGCTGGCTGTCTTCATCCAGGCTGTCCCGGTGCCGCGCCAGATAGCTCACCAGCGCCTCGCGGTAACCCTGACGCGCAGCGGGACTGCCAATGGAGTTCAACTGCAGCTGCAGGCCATCGGCGATTCCCAGCTCCCGCCACAGCCGTGCGCTCAGCAGGATCAGCTCGGCGTCGATGTCCGGCGTGGCGATACCGAAGGCCTCGACCCCGATCTGGTGAAACTGCCGCTGGCGCCCCTTCTGTGGCCGTTCATAACGAAACATCGGCCCGCTGTACCACAGCCGCCGGGGCGTACCCAGCAGGCCGTTCTGAATCACAGCGCGGACACAGCCGGCAGTGCCCTCCGGGCGCAGCGTCAGGCTCTCGCCATTGCGGTCATCGAAGCTGTACATCTCCTTTTCGACGATGTCGGTGACCTCGCCGATCGAGCGCCGGAACAAGGCCGTGTGCTCAACGATGGGCAGGCGGATTTCGCCGTAGCCGTAATTGTCCAGAACCCTGCTTGCCACGGCTTCCAGCCGCTGCCAGCAGCGGCTCTCCGCTGGAAGAATGTCATTCATTCCGCGGATCGCGCGAATTGTACTCACCTGCTCTCCTGCATGCTCATTGGTATCAGGCGGGTGTCCTGACGATCAGTTGCGCGTCGGCCTCGGCCCGTTCCCGCTCCAGCTGGGCCGCGCGCTGCCGTATCACCTGTTCCAGGTGATCGACAAAGTCCTGGTTGCTGATCTTGTGGTCAGGCTCGCCGTTCAGGTAGACCAGATTGCTGGGGGAGGCGCCAGTGAGCCCCACATCCGCCTCGCGGGCCTCGCCCGGACCGTTGACGATGCACCCTATGACCGCGACATCCATCGGCGTGCGAATGTCCTCCAGCCGCTGTTCGAGAACGTTCATGGTGGCAATTACGTCGAAGTTCTGCCGGGAACAACTGGGACAGGCAATGAAATTGATGCCGTTGGCACGCAGCTTCAGGCTCTTCAGAATCTCGAAACCGACCTTGACCTCCTCCACCGGGTCCGCCGCCAGCGAGATGCGGATCGTGTCGCCGATGCCGTCCATCAGCAGCATGCCCAGGCCCACTGCGGACTTCACTGTGCCCCGCGCAGCCCGCCCGCCTCGGTGATGCCCAGATGCAGCGGCTGTTCGATCTGTTGCGCCAGCAAGCGATAGGCCTCTACCGCCATGAAGACGTCAGAGGCCTTGACGCTGACCTTGAACTCCGGGTAGTTGAAACGGTCGAGGATATCGACATGCCGCAGCGCGGACTCGACCAGCGCGGCCGCGGTGGGCTCGCCGTACTTGCGCTGCAGATCCTTGCCCAGGGAGCCGGCATTGACGCCGATGCGTATCGGGATGCCACGGTCCCGCGCGCAGTCTATGACCGCCCGCACTTTTTTGTCGTTGCCGATGTTGCCGGGGTTGATTCGCAGGCAATCGACACCGTATTCGGCCACTTTCAGCGCGATCTTGTGATCGAAATGGATGTCCGCGACCAGCGGCACGCCGACCTGTGCCCGGATTTCCCGGAAGGCCTCGGCCGCCTCCATGCTCGGCACCGAGATGCGCACGATATCGGCGCCGGCGTCCTGGATGGCCTTGACCTGCGCCACCGTCGCGGCGACGTCGCAGGTTTCGGTATTGGTCATGCTCTGGACACTGATGGGCGCATCGCCGCCCACGGCCACGGAACCCACCTGGATCTGGCGGCTGACCCGGCGTTTGACAGGGGATGACTTGTGCATCGTCTAACCTCCGAAAACGGGAGCGGCCGCGGCCTGCCCGGTCTGCGCCCACCACAGGCCCAGAGTCAGCAGAGCCAGCACGGCCAGGCCCAGTACGATACCGGCCCCGGTGCGCTGCAATTGCGGCGGACGGGAACGCCGCGGCACCGGCTCCGGTGCAGCGATTGCAGGCTGGGTGGCGTCGAAAGCCGCCAGCAGCCCGGTCTCGTCCAGACCCAGCATTCTGCCATAGGCGCGGACATAGCCCCGCGCAAAGGCCGGCTGCCGCAGGGTCTGGTAATCGTCGTGTTCGACCCGCCTGACGTAATCGGGCAGCCACTTCAGCCGCGCTGCGGCCTCGGCCCTCGACAGGCCCCGGGCCTCGCGAGCCGCCCGCAACAGGGCGCCCGGCGCCACGTGGCCCGGCTGGTCGCTAAAGATCTCCTTACTTCCCATCTTGGCGGGCCTGCAGAAATTCCCTGTACTCCGGCGAATCCGGATACAGGCTGCCCAGCGCGAGCACATAGCTGCCTTCCGCGTTGCGGTCCCCGGTTGCCTGCGCCAGCCGGATTCCCAGCCACAGTCCCCGGGCGGATTGCCGGCGCACCGCGGTGCGGTACACCCCGTAGTAACGACCGGCCGCGCTGTAATCACCGGCGTCATAGCGCAGGATCGCCATTTCCAGCAAGGCCACGGTGTTGGTCCTGTCCATGGAAAGGGCGCGGGAGAACGCCTGCTCCGCCTCCCTGGGCTTGTCCAGCTGCAGGCGGCACAGGCCCAGGTTCATATAGGCGCGCGGGCGCGCGGTATACAGCGGATCCTGCACCACCTGCTCCAGCTCTCGCTCAGCCTCCTGGTAACGCTGTTCGGCGAACAGAAAGGCCGCGTAGTTGTTGCGGGCCCGGGAAAACTTGCGGTTCAGCCGGATCGCCTTGCGAAAACTCTCCTCGGCCAGCTCTTTCTCGCCCGTGCTCTGGTAAACCAGGGCAAAGGCTTCGTGTACTTCTGCGTTGCTGCCATCGATGGCCGCGGCCTGGGCGAGATTGCGCTTGGCATTGTCCCAGTCACCTTCGCCAATATAATTGCGCGCCAGTTCGACCCGACGTTCCAGAGCCTTTTGCGGTTCCGGGGCATCGGTAAATACACGGCCCGTGTTGGTAACGCAGCCAGCGCAACCCAGTGCCAGCAGCAGCCCGGTGATCTGCCACGGCAACCGCCGTCTGCCGCTCCTGATCATCACCCGGCCTCCATCTCCCGCAATTCCCCGGCCTGGCGATAACGCTCGCTGCGGCGGGTCCGATCGACCACCTGACCCACCAGCTGGCCGCAGGCTGCGTCTATGTCGTCGCCGCGGGTCGTGCGTACCGTGACCACATAGCCCGCGTCCACCAGCACCTGCCAGAAGCGCGACACCGCGTTGCCGCTGGGTCGCTGATAATCGGACTGCGGAAAACTGTTGAACGGAATGAGATTGATCTTGCAGGGAAAGTCCTGCAGCAACAGGGCCAGTTCGCGGGCCTGTTCAGGCTGGTCATTGATCCCTGCAATCAGGGTGTATTCGATCGTCACCACCCGCTTGCGGTCAGTCTGGGCGGCAATGTAATTGCGCGCGCTTTGCAGCAGTACCGCAATCGGATACTTGCGGTTGATCGGCACCAGCTGGTTGCGCAGTGCGTCATTGGGCGCATGCAGCGAGACCGCCAGCGACACCTCGCTCACCCCGGCCAGCCGATCCAGCGCCGGCACCACCCCGGAGGTGCTGAGCGTCACCCTGCGCTTGGAGATCCCGTAGGCCAGATCCTCCATCATCAGGTCCATCGCCGCCACGACATTGTCAAAGTTGAGCAGCGGCTCGCCCATTCCCATCATCACCACATTGGTGACCACCCGCCCCTTGCCGGACTGGAAGGCATCGTAGGATTTGATCGCCAGCCAGACCTGGCCGATGATCTCGGCCGCGGTCAGGTCGCGCTCAAAGCCCTGCTTGCCGGTGGAACAAAAACTGCAGTCGAGACTGCAGCCCACCTGGGAGGACACACACAGCGTGGCGCGGTCCCCCTCGGGAATCAGGACCGTTTCGACCAGTCCCCCGCCACCGACCCGGATCGCCCACTTGCGGGTGCCATCGCTGGAATCCTGCTGACTGACGATCTCGGGGGGGCGCACTTCCGCGATCTGCAGCAGTTTCTCCCGCAGCGCGCGGCCCAGGTTGGGCATCTCATTAATATCGGTGACCCCGGCGTGATGAATCCACTTCAGCAACTGTTGCGCGCGGAACTTCTTCTCCCCCTGTTCGAGGAAGAACTGCTCCAGCTGGCTGCGCGTCATCCCCAGCAGGTTGACCCGGGCCGGGGCGGCGGCAGTGCTGCTGATCAGGTCGGAGGGCATCGGGGGTCTCGTGTCGCTCAGCTGCGGCCGCAAACGTCGCTGGCGGCGAAGAAATAGGCGATTTCGCGCTCCGCGGAGGCGGCGGAATCCGAACCGTGTACCGCGTTGGCATCGATGGATTCGGCAAAATCAGCACGGATAGTGCCGGGTTCCGCGTCCTTGGGATTGGTGGCACCCATCAGTTCGCGATTCTTGGCAATGGCGTTCTCGCCCTCCAGCACCTGCACCATCACCGGCCCCGATGTCATGAAGCCGATCAGCGCGGGAAAGAAGGGCCGTTCGCGGTGTTCAGCGTAAAATCCGCCGGCGAGTTCCTCGCTCAGACGCAGCATTTTTGCAGCTACGACCTGCAGGCCGGCGGACTCGAAGCGGGAATAGATCTCGCCGATCACGTTCTTGCCGACGGCATCGGGCTTGACAATGGAAAGGGTACGCTCAACAGCCATTAAACTATCTCCAGAAACAAGAAAAATCCGGGGTCGGAGACCCCGGGATCAAAGCCGCGTCATTATACGGACTTTGGCGCCCGGTTTCATCCGCTAAACTCAGCGGCCAGGCCGGATTCAGGAGGCCGGCTGAGACCGTGGGGACTGCCCCCGCAACCGGCTGATGACCTCTTGCAGGTGTTTCACCGCACGTGTTACGTCCTGCTCCGAGGTAAAGCGCCCGCAACACAGGCGCAGGGAACTGTGCGCCAGCGCATCGGGCAGGCCCAGGGCGCGCAGGACGTAGGAAGGCTCCAGGCTGGCGGAGGTACAGGCAGAGCCGGTGGATATCGCCAGCTCCCGCAGCGACATCAGCAGGGATTCCCCGTCGACGCCGGCCACGCTGAAATTCAGTGCACCGGGCAAACGGGCTTCGGGGGAACCGTTCAGTGCAATCCCCTCAAGATTGGAAATGCCCTGCCACAACCGCTGGCGCAACACCCTCAGGCGTTCGCCTTCGGCCTCAAGTTCCTCGGTGGCGATACGCGCGGCCTCGCCCAGCCCGACGATCTGGTGGGTTGCCAGGGTACCGGAACGCATACCGCGCTCGTGGCCGCCCCCGTGGATCTGTGCGGCCAGTTGCACCCGCGGCTGGCGCCGCACGTACAGCGCGCCGATGCCCTTGGGGCCATAGAACTTGTGCGCCGACAGGGACAGCAGGTCCACCGGCCATTGCGCCAGGTTGACCGGTATCTTGCCCACACTCTGGGCGGCATCGACGTGGAACAACACCCCGGCGGCACGGGTCAGCGCCGCGATGGCCTCGATGTCGTTGACAGTGCCCAGTTCGTTGTTGGCGTGCATGATACTGACCAGGATCGTGTCCGGGCGCAGTGCCGCCGCCACCTGGTCGGGGGAGATCAGGCCGTCGGCGCCCGGCGACAGCCAGCTCACCTCGAAATCGTTCTGTTCCAGCCAGACAGCGGTGTCCACCACCGCCTTGTGCTCGATACGGGAGGTCACGATATGGCGTCCGCGGTCGCGATGGAACTCCGCTACCCCCTTGAGCGCCAGATTGTCGGCTTCGGTGGCGCCTGAGGTCCAGACAATCTCCCTGGGGTCGGCGTGGATCAGGTCCGCGAGCTGGCGCCGGGCCTGCTCCACCGCCTCCTCGGCACGCCAGCCATAGATATGGGAGCGGGAGGCCGGATTGCCGAAGTTGCCCTCCAGGGTCAGGCAGTCAGCCATCGCCGCAGCCACCCGCGGGTCTGCCGGGGTGCTGGCGAGGTAGTCAAGATAAATCGGATTCTGCATGGGAGATGGCTGTTCGCGACCTGCGCTCTATAGTTCCCGCAGGGCCACGAGTTCACCGTGGTCCCGCAGGCCACGCGCATCCTGGCGCGCGGAAATGTACTGGACTTCGCGGCGCTCGACCAGCGTCGCCAGGCTGATCTGGCTGAGAAAACCGTGGATCTCATCGCTCAGGTCCTGCCACAGGTGATGGGTCAGGCAGACCTCACCCTGCTGGCAATCGGCCTTGCCGCCGCAGCCGGTGGCGTCAACCGGCTCGTCCACTGCATCGATGATCTGGGCGACGTAGATGCTGTCGCAGCCGCGGCTCAGGCGGTAACCGCCGCCGGGACCGCGCACACTGCTGACCAGCTGCCCTCGGCGCAGTCGTGCGAACAGTTGCTCGAGATAGGACAGGGAGATGGCCTGCCTGCCGGAAATATCGGCCAGGCTCACCGGGCCGGCCTGGCCGTGCAGGGCCAGATCCAGCATGGCGGTCACCGCGTAGCGTCCCTTGGTTGTCAGCCGCATGGTATAGCCTGTCAGCCTAAAGGTTGCAGTATGCAATATCCTACCAAAACGATCAACTATGGCTAGATATTGTGGTCGCGCCGCTGATTGGATCGCGGCTACGTCTGCTAGCTCGACCATGGAGCGAGATTTGGAGCCGCTATAAGCACTTCGTAGTTCGGTCCGGGGCGATGGCAGGCCAGTGCGGGACACGCCGTCAACCCATCCGTGGGGGCTCGGATGCGACATCCATGTCGCATACGGTCCCGCACTGGCCTGCCATCGCCCCGGACCTGACTTTAGTGCGAGAGTATAGATAGGCGTCGGTCTCGACAGGGGCGTGTCTTATCTCCCGTCAAGGGTTTGGGGCGGCATCGGCGTTTCAGATAGTCTCGCGACGGACCGAACTACGAACTACCTCGGCGGCCTGTAGCGTACGTGTGGCCTACCACCACCCCGGACCGAACTACGAAGTACCGACCTCAGTCGTCACGATGGACCTGTTTGCGGGTTTCGGTGAGGATGCCGCGGAGGATGTTCAGTTCCATCTCGTCCAGGCGCACGCGGCTGTACAGGCGGCGCAGGCGGGCCATCAGCTGGCGGGGGGCGGCGGGGTCGAGGAAGCCGATTTCGATCAGGGTCTGTTCCAGGTGCTCGTAGAAGCGCTCCATGTTGTCCACTGTGCTGAACGGTGAATCCCACAGCTCCTCGGCGGAGGCCGGCAGGTCGCCAGCTATGTGCAGCATGCGCAGTTCGTAGCAGACGATCTGTACCGCCATCGCCAGGTTGAGCGAGCTGTAGCCGGGGTCGGAGGGGATGTGCAGGTGCAGGTTGCAGAGCTTGAGTTCTTCGTTGGTCAGGCCGCGGTCTTCGCGGCCGAACAGTACCGCCACCTGTTCCTGGCCGGAGTGGGTCGCAATCTGTGCGGCGCACTGGCGCGGGTCCAGCAGCGGCCAGGGGATGCGGCGCTCGCGGGCGCTGGTGCCGACCACGAACTGGCAGTCGGCAATGGCCTCTGCGAGGCTGTCTGTGACCACGGCACCGGCCAGCAGGTCGTCGGCGCCGGCGGCGCGCCAGCTGGCCTGTTCGTCGGGGAACTGTTTCGGCGCCACCAGGTAGAGGCGGGCCAGGCCCATGTTCTTCATGGCCCTTGCCACGCCGCCGATGTTGCCTGGGTGGCTGGTGTTTACCAATACGATGCGTATATTGTCCGGATTCATCTCGTGTTGCCTGGCTGCCGCCGTACTAGCGGCGGAAAGCGCGCCAGTGTAGCAGATTTGTGTTGGCGGGCGGTTGAGGAACGGCCGGTGCTGGCGGACTCACAGCTCAAGCATGAGCTGTTGCAGCACTCTGTTATCGGTGGCGGATGTACTGCTATAATCCCGCGCCCGAAACGCCCCCCAGGACAAGATTATGGAACCGATGGTCAACATCGCGCTGCGCGCCGCCCGCAAGGCCGGAGAGCAGATCGTGCGCGCCTCCGATGACCTCGATCGCATCGACGTGGAGGTCAAGGGGGGAAATGACTTTGTCTCCGAGGTGGATCGCAATGCGGAGCGCGAGATCAGCTACCACCTGCGCAAGGCCTACCCCGATCACGCAATTCTGGGGGAGGAAGGTGGCCTGAGCGGTGACGAGGACGCCGACTATCGCTGGATCATCGATCCGCTAGACGGCACTACCAATTTCCTGCGCGGCATACCCCACTACGCCATTTCGATCGCCTGTAGCTACAAGGGCCGGCTGGAGCACGCGGTTATCGTGGACCCGGTGCGGCGGGAGGAATTCACGGCTTCCCGGGGCCGCGGGGCGCAACTGAACGGCCACCGCATCCGGGTCAGCCGCCGCACCAGCCTGGAAGGCGCCCTGCTGGGCACGGGCATCCCGTTCAAGGATCACTGCGACGATCGCCTGGGGCCCTACAGCAAGTCAATCGAACTATTGGCAGGCCAGTGCGCCGGTATCCGCCGCGCCGGCGCCGCCTCGCTGGACCTGGCCTATGTGGCGGCCGGCCGGCTGGACGCATTCTGGGAGATCGGTCTGTCGATCTGGGATATTGCCGCCGGCGTGCTGTTGGTACGCGAAGCAGGTGGCCTGGTCGCGGATGTGGACGCCAGCGAGAACTACCTGGAGTCGGGCAATATCGTCTGCGGCAACCCGAAGTGCTTCAAGGCGGTATTGCAGGTCACCAAACCCCTGCTGGGCAGCTGACAGACCCGATAGCGGCAGCTACTTTTCCCGGCGGACGGCGAGAACATCATTGGTTGTTCCCACTTGCCTCCCCACTTGCTGAAAGCGCACAGGTCCCGCCTTATGGCGTCAGATCATCCTGTTCCGCGCCCTCTTTCACCGGCAATGCCAGGTCTTCCTTGCTGACACCCAGCAGGACTAGCGTGTTCGCCACGACGTAGATTGACGAATAGGTACCAACCACAACACCCACCAGCAACGCAACCGCGAAACCGTTGATCATCTCGCCCCCGAAAATCGCCAGTGAGGCCAGCACCAACATCGTCGTGAATGAGGTAACCATGGTCCGGCCCAACGTTTCCGACAGCGAGATATTGATCACCTCAATTGCATCGGCCTTGCGCAACTTGCGGAAATTTTCCCGGACGCGGTCGGAGACCACAATCGTGTCATTCAGTGAATAGCCGATCACTGCCAGCAGCGCCGCCAGCACCGTCAGATCGAACTCCAGGCCGATTACCGAAAAGAAGCCCAGGGTGATGATTACATCGTGGACCAGCGCGGCCACCGCGCCGACCGCGAACTTGAACTGGAACCGGAAGCCGATGTAGAGCATCACCAGTCCCAGCGCCAGCAACATGGCCAGACCGCCCTGCTCGCGCAGTTCGTCGCCCACCTGGGGGCCGACGAACTCGATCCGGCGCAGCTCCACCGAACCGTCGAAGTTGTCCTGCAGGAGCCGCAGCAATTGCATGCCGTCCTTGTCGGTGTGACCCTGCGGCAGGCGGATCATCACGTCGCGATCGGAGCCGAAACTGACCACAATGGCGCCGCTGTACCCACCCGTGTCAAGCAGGTCGCGAATGCCGCCCAGGTTCGCGGTCTCGCTGTAGTGGACCTCGACCAGGGTACCGCCGGTGAAGTCCAGCCCCCATTGCAACTGCCGGGTGGCCAGGGAACCGATCGCAATGATCAACAGCAGCGCCGAGAAGGCGAGGGCCAGCTTGCGCTGGCCCATGAAATTGATGACCTTCATGCCTTGACTCCCCAGCCGATGGACAGTGATTTGATCCGGCGGCCGCCGTAGATCAGGTTGATCAGGGCGCGGGTGCCGATGATGGCAGTGAACATGGAGGTGACAATGCCCACCGACAGGGTGACGGCGAAGCCCTTGACCGGGCCGGTGCCCACTGCATAGAGAATCACCGCGACAATCAGAGTGGTGATATTGGCATCCAGAATGGTGGACAGCGCCGCGTCATAGCCCGTGTGTATTGCCATCTGGGGCGAGCGCCCATCGCGCAGCTCTTCCCGTATGCGCGAGAAGATCAGCACGTTGGCGTCCACCGCCATCCCCACCGTAAGCACGATACCGGCAATGCCGGGCAGGGTCAGGGTGGCGCCGATCAGCGACATGAACGCCACCAGCAGCACCAGATTGGCGCTGAGGGCGACCACCGCCACCAGCCCGAAGACGCGGTAGTACAGCACCATGAACAGCACTACCAGGGCCAGGCCGAACTGAACCGACTTGACCCCCAGGCGAATGTTCTCGGCTCCCAATGACGGACCTACGGTACGCTCCTCGACAAAGGAAATCGGCGCGGCCAGTGCGCCTGCCCGCAGCATCAGGGCCAGCTCCGCCGCTTCCAGCGGACTGTCCAGGCCGGTAATCTGGAACTGCGCACCCAAGGCGGACTGGATCACCGGCGCGGTCAGCAGCTTGCGCTCGTCGTAGGGAATCTGGACCGGCTTTTCGCTGCCGTCTTCCTGTTCTTCGTAGCGGGTACGGTACTTGCGCTCAATAAACAGCACCCCCATGCGACGCTTGATATTGTTGCGGGTGGCCCGCGACATCAGGGTACCGCCCTCACTGTCGAGGCTGATCGAGACATTGGGCCGGCCGTTCTCGTCGAAACTGGCCTGCGCATTGGCGACCCGCTCACCGGTAATAATGACTTCCCGCTCCAGCCATTCGCTCATGCCGGCGCGGTCCTCACCGCGGTATTCGAAGCGCTGCTTGTCGGATTCCGGGGCATCGAGGTTGGCAACCAGCCGGAACTCCAGGTTGGCGACGGTACCCAGGATACGCTTGGCCTCCGCCGTATCCTGGATGCCGGGCAGCTCCACTACAATCCGGTTCTGGCCCTGGCGCTGCACCAGCGGTTCGGATACCCCCAGTTCATTGACCCGGTTGCGCAGTGTCGTGAGATTCTGGCTGACCGCATAATTGGCAATTTCGGTACGCATCTGCTCGGTCATTGCTGCCGTCAGAGTCCAGTTGTCGCCATCGCTGCCCCGCTCCAGGCTGAGCTCGGGATGATTTTCAGCCACCAGCGCCCGCGCCTGCTCCCGATCTTCCTCGGAGCGAAAGCGTGCCTCGACCCGGCCCTGCTCGTCCGCGCCGACGATGCCGCGGATCCGCTCCTCGCGCAGTACCCGTTTGATGGCATTGAGAAAGTACTCGCGGCGCCGCTCCACGGCCGCGTCCACGTCCACTTCGAGTTTGAAATGCACCCCGCCACTGAGATCCAGACCCAGCTTCATGGGTTGCCCGCCCAGGTTGCTGAGCCAGTCAGGTGTGGTCGGCGCCAGATTGAGCGCGACAATGAAGCCGTCCCCCAGGGCCCGCTGGACCCGTGCCTGGGCGGTCAGTTGCTGCTCCGCATCGGCCAGCCGCAGCAATGCATTGCGGCCACCGGGATCTATCACTTCACCAAAATGCGCTATCCCCGCCTCTTCCAGCGCGGCGGTGGCGCGGGCCAGCGTCGGCAGATCGATGACCTGGGCGCTGCTCTCGCCGGTTATTTGCAGCGCAGGGTCCGGGGCATACAGGTTCGGGGCTGCGTACAACAGCCCCACCAGCAGCACCGCCAGCACCAACAGGTATTTCCACAGGGGGTACTTGTTCAGCATAGTATTGCTCTAGCAAGAGACATGGCGCCAGCGGCCGCAGCGCGTCACTGGAGATGAAAAGTGCGTCATTATAATTAAACGGGTAGGGGTCACAAGGGCAGTCGTCAACCCAGCCAGCGGCGCGCATTGCGGAACAGGCGCAGCCAGGGTCCGTCCTCGCCCCATTCCGGCGGCGCCCAGGAGTGCTGCACCGTGCGATAGACGCGCTCGGGATGGGGCATCATGATGGTGGCCCGGCCATCCATACTGGTCAGGCCCGCGATGCCGGCCGGCGAGCCATTGGGGTTGGCCGGGTAACGGCTGGCTACCGACAAATCATTCTCCAGAAAGCTCAGGGCCACGGTACCACTAGCCTCGCAGTCCGCCTGCACGGCGGCGGTGGCAAATTCGGCACGCCCCTCCCCGTGGGCCACGGCAATGGGCAGGTGGGAACCGGCCATATCGGCCAGCAGGACCGAAGCCGTGGCCTCTACCCGCACCAGCGACAGACGCGCCTCAAACTGCTCCGAACGGTTGCGGACGAAGCGCGGCCAATGGCCGGCGCCGGGGATCAGTTCACGCAGCGCCGCCACCATCTGACAGCCGTTGCAGACTCCCAGGGTGAAGCTGCCGTCGCGTTCAAAATAAGCGCTGAACTGCTCGCGCAGGGCCGGATTGAACAGTATGCCCTTGGCCCAGCCCTCGCCGGCGCCCAGCACGTCACCATAGGAGAAGCCGCCGCAAGCCACCAGTCCCTGGAAGTCCTGCAGCGAGCGACCCCCGCTGAGCAAGTCACTCATGTGGACATCCACCGGCGTGAAGCCGGCGCGATGCAGCGCCGCTGCCATTTCGACCTGACCATTGACACCCTGCTCGCGCAGCACCGCCACCCGGGGCCGGATGCCAGTGGCGATGAAGGGTGCGGCGATATCCTCGGAGGCATCGAAGCTGAGCCTGGCCGAGAGGCCCGGGTCGGTGCTGCCAATACGCCCGAACTCCTCGGCGGCGCAGTCGGGGTTGTCACGCAGGGCCTGGATTTCGTAGCTGGTACGCGCCCACAGCTGTTGCAGGCGACTGCGGCTGTCCTGCAACAACAGTGTGCTGCCATTCCGTACTGTCACGGTATCGCCGGTCACCGCCCGCCCCAGCATCTGCAGGCATTCGCCAATACCCAGATCGGCCGCCCGGGCCTGCAACGCCGGCAGGTCGGCATGCGCCACCTGCAATACCGCACCGGCCTCCTCGGCAAACAGACCTTGCAGTGTACCCCCGGCAAGACTGGACAGGTCCAGGGTCAACCCGCAGCGGCCGGCAAAGGCCATCTCCAGCACCGTCACCAGCAGGCCGCCATCGGAACGGTCATGATAGGCCAGCAGCCTGCCGGCCTGCAGCCATTCCTGCACCAGGGTGAAGAAAGCCTGCAGATCGGCGGCGGAGACATCGGGCACCTGATCGCCCAGCTGGGAGTAGACCTGGGCCAGGGAGGAAGCCCCCAGGCGGCCGGCCCCGCGCCCCAGGTCCAGCAGTACCAGGACCGCATCGCTTTGCGGCTGCAACTGGGGAGTGACCGCCAGCCGCACATCGGTGACCGGCGCAAAGGCGGATACCACCAGCGACACCGGCGCGGTGACGGCCCGCTGCTCGCCGTCCTGCTGCCAGCGCGTGCGCATCGACATGGAATCCTTGCCCACCGGTATGGTAATGCCCAGCTCCGGACAGAATTCCATGCCCACGGCCTGCACGGTATCGTACAGGGTCTCGTCTTCGACCCCGTGACCCGCTGCGCACATCCAGTTGGCCGACAATTTTATGTCGCTGAGGGCGGCCACAGGTGCCGCGCAGATATTGGTAATGGCCTCGGCCACGGCCATGCGTCCCGAGGCCGGCCCGCTCACCAGCGCCAACGGACTGCGCTCGCCCATCGCCATCGCCTCTCCGGCCACGCTGTCATAGGACACCGTCGTCACAGCGCAATCCGCCACCGGCACCTGCCACGGACCCACCATCTGGTCCCGCGCCACCATGCCGGTCACGGTGCGATCGCCGATGGTAATCAGGAACTGCTTGCTGGCCACAGCCGGCAGTTGCAGCACCCGCTCCAGCGCCTCCTCCAGCGCGACATCGTCCAGCGCCAGCGGCGTCCGGGCCAGGGTGCGCCGGATCACCTCGCGGCGCATCTTCGGTGGCTTGCCGAACAGCACTGACATCGGCAGGTCCACCGGCTGGTTGCCAAAATGGCTGTCTGCCAATTGCAGCTGCTCGGCCGCGGTGGCCTCTCCCACTACCGCGTAGGGACAGCGCTCGCGCCGGCAGATGGCCTCGAAGCGATCGAGCTGCTCCGGTTCCACCGCCAGCACATAGCGTTCCTGGGACTCGTTGCACCAGATTTCCAGCGGTGTCATGCCCGGCTCGTCGTTGGGGACCGAGCGCAGCGCAAACCGGCCACCGCGGCCGCCGTCCTTGACCAGCTCGGGCAGGGCATTGGACAGGCCGCCCGCGCCCACATCGTGGATAAAGGCGATGGGGTTGTGCTCTCCCAGTTGCCAACAGCGGTCGATCACTTCCTGGCAGCGGCGCTCCATTTCCGGGTTCTGGCGCTGTACCGAGGCAAAGTCCAGATCCTCATCACTGGCACCGCTGGCCATTGAAGAGGCCGCCCCGCCGCCCAGGCCGATCAGCATGGCCGGGCCACCGAGCACGATCAGGTGGGCACCGGCGGCGAATTCCCCCTTCTGTACGTGTTCGGCGCGCACGTTGCCGTAGCCGCCGGCGATCATGATCGGCTTGTGGTAGCCACGCCGCTCTGGGCCCTCGACACCGGCGACGTCCGCCTCGTAACTGCGGAAGTAGCCGCACAGGTTGGGGCGGCCGAACTCATTGTTGAACGCGGCCCCGCCGATGGGTCCCTCCAGCATGATATCGAGCGCCGAGACGATGCGTGCCGGCTTGCCGTAATCGGATTCCCAGGGCTGGGAGTAGCCGGGTATCCGCAGGTTGGACACCGAGAAGCCGGTGAGGCCAACCTTGGGCTTGGAGCCGCGCCCCACTGCACCCTCGTCGCGGATTTCACCGCCCGCACCGGTACCGGCCCCCGGGAAGGGCGCAATCGCGGTGGGGTGATTGTGGGTCTCGACCTTCATCAACAGGTGGATGTCTTCACAGGAATAGCCGTACTCGGCGGTCTCCGGGTCCGGGTAGAAGCGGCCGGCCCTGTGACCTGCGACCACGGCGGCGTTGTCCGAATAGGCCGACAGCACATTGTCGCCCCCGCGCTCGTGGGTATTGCGGATCATGCCGAACAGGGACTTGTCCTGGGGCACGCCGTCGATGACCCAGCTGGCATTGAAAATCTTGTGGCGGCAGTGCTCGGAGTTGGCCTGCGCGAACATCATCAACTCGACGTCGCTGGGGTTGCGCCCCAAACCGGTAAAGCTCTGCAGCAGGTAGTCGATCTCGTCGTCTGCCAGCGCCAGGCCCAGCGAACGATCGGCCTGCACCAGCGCCTCCCGGCCACCGCCGAGCACGTCGACCTGCGCCATCGGAGCGGGGTCCTGCTGGTGAAACAATGCACTGGCCTGTTCCAGCGAGCCCAGTACAGCTTCTGTCATGCGATCGTGCAGCGCCGCCCTGACCTGGCTCCTGCTCGCTTCCGCCAGGCCGGCGGGCATCGCCAGGTACCAGGCAATGCCCCGCTCCAGCCGCAGCACTTCCCGCAACCCGCAATTGTGGGCAATGTCGGTGGCCTTGCTGGACCAGGGGGAAATGGTGCCCGGACGCGGCACTACCAGCAACAACTCGCCTTCGGGAGCCGGCTCCTGTGGTACTGCGGTACCCTGCTGCAACAATTGCCGCAGCAATTGTTCCCGGGCCGGCGCCAGGCCTCCCTCCGCGAGCTGGGCAAAGTGTACAAAGCCGCTGTGCAGGAGCCGGATATCGGGGTGGATCAGGGACAGTTTGTGTACCAGCTTGTCCTGGCGAAAGCGGGACAGGGCGGGGGCACCACGCAGGATCAGCATGCTTGGGCGAGCTCCGGGAGAGGTCTTTTTGAAAGCTGGTTATTGTACGTGATCGGGGCGTCGCCGGTAACCGTCAATCACAGCTAAAAACACCGCGCCGAGACCGGTCCGGTCCAGTTCGCTTCCCCAACCTGGCCGGCGGGTGCCAGCGCCAGTGGGCCACGCCCCACCGATGACCGCCGGGAACCGGATTAATTGCAATGCGCAGCGCCCTCCATACCGCTAGAATGGCGCCATGAGAATCCTCAGCATCATTCCGGCGCCGGTGATCGCCTGTCTGCTGTGCGCCTGTGCGCAACCGGACAGCCTGCAGCACATTCTCGACCAACGGGAGCTGGTGGTGGTCAGTCGCAGCAGTCCCACAACCTATTATCTGGACAAGAACGGCGCCGCCGGCTTCGAGTATGACCTGGTCCAGCTGTTCGCCGAGGAACTGGGGGTCGAACTGAAGGTGGAACCCGCCTTCAGCCTGAAGGGCATCTTCAGGCGACTGCAACGCGGTGAGGCCCATATTGCTGCGGCTGGCCTGAGCCTGACTCCAGAGCGCAGCGCCTATTTCGCTCATTCCCAGCCCTACGCCAGCATGACGCCCAGGGTGATCTACAAGACCGGCCACCGTCGTCCCGACAGCCTGGACGACGCCGGTGACCTGCAGCTGGTAGTGCTGGCCGACAGCAGTCATGAACAGGCACTGTTGCGCTTGCGCGAGACAGGCCGGCCAGAGCTGCGCTGGCAGGTGGTGGCGGAAGCCGATTCAATGGAGTTGCTGGAAATGGTGGACAGTGGAGCGGCGGACCTCGCCATCATCGACTCCAACGAATTCCGGATGCAACAGAGCCTGTATCCAAGGCTGGATGTGGCTTTTGACCTGGGCGAAGAAGAACAAATGGTCTGGTATCTGCCGCCGGGACCGGAACACGAAGCGCTGCGGGCACGAGCCGATACTTTTCTGGCAGCCCTGCAGGCCGATGGCCGCCTGAGGCTACTGCGGGAACAGCACTTCGGCCACACTTCGGTGCTGTCGCGTATCGGTTCGCACACTTTCGCGCGCAATATCCGCAGCACCCTGCCCGCCTACCGCGACCTGATCCGCCAGGTGGCCGACGAGTACCAGCTGGACTGGCATCTGTTGGCCGCCACCGCCTACCAGGAGTCCCACTGGGATCCACGGGCCACTTCACCCACCGGAGTGCGCGGCCTGATGATGCTGACCACACCCACCGCCGAGGAGATGGGTGTCACCGACCGGCTGGATCCCTTGCAAAGCCTGCGCGGCGGCGCCCGCTACCTGAAAAATATCCGCCGCCGCCTGCCGGCCGACATCTACGAACCGGATCGGACCTGGATGGCACTGGCCGCCTACAATATCGGCCGCGCCCATCTGGAGGATGCGCGGGTGTTGACCGAGCGCCACGGTGGCGACCCGCATCTGTGGAAAGATGTCATGCAGTACCTGCCCCTTTTGCAGAAGCGCGAACACTACCGCACCCTCCGCTACGGTTACGCCAGAGGCCAGGAGGCGGTGAGCTATGTCCAGAATATCCGTCACTACTACAGCATCCTGCAGTGGCAGGATATTCCTGCCACACAACCACAGCGGCCACTGGATACCCGGCAATATCTGCCGCAATCACTGCACAATACCGAGTTGATGGCACTGTAGTCCGGCTATTTTACCGCCGGGCCCGGAAGAAGGCCTGCAGACGGGCACTGGACTCCGCCGCCAGCACCCCTTCGTGCCACGCCACGCGGTGGTTGTAGCCGGGCCTGTCCAGCAGTGCATCGGTACTGCATACCACACCGGCACGCGGCTCCCGGGCCGCGAACACCAGCTGCGCAATGCGCGCGTGTACCAGTGCGCCTGCACACATGGTACAGGGTTCCAGGGTCACATAGAGGATGGCGCCCGGCAGCCGGTAGTTGTCCGCCCGGACCGCCGCGGCGCGCAGTGCCACGATCTCCGCGTGGGCGCTGGGATCACGGGCACCGATGACTCGATTCCAGCCCTCTCCGAGCAACTGATTGTCGCGCACCACCACAGCGCCGACCGGGACCTCGTCCGCCGCCGCCGCGCAGTCAGCCAGTTCCAGGGCCCGCCGCATCCAGTGCTCGTGGTCGGCTTCAGTCACGGCAAGCTCATGCTCACGCGGCAATGCGCCGGATCACACATGGAATGTCGCAGGCTGCAGGCCACTTTGCTGGCGTTCGAGCATGTGCGCATAGGCCGCCTCGATATTGTGGGCGAACAGCCGGGTGTCAAACAGGGGCGCGGTAGCACGGTTCGCGACCAGGCGGGCCTGCAGTGTCCGCAGGCGGGCATTGTCCGTCGCCAGTTCGACAGCCAGCTGCTCATAGTGTGCCGGACTGTCCGCGATCAGCTCGGGCATCCCAACGGCTCCCAGCAAACTGGCTGCGACCCGGCCCGCAAAACTCGCGCCGCTACAGGTCAACACCGGCAGGCCCGTCCATAGCGCATCACTGGCCGTGGTGTGGGCATTGTAGGGCAGTGTATCCAGGAACAGGTCGGCTGCCCGCTGCCGGGCCAGGTGCTCCGGCAACTCGGCCCGGGGGGCAAAAACCAACCGCTCCGGGGCCAGCCCCCGGCTTTGGGCCTCCCGGCGCAGATTCCGTGACGCCACCGGGTTGTCCTCCAGCAGCCACAACACGCTGCCGGGAACCTGATCGAGAATACGCGCCCAGCTATCGAGCTGCTGCGGCGTGATCTTGTAATTGTTGTTGAAGCAGCAAAACACAAAACCCGATTCCGGCAGTCCCAGCCCGGAGCGGGACCCGGGCTCCCCGGGGACGGCGCGGCTGGCGTCATTTACCTGGTAGCTGCCGGGCAGGTAGGCGATCTGCTCAGCATAATACTGCTGATCCTGCTCGGGCAGCACAGTGCTGTCAGCGATCAGATAGTCGATGAAGTCGCAGCCCATCGTGCCCGGGTAGCCCAGGTAGCTCACCTGCACCGGTGCTGCCCGCCGCGCGAAAATACCGCTTCTCTGGTCCTGGGTGAAGCCCTTCAGGTCGATGGCGATGTCGATGCCCATGGAACGAGCCAACTGGGCGATCTCTGCATCGGTCTGCGCGCGCACATCAATGAACTGATCAAAGGCGCTGGTCAGCCGGCGCCGCATTGCATCGTCGCGTTCCGGTCCGAAGGAAAAGGCGATCACCTCGAACCGGCCCCGATCGTGACATTCGAACAGACCTGCGATCAGGAAGGCCGTAGCGTGATCGTGAAAATCCGCGGAGAAATAGCCCAGCCGAATCCGTTCTCCCGGCTGATGCGCCGGCAGGGGTCCCAGGGCGTTATCCGGCGAATATTTGGCCTGCGCCCACAACTCTGCCGCAAGGCGGTGCTCGACGGCGGTTGTGTCCAGCGCGAGCAGCGGAAAGCTCGGCGTCACCGGCTCACCCAGTGCAAGCCGCCGCCGCAGCCCGGCCAGGTCCTGCTCCAGGCTGCTCCAGTCACACAACCGCATCTTCGTGTGGAGCAGAATTCCCGGCAGGAACGGGTATTCCGGCTTCAGTGCACAGGCCTGCTGGTAACTGGCGGCCGCAGCCTCCAGCCTACCCTGCCGTTGGAGGGTTTCGCCGCGGCCCGCGTGCGCTTCGGCATGGCCGGGCGCAAGCTCGATGGCCCGATCATAACTGGCGATGGCGGCATCCAGCTGCGCCAATTCCTGCA
Source organism: Kineobactrum salinum (assembly GCF_010669285.1). Classification (GTDB taxonomy): domain Bacteria; phylum Pseudomonadota; class Gammaproteobacteria; order Pseudomonadales; family Halieaceae; genus Kineobactrum; species Kineobactrum salinum. Next base: position 3,962,807 of record NZ_CP048711.1, on the reverse strand, counting down.
GCACATTGCCGCGATTGGACCAGGCGGCGACAAATTCCGGTTTGCAACTCAGCGCCTGGCCGTAATGAGTCAGTGCTGCGTCGAGCTGGCCGGTTTCCTGCAGCAGGTTGGCCAGGTTGCAGTGGGCCTCGGCATTGCCGGGATCGAGCGCAATGGCCTTGTTGAAGTCCTCCGCCGCTGCGTCCCGGCGCTTCAGCGCCTGCAGAGTCACACCGCGACTTCGATAGCTTTCCGCATCCCGTGAATCCAGAGCGACAGCGCGATCATAACTGGCCAGCGCCGCCTCATGGCGCCCCAGCCCGTGCAGCGCATTGCCGCGGTTGTAGTGGGCCTCGGCGTAATCCGGCTTCAGTGCGATGGCCTTGTCGTAGTTGGTCACCGCCGCTTCCAGTTCGCCGAGCTTTTGCAATGCGTTGCCGTGGTTGGAAAAAAACGCAGGGTTGCCGGGATTGACGGCAATGGCGCGCGCGATCAGCCCGATGGCCGCCTTGTAATTGCCCGCCTGGAACGCGACCACACCCAGCAGGTGCAGCGCGTGGGAATGCCGCGGCTGCAACTTGAGGATTTCACGGTAGATCGCCTCCGCCTGCGCCAGCTGTCCTTGCTGATGCAAGCTCAGCGCCCTGTTGAAACTGGCCTCAATCACTCCCACCCCGGACTCCTTCAGTTGGCAAACGGTGCAGCCGACCCGCCGGGATCGGCACGCAGATGTAGATCAAGCTGAGCGGAAATCAATTTTCGTCAGGCAGGAACGAGTAATGCTCGCCGTAGTACAGCATCTGCTCGACAAAACTCTGGGGATATTCGACCTTGATCTCCACGATCTCACCCTCTTCAGTGACCGGTACCAGGTAGGGGTTGACGAAGCCCTTGTAGGGCGCGACGTCCAGCTTGGCGAAGCGTTCCAGCACTTCCCGGTGCAGTTCCGGATCCACCCGGGTACCGTAGTTTTCCACCAATTGCTGGATGGCGTCGAAATCGCCCTCGGACTTGATCCGCTGCAGTTCGCGCAACTGCTGACCAAACAGCTCGCGCAGGGCCTGGTAGTCGTTGATCACGAAGTAGGTCTTGCCGTCCCGAACCTTGCGCTCAATGACCTGGTCGGCGCGTCCCTGGTCGTAGGCCCAGCGCGCCACCAGCGCGCGGTTGCGCATATGCGCTTCCTCGATCAGTTCGCCCGGCTGGATACGATGCAACTGGGTCATGATGCCGTTGCGGATATAGCCGTCATACTCGGCCTTTGCCACCTCCAGGTTGGGCATCACGCCCAGTTCCACCAGCTTCGGGTCCATCACAAAATACAGCGCAACCAGATCCGCCCGGCCCTCTTCCGAGGTCGACGCATACTGTTTCAGGGTCTCGTTGGGTGTTCCCACGCCCGGATTGATCCGGCCGGAAGCGTGGCCAATGACCTCATGCATGTCCGTGTGCAGAGCAGCGGCGACTTCCTTGTATTTCTCTCCCCGCTCGATCTCCTCCTGATCCCAGGCGAATTCACGCAGGGCCTTGCCAGGTACCGCATTGTAGGCACCCACGATGTTGGTCAGGCTGACCGACTTGGAACCGTGATTGGCGCGAATCCAGTTGGCGTTGGGCAGGTTGATGCCGATCGGGGTCGAGGGCGAGGCGTCGCCGGACTCCGCCACCACAGTAATGGCCTTGCCAAGAATGCCCTTCACGCTCTCGCGCTTGTGCGCGTCCATGATCGGCGAGTTGTCTTCGAACCACTGGGCCTCGGCACCGATGGCGGCAATACGCCTGGTGACTTCCTCGTCGCGAAACGACACCACGGACTCCCAGGAGCCGCGGTAGGCGATCGGGTCGTTGTAGACCTCGATAAAGCCGTTGATCACGTCGATGCGGGATTGCGTATCCTCCACCCAGGCGATGCTGTAGTCGTCGAAGTCCTTCAGATCACCGCTGCGATAGTACTTGACCAGCAGTTCCAGCGCCTTGCGCTGGGCATCGTTCTCGGCCACGGAGATGGCCTTCTCCAGCCAGTACACCACCTGCTCCAGGGCCTGGCCATACATACCGCCAACCTTCCATACCCGCTCCTCAAGCTCGCCATCGGCGTTCTTCACCAGCTTGGAGTTGAGGCCGTGGGATATTGGGGTAGCGTCATCGGCGTCTTTGCGGGCAGCATAGAAATCCCGCACCTCCTGCTCTGTCACCCCCTCGTAGAAGTTCACCGCGGAGGCGGCCACCTTGTCCACATCGGCCGCAGTATTGACCTTCTTCGGCGCCACTTCCGGGTCAAACAGGATCGGGGTCAGCTCGGCGATCAGCCCGGCCGCATCCTGCCCCTCGCGCAGCGGCAGCTCCGCCACCTCCGCCACCGCGTTGACGAAACCGGCGAAATCCTGCTCGGAAAAGCCGGGCTGGAACTTCAGTGTTGAATAGTGATGGTGGATGCCATTGGCAAACCACACCCGGCGGGCATAGACCATGAACTGCTCAAAGGCCTCGCTGTCGCGATCACCCTCATAATGCCTGACGACAGCCTCCAGGGTGCGGCGAATGCGCAGGTTGTGCTTGTAGTTCTGGTCCCACATGATGTCGCGGCCGGAGTAAGCGGCCTGGTACAGGTAGTACAACAGCTCCTTCTGCTGCAGACTCAGCTCATCGAAACCCGGGACCTGGTAGGCCAGCACCTGGATGTCCGCAAAGCGGTCCACGATGTACTGGAAGTCCTGTTGTTCGACGGTTTCCTGAGTCGCCACCTCGGCGGCGGGCGTCGGAGTAGCGCTCTGCTCGGGCGCGGGTTCGTCATTGCAGGCCGCCAGCAGGGCGACGACTATCGGGGCGAGAATGAATTTTTTCATGGGATCCTGTTGTGTCAGGCCAATAGGGGTGAGGGCGGAAAGAATCGAGCCCTTGCAGCGGGCGCAGGATAGCAAATTTCATGGGTATGGGCACGAGTGCCGTTTTTAGGGCGCTTGGCCAGGGGCTGGTGCGGAGTGAGGGCGCTACTTCCGGAGAGTGCTTTCGAGACCGTATGCGACATGGATGCCCAAAGCACTCGCTGCGCTCATGGGGCAGGCTCTGCGCGGGGCCGCCCAGGCATCCGAGCCCCCATGGATGGGTTCACGGCGTGTCTCGAAAGCACTCTCCGGAAGTAGTGACCGGATTATTGGCACCCAATCGTTAAGTAAGCGCCATTCAGACCAAAGCTGCTGATCACCCCCTCAGTTCACGTGCCGGAGCCGCTCCAGGGCCCGGTCCACATGAGCCGGCCAGTCCCGCGGCGACATTTGCTGGTAGCCGGCGTCGCCGCCAAAGGCACTGGAGATGGCCACGTCCGGTTCCAGCTGCTGCAGGATACGGAGACTGGCTGCCAGGGTCTCAACCTCTCCCGGATCGGTCACCCCGGGAATGAATCCCGCGCGCCACTGCTCATCGTCGGCAAAATAGATCGTATCGCCGGTAAACAGATAACGCTTGCCACCCGCGGCGGATGCCAGGAAACAGGTGCTGCCCGGGGAATGCCCGGGGGTGGGAATCACCTCTATACCCTCGGGATAGATCTCCCGCTGATCGAACAGGATGTCGGGCGCGCAATATTTGGCGCAGTCCTCCTGCTCACGCCGGTGGCAGCCCAGCCTGGCCCCGTAACGTTCGCGGATGGCGCGCAGGCTGTCGCCCATTTCGTCGCGGTGGCTGAGGTAATGGAAGGCAACCCCGCCCAGCGGTCCCAGTGACTCTATTTCCTGTCGCAGACTGGTGTTGTAGAAAAGCATGTTGCCGCCCTCTCGCAGCAGCAGGTAGGCGTGGGTGGTCAGGCCGGGAAAGGGGCTTTCCACCTCGGTTTCCCACAAATCGGGCTGGATTCTCTTCATCGTCGACTCCTGGACTTGCCACAATGCGTGCAGTCGAACACCTCATACCAAGTTTAGGTCAGCAGGTGAAACGATGAAAGTGAGCTACATGTCGGGTGACGAACTTCCGTCATTCCCGGCTCCAGCGAATCCAGGAACCCGGGAAAATACATCATTAACATGTATTGTAAATACATCTTCAAGAGGGGTAGACTATCTACCTCGACAGGTTCTTGCAGAACAGCCTGGGCTATCACCCCGATCGGGGAATAGTGAAACAGGTTGCGTAACGAGGATCGTGAGAGATGCCAAACCTCAACGGCCAAACATCCGCTTCCGGCCTGTTCTGGCGGGCGCTCGCCTGGTGCAGTATCGGCCTCGGCGCAGCGGGAACCGTGCTGCCGCTGGTACCTACGACGCCTTTTCTTTTGCTTGCCGCATGGGCGGCGCCCAAGGGCTCTCCCCGCCTGAACACATGGCTGCACACTCACCCGACGTTTGGTCCGGTACTGAAGGCCTGGCGCGAACAGCGCGCGGTACCATTGCGGGCCAAATGTACCGCCACAGGGCTATTGATAGCGAGTTGGGCTGGACTGTGGCTGGTCGAATCGAGCGCGGCGGTGTTATGGCTTACCGCCATCCTGTTTATCTGTGTCGCGGTATTCTTGCTTACACGTCCCAACGGCGGAGAAGTTGTCGATGAATAATGCCAATACCATGGGCGTCCCCGTCCTGCTGGCACACCCTTTCCGGCCGTTCTTCCTGCTTGCGGGAATTTACGCCATAGTAGTGGTATTGGGCTGGATTGCCTTTTTGTTCGGCGGCTGGCCAATACCGCTCGGCTGGTCGCCATTGCAGTGGCATAGCCATGAAATGCTCTACGGCTTCGTAGCAGCCGCCATTGCCGGCTTTGTGTTGACCGCCATGACCAACTGGACCGGCGCCCATCCCCTGCAGGGCCTGGGTCTACTGTCTCTGCTGCTGCTTTGGCTGGCAGGGAGGCTGGCCATGTGGTTTGCCGGCTGGTTGCCTGGATGGCTGGTGGCGGTGGTGGATCTGGCTTTCCTGCCGGTACTGGCAATATATATGGCGCATGTGCTGATCAGCCACCAAAACCGCCGCAATCTGGTCCTGGTGGCGGTGCTCACACTGCTGTTCATCGGCAACCTGTATATGCAGATTGGCTTTGCGACCGGGAAGACCGGCCTGTTGCAAACAGGTCAACTGCTGGGCCTCGACCTTGTCACTGTGCTGATCGTGGTCATCGCAGGCCGTATTATCCCGGCGTTTTCCTCCAACTGGCTGCGCTCGAACGGTCACAATCCCGAGGCGGTCAAAACGTTCCGCTGGCTCGAGTTCGCTTCTCTGGGCAGCGTGGTGCTCCTGCTGCTGGTAGACTGGCTCCCCCTCCCCATCCAGGCTGCCTCGGCCGCAGCTCTGCTGGCTGGCGCGGCCAACGGTGTACGATTGGCGGGCTGGGCCGGCTGGAAAACTGCACGCGAACCGCTGCTGTGGATATTGCACCTGGCTTATCTTTGGGTTGTTGTTGCGCTGTTGCTGCGCGGCGCGAGTGCTTTTACAGATACAATAGCCCCCACTGTATGGCAGCACGCCCTCGGCGTGGGCGGTATCGGCACGCTCATTCTGGGTGTGATGACCCGGGTGGCAGTCGGTCACACCGGTCGGCCATTGCAATTGCAGCGTTTTGCCGTGTTCGCTTATATCGCCATTACAGGCGCGGCGGTTTTGCGTCTCCTGGCTGCCGCGGGTCTGCTGGATTACCGGCTGGGAGTCAGCCTTTCCGCCCTGTCCTGGGTGGTGGCTTTCAGCCTGTTCGTGCTGCTGTACGCGCCTGTGCTGGCGGCCCCCCGCCCCGACGGGCGACCGGGATAAGCCGCAGTAACACACTTTTCAGGACATGGATCAATGCGTATTACCCGATATACGGATTACTCTCTTCGTGTGCTGCTCTACGCGGCGCTAAAGGGTGACGCGCTCTCCACCATCGGGGAAGTCGCAGGCGCCTACAACATTTCCAAAAACCACCTGATGAAGGTGGTGCAGGAATTGTCCGCCAAGGGTTATCTGCAGGCGATCCGCGGCAAAAACGGCGGAATGCGATTGGGTCGTACGCCGAAAGACATCAATGTAGGAACGCTGGTGCGGGAACTTGAGCAGGATCTTGAACTGGTGGAGTGTTTTGGCAACAGCTCCAACTGTGTTATCACACCGAGCTGCAAACTCAAGCGGATTCTGGGAGAAGCACTCAACGCCTTTTTTTCGACGCTGGACCGCTACACCCTGGCGGATCTGCTACCCGGAGCAAATGAACCGGAAATATATCAATTGCTGGGGCTGACAGAACTCACCAATGCAGCTTCCGCTGACGAGGCCGGCCGCTGAGACACTTGTGAGATACGGATCATCTGATATGCTCGACTTATACTCCGAAGTCCGGGCGGTTCATATCACCGCTGTGTTTATCAGCGGCGGATTGTTCGCGGCGCGGGGCATGGGTTTGATACTTGGCGGAAATTGGCCGCTTTCTGCCCCCATGCGCCGCTTCAGCCAGGTGGTCGACACCATATTATTGATCGCCGCATTGATACTGACCACGCTCGTGCATCAGTACCCCTTTGTTCACGGCTGGCTGACCACCAAGGTGGTCCTGCTGGTGGTCTATATTGCCCTTGGAATAATCGCATTCCGGCCGGGGTGGAGCCCGGCCGTCCGCTGCGGATACTGGTTGTCGGCCCTGCTGGTATATGGGTTTATTGTTTCCGTGGCCCGGGCCCGTCATCCTCTGGGCGTGTTTGCCAACTTCGGGTAACTACTGTCCCGATTTCCCCCGCCCGACATGCGCCGCATTGCGTCGACCTCAGCGTCCAGCAACAGCTGTTTCATCGTCCCCATTGATGAGCATACACGATCAGGCAAGGTCCACCTCGGCGAAATGCTCCTGGCGGTCATCGACCAGGGGAATGCGCCGGTCGGCACATTCCGTGCCATCCAGCCTCACGCCAATGAGCTGTGCCGAAGCCGCGCCGACGCGCCTGACGGTAATGTGGTAAACGGTCTCACGATAGCGGTAGTGGATCCTGTAGGAGTCCCAGTCGGACGGAATGCAGGGTGCGATACGCAGGTGGTCCACTTCCAGCTGCAGGCCCAGCAGCGTTTCCACGGTCAACCGGTACATCCAGCCCGCTGCCCCGGTGTACCAGGTCCAGCCTCCGCGTCCGGTGTGTGGTGCCACGCCATAGATATCCGCGCACATCACATAGGGCTCGACCTTGTACCGTGCTATCGCCTCGGGTGTACTGCCGTGATGGACGGGATTGAGCATGGCATAGAGCTCCCAGGCGCGCTCCCCGTCGCCCATCCTGGCAAATGCCATGGTCGCCCAGATCGCGGCGTGGGTGTACTGGCCTCCGTTTTCGCGTACACCGGGTATGTAACCCTTGATGTATCCGGGCTCCAGATCCGATGTATCGAAAGGGGGATCCAGCAACTGAATGATTTGCTTGTCCCGCCGCACCAGACGCTGGTCCACCGCCGTCATTGCCTGGCGCGCCCGCAGTGGATCGCCGCCATTCGAGATAACTGCCCAGCTCTGGCTGATTGAATCGATCTGGCATTCGTCATTGTCGGAGGAGCCGAGCGGTCGGCCATCGTCGAAATAAGCGCGCCGGTACCAGGCTCCGTCCCAGGCCTGCTCCTCGATGTGGCGGCGCAACTGCGCCGCCTGGTCACGGCATTCCCCGGCGAAGTCCTCGTCGCCCCGGTCCCTGGCCAGGCCCGCGAACTGCTCGAGATTGTCGACCAGGAACCAGGCCAGCCACACGCTTTCGCCCTTGCCGTCCTTGCCGACCAGGTTCATGCCGTCGTTCCAGTCGCCGCAGCCCATCAGCGGCAATTGATGGGCACCGAAGCGCAGACCGTGCCTGAGGGCACGGGCGCAGTGTTCATACAGGCTGGCCGCCCTGGACGAGCATTGCGGCTGGTCGTAATAGGCCTCCTCTTCGGGATACAGTTCGCGTCCCTCAAGGAAGTGGATGGACTCGTCCAGTACCCCGGTATCACCTGTGGCCAGCACATAGCGGCAGGTTGCATACGGTAGCCACAGGTAATCGTCAGAAAAATGGGTGCGCACGCCCTGGCCGTTGGGCGGATGCCACCAGTGCTGCACGTCGCCCCTGAGAAACTGGCGCCCGGCGTGCAGGATCAACTGGTCGCGGGCGAGCCACGGAGTCGCATGGATCAGCGCCATGGTGTCCTGCAGTTGATCGCGAAAGCCGTAAGCGCCACCGGACTGGTAATAGCCACTGCGTCCCCACAGTCTGCACGACAGGGTCTGGTAGACCAGCCAGCCATTGGCCAGCACATTCAAGGCGGCGTCGGGTGTTTCCACATTCACCGCACCCAGAGTGTGACTCCAGTATTCCCAGACAGTCTCCAATGCCTGGCGCGCACCCCCTGATTCGCCGTACTGCTGGATAAAGTGCCGCGCCTGGTCGGTGTCGCGGGCCACGCCGAATACAAACACGATCTCACGCTCCTCCCCCGCGGCCAGGCTAATCCGGGCCTGAAGCGCAGCGCAGGGATCAAGGCCCGCACCTGTTTTGCCTGACAACTGCCTGTTGTGCATCGCCGCCGGACTGCTCAGCGTGCCGTTGCGACCGATGAACTCGGTGCGGTTTCCGGTCAGAGTGCGCGCCCGCTCGCTGACCTGCGCGAACACGACCCGATTGGCGCATTCGCGGCCGTAGGTATTGCGGGCAAACACTGCGCCTGTCTGCGGATCCGATTCGGTGACGATATGCATCAAATTGGCATGCCGCCACTCGCCCAGAACCAATTCCCAGTAGCCGGTCAGCGACAGGCTGCGCACGCGCTGCGACTGGTTGTGCAGCTTGACCACCACGAACTTGACCGCTGCATCCATGGCGACATAGGTAGACAGTTCGGAGGCTATGCCGTCCTCCAGGTGCTCGAACACACTGTAGCCGAAGCCGTGCCGGCACACATAGCCGGAACGGCCCCGGGCAGGCAGTGGCGTCGGAGACCAAAACGCCCCTGTTTCCTCGTCGCGGATATACAGCGCTTCGCCGCTGCTGTCGGACAGCGGGTCGTTGTGCCAGGGGCTCAAGCGGAACTCATGCGCATTTTCCGCCCAGGTGTAGGCGCTGCCGCTTTCACTCACGACGGTGCCGATATGCGGGCTGGCAATCACGTTGGCCCACGGCGCCGGGGTGTGCTGCCCCGGCTCCAGGGTGATGACATACTCCTGCCCGTCGGGCGTGAAGCCGCCGAGGCCGTTGTTGAAAATACGCTCGCGCGCCGCCAGCGGAGCGACCGGATCAGCGCTCGCCTGCCGTGAAGCCTCGAAACCATCCTGTCGACGCTCTGGCTGCGGGGGCCGTTCCACCTGTTCTATCAGGGTTTCCACAGTATCCTTGAACACGATACGGGCCACCGTCTGCAACAGTACCCGCTCATCCTCGGACAGCTCCTCGGCACGACGCACAAAAACCCCGCCCGGCCTGTCGATCACTTGCGCTTCGGGCCCCGCATTGATCAGTCCCATGATCTGGTCCTGCAGCACCGCCCGGTAACCCGAGAAATCCTCATTCACGATCACCAGGTCGGTGGCGAGTCCCTTTATGCGCCAATAGGCGTGTGCTTGCAGCACCTGCCTGACCAGGTCGATGTGTCTGGAATCGCCGATGTGCAGCAGCACGATGGGCAGGTCCCCGGAGATAGCGAAGCGCCACAGGCTGGACTGACCCAGCTGGTTGCGCGCGATAATCGCCGCAGGTGCACGGCGCAGGGCATTGCCGTAGATCACGGAGCTGGCCAGGCGCCCAAAGACCTGCGCATCGGCTTCGGCAGCGTCGAGGTGACGCAGTACCTCCTGGCTCTGAAACCAGGCCATTTCAAAGGCGCGCTCGACAAAATGCCGGTCGCAATATTTCTCAAGCAAGGCCAGTGCACCCGCGCGTGTATCAGCGACACCGGAGATGATCTGCACACTGACCGACTCGTCAGGTGACAGGTTCAGTGTGCGGCGTATCGCCACGATGGGATCCAGCACCGGTCCCTGGGTATTTGACAGGGTCGATGGGCTATCGCCATGCTCCAGCACCAGCGGATTGGCCGTTGTGCGACCGCGGCCGATGAAGCGGGCACGGTCGGTCTCATAGGATGGCTCGCCGGCCACCGCGCCCGGAGCGGCCAGCAGATGGAACATCCACGGCACCTGTTCGCCCGGGTACGGGGGCGCCGGGTGCAGAGAATTGCCTGGAGTTCGGGCAGAATTTCGGTCTGTACGAACAGATTGCTGAACGAACGATGCGCCAGATCCGCATTCAACGGCGCCAACACCACTTCTGCATAGCTCGTAACCTCGATATGGCGGGGTCGCGACGATTGGTTGGTGAGGGTGACGCGCCGGATTTCGACGTCGTCTTCCGGAGACACAGTGATCTCGGTGTGCGCGTCGATGGTTTGGTCGCGCCGTCGGTACTCCGCCCGCCCCTGCACGAAAATCGCCTCGTAGTGATCGGCGCAGCGCAGGGTCGGTTGATGGGTCGTCGACCAGTACCGTCCCGTGTCGCGGTCGCGCAGGTATATAAAAGTGCCCCAGCTATCGGCCGTGACATCCTCCCGCCAGCGGGTGACTGCCAGGCCCTGCCAGTGGCTGTAACCGCTACCGGCCTGAGTCGTCACTACGTGGTAGCGGCCGTTCGACAACAGGTGAACTTCGGGGGTGGTTGTGTCCGGGTCGGTAAAAGCGCGCATTATCCCCCCGGTTTCCGCGCTGAGGGGGCGCGCAGCAGAGCTCACTTCCGCCGTGTGCGGGTGCAACGTTCCACCTTTCCTGGGTACGCGCTCCTGCAGTAACAGCTCTGTCGCCCGGGTCAGGGGATCTGACATGAACCGGCGCTGCATGGGCTGATTGAGCAACACATGCTCCAGCGCCAACAGGCTCATGCCCTGATGATGCGCCATGAAGCTGCGCACGACTGCATGACTCTTGCCTCGCGGTACCCGCGAAGGTGTGTAGTCTACCGCTTCATAGAAACCGTAGGCGCCCAGAAAACCCTCCTGCGCCAGGGTCTGCAGGTTGCGGCAGGCCTCCCGCGGCATTACCGTCAGTGCCAGGGCGCTGGCGTAGGGTGCGATGACCAGGTCATCGCCCAGCCCGCGCTTGAAACCGAGCCCGGGCACGCCAAACGCGCGGTATTGATAGACCTGGTGCAGATCGGTAGCGTTGTAGCAGGACTCGGAAATGCCCCAGGGCACGCCGCGTTGGCGTCCATATTCGATCTGACGCGACACCGCAGCCTTGCAGGTCTGCTCCAGCAGCGTGTTCGGATAGCTCGGCATGATCAGCTGCGGCATCAGGTATTCGAACATCGAACCGCTCCAGGATATCAGGCTAACATCACCCCCGTGGCTGGTCAGCAAGCGGCCGAGCGAGAACCAGTGCTTCTGCGGTAGCTGCCCCTGGGCAATCAGCAGGAAACTGGCCAGGCGCGCTTCCGAGGCGAGTAGATCGTAACAGGATGGATCGCGACGCCGTTCGCCGACATCATAGCCAATGGCCAGCAAACCGGACGCCGTCTCGTAAAGAAAGCCGAAGTCCATCGCCGCCAGGTCGCGGCAACGAAACACCAGGTCGTCGATCATCCCAATCCGTTCTGTGGCTATTGAGCCCGCCTCCGCATCGCTTTTGTGAGCGGCAACCAACTCCGCCAGGGTGGGGATTGCGCTCAGGTGCTGCAGCTCAGGCGCCCACAATCGAAGCTCATCCCGAAGAGCCTGGCATTGACGGTCGAAAGCCTGCGCCCAGTACTGCAGTTCGCCCTCGATGTCCGTATCTGCGCTCAGCCTGGCCGTCAACCTTCCGCCACTGTGTTGAATCTCATCCAGCGTGCGCTCAAGGGCGGTCAGGGTCTGCGGCGGCCCGTTCAGCATGCAGACATCAAGGGTATTCTTAAGCGAATTGATCTGCTTCATCAGATCCGGAGCGGACGACACCGGCAGCTGTTCAGCCAGTACCTGCAAGCTGTCCTGCAGGCCCGCCAGAGCGTTCACTGAAAGCACCGGCTGGTCTTTCATCTCACTCAATCCCGCTTGCAGGGTAAGGAGGCTGCCGGCCAGGTTGCCACTGTCCACTGATGAAACATATTGCGGGTGCAGCGGTTGCAGCGTGCGGGTGTCGTACCAGTTGTAAAAATGGCCCCGGTAGCGTTCCAATTTTTCCATTGAGGCCAGGGTTTTGCTGAGGCGTTGCAGACATTCCGCTATGGTGAGATAACCGAAATCAGTAGCAGCCAGATCTGCCAGCAGCGCCATGCCCATATTGGTAGGCGAGGTGCGTGAGGCGATGGCTGGCGCCGGGTATTCCTGGAAGTTGTCGGGCGGCAGCCAGTTGTCCTGCTGACCGACGAAATCAGCGAAATAGCGCCACGTTCGCCGCGCCGATACCCGCAGGAAAAGCCGCTGATCAACGCTCAGATCCGGGGCCAGTGTCACCAGGGGCCGGCTGATCCACCAGCCAGCGACCGGTGATACCAGCCACAGCAACAGGACCGGCCCGATGGACAGCCACGTCCACCACTCGCCCTCCCCCAGTGCCCAAATCAGCACCATTGCCAGCGCCAGAGCCAGAACCGGCCCTATCCACATCTCGCGGAAAAATCCGGCCATCGATTGCCGGGCGTTGCGGCGTGCGTAGCCAGGCAATTGCCACAGCAGCAGGCCGCGCCGCGTAAACAGCATGCGCAGCCCCGAACGCACGATCGCATCGACACAGATGCGCGCGTCATAGGGCAGAAACGTCAGCGCCAGCAGAGCCAGCGCCGCCGGGCGACCCATGGATCTCGCGGTGAGGTCCAGGTGCAGCAGCCAGTTGCGATCTTCCGGCCTGCGCAGCAGGTCAATCAGGGCGGACAACAGCGATGGCAACAGCAAGACCATTACTATCAGCAGGGACCACAGCCACACAGGCTCCGGGCCAACCATCCAGCCGCCTACCAACAACACAAGCAGTGCCGGTGCCACCAGGCTGCGCCTCATGTTGTCAAACAACTTCCAGCGGGTGAGCCCGGACAACGGATTGGGTCGCCGCGCTGCCCCGGCGTCAGTGGAGGGAGCTGGCACCCGCGGCAGCAACCAGCCAGCCAGCTGCCAGTCACCACGTATCCAGCGGTGGCGCCGGCTGGCCTCGTTGGCATAACTGGCAGGAAGCTCTTCGATCAGGTCGACATCACTCACCAGGGCGGAACGCGCATACCCGCTTTCCAGCAAGTCATGGCTGAGGATCAGGTTTTCCGGAAAACGTCCGTCGACAGCCTGACGAAACGCATCCACATCGTAAATGCCCTTGCCAATGAAGGAGCCTTCTCCGAACATGTCCTGGTAGACATCCGACACCTCGCGGGTGTAGGGATCGATGCCGGCCTCGCCCGCAAACAGCTTCGCGAAGCGGGATCGGCCAGCACTGGTCAGGCTGATCGAGGCACGCGGTTGCAGGATGGCGTAACCTTCCACAATACGGCCCTTGCCGGCATCGAAGACGGGCCGGTTAAGCGGGTGCGCAAGGTTGCCGATCAAAGCGTGTGCCGCGTCGCGGGGCAATTGGGTATCGGTATCCAGGGTAATGGCATAGCGGATCGACGCAAAAACGGATGGATCGCCGACGATGTCTGAAAAGGCGGATCCTGCCTCGCCCCTGAGCCGGGCATTGAACTGCTCGAGTTTACCGCGCTTGCGCTCATAACCCATCCACACCCGTTCTACCGGATTCCAGATCCGCGGCCGGTGAAACAGATAGAAGATACACGCACGATCCTCGCGGTATGTTTCATTGAGCGCCTGCACCGCGGCACGGGCATGACTGAGCAATGCATCGTCATCGGGCAGGGTCGCCTCGGATGCATCACGAAAATCCGTCAGCAGGGCAAAAAACAGATTGGCATCGCGATTGCCTAGATAACGTCTCTCCAGAGCCTCAACCAGGTCATCGATCTCCTGGTGACTACTCAGCAAGGTGGGCACGATCACCATGCTTCGGTGCACAGCGGGAATGCCACGGGAGAAATCCAGGCGAGGCAATACCCGGGCGGCACCAGCAAGGTGACCACCAGGTTCACCAGGGAGACCGCCAGCGAGGAGAAGCCAATCATGCCGGTGAGAGCAAACAGTGCGTAGCGCCAGTCGTGCACATCGAACAGTGCAAGCATGCCTGCTGTCGACAACATCGTGAGCAGGACAATGGGGCCGAGGTAAAGGGCCAGGCGGCAGTGCTGCAGCCTCCGGCCAGCGCGCAGTTTCCACGACAGGCGACACCCGACCGCGCGCTCCAGGCTTTGCCGTCCGCGATCCACCAGGTAATAGCCGACATGCGCGCTGCGGTCGTCGATTCCCAGTCGCCCGGCAGCCGCCTGCGCAAGCGCAACCGCCTTACATGCCACCGTTGCCTCAGTGCACGGGCTGCTTCTGGCCACGTCTTCGACAACATGCCGGTAGCGGTCGCGGGTAGCGAAATCGGAAACGGCATGCATCGCCATCGGGTCTGCCCGCAACGTCTGTTCGACGACACTGAGCGACTCCACGAAATCCTTCCAGTTCATCGCGGCGATAAAACGCAGACTGCCGATGCTGTTGGCTATCGAGATCTGATTGGTCGCAGCTGTTCGGCTGTCCGCTTCCGACAACTGGGAGGCGGTCACTCCCTGCTCCAGCAGTTTATGTTCAACCCAGCTCTGCACGAAGGCCATCACCGAGCCCTGGGACTGAAGTCTGGCGTAAAACTCCTCCACAAACGGCGCGGTCAGCGGCACATCAGCATCGGCAAACTGGGCCAGCAACTGGATGAGTTTTTTTGGCTCGGTCTCGGCGGTCGCGAGCATGCGGTCGGCCCAGGTGATGGCGGCATCGCGCTCCTCGCGCCGACGGGCAATGCGCACACCGACACGGCGCAGATTTTCCAGCGACGCCAGCTGCAGCATGATCGGGAAGGCCCACAGCTCACCAAGAAGTAGCGGCTCAGCGGTCTGGTAGGCGGTGATGAACCGGGTGGCGTTATCGCTGTCCACACGGCCATCCATGTGTGAAATCAGCTCAAGCGCCAAATCGTAGATGCGGGGAAAGCCGGCGGACGGGCCATTCGCCAGTCGCGGTAGCTGCCGACTGTAACCGCGTGGCAAGTGCCGGCGTGCCAGGATAATCTGCTGTTCGATCAGATAGAAATTGTCGAGCAACCAGGCCTCTGCCGGCACGATCCGCGGACCCTCGGTAACGCCGGCGGTGACGACATCATAAGCCTTCAACAGAACGCGCGCATTGTCCGTCAGCCGTGGCAGCAAGCGGTCCGGCCCCTGGTACGGATCGATCCTGTACTGGCCCGCCAAGCTCACCGCGTGGCGCTTCAGTTGCTCGATACTGAACAACTCCGCGCGCAGCAGTTCGGTATTCGGGTCGTGACGCAGCGCATTGCCTGTCGGCACTGAAAATCTGAACATTTTATTGACTATTTCATTCTCCCTGCTGGAGCCTTGGATGGTCAGCGGCGCACTGGCGCCAAGCCTGGAACCTTCGGACCAGGCGCCTCGCATGCCTGCGGACCCGGTCTCGATCGGTCCCTTCTGTCGCCATCAGGTACGTCCAATGTGGCATGCAGCGATACAGTGCCGACCAGCGCCGCCGGGGCCAAGCTCACCCATCGTATCGCTGACTCCATACCTGGCGGCATGCTCACTGTGCTGAAGTTGAATCTTGTGGTATAGCCGACAGTTTCTAGCCGTGTCCTGCAATTCCGGGAAAGTGGTCCACGACCTGGATCCTCGACCAGCCGGATTGCCGAAGCAGGGCGAGCAGCCTCCTGCCAGCGAGCAGGACGAGAGATTTATCCCAAGCGCATCATTGTGTTTCGGGAAGCACTGCTGCTCCTCAATCTCAGCATAGTCCTTACCTGTACATTAAGATAGTCGAATCCTTACAACCGGTACAAACCACTGGTTGTTTGATCCGCCACAAGTAAAGCGCCAACACCGACCTGCCATCTGTGATAAGTTGGCAAATCCTGGACACACTCGGGACCAAACAGCTCGGACCTCTCTCGCGCATGAACAAAATTACTACAGCTGTAAGCAATACATTGGGTGATGTGGGATGGGTATTCTACATATCAGTTGTCATTATCACTGCCTTTGTTTCCGCTGCAGCACTCGACCCTGACTCGGTCGAGGCCATTGCGCAGCAGGTTCTCGAGCTCACGGCACGCAATGTCGGCTGGATGTATTTGCTGGCCACCAGCGGTTTCGTCCTATTCATTGTTTTCCTCGCGCTCTCGAAGTTCGGTGGCATTCGCCTGGGACCGGATAATGAGCAGCCGGATTTCTCGTACAACAGCTGGTTGGCGATGATTTTCTCCGGCGGCATGGGCGTGGGCCTGGTGTTCTGGGGAGTTGCCGAGCCGATGATGCACTTCAACGAGCCACCGCTGGGCCTGGGGCAGCCCCGCAGTGCCGAAGCGGCACAAATGGGTATGCGCTACGCCTTCTTTCACTGGGGATTTCACCAGTGGGCCAATTTCACCCTGGTCGGACTCGCCATCGCCTATGTACGCTTCCGTCACAACAGCCGCGGGCTGATCAGCGAAACCTTCCGGCCTTTGTTGGGGGACAGGGTGGATCGGGGATGGGGCAATGTCATTGACATTCTGGCTGTGGTATCCACCATATTTGGTGTCGCCACAACCCTGGGGCTTGGCGCCTTGCAGGTGAACAGTGGCCTCGCCCGCATGGGGACGCTGGATTATTCCGTGAATTCCCAGTTTATTATTCTCGGCGCACTGGCAGCGCTTTTTATTATCTCGGCCATGACCCCCCTCGACAAGGGGATCCGCTATCTCAGCAACGCCAACATGATACTGGCGGCGGCGCTGCTGTTGTATGTTCTTTCCTTCGGACCCACTGCATTCATTTTCGGCGAACTGACTCAGACAGCCGGGGAATACCTGGGCAATATCATCGAAATGAGCCTGGTGACAACGCCCTATTCCAGCGAGCACTGGGTGGAACAATGGACCATGTTCTACTGGGCCTGGGGGTTGAGCTGGGCGCCCTTTGTCGGCAGCTTTATTGCCAGGATTTCACGGGGGCGGACGATCCGGGAGTTTATCACTGGCGTGATGGTCGTCCCCGTCGCCCTGAGTATGCTGTGGTTCTCAACCTTTGGTGGCTCTGCCATACATTTCGAGCTATTCCAGGGGGTGAGTGTCGCCGACGCGGTGGCCAGGGAGGCTCCCGCCGGACTCTATGTGCTACTTGAACAGTTGCCCCGCGGAGAAATTGCGACGATGCTGGCAGTGGCCCTTGTTTCCATGTTCGTGGTCACCTCAGCGGATTCCGCCACATTCGTGCTGGGCATGTTTAGCTCCAAGGGGGTCCTCAACCCCACCCGCTTTGTCCGAATACTGTGGGGCAGCCTGCAGCTTCTGATGGCGTCCGTGCTGTTGCTCAGTGGCGGGCTTTACGGTCTTCGTACCGTTTCCATTATCGCAGCCTTTCCCTTCATGCTGCTAATGGTGTTGATGGCGTTTTCCCTGCACAAGGATCTGGCAATAGAGATGCGGCGCCGACAGGAGAAAGAGCAACTCCTGCACACACGCATGGAGCAATGGCTGATGCGGGAGTCCGAGCGGGAGGCCGAACGCCAGATGGAAGAGGAGATTCACCCAAGTGCTCCGGAATCGCCTCAGCCGGTGCAGGAATCCACCTCTTCAGACCAGGGCGAGCCGGGGGACGCAGCGGAAAAAACCGGGTGACAACATGTGCCGGAACGGCTGAACCATAGCCTGACACTCTTTAGCCAGGCTCGTTATTGTCGATGACTTCCCGGTACGCGGCGAGGTCGAGGAAAGCCTCGGCGCGGACGACCACCTCCCCTTCCATCCGGAAAATCCAGACAAACTGATTGCGGTAGGGCGTCCCGGAGCTTGTCGTTGCACTGCCGTCGAAACGCACGATGACAGCATCTCCCTCCGCCCAGATCGCGTGTACCAGGGGAGTGATCGGGGTCTGGAGCCGGCTTGCCAGCGGCGCCGCTGCGCGTTCCACGAAATCGTCTCTGCCCTGGTAGGTACCCGCGACTGGATCCGACCCGTGAATGGTCCAGACAACGTCGTCCGCGAGAAGGTCGTTGAAGACACTTTCCCCGTTGGCCCAGGCCTCAAATGCGCGACGGACAGTTTCACGATTGCGTTCTGTTTCGGTTCGGTCGGTTGCTTCCATGCGCGCGTCCTCCCAACCGGGTGCCTCAGACAGCACCGGTGTCGTTGCCAGAAGCGGGAGAAGCAGGACAACTGGACAGGCGAACCGGTGCAGCCAACCGGTCTTGCGCAAGTCCGAAATCGTTGCGCTGTTCATTGTTTCGTCTCCTTGTGGTACATGATCATTCCCTCATGGTGCGGCGCACCGCCACCGGCAGTGAAAGTCCATGGAATAACCTCACCTGGAGGACGCGGTAGGACGGACAACGATCTCGTTCACGTCAACATCATCCGGCTGCTCAATCGCATAGCGGACCGCGCGCGCGATCGCATCCGGCTGCAGGGCGATGGCCCGGAATGTTTTCATCGCCTCGGCCGCTACCGGATCGGTAATCGTGGACGCCAGCTCACTCTCCACCACTCCAGGGTGGATGCAGGTCACGCGCAACTTGTCGTTTTCCTGCCTCAGCCCGTCCGAAATCGCCCGCACTGCGAATTTCGTCGCACAGTAGACAGCGGCTGTGGGTACGACGCTCAAAGCGCCGATAGAGGCAATGTTGATGATGTGTCCTGTGCCCCGCGCCGTCATTTCAGGCAGAACCGCAGCGATGCCGTTCAACACGCCCTTGATATTGACATCGACCGTCCGGTCCCATTCCTCGACTTTCATTGAACTCATGGGAGAGAGGGGCATAATGCCTGCATTGTTGACAAGGACATCGACTTGCCCCCAGGCGTTTCGGGCGGCCTCGGCAAAGGCGTGGACGCTGTCGTGATCGGTCACGTCCAGCGGATGCGTGAGGGCGGTGCCGCCGCTTGCCACAACCTCCGCGGCGACCTGCTCGAGCCGGTCCATGCGCCTGGCGCCCAACATGAGCTTTGCTCCAGCCCTGCCCAGTTCGCGCGCTATCCCCGCGCCGATACCGCTGGATGCACCAGTGATTAAAATGACCTTGTTCATGCTGTACTCCGTTGCTTGAATTCATGGACAAGATAGTCTTCTGTAGCTGTAGCCGGTAGCTGGCAGTTGCTGAACCTAGCGGTTAACATTGCTGTACAATGAAAATCGACATGAACCTTCTGCCGCTCTTCCTGGCTGTAGCGGAAGAGGACAACTTCCGTGCTGCGGCCGACCGGCTCGGCGTGACCCGATCGGCTGTCAGCCAGGGAATGCGGCGGCTCGAGGATGCTTTTGGCACAACGCTGGTCACCCGCACCACGCGGTCGGTACGCCTGACAGAAACCGGGGAGCGTCTGCGCGAAGCCCTGTCACAGCCCATCTCCGACATCGCAACGGCACTCGACCACGTGGCGGCAGAGGATGAGCCGCGGGGCCTGTTGCGGATCGCCGTTACCTCAATCGCGGAAGAGTTCCTGTCGGGCCCGCTCATCGCGTCCTTCGCCCAGGCGCATCCGGGTGTGACGATAGACATCACGGTCACAGACGAGGAGTTCGACATCGTGGCCGCCGGTTTCGATGCAGGCGTCAGACTGGGCGAGGTGATCGAACAGGACATGATCGCGGTGCCGCTGACAGGCGATCAGCGCGAAATGGCGGTGGCAACACCCGCCTATCTTGCGGTTCATGGAACCCCGATGCATCCGCGCGAACTGGTCCATCATCGCTGCATCGGCTGGCGCCCGGCCCCAAACGTCGCGCCTTACCGCTGGGAGTTCGAAGAGAACGGCATTCCCTTCGATGTGGCGGTCGATCCACAGATCACCACCAACGACCTGCGTTTCATGCTTCGTTCCGCGCTCAGCGGGGCCGGGGTCACCTTCGCCACCGAAGAAACCTTCCGGCCCTACGTGGAAGCGAATCAGCTTGTTCCGTTGCTGCAGGACTTCCTGCCGCCGTTTCCGGGTTTCTTCCTCTACTTTCCGCAACGCCACAACATGGCTCCGAAACTCCGTGCCCTGATTGAGCATGTAAGGCAGTGGCGGTAGTGCCGGGGTCGGGTGTCGCATTGCCGATGGCCTGGTTCGAAGCGTACGGCTACCTGGGTGGAGATCATTCCCAGCAGATCAAACTGGCCGCCACTGTTGCCGGAGCCAACCCCCGGGATTTGAAACCTGTGCCAGGGCGTCCATGCCTCAGGATCAGGCGCGAAGTATCGACCGCAAGGGTCAGATCTCCAATTGCTGCTTTAGAGGCCCCTCACAGGTCTCGGTATTCTCCACCACTGCATCAAAGGACTGCCCATTGTCCCAGATACAAATCATGGTAGGGCCGACCAACGCATTGTTGGGGCTCCGGGTGTAGCGTCCCCGCACCCGGCAACCATCGTCAGCTGGTCCGAGAATCTCGTAGCGATAGCCGGCGTTATAAGCCGGTGCAGCGACGAAATTCGCAGGCTCACAGGCCCGGAATCGCTCCCGGAAAGTCTCGCGATCGACCAGGCTCTGGCTGAGTTCCGCGAGCCCCTGCAGGTCCACGGAACCCGCCATTTCACGCGCCAGTGCCGGCTGCAATTTCGTGCCGAGATCCACCTGGACCTGAAAACGCTCGCCCGCAACGGCCAGTGCACCGGGAACCTCGATATCCACCGGCAACTCACCGGGACCAACCCGTGTAAATAGCGGCTGCCCTGCAAGCCTGTCTTCCTCGAACAGGCCGGTGCGAACACCTTCGCGAAGTAGCGGAAAATAACCGGGCGGCAGTCCGCCCTGGTCGATAATTGCGATGGCGCCCTGCTCGCCGTAGCGGGCAAATACGGCGACATTCGCTTTTTTGCCGTAGCCTGAAACCTGCCGTTGCACTTCGCCGCGCGCATGTCCGCCGGCCTTCTGCGGCAGGAAAGATGCCAGGCTATCAGCGTCGATGGGTGGCTGCGGCTCGCGCTCCGCAAAAGGATTGTAGAGTACGCGCGGCGCGCTGCTCTGCCGGGCATGAGAGCGAAGCGCTTCCTCCAGGCTAAGCGCAGTCAGTGCCGGCTCCAGATCGGCTATCGCCACCTCGCTTCCATCGCTGTCCTTGAGCCGGAGCCATGCGACCAAACGCCCGACAGGCAGGTATGCATCGATGAAGCGATCGCGTTTCATTTCGACGTGCCTGTAGAAAAGTGGCGTCCCCTGCCATTCCTCCCGCGACAGCTCACCGGCCTGAACCCGGGCCTCGAAGTCCGCGAGGACCTCCGGTGCCAGGGCGCCCGTATCCGTGATCCAGACACGTAAACTGCGCGGGAATCCACCGTAGGTGATGGTGACTCTTTCTGCTCCACTGGTCATGCTGCGCAGGCGGGGTTCGCGCTTGGCCTCCAGGCCGTTCAAGGTCTCGGGCAGCAGATCTGTGAGGTCTGCAGCAACGACCGGCACTGCAATCAAAGTCCCCAGCGCAATACAGATGACGGCAAATAGATGACGGTACATAATATCGGTCTCTCCTGTCCAGAGGTCGGGCCGGAGGTATTGCCGTGGCATGACGGCGCCACCGGTACAAGTCCAGCCACCATAAATACCCCCGTTGCCAAAGTCCACCGCGCGGCAGCAATCTCCAAGCACACCTGTTTGACAGGGCGCGAACACCAATATAAGCTGCCACTTATATTAGTAGCTTATTATATCTGGTCGGCTCGCAGTCACCGGCAATCCAGCAGATGACCGGCAAGGAATGTACCGTGGCAAAACATCGCATCTACACAACGAGTTTCGCAAGTGTCTATCCCCATTATGTCGCCAAGGCCGAGAAAAAGGGACGCGCGAAAACCGACGTCGACAGAATAATTCGTTGGTTGACGGGGTATCGTCAGGAAGAACTGGAAGCCCAACTGGAGAGGCAGACAGACTTTGAAACCTTCTTTGCGGAAGCTCCCCGCCTGAACCCGTCACGGACTTTGATCAAGGGGGTGATTTGCGGCATCCGCGTCGAGGACATCCAGGAACCCACGATGCAGGAAATCCGCTACCTGGACAAACTGATCGACGAGCTGGCGAAAGGAAAGGCCATGGAAAAAATCTTGCGGAAAGGAGAACACAATGCGTGATGATTTCACTGCTTATCTGGGCGCTGTTAGCCGCACGGTTACCGAGCTGGAACGAGAAGGAAAACCCGCCCGCAATGTGACATTGGAGCGGATTTACGACACAAGCCCCGACGATCTTTGGGAGGCCGTCACCAATCCGGAGCGATTGACACGCTGGTTTCTTCCTGTCAGTGGCGACTTGAAACCCGGCGGGCACTTTCAGCTGAAGGGAAACGCGGGTGGCACGATCAGGGAGTGTGATCCGCCAGGGTTTTTGTCGATCACGTGGGAGTTTGGTGGCGGCATGAGTTGGGTCGAGGTACGTATCGCCGCCGAAAGCGAATCCAGGGCACGCTTGACGCTGTCCCACATTTGCCCTGTTGACGATCACTGGAAAAAATACGGACCGGGCGCAGTTGGGGTCGGCTGGGATCTGGCCCTGCTGGCGTTGGTATTTCACTTTGTAGACGGCGCCGAGCAGCTCGATGAAGCGACATTTTCCGCTTCATCCGAAGGCAAGGCCTACATCACAGGCGCCAGCGGGGACTGGCGGCAAGCCGCGGTCGCCTCGGGCGACGACGCAGCGCACGCGGAGGCGGCAGCGGAGCGCACCACCGCTTTCTACACTGGCACATTGTCTCCGGACAGTTGATGCACGCCTTCGATGTTCTCGGCGATCCGGTTCGCCGTCGCATACTGGAACTGCTCGCCGAGGGCGAGCATCGTTCCGGCGATATCGTTGTCGTGATCCACAATGAGTTTGGCATAAGCCAGGCCGCGGTTTCCCAGCATCTCAAGGTGCTGCGAGAAAATGGATTCGCCAGCGTACGGGCCGATGGACAACGCCGGATCTATGCGGTCGACACTGAACCCATGCAAGAAATCGATGCCTGGCTGGATCGCTTCCGCCGCTTTTGGGAGCCAAAGCTGAGCGCTCTTGAAACGGAAATCGCCAGAGGCAGGAAAAAACGGCGCAACTGACAGCTCAGCGATGCTGGCCTGCCTGTACGATCAACCACCCTCCCCGGCGTGGCTTTAGGCTGGCTGTCAATCCCGCTCCGGCCAGGCGACCTGGGGCAGTTGTTCGAAGCCCGGACGCGCCAGCAGGTAGCCCTGGAACAGATTGATTCCCATGTCGTGCAGCAGCTCCAGTTCCTGCGGAGTTTCTATACCTTCGGCAATCACGCTGATATCCAGCGTACTGCAAACACCCAATATGCCGTGCACAATAGCCTGCCGAACCGGATCCTGATCAATGTTGCGGACCATGTCCATGTCGATCTTGATGATGTCCGGCTGGAACTCGGCCAGCAGATTGAGCCCTGAATAACCAGCCCCGAAATCGTCTATCGCGGTCTTGAAGCCCTGCCGTTTGTATTCCTGCATGATGCTCTTCAGATGGTTCTTGTCCACCATGCGCTCGTTTTCAGTGACCTCGAAAATCAGGCGCTCGGTGGGGAAGCCGACGCGGCGCGCAGCCTCCAGGGTGGCACGGATGCAGGCGGCCGCCTCGTAGACCGCATTGGGCAGGAAGTTGATGCTGACGTGGCAGGGTATGCCGAGCTGCGCTGCCAGCTCCACAGCCTTGACCCGGCACGCCTGGTCGAAGGAGTAGCGATTGTGCTCATTGACCCGCCCCAAAATACTGGCGGCACCGCTGCCATCGGTGCCCCGCACCAGGGCCTCGTAGGCGAACAGACTGTGATCGCGCAGATCGATGATCGGTTGAAATGCCATGGTGAAATCAAAGTCGAGTTCCTGTCCATCGCGGCAGGCTCGGCAAGGTTTGGGCTTGGAAGGTGCGGACATGGAAGTGGGCCCTCGGCGGGGAATCAGTACAACTGCAGAACAGTTTTGGCATCCTCCCAGTCCCGTCGCGAAACTTCAAGCGAAAGTGGATGGAAGGCTCCAACGTTTGCTCCAATGGGTCCTCGTCCACCGCGCCGCCGCAGTGCGCAGGTGCCTCAGGTTACCCGGGTGCGGGCGGAAAAACGTGGCTGCAGGTGTTCATCGGCAGCCAGAATCCGCGCCAGTTGGGCCACCGCTTCGGCCACGTCGCGGTAGCTGTTGTACAGCGGCGCAAAGCCGAACCGGACCACGTCCGGCGCGCGAAAATCCACCACCACGCCGGCTTCGATCAGCGCCCGCGCGATGCCCCAGGCCTGGGGATGTGCCAGTGAGACCTGGCTGCCCCGGCGCCGGTCTTCCTCCGGTGTGAGTACAACGCAATCGGCACAGGCAGGCTCCGCGCGGACGCCCGTCATGAACAGCTCTGTCAGCGCCAGGGACTTGGCTCTCAGCTGCTTCATGTCGACCCCGTCGAACACATCCAGCGCGGCGTTGAGCGCGGCCATGCCAATAATTCCGGGGGTGCCACTGAGAAAACTCGCCACCCCCTGCGCCGGACGATACCCGGGCTCGAACGCAAACGGCTCGGCATGCCCCAGCCAGCCGCACAGTGGCTGGCTCACGCGGTCCTGATGGCGAGCGGCAAGATAGATAAACGCGGGAGCGCCCGGTCCACCATTGAGAAACTTGTAGCCACAGCCCACCGCCATGTCCACCTGCCAGCTATCCAGTTCCAGCGGCAGCACCCCGGCACTGTGCGCGAGATCCCACAGCACCAGGATGCCGCGCTCGTGCGCGGCCCTGGTAATGGCCTCAATATCGTGCAGGCTCCCGTCCCGGAAGTTGACCTGGGTCAACATCAGCACTGCCACCTGATCGTCCATGGCATCCATCAGCGCGTCCGCCGGTACTGCGCGCGCCACGCAACGCTTTTCGCCCAGCAGCGCAGCCATGCCCTGGGTCATGTACAGGTCGGTCGGAAAGTTGTCCTGCTGGGAGAGGATGACAGGCCGTCCGGGGCGCAACTGCAGCGCCGTCGCAAGCAGCTTGAACAGGTTGACAGAGATACTGTCGCAGCAGACCACCTGCCCCGGGGCGGCGCCCAGCAGCGGAGCGATTTTCTCCCCGGTCGCCACCGGCAGGCCGATCCAGTCGTGGCTGTTCCAGCTGGCGATCAGATCCCGCCCCCACTGCTGCTGCACTACCGCCTCGACTCTGCTACGCGCTGCGGTGGGCAGTGGCCCCAGCGAATTGCCGTCCAGGTAGACCTTGCCCTGGGGCAATTCAAACAACGCGCGCAACGGCGCCAGCGGATCGTTCCTGTCCAGGACTTCGATGTCTGCCATGCTAGCTTGATTCTCCTGTTTCCGGCACCGGTCGCGGCACCGGATTGATTATTCACGCGCTGCCTGTGTCACCGCTCCAACAGCAAACAGCAGCCTCACTGTTTCGCTCCGGGTCAGATGCAGTCGATCTCAGCCGATGCGGCGGTTCCGCAGCGCAATCCAGGATGGAGTCTAGCACAGCTCAAGCCGTGGCCTCCCGGCATCGCTACTGGGCCATGCGTGAAGTTCGGTCACTAAAGCTCACAGCCACGGGGTTCAGAGCAAGGCGGGAAAACGCAGGACTAAGTGGCGCTAATTCAACTCGTCTAGTGGCCGCATACCACATTGAAGGTATTTTCATCCCAGTTTTCTCCACGCCATGCCACATGCTGGTCCGGTCTGACCAGAGTGAGTCCGCTGGGATAGAGTGCTTCCTGCTCAGGAGTGTCCAACGTCACAACAGCAAGTGGAATGCCGCGCGCGTCAGCTTCCTCCACAGCGTCGCTGATTGCTCTTGGATCTGTGGAAGCTTTTGTTATCAGTGCAAAACCCAGTCCGCACTGGTCGTACAGAGACGTCGTCGTATCCAGCCAGGTGTGTGGCGCCAAGTGTCCCGGACGGGATGTGGCCACGTAGTTGGTGGCCCCCTGCGCCGGCGCCTCGCTGCCATCGCCGACGATCAGGGGAGAATCTTCGTAGCGGTAGCCCAGCACAGCCCCGAGGGAGTAGAACTCCTTGCCCTTGGCGCTGCGGATGCGTTCGCCCAGCTGTCGACGCAGCGCTTCTCCTTCAAGGGTGGCATCTTCCAATCCTTGCTGCCAGAGCTGATTGGCGAGAACCTCGTGATTGGATACAGCTTCGTCGAGGATGTACTCGTGCACCGGCCTGCGCTCTGTACCGTAGTGTTGCAACAGGGCCGGGCCGCCCCAGCCTTGCAGATTGGCAGCGATCTTCCAGCCCAGGTCCACCGCGTCACAGATGCCCATGTTCATGCCGTAGCCACCGAACGGCGGGTGCAGGTGGCAGGCATCACCGGCGAGGAAAACGCGCCCCTCATGGTACTTGTCGGCAATAAAGCGGCTGGCCACCCATTCGTCGTTGCTCAATGGCTCGAAGGGAAGATCAAAGCCGGTGGAACGCCTGATCAATTCAGTGGCTTCGGCATCGGACAGCGTTCTCCCATGTTCGAGTTTGGTGGGCATGAAAAACCATTTGTCGCCCTCGTCCATCGGGCCGATCAGTGCCGGAGCCTCCGGATTGATGTGCCAATACATGACGCCCGGGCCGTGACTGTGTGCCTCGGCCAGACCCGGCGCTCGAAACACGATGTTGTAATTGCGCGACAACCCGTAGGTACCCTTCATGGTAGCGCCGATGATCTCGCGCACTCGACTGCGGGCCCCATCGGCGCCGATGAGATTCTGGCATTGCACCGTGTATTCTGTGTCGCTGCTCAGGTCGCGAAGCGTCGCTGTGACCACGTTGTCGGTCTGGTGGGCATCGAGCAGTTCTGTACTGAAGTGGAGGGTCACCCCGGGAAGGCTATCGGCGTACTCGCGCAGAATCTGCTCGACCTTGTATTGCGGTATCCACTGTGCGTGCTCGGGGTAGCGCTCGTCACGCTGCGGATTGCAGTTGAATGCGTTTTCCATCATCGCGAGGCGATACCCGGACAGCCGGGTGACGAAATGGATGTTTGACGGGTAGTCCACACCGAAGGGAGAAGCAGCCGCCAATTTGTCCGCAATACCCCAGCGGCGGAAGTGGGTGCGGCTGCGTACATTGGTAGTCTTGGCCCGCGGCGCCACGCCGACGCGGTCGTGGCGCTCGACCAACAGGCACTCGATGCCGCGTGTACCCAGCTCAATGGCGCAGCTCAATCCCACGGGGCCGGCGCCGACAATAACCACAGGCACTTTGTTCACTGCGTGGCACCTCCGGCGTTGAAGGGCTGTTCATCCACTTCGTAGTTGTGCACGAAATCCTCGGGTACCGGTGGCCCCCAGTTGGCCAGACTGTCCTCCATCCCGTAATTGGTAGGTGTCCACAGGGCGTAGTCGTCGATGTAGTCCATGTCGGTGTAGTACTCGAACCAACTGCCCCAGGGATCCTGGATATAGTGGAAATAGTTGGAGCCGATGGTGTGGCGGCCAAATCCCCAATCGCCGCGGCCGGATTTTTCCAGTAGCGCGGCGCCCGCCCGACCCACGTCGTCCGGGTCCGTCACCTGGAAGCTGCCGTGGTGGAAGCCCACGCCGTTGGACTTGGCGAAGGCCAGAATATGGTGGTCGGAGTTGCGGCGCGCACAACAGAAGGCGATCACATCCCGGGCGCGGTCGCTCAAGCCCAAACCCAGCGCCTGGGTGTAGAACTGTACGCTCCTGTCCACATCGGGAGAGAATACCAGCACGTGGCCCAGCCGCATGGGCCGGGCGAGCTCGGTCTGCTCCCGCGCCAGCATGGCGGAGCGACCGGTGCGCACGGTCCTCCCTGGCTGGTTGATGGCAAAGGGGGACTTCGCGGGGATGAGCGGCGGGTCCGGCGGCACATCGGCGAGATGCACCAGCATCCCGTGGGGGTCGGTCAGCCACAGGCCGTCATCGTCGAAGCCTTGGGGAGCAGACGTTTGCCGCCCCCCGAGGGTTTCCGCTTTGGCGGCGGCAGTATCCAGACCCGCGGGATCGGCGCGCAAGGTCAGGTGGTGCAGGCGCTTGCGCGGGGCGCCTCCGATCAATACGACGCAGTCCCGATCCTGCCCGGGACAGCGGCAATAAAGCCGGCCGTCCTCGCGGCGGGTCTGGAAACCGGCGTCGCCATAGAATTTCTCCCCGGCAGCCAGGTCGGGAACTTCCAGGGTGTAGGCGTAGGTACTGCTAACCGTCATGGCCTCTTGCTCCTCAATGTCCGCCGGATTCACGCACCCGGTTCTCAATGGCGCCCACACCAGCGACTTCGCAGCGCACTACGTCCCCAGGCTGCAGGAATACCGGTGGTTCCATTGCCACTCCGACACCCTCGGGGGTGCCCGAAGCGATCAGGTCGCCGCTCTCGAGGGTAAAGGCGGTGGACAGGTAGGCGATCTGTTCGAAGATGTTGTGAATCATCTGCGAGGTGTTGCTGGACTGGCGCAGCTCTCCGTTAACGTAACAGCGCAGATCCAGCGCATGTGGGTTGTCGATCTCGTCACGGGTGACAATCCATGGCCCGATGGGGCCGTGGGTGTCAAAGGACTTGCCGATGGTGAAAGTGGGGGAATGGAATTGCCAGTCCCTGGCAGAGACATCGTTGGCCACGAGGTAGCCAAAGATATGCGATGCCGCCGCATCGGCTGACACGCCCTTGGCGGGCTTGCCGATCACCACGCCCAGTTCCACTTCGTAGTCCAGCTTCTCGGTGACGCCGGGGTCGATCTCGTCATACGGGCCGGCAATGCAGGTGGTTTGCTTGTTGAACCACACCTGCTGTTTGGGGCGCTCTATCCCCAGACGCTCCGACTCGTCGACGTGTTTGCGGTAGTTCATCCCGATGGCCAGATACTTGCCGGGGCGGGGCACTGGGGCCAGCAAACGCACCTCGTCGAGCCGGTGGTGGGGGTGGGTGGAGGCCACACAGTCGGCGAGGGCGGCCAGGGCCTCGTCGCCAGCTTCGAAAATGGCCTGCAGGTCCCCGTAAGGACATTGCGCTTTGGTGAGGCTGACAATACCGTCGCCCTTCACCACTCCATATTCGGGTCCTGTGCCCGCGTCGAATCGAACCAGTTTCATCTGCCTGAGGTCTCCTGCCTGCCGCATTGCCGACGTCGCGAGCCGCACAAACAGGGGCCAGGCCGCGTGGTGCCGTCGAGTGGTGTCGATACTAGGCGCGGGATATCGATTAAAGAAGATGCCAAAATCGACCGAGTGATACTTGGCAGGCATCGAAATTTAATGATACCTGCAAAGCATCATTTACAGATTTTAGTTATCTAGGCATATCACTAACAAACGCCTAATCTCCCTTCGAGCCGGATGAGCGCAACGCGCAATCGCTTGCGCTGCCGTCCGCGAACACCGACAGTCCATGCAGAAAATAAGAGAGAAGATCATCATGAAGACCCGCTCGCCTTTCGCACACTCCACGCTCGTCCTCGGCATCATGACCGCAATGGGCACGACCGTCGCCGGCCAGGCAGCGCAACTCGAAGAGGTCATGGTCACTGCCCAGAAAAAAACGGAGAGCCTGCAGGATACACCGGTAGCGGTGACCGCACTGTCCAGTGATGAGCTGCAGACCTTTTCCATCCAGTCCAGTCAGGATCTGATGCAGGTGGTGCCCAGCCTCCAGGTCAGCACCCAGACAGCAGGTGACGGCGGCGGTTCAGCCACCTACTTCCTGCGGGGCATGGGGCAGCAGCGCTCAGGCAATGGCTCCGAGCCGGCGGTGTCACTCTATATCGACGACATCTACTACCCGACGATACAGGGAGCAATGTTCCAGCTGGTCGACTTTGAACAGGTGGAGGTGCTGCGGGGGCCCCAGGGAACGCTGTTCGGTCGCAATTCCATCGGCGGAGCCATTCGCTACAGCTCGGTGAAGCCGGGGGAGGAATTCGGGGGACGCCTGCAGTTGAATGCAGGCGAATACAACCGCCTTGATGTCGTCGGTGCAGTGAACATACCGGTCACCGACCGCTTCAAGCTGCGCCTGAGCGGCGGCAGGCTGGACCGTGACGGCTTCGTCGATTACCAGCAGCGCAGCGGCAAGGCGGGGGCGCAGGAGACCTCGCTGATCAAACTCCAGGCCCGGTACGAACCGACCGATACACTCACCCTGGACTTTAGCGCGGACTATCTCGAGGACGAGCTGGACGGTTTCGCCTACACTGTGCCCAACGTAAATGCATCCGCCGTCTTCCCCTTCGTGTACAACCTGTCGGCGCCGCCGGCACAGCGCTATACCGGCGACTATGCATCCGACTGCTTCTTCTGCCAGTACGGCGACTACGGTAGCCAGGCCAATGGGCAGGAGCGCGAGGAGTTCTCGAAAAACGAAACCCAATCCATCAATTTCATCGCCACCTGGGATGTCAGCGACAGGGTCACCCTCAAATCTCTGACCGGTTATTTCGACGTGGCCAGCGACAGCTTTACCGATATCGACGGCAGTCCCTGGCAGGTGCTGGATCGCGTGAACACCCAGGAAATCGAATCCTTTTCCGAAGAGCTCCAGTTGACCTACGACAACGGCGACAATTTTCATCTGACCGGCGGGCTCTACTATTTCGAGTCGGAGCGCGACACCCAGATCCTGTCAGCCCTGTTCGCCGTGCCTCTGGGGGTATCTGTACGCGCCTACGACAAGCTGGAAACGACTTCGATCGCCGCGTTTTTGCAAGGCTCATACGATATCACTCAGGACCTGAACATCATCGTCGGCTACCGCGTCAACAGGGACGAGAAGGACATTGCCATCGAGAGTGGAGCCGTTGCCGTTGGTTCGGACAGCGACTCCTGGAACAGCAATGTGTTCAATGCCAAGCTGAGCTACCACCTGACGCCAGATATCATGGCCTACGGATCGGTCAGCGAGGGTTTTCGCGGCGGTGGTTACAATCCCGCCACCATCCCGGCCAGTGGCGGCGAACGCGCCTTCACCACCTTCGATCCCGAAGACCTGCTTTCCTACGAAGCCGGGCTGAGAATGACGCTGCTCGATGGCGCGTTGCGCCTGAACCCCACGGTGTTCTTGATGGAATGGGACAACGTGCAGGTACAGCGGGTGATCGGGGCGGACATCCAGTTGCAGAACGTTGGCGATGCCGAGCTCAAGGGTGGAGAACTGGAACTGCAATACCTGCCCACGGATTCGCTGCTGGTGTATGCGAACGCGGCCTACCTGGATGCCAGATATACAGATGTCTACCAGGAGGACCCCAATGCGGTGGACAGGGACAGCCCCTTCCAGCGGGCCCCGCAGTGGACCTTTGCCGCGGGCGCGACATACACGCTTCACCTGGGCACCGGAGCGACGATCGACACCACCGTGAGCTACAATCACCAGGACGAGCAGTGGTCGACCCCGACCAACTCCGATCGCCTGCTGCTGCCATCGTACGATATCTGGAATGCGCGGATGAGCTACATCTCACCAGACCAGAGCGTCGAAGTTGCGCTGTTCGTCACCAACCTGACGGACGAAGAGTATGCCGTCGGCGGCGTCGACTACAGCGTGCAGACAGCCGGCCCGCAGCACTACGATATCGGCCGGCCGCGGGAGTGGGGCGCATCCCTCACCTATAATTTCTGACACGGACATACAACGCCGCCACGAGCCGCAAACGGCATCGACTGAAATCCATAGCTTGGTGTCGGCATTGCCGGTCTCTACCTGAAAGAGGTAAATTCCCCGGGCGATAACAAATATTTATCGGATACGCTGACGGGGAATGAGCAACAATGAAGATGAACCAGATCCGCGACCTGCTCGCGGCGGCCGAACGGGGCAGCCTGCGGGCGGCAGCCCGCCACCTGGGCATCGCCCAGCCCGTCATCACCCGCAGCATCCGCGAACTCGAGCGCGAGCTGGGCATTACCCTGTTCGAGCGGCGCCCCCGCGGCATCGTGGCCACGCCCATGGGCGAGCGCTTTATCAACCGGGTCCGGGCCGCCCAGAGCGAGCTCGATCGTGCCGTGGACGAAATCGGCCAGTTGCGGGGCGAGATGCAGGGCACGCTGGCCGCCTGCCTGTCTACCGCCGTCCACATCAGCCTGCTTCCCAGGGTGATCCAGCCCTTTCATCAGCGCTATGAGGGGGTGCATCTCGATCTCAGCGAAGGGCTGTTCCCCGATGCCGAGCCCCGGCTCAAGGATCACCTGATCGATGTGTATGTGGGCCCCGTGCCGGAAAAACTCCCCTCGAGCGAGTTCGTGACCGAGAAATTGTTCGACAATCGGCGGATCATTGTAGCGCGCAGCGGCCACCCGCTGGCAAATGCCCGCTCGCTCGCCGATCTGATGGGGGCGCAGTGGATTACCACGTCAACCACCGTCAAGGCGGAGGAGGAATTCGGTCCACTGTTTGCGCGCCATGGGCTGCCGATGCCCCGGGTCACTGTGCAGGCACACTCCGCGCTCACCATGGCGACGGTGGTGGCTCATTCGGATTACCTGGCGATGCTACCCGTCCAGTGGGAGGACTTTCACTGGACCCGGGCCTCCCTGCAGAAGATCGATGTCGGTGAGGAGCTGGCGGCACCGAAGATCTGTATCGTCCGCGGCGCCAACCTGCCCCTGACCCCCGCGGCGGAGTATTTTTGCGACATGCTGCGACGCGCCAGTGTCCCGTACAGCTGATGGCGTCGACCACCGCACACAGCCAATCCACCCGGCGGAGTACCACATCGAACACTCGGCACTTTGGTCGCCCCGGCCCATTGATGCCTATTGGATATCGATTAAACCAAAACGTCATCTACTGCAATCACCCCGAGCTTGTAAGCTCCCCGAATGCGAGTCGGCGCCCAGGCCCAGGCGGCAGTATTTCGAGCCGCGTGCTCGACCACTCATCACGATAACGACAAGCAGCATGCCATGCCGTACACGACAGGATCGAAGGTGATTTCCGGGGGAGAAGCCCCGGGCCACCTGACCTACCATAGCCCGATCTCCCCTTCTCTGCCGGGGGGCGACCCGCGCGATGCGTTGCTCAAGGCGCCCCTGAGCACCTACCAGCGCGTGGCGATCGCAGTGACGGTGATGCTCTGCGCGCTTGACGGCTTCGACGTACTCGCCGTGACCTATGCCGCCCCGGGTTTTCTGACGGAATGGGGGCTCAACAGCGGCCAGCTGGGCATCGCCCTGTCGATGGGGTTGGTGGGCATGGCGCTGGGCTCATTTCTGCTGGCGCCACTGGCGGACAGAATAGGCCGGCGGCGCATGATATTCGTGTGTCTTGCGATCATGGCCGGCGGCATGGCCGCCAGTGCGCTGGCGGGGTCACTGGGGGCGCTTGCCTTCTGGCGGATCATTACCGGAGTGGGGATCGGCGCGATGATCTGCGTGATCAATCCGCTGGCGGCGGAATACGCCAATGAGCGCCGCCGCGACCTGGCGATTGCGCTGATGGCAGTGGGGTATCCGATCGGCGGTACCGTGGGCGGGATTCTCTCGGCCCACCTGCTGGAGCTTTACGACTGGCGGGCGATTTTCTGGCTCGGCGCCGGACTGGCGCTGGCCATGGTACCCCTGGTCATCCGCTGGATCCCTGAACCGGTAGGCTATCTGATCGAAAATCCCGGCCCCGATGCGCTGGAGAAGGTAAACCGCTTCTTGCGACGCTGCCATCTGCCGGAAACGGACCGGCTGCCGGCGCCCTCACCACGGCAGCGCAAGGCGCCGCTTGCGGAGATATTCAGTCCCGCGATGCGGCGCCAGACCCTGCACCTGACGACCATTTACGCGCTCTACCTGATGACAGTGTACTTCTTCCTCAGCTGGACCCCACAACTGGTAGCGGACCTCGGGTTTTCCGCGGCGGTATCAGCCACCGTCGCCGTGACCCGCGACACTGCGGGGATTGTCGGGGGCGTCGCCCTGGGCTGGGCAGCCCACTACCTGGGCCTGAAGCGGCTGGCGCTGGCGGTGCTGGCCGGCATGGGCCTCACCCTGATTCTGTTTGGTCGCTTGCCCGCGGATCTCGACGCCCTGCGCATCACAGCCGCGCTCGCAGGTTTGTGCCTCTATGGCGGCATGATCAGCCTGTACGCCGTCATCGCCCGGACGTTTCCAACCCATGTACGCGCCTCGGGTACTGGCTTCGTAATCGGTGTCGGGCGTGTCACCAGCGCCATGGCTCCGCTACTCGGGGGCTTCCTGTTTGATATCGGTCTCGACCGGGGCGGAGTCACCACGTTGCTGGCCTGCGGCGCACTGGTGGCCGCGGGCCTGATGCTGGCCTACCGTGTGAGGCCGATCGGGGCTGAGTAATCCGGCAACGGGCTGCTGCAAAACAGCCTGGACAATCGCCTCGCCACACACCGTTCATGTTTCCTATATACTCCGCTATGGCAGCTGCTCCTCTTGCAGAGCGCAGATCAATTGCCATGCGCGTATCATCGCCGCTGCCAGTTCCCGAACCACCGGCCGAATCGAGAGACATGGACAACGAGCGCTTCCTGGGCAACATCTATATCCATCTACCCTGCCACGTTGCTGACGCCGGCTCAGCGAAAGTACTCAAGGCACGGGAAGCAGAACCGCAGCACGGCTTGCCGGCCACATTCATGGCGGAAATGGACGCTCGTCTCGCCTCCGAGATTTCCAACCAGATGAAGAAGGACCTGAGCCGGGCCTGCATCGGCGAATTTCAGTTCGTCTGCCACGACCAGGAAGAGACTCCCGATTCAGAGCAGATTGTGCGCCCGGGCGTCGCCTTCGTCGCCATTCACCAGCACACCGGCCTGGCAGTCGTCACCATTGTGTTCCACGGTATCGAGCTGCCCGCTTCCCAACTGCTCGATCAGGTATCGAAAGAAGAGATCCTCTATTGCCGCAGCAGCGGGGCATCGGCGCCCGGCAACTTCGAAGTGCTGCTGGCCGAGGAATACGGCCTGATCAAGACCGGGACCAGCCGGGCCTGCCTGTCCGCCACCCGGGAACACAAACCCCGGGACGACGTGGCCCGGTACTACCTGGCCGGCGAGACCTACCGCTCACAGAACATGGGAGCAGCCCTAAAACCGGGCGCCTTCCTCGATCAGATCGGTCAGGACGTGGGGCAGTACGACAGCAGCGAGATCTATGTCGGCAAGAACAACATCCTGCGCATCGACACACGAGCCAACAATGGCGCTGAAGTACCTGCGGTCTTCTCCGACGCGGCGCTGCTGTTCATCATCGAGCTCATCCTGTTCCAGGATGCGGCGGTGTCGCGCACCAACACCAGGGTGGTGCAGAAGATCGGCCACGAAGAGCGGGTTCCCATGAAGTTCCTGGAAGACTGCAGCAACGAGTTCGGGCGCACCATGGCGTTCTGGAACATTCGCGTCTTCCGGTTCATCACCGCCCAGACCCTGGCGGATATCATCGCCGCGCGGTTCGAAACCCGGGCCGATCTCGCCGCCTACCGGGAGAATCAGCGGTTTCTCGAACACAAGATCAATATCCGTTACGCTCTGGCCTCCGAAGCCGAGAACCGGGTGCTCAACACCATCGCCGTGTTGCTGTTCGTGTTCGAGGCCGTGCCGGCGTTGTACCGGGCCGGTCTGATGGCGCTGTCGCAACAGCCTCTGGAACCGGAACAGATTCTTGCGGGCACCGGCTCCTCGGGGTTGGTCGCTCTCTTGCTGGTCATCCTGATCCGCTTTCTCAGAGTCCGGAAATCGAGGGCTGCCACGGCGACATGATGGAAGACACCGTAAACCGGCTCCATCACCGGTTCCACCGGGGCACCCTGGAAATGGATGAAGTGACACGCCTGGCCCAGTGGGTGCTGGCGCGTGCCCAGGCGCGTTGCCCCCAGCCAGAGTCATTGTTCAAGTACATGCGCATCCGCTACCTTGCGACGCGACCGGCAATCGGCTCGGAGACGACTCTGGATCTGTGGTGCGAGGCCCTGGAGGTGGCCGGGTGGTACTATCGCTGGGTCGAGTCCGCGCCCGAGCAATGGTTGACGGCACTGGAAAAGGCCCTGGTGGAAACACACCCCGCCTGCGTCCGCTACGATACCTACGACTACTTCCTGGCCCGGGGCTGGACGGTGCATGACATGGTCCTCTCCTCCGTCGATCTCTCCACCGCCAACATCGGAGACTACGACGGCAATGGAGAGGACATCGATCACTGGGTCCGCCTGCGCGAGAAAAGCCTGCCGTTCTTCCTCGGCGTCACCTGCTGCGGCACACTGGTGGGACAGTGGGCCCTGACCCTGCTCACTGCAACCGAATACCAGGCATTGCTGCGCGGAACGCTGGAGGAAGAGCAGATCGTCGGCGCCAGCTACGCCGGGCCGGGCGAATACATCGGCTACGTTTCCACCATCACCTTGCGCCCGGATTTTCGGCGCCACCGCTTTCTGCGCAGCTTGATCGACCACATTGCCGACCTGATGCGTTGCCAGTTCGACCGGGGTATCCGCTTCTCCCATATCGGTGCCAATGCCTACACCGGCGCCGGGGTGCAGCTATGCCGGTTGTTCGGACTGGAGTACGTTACCGAGCACCGCTCAAAGGGGCGCATCTATGCCGGCGATGAACGGCAGATCCTGAATTCGCCCCTGCTGCGTCGCCGAAGCGGTTGAGGACTGGTGGGCCATGTCGGCGCGCTGTAACCAACACAGCGCACCCACACCCGTGTCGTCAATGCCGGGAAGGCTTGACCGCAAAACCCGACCGCAGCAGGGGGGTGCATGCCGCGGCAGTCATCGGCCGGGCGAAGAAGAAACCCTGGCCCTCGTCGCACTGCTGCTCCAGCAGAAAGGCAGCCTGTTCGGCCGTTTCCACACCCTCCGCGATGAGGCGCTGCTTGAGGCTTTTCCCCATGCTGATCATGGCGCTGACGAGGGAAGCGTCATCGGCATTGTGAGTCATGCCGTTGACAAAGGAACTGTCTATTTTCAGGGTGTCGACCGGAAACCGGCGCAGATAACTCAAGCTGGAATAGCCGGTACCGAAGTCATCGACCGCAAGATGGATGCCCATGGCCGACAGTTCACGCAGCACTGTGTCGGTCGTGTTGGCATCGCTCATGAGTACGCTTTCGGTCAGTTCGAGTGCCAGATAGCGCGGTGACAGACGTGTTTGCTCCAGGATCTCACGCAGGTTCACCAGAAAGTCCTTGGCACGGAATTCCAGCGCGGAGGTGTTGACGGCAATGGAGACCGCCGGCAGGCCCATATCTTGCCACGCCTGGGCCTGACGACAGGCTTCGCGCAGCACCCAGCGGCCGAGCGGCAGTATCAGTCCACTGTCCTCGGCGATGGGCACGAAATCACCGGGAGCGATCAGCCCGCGTTGCGGGTGTTGCCAGCGGACCAGTGCTTCAACGCCGACGATCGCACCGCTGTAAAGGTCGATCTGAGGCTGGTAGTGCAGTACGAACTCATGCCGCTCCAGTGCGAGACGCAGGCTGGCTTCGGTGGATTGCCGGGCAATCGCCCGTTCTGTCATTTCCTGCTCGAAGAATGCATAGGTTTTGCGGCCCTTGTCCTTGGCGTGATACATCGCGGTATCGGCATGCTTGATCAGGGTTTCCGCATCCATGCCGTCGTCCGGATAAACGCTGATGCCGATGCTGGCGCTGATATGCAGATCCTGCTGGTCGATGTGATGCGGCAACGCGATAGCGGTGAGTATCTTCCGCACGGCCAGCGCTGCGTCTTCCGGATGGTCAATGTCGATAAGCAGCGCCACGAACTCATCTCCACCGTGGCGACAGATGCTGTCCGACTGGCGCACACAACCCGACAGGCGCTTGCCTACCGACTGCAGCAACTGGTCGCCCACGCCATGGCCCAGCGAGTCATTGATGTGCTTGAAGCCGTCCAGATCCATGAACAGTACTGCAAACTGCTTGCCGGAACGCTGCGCCAGCGCAATCGCCTGGACCAACCTGTCGTACAGCAGGATCCGGTTGGGCAGGCCGGTAAGCGTATCGTGATGCGCCAGATGATCCAGGGCGACCTGCGCCTTTTGCACCTCTTCGGCCAATTTGCGCGCTTCGATCGTCGCGATGACCAGGTTGGCGTTGACTTCCTGCAGGCGGGTCATCTGGTCGCCCGTTGTCGACTGCAGAGCCTCTGTAGTGCGGATCTTGATCCTCACCCGATAAAACGGACACGCTTTACGCCGCTCTAGCTTCATAGTGTATCGGGCTTTTGTAGCCGATGCCCGAATGTAGTCTCGTTCGATTGTAGAACCCGTCAACGTACCACGCCAATGCAGATCGTAGCGCGGGCTCGTCGTCGAACTTCCTGCCCCTGATTAGCTCTCCCTTCAAGCTGTGATAAAACGATTCCATGTGGGCATTATCGGTGCAATAGCCCAAGCGATTGTAGCTTTTTCGGATACCGTGCTTTTCGAGCTCGTCCTGTATCGCGTAGGCCATAAACTCTATCCCTCTGTCCGTATGGAATATCAACCCAGAGCGTGGCTGCCGCCTGGCGATCACCCGTTTCAGCAATGGCAGTACATCATCAACGGTGCGACTCCTGCTTAAAGACCAGCCGAGTATTCGGCGAGAGAATACGTCCATTATCGTGATCAGGTACTGATACTGCGAACCGACTTTTATGTAGGTAAGATCTGCAACCCATTGTTGATCGCTCCGTACGGGGTGGCCTCTTGCAACCGTAGATTCTCACCCGCCTGTTGAAACCGTCTCAGTCTCGGCGCTCTTCGTGTAACTGTCACAACCCTTCCCTTAATACCCATGTCGCGCATCAGCCGGGCAACCCGTTTGGCGCTGACACTAGTTCCCTGAGCCTGTAGGCTGCGATGAATCCGTGGGCTGCCGTAAATCTCTCTGCTTGCCGCATGGATCTCCACGATCTTCTGGGAGAGCTCCACATCCTCTCTGGCCCGGTTGCTCGGTCGGCGCTTCAACCAATCGTAGTAACCAGTGCGCGATACACCCAGCCAATTGCACAGGTATCTGACACCTAGTCGCTTTCCGTGTCTCTGGACGAATCCAAAGCGCTCTGATGTTGTTCCGCCAGATACCGTTGCCACTTTTTTAGCAGGTCATTCTCCTGCCTCAGTCTCGCATTCTCCCGCTCAAGCTTCTTGAGACGGTCGAGTTCCTTCTTCTCTTTGCCAAGACCGGTAAGCTTTCTACGCTTGTCAGCCACAATTTTTCCTTCTCTGTACTCCTTCCTCCACCGGGAAAGCATGAAGGGATGGATGTCCAGTGTCCTCGCTACCTCCTGGACTTTCACGTCCTCCAGGTGACTCAGCTCTACCGCCTTGACCTTGAACTCATTGGTATATTGCCACGTCCTTCTTGGTTGCGTATATCTTGGCATCAACAGACTCCTCGTTAGATTGAGGTGTCCGTTCTAGCGGGTGAAGTTCATCTCCTCTTCCCGTGTGACGGCGCGACGCTCTCGCAGACGGGCTTCGCCCTCGCGTGCCTGCACCACTTCCTCACGCTGACCGGCCGCGCTTTCGCGCTGATGCGCAGCATCTTCACGCGCCTCAGCCATCTGCCGGCGGCCCAGGAGGGTCACGTCATCGGCATAGGCTGCGCGGTCCAGACGCCGCCTGTCGCTGCCCCGGACGACCTTGACCCTCGCAGCATGATCGCCGGACTTTTCCACGCGGTCCCTCCCCCCGGATCGTGATACATCATCATTGTCATCATTGCTCATGCAGACCCTCCGATGGAGGTCGTCCCGATCAGGGATTGACCTTGGGATGCCCGGTCATGATACCGTCATATCCGGCCAGGTACTCGCCAATCTCTATACCCTTGTCGCTGATATCGAACAGCCGAATGTCCTTGCTGTGATCGCTGCCGCGCACCTTGACGACAGACAAAACACGCCTGAACTGTCCCGCCATTTCCACATAGCGCTGCACCAGGATGGCATCGGCGAGAAACGCGCTGCCAAACGGACTGAAACGCAAATCGGTGTAGCGGTCTTCCAGTTCCGATGTCATCAGAATGGTCACACCCTTGCTGGTCAGTTGGGCCACCATCCGGTACAGCGAACCGCGAAAATCCTCGCTGAACTGGGGTGCCAGGGCCAGTTCAAAACCCGACAGGGAGTCGATCACGACGCGCTTGGCATGCATGTGGTCAATCATCTGGATCAGGTCATGCAGGGTTTCGTCGATCGACAGGTCCAGCGAGCGCGTATCGATCACGCCCACCTGCCCGGCACTGACCATTGCATGTAATTTGTTGTTCAGCAATTGGTTCGGACTTTTTTCGAACGCCGCAATCACACCAGGTTCGCCGCAAGATACCCCTTCGGCGAGAAACGCCGTCGCCAGAATGGTTTTCCCGGCACCCGAGGGACCGACCGCGAGCAACGAATAACCGGTTGGCAAACCGCCCCCAGCATGTCATCCAGGCCCGGGACCCCCATGGAAATCCGGTCCGTGCCGCCTGCGGTAACTTTTCCGACCGATTCGGCCGGTTGCACGATCGCCCGCGGAAATACCATAACGCCGGTATCACTTATGCGGAAGGTGTGCAGCCCGGGCGCCTGACCCTGGCCACGTATCTTGACCACCTGAATTTTGCGTACCATGGAGTTGCGGTGCGTGTTCTGCGACAGCCACAGGATGCCGTCCGCCACGGTAAAGACAGGACTGGATTCATTCTCGGGCCCCTGGTATTCACCGATCAGAAAACTGGTGGCCTGCCAGCTGGTCATCTGCGCCGCAAGCTGCTGCACGAAGCGCTGCAGATCGGGAATATTCCGCGCTTCGGCCCGAACCGACTGGACCACGGATCGAAACGAGTCGACGAATACCAGACAGGGTTCGTACTCTTTCACTTCGGCCGCGATGCGCTCCAGGACACGGTCGAAATCACCCTCCAGCAGATCGGCCGACAGGTTGACGAAGCGTATCGAATCGTTGATCTTGGCGTGATCGAAAAACGAGAACTGCTGTTGATACCGGAGCATCTTCAGGGGAGGTTCGCCGAGCACGGTAAAGAACAGCGCCCGGCAATCCGGCGCGGCCAGCGAGAACATGATCTGGTGGGCGAGCGTCGTTTTTCCGCTTCCCGGCGTACCCGCAATCAGATTGAACGAGAACTCCGGCAGGCCGCCGCCCAGCAAATTGTCGAGCCCGGGAACTCCCGTTGGCAGACGCCGTATCGTAACCTTGTTACTCATTGTCAAGCTCCTTGCCGGACGTGTCTGTAGCCATATCGTTCCAGGCCGCACGTAGTATATTGGACGTCAATTGTTCACCTATCA
The DNA here is from genome assembly GCF_010669285.1 of Kineobactrum salinum. Taxonomy (GTDB): domain Bacteria; phylum Pseudomonadota; class Gammaproteobacteria; order Pseudomonadales; family Halieaceae; genus Kineobactrum; species Kineobactrum salinum. The sequence goes on along the minus strand of NZ_CP048711.1, from coordinate 3,921,670 downwards.
ATGAAGCCAGGATGTCGGTAAACGTGTTTAACAGCTGACTGTGGGCCGCGCAGGCATCGGCCGCCGCCTGACTTGCCAGGCAGGTCCTCAATTCCACAAAGCGATCGCCAGGGGGGGCAGACTGCTGTGGCGGAGCATCGGCTGCGAGCCAGGGAAAAGTGGCTTGGGAAAGGTACAGGCTTCGATCGTACAGAGAAGCAAACCCCGCTTCGCCGACGACAGAAACAATCTCCCCGGCCAGTTTCTCCCAATGGCTTATTGCGGCATCCGCGATGTTGTCAGGTTGCTGTGCCACTAGCCTGGCGATGATTTGCTGGCGTTCCGGGGATGGAGCTTCCATCAGAGGACACTCGGCAAGTGACCGGCTCCGGAAAGTGCCGCACCCAGCCGCAGTCCGGTTGCAATGTCTCCAGGATACGATGACAGGAATGCCATATTCTTTCGTTCCTCCTAGGTGTCTGCTGCGCGGCCATTGCGCGGATGAGGTTATCGACTTCCACCGCATTACGCTGACAGTCATCTTCATGATAGTCACGGAACGCCATTTCGTCCTGCCTGTCTTTGCCGGCTGTTCCTCAAGCCATCATTGCATGCCAGTTTTTTGCTTATGTTTTCAACAGCTTGGGAAAGGCGGGCGCGTCCGGGCCACGACTTTCCGAACCTGCGATACCGCGAGGATGGCAACCCTGTCCGAGGTGAGTTGAATCCATCATCGGCACAGCCTGCCGTTGTTCCGATTGGCAGCGATTCCCGCTACCAGAACTTCAACCAGAAACCCGAAGGAATCCGCCTCACCGCTGACGGCCAGAAGCCGGTGGATATGGGGAAAGCGGTCCCGCGGGAGTTGACTCAGATGCTTTTCGACCTCGGGCTTCAGGTCGCTGCGCAGGTCATCAAGCACCATCCCCAGAACGGCCACACTGACCGTCGTAATCGCGCAATCCGTCGATACCGTATCGAATCCGTCCGCCTGGAAAGCCGCAATTGCCGATTCCAGTGATTGCATCACCCCCTCACCTTGAGCCGGGCCTTGCTGGAGCAGCTGAAATGCCCCAGGGTGGCGCCGGGCGAGCACCAGGATCTCGCTGGCAAATACCCGGATCCAGTCCTGCCAGGTGATTTCGCCAACCGGCAGATCGGCCTCCGCCATCAATGCCGTGCTCATTTCGACAAACAGCTCTTCTTTTGTGGGTATGTGGTTGTAGAGCGAGGTGACATGTACCTGCAACCGCTTGGCAATTCCGCGCAATGTGACCGCATCAAGGCCCTGCTCATCGGCAATCTGTATCGCAGCGCTGACGATCCTGTCGCAACTCAATCCGGGTCTGGGCATTACATCAGCCTCGTTGACAACTTAAAACCTACAGCGTATGTTAGCAAACCTACACTGTAGGTTCATCAACTGATTTCGGGAGTGTCCCCGTTGTGATTACGCAATTGAAGCTGTTTGCAATGATGCTGACGCTGGCCTGCTGTGGCTATGCCAGCGCCCAGGAGACCGGACCAGAGCCCCTGCCCCGGACCGTCGAGGCCATGACCGAGATACCGGAAATCTCCAGCACGGAAGCGGCAGGCCTCACCGCCGCTGACCTGGAGGCCTGGGTGGAGGGCTTCATGTCGGCCTCCCTCAACCAGGCGGAGATCGCAGGCGCCGTTGTCAGTGTGGTCAAGGGCGACCAGCTGCTGTTCTCCAGAGGCTACGGGCTGGCCGACGTCGAAGCCGAAACCCCGATGGATCCGGAGCGAACCCTGGTGAGGGTCGGGTCAACATCCAAGCTGTTCACCTGGACCGCCGTCATGCAACTGGTCGAACAGGGCCGGCTGAACCTCGACGAGGATATCAACCAGTATCTCGATATCAGCATTCCCGAGGGCCCCGGCGACCCGGTAACGATGAACCATCTCATGACGCACCGGGGCGGGTTTGAGGAAGGATTGCGGGAAGTTCTGATAACAGACCCGGCCAGCTTCATCACCTCCGAGCAGTACCTGAAAGCGCACCCGCGCCCCCGCATTTTCGCCGCTGGCGAGGTCCCTGCCTACTCAAACTATGGCACGGCTCTGGCAGGCTATATCGTGGAGCGGGTTTCGGGCGAGGATTTTGACGACTACATCGAGCGGCACATATTGGCACCGCTGGAGATGAATCATTCAACCTTTCGCCAACCCCTGCCCGAGCCACTGAGGGAGAACCTGTCGAAGGGCTACATGAGCAGGCAGGAACCCCCCCGGGATTTCGAAATGGTGTCCACCGCGCCCGCGGGGAGCCTGACGGCGACCGCCAATGACATGGCAAACTTCATGATCATGCACCTGCGTGACGGGCGCTTCGGGGACCACAGCGTGCTGCAACCTGAAACTGCGCGCTTGATGCACAGCGCCTCGGCAGAGCACCTTCCAGGCTTTGCGACGATGGCTCACGGTTTCTTCAGGGCGCAGGCAAACGGCAGGCTGGTTCTGGCGCATGGCGGCGACACGGTGGTGTTCCACACCGACATGAACCTGGTCCCCGAGGAGGACGTGGGCATCTTTGTAAGCTTCAACAGCCGCGGCGCCCGCGACGCCGTCTACGGTATTCGGGAGCAGTTTTTCCGGGACTTCATGGACCGCTACTTCCCCGCACCGGAGCCGGAAGACGCGCCCGCTATCGCCGAGGCCAGACAGCACGCACAGGAAATCGCAGGGCACTACCAGAGCTCGCGCCGCATAGAAACGGCCTTCCTGAAGCTGCTGTACCTCCTGACACAGGAGCAGGTGAGCGCCCACGAAGACGGCACCCTGAGCCTGGCGTCCCGTCCTGACCGACGCTACCGGGAAGTCGCGCCGGATCTGTGGCGGCAGGAAGGCGGCGAACACGCGCTGCACATCACCCGCAGCGACGGTCGCGTGACCATCGTCGACAGCGCCAATCCGGTATCTGTGCTGCAGTCTGTGCCAGCACTGTACAGCGCCAGTGTGACTTCCACTATTCTGCTCGGCTCTGTTGTCGTACTGCTGTTGGCGGTGCTGGCCTGGCCAGTCGGCTGGTACTATCGGCGCCATTACCGGCAGCCCGTTGCCCTGTCGGGTACTCCCCTGCTCGCCAGCCGCCTGGTTCGGTTAGCAGCCCTGGCCGATATCGCCTACCTCATTGGCTGGTATTTCGCGTTCCAGCCAATCGTAGAGAACCAGCTTGACGCCTACGGACCGGCACTCGACCCGCTGCTGCGCTCGCTCCAGATCTGCGCGGTGATCCCGATCGCCGGGGCCGGAATCGGACTCTGGCATGCATGGCTGACGCTGCGGTCGGGCCGGTCCTGGCGTAGCAGGCTGGGGAGCCTGGTGCTGGCCGCCGCCCTGACAGGCATCGCATGGATTGCCTGGGTAGGCCAGTTGATCAGCTTCAATCTTGAGTACTAGTACTGCAAAGCGGGAAAACGCAGGACTGACAGGCTGAATGACAGCCTGTCAGTCCCCTACAGGTCGTCCATTCGCTCTACCTGCCGGACCAGCCGCTTTGTTTCATGCTCCTCCATATCCAGCAGCGCCTGCACCAGTTCTACAGCTTCCCGAATTTCAGCCTTGCCAATGAGTGAGCGGTAAAGACTGATGATTTGCTCGTGAAAATCGAAAACTTCGGCGCTAATCGCAGCGGCATCCAGTTTGGTGTAGTGATCATCGCACGCTAAATGTGTCGTAATCGGATCATGCGGTATGTAATCGTAGAGGCGGGTCTGAGCGGCCTTCGGGTCGGCCTGCCGTTCAAACGCCGCAACCATTTTCTCCATTTCAGCTTCGTGAGAAGCCAGATAGTCAAGCAGCAATGAGGCGCGCTCATCCTTGTGACGCGAAGCACAATGAGCCAGGCACTGTGCCAAATCCTCATGTAGCATGCGGGTCCACTCAATCAAGTCGGAAAATGTTTTGATTTGCATGATCGATTTTTCCTCGATGAGTCGAATAATGTGCGTCTTGGCCATTGGCACAGGCCGGCACTCCTGTACCGACCTGCCTTTGTGCACTACCTCTCACAATGGCCCCGGGATCAAGCTGTGTCAATAATGCAGGCCCGACATCCAGCGCAGCACGGCTCAACCCGGCGGTGCCCAGCGGGGCCCCGACTATTGCTCCCCCAGCTTGATCACTCTCAATCGGAGGGCGTTGACAATAACGCTGACTGAGGACAACGACATTGCCGCCGCCGCAAAGATCGGTGAAAGGAGTATTCCTGCAAACGGGTACAGCACCCCCGCCGCGATGGGTACGCCGGCCGCGTTGTAGACAAAGGCAAAAAACAGGTTCTGCCGGATATTGCGCATGGTCGCCAAAGACAGGTTGCGAGCCTCCACGATACCCATCAGGTCACCCCGCAGCAGGGTAATACCGGCACTTTCGATCGCCACATCGGTTCCGGTCCCCATGGCCACACCGACATCCGCCGTCGCCAGAGCAGGTGCATCATTGACGCCATCACCGGCCATCACCACAACACGGCCTTCGTCTTTCAGACGCTGGATGATTTTGCCCTTGTCTTCGGGCAGTACTTCCGCTTCCACTTCGTCAATATGGAGCTTTCGGGCAACCGCCTCGGCCGAGGTGCGGTTATCACCCGTCAACATTACCACCCGGATCCCGTCTTTTTGCAGGGCTGAAATGGCCTCTTCGGTGGTCTCCTTGACCGGGTCGGCAATGGCGAGCACACCGCAGACCTTCCTGTCGACAGCCGCGAAAATCACAGTGGCCCCATCCTTCCGGAGCTGCTCAGCTTCATGCTCAAAAGCTGAGGTATCGACAGCTTCCGACTCCATCAGCAGCCGATTGCCGACCAACACCGACCGCCCCTCAATCTTGCCGCTCACCCCTTTCCCGTTGGGAGAGTCAAAGCCTTCGGCATCCGGCAGGGTCAGTCCCATGGCCTTGGCTTTGTCGAGAATGGCATGGGCCAGCGGATGCTCACTGCCCTTCTCAAGGCCGCCGACAAATCGCATCAGGTCCTCCTCGCTGAAGCCCTCCGCCGGCACAAGCCTGGTTACCTGAGGCTTGCCTTCCGTCAGTGTGCCGGTTTTGTCCACGACCACGGTGTCCACCTTTTCCATGCGCTCCAGGGCTTCTGCATCACGGATCAGTACGCCGCTTTGCGCTCCGCGACCGACCCCGACCATGATGGACATGGGCGTTGCCAGGCCCAGGGCACAGGGACAGGCAATAATCAGTACGCTGACTGCCGCGATCAGTCCGTAGGCCATCGGTGGCGGGGGCCCTAAAAAGGACCATGCGACGAAGGCAACCAGAGCGATGAGGATAACGGCCGGCACGAACCAACCCGCCACCTTGTCCGCCAGCCCCTGGATTGGAGCACGGCTGCGCTGGGCACTGGCGACCATCTGCACAATCTGGGACAACATGGTGTCACGGCCGATTTTATCGGCTCTCATGATAAAACTGCCCTGCTCGTTGATGCTGCCGCCAATCACCTGGTCGCCCTCTCCCTTGGCGACCGCCAGGGGCTCACCGGTCACCATGGACTCATCCACGTTTGAGCGGCCTTCCAGCACCTCTCCGTCCAACGGGACCTTGTCGCCAGGACGCACTCTCAGGCGGTCGCCAAGCCTGACCTGGTCAAGAGCCACATCAGATTCACCGCCCTCGTCGTCAAGCCTGCGGGCTGTGGCCGGGGCCAGGTCCAGCAAGGCCCTGATTGCCCCCGAGGTCTTTTCCCTCGCGCGCAGTTCCAGCACCTGCCCGAGTAGGACCAGTACCACAATCACGGCAGCGGCCTCGAAATAGACCGCAACCGAGCCGTCGGCCAGGCGGAAGGCGTCCGGAAACACCCCAGGTGCGAGCGTAGCGACCAGGCTGTATCCCAACGCCACACCGGTACCGACGGAGATCAGGGTAAACATGTTGAGGTTGCGGCTGAGAACCGATTTCCAGCCCCTGACAAAGAAAGGCCACCCGCACCAGGCAACTACTGGTGTCGCCAGCACCAGTTGAATCCAGTTGGATATTTGCGGGGACACAATATGGCCCGACCCGATCAAATGACCGCCCATTTCGAGCACCAGCACCGGCAATGTCAGCACCAGACCAATCCAGAACCGGCGCGTCATCTCCCTCAGCTCTTCCGAGGGCCCGTCGTCCCGGCTCACTTGCTCCGGTTCCAGGCCCATGCCACAGATGGGGCAATCCCCCGGACCCTGTTGGCGAATTTCCGGGTGCATCGGACAGGTATACATCGTGCCCGGGGCTACAGGCTTTGCCTGTTCATGCTTTCCACTGAGGTAGTGTTCAGGATCCTCATCGAACCGGGATTGGCAGCGTGAGGAGCAAAAGTACCAGGCTTTACCCTCGTGTTGGCTGCGATGCTCCGCTGTGTGCGGATCGACTGACATTCCGCAAACCGGATCCTCCACGGTAAGTCCGTCGTGATGCTGGTCGCCGTGATCGTGGGTGTTGTGCTGTTCAGTCATTGTCATTCCCCGTTTTTCCCGACGGCCAGGCCGCAAATGCGGTGAGACAGAGTCATACGTGCCGGCACCCCACAAGCCTGGCACATGCATCACTCCTTGAAATAGACCACCTGGTGCGTCGTGGCAAGAAGCTCCCCTCCCCCACTCCACACTTCTGCGCTTTGATCAAAGAAGCCCTTGCCAAAGTGATTGGCCCGGGCAACCCCCAGCACATGCTCGGTGCCTGCCGAAGCCAGCTGCTCACCGCAGGCATGAAAGTAAGTGGACAGAGAGACAGTACCTATTGGCACCAACTTTGGCCGGCGAATGTAGATCCGGGGGAAGAACGCGTCGCACAGGGCCGACAGGGACACAAAATCCAGCGGACGGGATGGCCGGTCCCGAATCCATAGCCGGCTCCGCGAGGGGTTGTCCCTGTCTGGCTCGCCCATCAGTTCGCCATCCACAAACCGCATGTCGTAATTGCCGGGCCAGGGTGGCACACCCTCCTTCGAGAAAGCCGGCAGCTCGGACGCCGGCGGAACGACCGGAAATTCGACCTCTGTCGACGCCCAGGTGTCGCGCCGCCGAGCGGTCACCACCGTGGCAAAAGTCACGACCTGCTCACCCTGGAGCATTTCCACCCACCAATGCTGGCTGTTACGGTTGGTTCGCAGGGGACGGGCGATCACCTCAAAATTGCCGTCAGCCACCGGGGCGGCGAAGTTCACGGTAAGGGAAACAGGTTCGCCCAGGAGCTCATCATGAGACAGCACAGCCCGGAGCAGGATGGCGCCTGTGGTACCACCGAAGGGCCCCACCATATTGGCATAGTCCTGGCTGGTCGCTCCCTGCCAGCGCCCCCGGTCGACCGGTTTCAGGGCTAGCGCCTGATCAAGGGGATGGACGGGGAGTTCGCCTTTTGTCATGGGGCCTCGCAAACGAAATGTGTGGCGACGCGGGGGTCGGAATCCTGGCGATCATGGCATGTCCAATGCCAAGCTACCCGATCATGATGATTAGACACGAGAAAATCCGGGCTCAACGCGGACCGGATTTGAAGACCGCTCGACCATAGAGAATTATAGGTATCCTACCTTAACTGTACGTGGTCTTAAAAGTGGCAATTTGGATGAGTTAGCTGGAGATGTTCTGACACAAGCCGTAGCTTCGGTGGGAAAAAGGCTTGCCACGGGTCAAGATCCCGAGAAAATGAAAAATAAAGTGGGGCCCATATTCAAAAGCAGGCGTCGCATATAGTCAGAGAGGAGCAGGATCTGGAGGCAAGGCTAAAGCATGAAAAGATTGCTAAAGTTGGAGTTCGAACTGCAGGACAAGCCATGCCGCTTGTCCGTCCAGCCTGGTATTCAGAACTTCTTCGTCAGCGCAGCGGTCTCATTGCTGCTTTGCTCGGCCAACGCATCCAGCAAAGTGCGCTCTACATCTCTATTCCGGCAGATTTCCTGGAACAGTCGTATATCCTTCACCTGCATGGTGACGGCGTGTGCTGCAAACTCGGGATCCTTCATCAACACTCCGTACAGCATTTCCATACCAAAACTTTTGCTCGTACTGTTGAGCAGTACACGTTTGGCAACCTCGACATCGAGCCCAAGCTTTTCAGCGACAGAGGCGGCGGTGCGGGCAATGGCAAGATGAGAGAACAGCGCCATGTTTACCAGGGTCTTCATTACCTGGCCGCTACCTATGGGGCCGGCCAGCTCAATTGTTCTACCATAGCTTTCAAACACGGGAGCGGCCTTCTCAAACACCTCCCTCTCCCCGCCCGTCATGATACACAGCGTACCCGCTTCGGCACCGCGCCGGGCGCCACTGACGGGAGCATCAAGGAGACCTATGCCACGAGATTTGGCCAGGGACTCAAGCCGCGCGCAGCAGTCAATGGAAATCGTGCTGTGAATTGCAATGACCCCACCCGGAGCCATGCCGTAAAGAACTCCCTTCCCGTCACCGTCGATAACTTCATCCACATCCTTGTCGGCAAAGACACAAATGCCGACGAAGTCGCTGCTTTCACCAAGCGCCTTCAAGGAATCCGCAAATCCCGCTCCGCTTTCTTCATAGGGGATCAGCGATTCGGAACGACGGGCCCATAGCTTTGTTGAAAAGCCAGCGTCAATGATCCGTCGCGCGATAGCGCCCCCATGTCCCCAAGACCCACAAAACCGACCCGGATTTGTCTTCTCATTGCAACTTCTCCACTACCCTCTACATGCCGGTGTCGCTTACGGTCATTAGCATTCCCGGGATCTGGCAACCTTGCCTTTCAGGAGCTGACCTTCAACTGCAAGCATTCCTCGATGAACCCAGTCAGGCCTTAGGTGACGCAAAGTTAAATTCACTTGACCTTCCGGCCCGCACTATCATCAATTCGCGCCCTGCTATCCCAACGAGATGAGCCATCATCGAATCTGTTCCTGTACTTTCTGAAACCCGGTCCAGCTTTCCATGCGAATAACGAGAATGATGATACCTCCGATCACAAAAAATACCGAAGCCAACTTCATCGCGAGCGTATAATCGCCGAACTGGTCTACGATCGCGGCGAAGCCGATAGCTCCGAGAGCAAGCCCAAAGCCCACCGCCATCATATTGAACCCGACCAGGGTGGAATAACTTCGAAGGCCAAAGAGTTTAAGGCAGAAGAATGCAACAAAATCAGCTTCCGCACCCTGCCCCAACCCAATCAACAAGACCACTGAGACCGTAATCAGTATGGGGGATCCGGCGTCTATCCCGATTAGTGCCAGGGAACTTATTGCCGGCAGAACCAGAAGTGTGCAAGCAACGATTCCATCGGGAAACCGGTCAAGGAGAACCCCCCTACCAATCTGCCAAGCAGTACGGAAACCGCATAAACTACGCCCAGAATGGTTGCCTGAGCCACTGCAAAGTCTTTCAATGCCAGGATCGGTTGCAAGTGGCCCAGAAATCCGCCCAACGCAGCTGACGTCAAAAACAGCGCGAGGAACAGAGACCAAAATCGAGTACTCCGAAGTGCTTCCCTCCAGTGCGTCCCCCCGAGTACGGGATGACTGCTTGCCGGTGCAGAGCAAGCTTGGGGATGCTCACGAAAACCAAGCACTACCGCCGGAAGCCCTATGACAAGACTAAGCCCGGCGAACACCATATATCCACTGCGCCAGCCAAAAGAATGAATTGCATAATTGATCAATGGCATACCGATAAGTGAAATAAACGATACGCCGCTCAACGTAAGTCCAAAGGCTGTTCCAGAACTCAGTCGAAACCACCCAGCAACCCCTTTAACAACTGGGGAGACACTGCTCAATGGGGCCGTAATACCAATAAATGCAGCTATAGCGTATAAATAGTAGGGTTTAGCTGGAGTGATGGCCATGCCAACCACTCCTATCGAATACAGGCACAAACCCACTATGACTATCCGACGTGCACCCCATCGATCAGTTAAAATACCGGCCACTGGATTGAATACCGCCAGTAGAAATACCACGATCGGCAGGAAAGTCAGCTGTTTGGCGGACCAACCCAATTCCGCTTGCATCGGCGCTATAAACAGGCTCGACGCAATGATGAAAAAACCGGAAGCGGAGCCGTAGCCCAACAGGCCGGCCAGTATAACTGGCCAGCCGCGGCGCCATTCCTCCTGAACTGGAGAATAAGTCACTGCTGCCACCGTATGAATTGGAAGAAAGAGCAATTGATTTCGGTATAACACCCAAGCTGGTGACAAGGATTAAATGGATTCATATAACGATAGCAGCTGTACATAGGAATTCCCGGTGCTTCTTCGACCGCGGGGCCGGAAAGATTAACCAATGATCAATAAGTTGAATTCGTCCATGCATAATGGCAGCCTCTCGCGACATTGGCACCCATATTATGCACACAATTCGGAATTACTAAGCATGCCCTTAGGTTAAGGCTGAACAATGGATTGATCAGACATTCTGGTCCATTGCATCGCGCTGCCAGGATTACAGGCACGGACTATCACATGGCCGTACTGATTATTGAGCTTCAACAGACAGAGATAGCGGTTGTACTGCACACGATAAATTGCCCCACAGGAAATATCTATTTGGCCGATACGTGCTCCGTACAGCCCCTGTGTGGGTTTTGGAGGAGGTAGGTCTCGCGACAACGCCCCCCATGAACCCTTGCCGCAACTAAAAATCTATCTATCTTTCCGTGCGACGATAACTACACCGGATCCCTACAGCAATCGCAAACTGACCGTGACCCCATAGGTGCGCGGCGCACCAGGGAAATATATGTCAGCGAGCGCTGATGAGTTGGCAGTAGAACGATAATGAGTGTCCAGCAAGTTCCTTCCCCAGGCACGTATTTCCAGTGCATCGGATGGAGACACCCACGCCATACTCATGTTAAACAGCGTGTAGTCACCCTGCTCTATCCGGTTCTGAACATCCAGAGCATATCCGCTATTATAATAAACTGCTGACGACAAGCGGATTGACCCATAATTGATGGGAATCTCATAATTACCGGCCAGCGACGCCGCCCAGTCTGACACCTGAACAATATCATTTCCAGAAGCATCACCAAAGGTCTGCACTTGGCCACCACCGGGATTTGGCTCGAAGAATGGCGCATTTAGAAATTTGTCATAGTCTGCGTCAAGATAGGAAAGAGCACCTTGGAGAGTAAGGTTTTGCACAGGATTGGCGACCAGTTCGATATCGACCCCGGTGATGGTTGAGGATGCGGCATTCAAGATTTCAACACCGCCAGTCGGAGTTCCTGTTCGCACCTGCATATCCTGGTAATCATAGTAAAACGCGGCTGCATTGAGGCGAAGACGATTGTCGAATAGCTCAGATTTAAACCCAAGTTCGTAAGCATCGATAACCTGCGGCTCGATAGGTGATTGGAATGGGTCGGTTGTATTGTAAAACCCACTCTTGAAGCCTCTGTCAAAAGATGCATATACCATATGGTCCACTGTCAACTGGTGGTCGAGGCTAAGTCTCCAGGTCAATTTTGTATCATTTTCACTATCGTCCACCTGTAACACCAGGCCCGTCGGAGTGGTAACTGTGGAATCAAGCGAGCGATCATCCTCGGTGTACCGCAAACCGATAGTCAGGTTTGTATCAGTAAAAACAGGCGCGGTCGCCTGTCCATATACAGCATACGAGTCTGTATCCGACTCGGAAACCAGCTCGGTGCTCGCAGTCGGAGACCCCTGACTCAGCCCTCTTACCAATAACGGATCAAGTGAATTCACGCCATTAAGATAGAACAGGCCCGCCGCCCATTGAATGGAGGAGCTATCTGATGAAAGCAACTGCAGTTCCTGTGTGATTGCTTCAACTGAATTAAATACCTCCAGTGCAGCTATGAATGCTCTTCCCCCATCATTGTCCCAATCAAAATCGAAATCTGTATTGGAATAGCTCGTGATACTTACCAGCTGCGCCCAGTCCAGATCGTGTTCAATTTTCGCGGAGTACTGGTTCTGCTCCACTGTCTTTCTGTCAGATGAATTATGATCAATGTTGAAAAAGCCAGGATAGGTAGACCCAGCTACACCACCTGCGGAGACTGTCCGTTGTCCCGGAAATATGTTCCCACCCTGCGATCCCAGTGGATCCATATCAATATAACTGGCGGCAAGTGTAACCTTTGTACGGCTACCGGGCATCCAGAGCAGTTTGCTTCGTCCGGAAAAACTGCTTCCGTCATAGACGTCTTCACCAGTCGCGAGATTTTCTCCCCAACCCTCGTTCTGGTCTGAGGAATAAATTGCCAGGTCAACTGAGAGTTCATCAGTTATACCCGACCCCATGTAGGCTTGGGTTTCCAGGGTTTCATAGTTCCCGTAACCGACCGAAAGGTTGAGCGTTGGATCCTCGGGCGGATCACGTGTGATGACTTGTATCACGCCACCGGTTGAATTACGGCCGAAGAGAGTTCCCTGGGGGCCCTTCAGGACCTCGATCCGTTCAATATTATTCAGTGGCAGAGCGAGAGCTGGCGCGGCAGACTGATATACACCATCGATATATATGGCATTGGCACTTTCATCAGTGGCAGAGCCACTCGCTCCTACGCCACGTATTCGAATATTGGAGCCTGATGCCGTCGTGCCAAAATTAACCGCTGGCGCGGCTATCGCGACATCCTGAATACCCTCTATTCCCATTGCGTCTGCCATTGATGCGGTTACGGCAGAGATGGAAATAGGTACGCTCTGAAGGTCTTCCCCTCGTCGCTGGGCGGTAACAACGACTTCCTCCAGACGGGCTGCCCCCAGGGACGAATCACCCCTGTCCACCTCCGAGGCTGCACTGGCAGTTGAGGATGAGGACTCAACTGATTGCGCCATCAATAAAGATGGACCAGCTACCAACGCAAACGACAACGAATATTTTACTACTGTTATTAATTTCTGCATGGGTTCTCCTCATTATTATTGAAGCTGAAAGCAGCAAGTTAGGGAATCATTCTAGCCGTTGACCTGAGCGATTGGCCACCACTGGGAGAGCCACGAAGCTGCATAAGAGTTATTCAGGCTGAAGCAGTAATCAAACTCGTTGACCGAGGTAAGGTGTGAGTCGCTTGCCGATAGCGCCATATCCACTGGTCTCGACGGTAATCCTGATGTATTTGTTCGGGACCACCGGAAAAGAAAAACCGCAGACGCGAGTTGGGGAGACAATGACTATCCATTGAATCGGTGCCGTGTCGCCCGTTGATCAAGTGGTATCGGTGTATCAGAACGCACCTCTCGCCAACATTTCTGCGTTAACCGCGGCATACAAGGAGCCCTCTTCGATCAGGACCTCCTATGCATTCGGAACATAAGTCATATGCAGCGCCGCTTCTTTCTATAGGTGGCTCGCCTCATGCAAAATGACGGCCGTCAAGCTATAGGCTATGGACAGGGCTGCGTATCCAAAGCGTCGTATTTCTCGCATATGCGAACTAGAAGCCGCTTCGAAGATCCACCGAAGCAACCAATGGCGGGAGACTCCCCTTTGCGAAGCACTAGGAGCGACGGCTCCTCCACAATTCATGCTGGCGCCGAAAAAGCGGTGGTAATGCCGGAAACTGCTTGCGTTGGAAGACGCGACAAATAGCGACGCGCATCGTTGATCCGTTGCGGTTTCTGGAAGACCCCTGAACAAGCGGCAGGCCTTTCTGTCGAGTGAACCCGGTGATATCGTCCGGATTGGTTCCAGATCAGACACTCAGCACGAGGTAGGGAAGATGCATAGGCAGAAGTGGTTCGACAAGCATTCCGATGGGGGACGAATCATCGGCCGAAGGAGTTCTTCGGCATCCCGATTTCCAGGTACCAGCTTGCGGCAGATGAAAGAAGTCCTCGCGATGGCTGCCAGCCTCCTGTTCTGCGTGCCGGCAACAGCGACTGACACGCAGATGGGAGGTGACTATCTGGCCGTCGCAACGGAAATGGACGAGCCTCGGAAAGGTACTTGGTCTTCAATGTCGGCATCCTCGGACGACAGGCGTGTCCTGCCTCATCCGGCTCCGCCCTTCCGTGGCGTCATCAGGGAAACGGCTGAGGACTCGAGGTCTCACTTTTCCCCTCGCGTCCGCGCTCCACAAGGTGCGCCAAACGTCCTGCTTGTCATGACCGATGACGTCGGTTTCGCTGCGGCCAGCACATTCGGCGGCCTCATTGACACACCTACCCTCGATCAACTTGCTGAAGGAGGGCTCGTCTACAACAACTTCCATACCACCGCCGTGTGCTCTCCGAGTCGGGCCGCGCTTCTGACCGGGCGTAACCATCACGCGGTGGGTACAGGAATTATCCCGGAGGTCGCCACTGGCTTTCCCGGTTACAACAGCGAAATTCCAAAAAACGCCGCCACAATCGCATCCATCCTGAAATACAATGGTTACAGTACCGCGATGTTTGGCAAGCATCACAACGTGCCGATATCTCAAATCTCCACGTCGGGCCCTTTCGACAACTGGCCTACATCGCTGGGATTCGAACATTTTTATGGTTTTATCGGTTCGCAGACCGACCAGTGGGCGCCAGCTTTGATACAGGGGACCTCCCGTATCCGTCCTCCCGAAGGGCAACACCTCGACCAGTTGCTTGCGGATGACCTAATCCGCTGGCTCCGCAACCAGAAGGCGGCGGCCCCCAAGCAGCCCTTCTTTGCCTATCTCGCACCTGGAACCGCTCATGCGCCAATTCAAGCGCCAAGAGCATGGATCGAAAAATTTCAAGGCAGGTTCGATCAAGGCTGGAATAAGGCACAGGAGGATATTTTCGCCCGACAGAAGAATGCGGGGATAATTCCACGCACAGCGCAACTTAATCCACTACCCGCGCATATTTCAGCCTGGTCCGATCTGACGACTGACCAGAGACGGATCGCGGCGCGCTTGATGGAGGTTTATGCAGCCCAGGTAGCCCATTTTGATCACCAGTTCGGGCGTGTGATCGCAGAGCTTGAGCGCATGGATGAACTGGACAACACATTGATCATCTTCATACAGGGTGATAATGGCGCCAGTACGCAAGGTGGCAGGCTGGGAACCACGAACGATCTGGGTGCCCTGATTAACCGACCACCCGAACCTGAGAGTTGGCTCCTCGATTCGATCGACCTACTGGGCGGGCCGGATGCGAAAGCCCATTACCCGGCAGGCTGGGCTATGGCCATGAACACGCCGTTTCGCTATGCCAAGCGTATTGCGTCACACCTCGGCGGAACCCGCACTGGCATGGTTGTTTCCTGGCGCACGCATATCCAGCGCACCGGTGGTATTCGGCCGCAGTTCCAACATCTGATCGATATCGCGCCTACCATCCTTGAAGCAGCGAAGCTGCCGCCGCCCGAGATCGTGGACGGCACTCCGCAGCAATCTCTCGATGGAAAAAGCATGATGGCCGGCTTCAATGATACCGAGGCACCGGCAGTGCCACGCGTTCAATATTTTGAAATTCTTGGGAACCGCGCAATATATGCGAACGGATGGATGGCCTCGACCACCCCGCCCAAGGCTGCGCTGGCGGCAGCCTTTAACGAACCACCCCCTTCACCCACGGCATATCAGTGGGAATTATACAATCTACGGCGCGATTTCAGTCAATCCACCGATCTCGCGAGGCAGAATCCGGAAAAGCTCGAATCACTGAAGAAGCTCTGGTGGAAAGAGGCTCGCGACAATGACGTACTGCCGATTGACAATTCGGTCACGCGTGCGCGGTTCACCGCGGAACAACGGGCGCACGTGCCATCTCGCTCACGCTACACCTATTGGGGACCGGGCGTCGAGTTGGAACGCGCCAATGTTGCCCCCATCCTGAATCGGTCCTATAGCCTCAATGCCCATGTAATCATCCCGGAAAGAGCCGGCCAAGGTGTAATGACTTCAGTGGGTAGCAAGTTCAGTGGCTGGAGCTTCTTTCTGAAGGACGGCAGACCGGTTGTTGTTGAAGCATTCTCCGATCAGCCACGGCATCATTTCCGCTTGACGGCAGACGAGGTCGTCACGCCAGGACCCGCGGTGATCGGGTATGAGGTCCGCTACCGAGCCGACGAGCCGGGCGTTGACGTCTCGCTTCACATCAACGGGCGGCAGGTCGGCTCCGCGTATTTCCCGCATCGCGTGCGTATGGTTGATCAAGGCGAATCCTTTGCTATCGGCGAGGATATTGGCATACCCGTTGCCACCGACTATACAGACGGCGGGCCATTTAATGGGCAGATTGAGAAGGTCCATATCGATATTCTTGATCATTTGGAATAATGGGAGCTGAATTAGAGGCGGTATGCGCTTCATCATCTGCGGGAGGAACTGATTGGCCCCCATTGGCACTTCCAGGTTGATCTGTAGCGTCCTCGGGAAGAAGCAACCCCTCCGACTTCAGTCGGATACTGGCTTCAGCCCAGGACTCAGCAGATAGCTTGTAACCTCCGAAAAAGTTTCGGCTGCATACTCGTGATGCTGGTGCAGGGACACATATGGCAGCTATCGAGGATCGCGTTGTTCTCTACCAGTATCTGAGCCGCCGCTAGGTGTATAGCTGCACGTTACGTCTTCCGGAGGTAAAGGTCTGGCGCGGATATGCACCTGGGACCTGTGCCAGTTACCGGTTCGTCGGCAGAGTCATCTCCTAGTCACCCATCACAGCGCCTTATCAGCTCAGGGCGTCTCACAAGCGCTTGCTACCCATTCAGGCAGTTGGGGTAGAACCCATTTGCCTCGATATAATGGCCCGCCTTTAGCGGACTCGGGCCATTATTTCGAACTCTTCCGTGGCCTATTTATCAAACGGCTTTCCAGGTGGGCCAAAGCTCTTGTGACAGATAAAGTTTTTGCTGTCCGCGGTGTCGCCACGGCCTTTATAGCGTGCCACCAGGGGATACATGCACAGCGGCCTGGTCATACCGGGCACTGCGCCTTGCCCCTGCGCGAAGCCGAGCAGTTTGCGGGGTGGCTGGTGGTTCTCGACCCACTTCACAAGCGCTTCTAGCACGCTGCCAGGACTGGGTGTGGCACCTACGTATCCGGTCGGCATTAAACCAGGATGTGGGTGTCCCAGGATGATTCTGTCGTGTCCGCCACCGGGGCTCAGGAATAGTCTTGCGACCTGATGAGCTTTGTTCATTCCACCTAGCGACGTTGCGATATTATTGTAGTAGCCGACGGTACCCTCCATAGGAATGCCATTGTCAAAGGTACCGTGGGTCATGATCAACTTGCCGCCGACTTCTCGAAATGCTGATAAATCCGGATCACCCGCGCCAACCCGTGCATCCCACATCGCCACTGACTGCTCAAAGATTTGAGTGAAGGATTCGTAAGTAATCGTACGCCAGTCGAACGTGGGATCCTGCAGGACCCACTGGGCGATCCAAACCAAAGAATCCGACCTCGGCGCTGGGTGTGTAGCTCCGTCGGAGGACGTCACCGTGGTTGCAAGGCGATCAAGTGGCGTTCCATGTGGCGGTCCGAACCAAAGAAACTCGCCATCCACAGTGCGTGGACCTTGCCAAATCTTATTGATAATCTCAGCTTCTTCAGCGGTCAGCAAATCGCCGACCAGGGTATGAGCATCGAATTCACACTCTTGCCAGTTTGAGATGATGTCGTCCTGCACGCCATCCAGCTCATCACATTCATTGATCACCTTATCGTTCACCGCATTGAACGTGGACTGTGGGATAAAATGACCTTCGACATTCATCACCACCTGCGGCCACAGCACACCGGGAAGCAGCCGCGCAAGGTCCAGTGCCGGCCAGAAAGCTGCAATACCATCGTAGTCATTGGGAGAGCGTTGCGCCAACATAAGCGCCTGGCGCCCGCCACCCGAACCACCATAGAAATAGGAGTATGACGGCCCGGTGCCGTAGAAGAGCGACATTAGCTCCTTTGCCGCCACGGCCGTTTCATGGAGGGCCAGGTGACTCCAGGCATCTATAACGGGCAAGTTGAGAGTGTTGTCTGGGTTCAGTGGGAACGACGCGCCCTGCGTCCCACCATCCGTGCTTGCTGTCGCGTATCCTGCGTTAATCGCACACGGTGTATATCCGCCGCCAACGCCCCAAGAGCAAGGCGTGTCGAGGCCACCTGCTGAGAATCCCGCTCCTCCGGTACCGACGAAGCGGCCGTTCCAGGTTTCGGTAGGCAGGAATACTGCAACACGAAAAGACGCCTGGGCGGGGGAATCGACCGTAAGCTGAACGTTGCAATACTCTGGTGCGGAGACCGTGGTACTGACCAAAGTCGCACTATCGACTGTTTTGTTGAGAAGGCTCAGGCTTGTTAAACTCTCACAGGAACGAACCGGCGTTACTGCCACCTCCCGTGCCTCTACCCGAACCGCTAACAATATCACAGCATGTAACAAAACTAATCTTGCATTATTCGCTGATATTTTCATGCCAGTATCCCTCGTTTTGCATATGTATTAATTATTGATGCTGACTCCCTCATAACAGGTGCTAAGCCATTGATCTTGGGGACAAATAACGCTACCCGATAGGATTAAAGGGAACAAGCCAACGAGGAACATAAGAGTTATCCGATATAAAGGGGTAATCAACGCTCTGATAGGGCTTTACGCTATGGACTCGAAATTGTGGATATAGGAAGAGGCTGTAGTTTAATGATCAATACCTCCAGAGAAGAGTCGGTTTACAACCCAACGCAGGACAATCTGATCTTTCCTACCAAGCCTGAATTTTCCAGCACGGAAGAAGAACGACAGCATCGGAAAGCACGTCTGGCAGCAGCCTGTCGCTTCTTTGCGGATAAAGGCTTTGGTGTCGGCTTCGGAGGGCATCTGACTGTGCGAGATCCGGAGCATGAGGGGCTTTTCTGGACCAACCCGGTGTGCATACCCTTCGGTCAGGTGCGCAAATCAATGCTGATCCTCGTTGATCACAAAGGCCAGGTGATAGAGGGCGATTATGCCATTAACCGGGCAGGCTATGTCCTGCACTCAGCAGTGCATGAAATGAACCCGGACATTGTAGCTTCATGCCACGCTCACGCTCTGAACAGCGGCGCCTGGGCCTCTATGGGCCGTGAGATAGAGCCAATTTCTCAAGACGCGTGCATATTCTACGGCGACCACACGGTGCTTGCCGAGGGTTCTGGTAAGGTGCCTGTTGGGTCTGATTCTGGCCGGGCAATCGCAGAGGCATTCATGGCGAATAAGATTGTTATCCATCAAAATCATGGCCTTCTCGCTGCGAGTCGGGATAGCATCGATTCAGCTGCATTTTGGTTCTATTTGTTCGACCGGGTATGTAAGATGCAAATGCTCTCAGAAAGCCTATCCACCAAGCCAATCCATGTTTCTGCTGAGAATGCCACATATACACAGAAGCATCTTGGCACGGAATACATAGCATGGCTGAACTTTCAGTGCGAATTCGCAGAGATTCAGAAAAGACATCCAGACTTCAATCTCTAGCGCACGATACTGAATCCATCAAGTTCCAAGCGACACCTTTCCTCAATACAGTCGCTTGTGTCAAATATCTATAATTTTGATCGAAAGGCATTATTCACGATGGGCGTATATAGTGAACAGCATCTAGAGATACAAAGATCAGTACGGAAGCTAATTGAGACCGAGATAAACCCATACGTCGACGAATGGGAAGCCAGATGCCACTATCCAGCACACGAGATCATGAAAAAGCTTGGTGATCTCGGCATGCTGGGGATCACAAAGCCCGAGCTTTTCGGGGGCTTGGGGCTGGACTACAGCTACGCGCTAGCTTTTGCGGAAACGCTCGGTGAGATTCATTGCCTGGGTGTACCGACCTCTATAGGTGTGCAAACTGACATGGCCACTCCGGCCCTGGCCCGATATGGCTCTGATGAACTTCGCCGGGAATTTTTGTCACCAGCGATCTCTGGTGACATGGTGGCCTGCATTGGCGTCTCCGAACCTGGAGCAGGTTCTGACGTAAGCCAGATCACAACTGTGGCCTACCAAAACGGCGATGACTATGTCATCAATGGCACCAAGATGTGGATTACAAATGGCGCACAGGCCGACTGGATGTGCATGTTGGCCAATACAAACGAAGGAGATGCGCACAATTCAAAATCGCTAATCATCGTGCCGCTGAATATCAAAGGTGTATCTGTATCACACAAACTCGACAAAATGGGTTTACGTAGCTCAGATACAGCCCAACTTCATTTCGACGATGTTCGCGTGCCGCGTCGTCATTTGATAGGCCAAGAAGGTCTTGGATTCAGATACCAAATGGAACAGTTTCAGGAAGAGCGACTATGTGTCGCAGCGTCATCATTGCGTCCTATGGAAAAAGCCATAGACGACGCCCAGGCATATGCGACCGAACGCAAAGTCCAAGGGCGGCGAATTATCGATAACCAGGTCGTGCGGTTCAAACTGGCCGAGCTTCGCACCGAGGTGGAGTTGCTTCGCTCCCTCATTCATCGAGCCGTGGAAGATTACATCTCCGGCCGCGAGGTCGTCCTCCTCGCTTCGATGGCGAAATTGACATCAGGTAGATTGATCCGCAAAGTTTCGGATAGCTGTCTGCAGTATTTTGGTGGAATGGGATTCATGAGCGAAACGCCTATATCACGCCTGTATCGAGACTGTCGTGTTCTGTCAATCGGCGGTGGAGCAGACGAGATAATGCTGGAAATTATATCCAAGCGCTGCGGTATGACAGGTCACAAAGAGCCATAGAGCCGGATAGAATTTTGTTGCTCATCAAACTGTTGAAAAACAGCCTGCGTCATTGACCAAACTGTGTTCGATCAAAAAGTCAGGCACTTAAGTGGTTGATTTGTCGTTACCACGTTTGCGGACATGTGCCGCAAACATGGCTTGGAATGTTCTTCCGGGGCTTTTTCAACAACCTGTTAAGAGCCGGTTTCCGACCACTATACAAGGGACCACCGTACTATCATCGCCGTGCATCCCAGTTGCTAGACGGTACATAGGCGGGATCATCACTGGCTGATTTTCCTGAGATTCATATCACCAAACAATCATGCTCTCCTCTTCCCCAGCGATTCAGCCAGCGGCACCAGGGGGTACCTGCTGGTGCGGCTCGTGAAGTCGAACCATAATTCGTGTCTTCAGATACGCGATATGCCTGGTGACCTTATTGACATACTGTAGAACTTGGTGTTAGGTTTCAGCCGCATTCGGTAGTCAGTGTAGCAGTATGGCTGGCACTTGAAACAAAGCAAGATGCGTTGGCATTGGGTAGATGAGAGACAATCGCTTAATAGAGATGCGTGTATTCAAGGCGGTCGCCGAATTCGGTAGCTTTACCGAGGCAGCTCATACGCTTTCAGTCACGCAACCATTTGTTAGCCGCACCATTAAAAGTCTCGAAGCACGATTGGGCATCACATTACTGAGGCGCTCGACACGCCATTTAAGCCTCACCCTGGAGGGCGAGCGTTTCCTTGCATCAACTAACAAGTTACTCTCCGAACTCAGTGCGATCGAGGCTGACACTTCGGGGTGGCAATCCAGCATCAATGGCCCAATTGGTATCACTGCTCCAACCAATCTCGGCATTGATCAGATAGCCCCCTACTACCGCGCTTTCTCGAAATATATCCCGACGTGAGCATTAACCTGTCATTAAGTGATACGATCGCTGATTTATTCGACGACCGCTTTGATCTCGCAGTGCGAATGGGCCACTTGAAGGATTCCACGCTCGCCTGCAAAAAACTCGCAGATCTCCAGCGTATCGTCGTTGCGTCGCCAGAATACATTAATCAACACGGCACACCAAAGCACCCCAATGACCTCCTACACCATAACTGCCTTCGATGGGACGGGCCGTTAAAGCATCTCAATACTTGGCCGTTCACCATTGATGGTAAAGAGGTATCCATAACTGTTGACGGAAATTTTCAATGCATTAGCGGTATAGCAAGCACTTACATGTGCCTTGCCCATCTTGGTATTGGCCGCATGGCGGAACATCTCGCGCTGCCGGCGATTGACCGAGGTGAGTTAGTACCGCTACTTCAGGAGTTTCAGGCTCGCGATGATCTAGGTATTTATCTGGTGTTTATGAAAGAACGTGTACTA